>JBBRWX010000001.1:0-148633 GCA_038248935.1 Actinomycetales bacterium
CGATCCGTTCCTGCGAAATAGCGCCGCGATTCATGCCCTTGTTGAGAGCCGCCTGGAAGGCAGTGCCATCGTAGGGAGTCATCACCATGTCGACGCCCGCGTTGACGCACTTCGCGATCGAATCGTCGTAGTCCGAGGGGTTGATCTGGTCGCAACCCGCCCAGTCGGACACCACGAAGCCGGTGAACCCAAGGTCTCCACGAAGCGTGTCAGTGAGCAGGGTCCCGTCTCCGTGCGTCTTCAGTGCGCCCCACGATGAATATGTCGCCATGACGGACTGGGCGCCCGCCTCGAGCGCCGCCTTGTACGGGGGAAGGAGGGTATCGGCCAGCATCGCGGCGTCGGCGGGGGCGTCTCCCTGATCGAGCAGGTATGGCTTCACGATGTTCTGGGTCGACGAGCCATACGTGGTAGAGCCGTCGCCAACGAAGTGCTTGGCTGTCGCGAGGACGGCCGAGGGATCACTGAGCTTGGGCGATTGCAGGCCCCGAATATACGCCGCGCCCAGGTTCGCGACGATCGTCGGATCCTGCGAATAGGCCTCGTAGGTGCGGCCCCAGCGGATGTCGCCAGGGACGGCGAGCACCGGGGCAAAATTCCAGCGGATGCCCACTGCCGACAACTCCTTGGCCGTCGCCGTTCCAATCTGCGTCATGAGTTCTGGGTCGTTCGCGGCTCCCAGTCCGATCTGCTGCGGAAACACGGTCGCTCCGTACATTCCGCCGAAGCCATGGACGGCGTCGACGCCATAGAGGATGGGGATTCCCAGACGAATGCCGTCGACGGCTTCCTTTTGGTGCGCGACGACCGCGGTCTTCCAAGCCTCGGCGTCGCCCTGCAACGAGATGTTGCCGCCGCCATGGAGAACACTGCCAAGGCCGAGGCTCGCGACGTCGCCTGGACTCAGCGAGTCCTCCTCGACCTGGGTCATCTGCCCGAACTTCTCGGCCTGCGTCATCTGGCCGAGAAGTGCGTCCACGCGCTCGCTGATCGGCAGCGAGGCGTCAAGGTAGCTGCGATCGATGGCGCCTGTCGCCGTCGGCCTCGCCGTGGGGTTCTCGGTGTCGGAGTCGGTGCATCCGGCGAGGAGCAAGGTGCCGGTCAAGGCCAGGGCAACGATCGCGTAGCGCTTCATGCTTCGACCCTAACGGTGCCGAAGGTGTGCGCCGAACTGCGTGAAAAGGCTCTGCGTGAAAACCTTTCTACCTGAAAACAATCGTCCTGTGCCCGTCGAGGAGCACCCTGTGCTCGGCATGCCAGCGCACGGCCTTCGCAAGCGCCCTGCGCTCGACATCGGCGCCGATCGCCGTCAGCGACTCCGGGGTGTGGGTATGGTCCACACGCTCGACGTCTTGCTCGATGATCGGCCCCTCGTCGAGGTCGGCAGTGACGTAGTGCGCGGTTGCGCCGATGAGCTTCACGCCACGGTCGTGCGCCTGAAAGTAGGGGCGCGCGCCCTTGAAGCTTGGCAAGAACGAGTGGTGAATGTTGATGGCCCTCCCGCGCAAGGCCCCCGACAGCTCGGGCGAGAGGATCTGCATGTAGCGGGCAAGCACCACGAGTTCGACGTCCATGTGCTCGACCAGCGCCAGGAGTTCCGCTTCCGCTTCGGGCTTGGTCTGTGCGGTGACGGGGATGTGCACGAATGGCTTCTCGTAGAAGGCGGCGTGCTTTTCGAGCGCCGGGTGGTTGCCGACGATCGCGACGATATCCACAGGAAGCGTGCCTGCACGCTCGCGGAACAGGAGATCGTTAACGCAGTGGGCGGCCGTCGACACCATGACGATGGTGCGCATGCGGCGCCCGGCGATGTCGAGGCTCCAGGTCATCGAGAAGCGCTCCCCAAGCACTGCGATGGCGGGCTCAAGGGTCTCTCGCGAGGCGGCGCTTGCGACCTCGACGCGCATGAAGAAGAGGCCCGTGTCTGGGTCCCCAAATTGCTGGGATTCGGTGATGTTGCCGCCGTGCTCGGCAAGCACGCCCGTCACCGCGTGAACGATTCCCGCGCGGTCTGGACAGGAGAGGGATAACACCCATGCGGTCGATTCGTTGGACACGGGGACCACGCTAGTCGTGTTGAGGCGAAAATCCTGACACGATAGGCGTATGAGCGACGACCCCGACGTCCGCATTGACCGGATCACCACAGCGCATGCTGGCGAGCTGCTGACGATTCGTCGTGCGGCCTTCGTTTCCGAAGCGCAGTTGTACAACGATCCCCATATCCCTGCGCTCACCCAGACGCTCGATGAGCTGGCCGAGGACATCGAGCGCGACGACGTGGTGACGCTGGGCGCGTGGATGGGACCGCGACTTGTCGGCTCCATTCGCGTGGGGATTGAGGACGACAAGGCGACGATCGGTCGGCTCGCTGTCGTCCCCGACCTTCAAGCGAGGGGAATTGGCACACAACTTCTCTTCGCGGTCCTCGGGTACCTGCCCGAGTCGACTAAAGAGGTATGGGTATTCACCGGTCAGAACTCCAAGCACAACATCGCGCTGTACAACAAGGCGGGCTTCGACCATCAGTTCGATGAGGTCTCCGGCGACCTGACGTACGCCTACCTGCGCAAGATTCTTGAGGCAGGGAACATCGTCGACGACAACTAGCCCCCTTTGAGGGGGGAACGAGGGGGAATGACATGACAATCAACGACGAAAATTCGGTGCGCCCACCCGGTGGCGCGATGGCGTTGGCGAGCCTGGTGACGGGAATTGCGGCGATCTTCGCTTGCGGCTTGGGCATCATTGCGGGCCCCGTCGCCGTCGTTCTCGGCGTCGTGTCTGGGCGACGGTCGGGCTTCGGTGGCAAGCAGATCGGTGGCATTGTCACTGGTGCGTTTGCGTTCATCGTTTCCGCCGTCGCCCTTGTTGCCTTCTTGCTCTTCTTGTCTGGACGCAACGACCCGGAGTTCGTTCAGCCGACGCCGAGCGCCTCGTATTCCGAGGAGACCTTGCAGCCAACGGCCGACGCTTCTGCCGCAGGCACCCTCTTGACGGAGGCTGGGATCGCCGCGGCGGGGTTCGACACCGCGTACGCGGCGTACCTCGATGCCTACGGTGTATCGACCTCGTTCGACGGCATGTTCCAGGGGGACGCGATCGAAACGCCTTGCTTCACGATGGACGGCGAGGCGTGGTGGGTCGAGCAAGGGACTCCGGCGGCGTGCGAGCCGTCGAGCGAGCTGTGGTGGGAGACCAAGAGCGGCGCGGCGGAGCCGGAGATTAAGCTGTTCGGATCGGGGGCAGCGGGCGCGGCCATCTCGTTTGAGGCGCTGAAGACCGACTTCCTGATGACGACGTTCGACTCGACGGACCTGCGACCGGTGTCGGACTATGTGCGCGACAGCCTGCTCCCTGAGAGCGGCGCAACCGCCATCGTCGAGACCCCCATCGAGTTGGGCGGGCTTCCCGCGGTGCAGTTCGACTGCTCGATCGGGCAGCTCGCTGCGTATCGGCTCGACGTCGTCATGCTTCCTGAGCCGCGCATCCTGGACGACGGCACCGAGATCAGGGGCTTCATCATTCACGCGTACAACGAGGCTGAATGGGTCTATGGCTCGGACGATGTGTTTGCCCGGCTGGACAACACTCTCGTGTGGAAATAGCGCCAGCGCCGGAGGACGCGGTACGCCTTGGCGCGTCCCGCATCGGCTAGACTGCGAATGTCGCGACTGGCGCACGCGGGGAACCGCGAGGAAGCGACATGATGGTTGAGCGTAGAGCTAGGCCATCGACCACGGTCGTTCGCCTGGGCCACGGTCGCCGATGAGTCCACCTCGGCGCCGTGCGCGCCGAACGATGCGAAGGAACCGCGATGACCGAAGCCGGGACCCCCACTGCCACGCAGCAAATCATGAATGCACCGTTGGCTGAGATCGATCCAGAGATCGCCGCGGTCCTCGACCGCGAATTGGGTCGTCAACGCGACTACCTCGAGATGATCGCGTCGGAGAACTTCGTTCCCCGCTCCGTGCTCCAATCTCAGGGCTCCGTGCTCACCAACAAGTACGCGGAGGGCTACCCAGGCAAGCGCTATTACGGCGGCTGCGAAGAGGTCGACGTGGCCGAGGCCATCGCGATCGAGCGGGCCAAGACCCTGTTTGGCGCCGCATACGCCAACGTGCAGCCCCACTCTGGCGCCACGGCGAACGCGGCCGTGCTCCACGCGCTCATCAACAAGGGCCAGAAGATCATGGGGCTGTCGCTTGCCCACGGTGGCCACCTCACCCACGGCATGAAGCTCAACTTCTCCGGAAAGCTTTACGAGGTCGCCGCATACGGCCTTGACGAGCAGACCCACCGCATCGAGATGGAACAGGTGCGCCAGCAGGCCCTCGCCGAGCGCCCCGATGTCCTGATTGCAGGCTGGTCTGCATATCCCCGTCACCTGGACTTCGCCGCGTTCCGTGCGATCGCCGACGAGGTGGGTGCCAAGCTGTGGACGGACATGGCTCACTTTGCGGGCCTCGTCGCTGCGGGCCTCCACCCGAGCCCCGTTCCCTACTCCGACGTCGTGTCGACCACCGTCCACAAGACCCTGGGCGGCCCCCGCTCCGGACTCATCGTGTCGCGTGACGAGGAGCTCGCAAAGAAGCTCAACTCCGCAGTCTTCCCCGGCCAGCAGGGTGGCCCATTGATGCACGTCATCGCCGCGAAGGCGACCGCGCTCAAGATCGCTGCCGGCCCGGAATTTAAGGAGCGCCAGGAGCGCGTGCTCGAAGGCGCGCGACTCCTTGCCGAACGGCTGACAGCGCCTGACGCGATCGCGGCTGGGATCAACGTCGTGACCGGTGGCACGGATGTGCACCTGGTGCTCGTCGACCTGCGCAACAGCCCGATCGATGGCCAGCAGGCCCAGGACCTGCTCCACGAGGTGGGCATCACGGTCAACCGCAACGCTGTTCCCTTTGACCCGCGCCCCCCGATGGTCACGTCTGGTGTGCGCATCGGCACCCCTGCGCTCGCCACGCGCGGCTTCGCCGCGACAGAGTTCACCGAGGTGGCGGACATCATCGCCACAGCGCTCAAGGGTGGGGCTGACATCGACGCGTTGCGAGCTAGGGTCAAGAAGCTGGCCGACGCGTTCCCGCTCTACCCCGGCCTGGTGCAGTAATGGCGCAGGTTCTCGACGGCAAGGCGACCGCGGCCGCGATCAAGGCAGAACTGGCCCAGAGGGTCGCGGTGCTCGCGGAGCGCGGCATCGTCCCTGGTCTAGGCACCCTGCTTGTCGGTGAAGACCCTGGCTCCACGTGGTACGTCAATGGTAAGCACGCGGACTGTGCCGAGGTGGGCATCGCCTCCTTGCGGGAAGACCTGCCGGCCACGGCAACCCAGGCCGAGGTAGAAGCCGCCGTCGACAGGCTCAACGCGAACCCAGAGTGCACAGGGTTCATCGTCCAACTCCCCTTGCCTGCGGGCATCGACGTCAACAAGATTCTTGAGCGCATCGATCCCCTGAAGGACGCCGACGGGCTGCACCCCACCAACCTCGGCCGTCTCGTCTTGCGCGTGGGTGAGGACATTCATAGCCCGCTGCCATGCACGCCCAAGGGAATCATCGAGCTCATCGAGAGGCATGGCCTCAACTTGGGTCGCAGGGACATCGTGGTGATCGGCCGTGGCGCCACCGTGGGGCGCACCATCGGCCTGCTGCTGACTCGCAAGGCCGTCAACGCCACGGTGACGCTGTGCCACACCGGCACGGCCGACCTGGCCGAGCACACCCGAAATGCCGATGTGATCGTGGCCGCTGCGGGCGTCCCAGACATCGTCACGGCGGACATGGTCAAGCAGGGCGTGATCCTCATCGACGTGGGGGTGTCGCGCGCGGTCGATCCCAAGACGGGCAAGGCGCGAGTCGTGGGAGACATCGCGGTCGAGGCGCGTGAGAAGGCGTCGTGGTACTCGCCCAATCCCGGCGGAGTGGGCCCGATGACGCGCGCGATGCTGCTCGCGAACGTGGTCGAGGCCGCCGAGCACCAAGCGGGCTGATGGCGCGTCGGGCCGCGTCTGTAGGCTGTCCGCATGCGCATCGTCACCATCAACGTCAACGGGGTGCGTGCCGCCCTTCGCAAGGGCCTCCTCGAGTGGCTGGAAGGCTCCGGAGCCGACGTCGTGTGTCTCCAAGAGGTGCGCGCGCCCGATGAAGTGGTGCGCGAGGCTTTCGAGTCCGGTTGGCACGTGGTCCATCAGGAGTGCGAGATCAAGGGCAGGGCAGGGGTCGCCATTTTGTCGCGGACCGAGCCGTCCGACGTTCTTGTGGGTGCCGATGCACTCGGCGACGCAGCAAGCGCCGCCTTGCACACCGGTCGCTGGGTCGAGACCACGATTGCGTCGCCCGCGGGCCCCGTCCGCGTCGTGTCGGTGTACGTTCACTCCGGCGAGGCGGGCACTCCCAAGATGGATTCCAAGTACGAGTTCCTGGATCTCATGACCGCGCGCCTGACCGTGCTGCGGGGGGCGTTCGAGAGGGTCGTCGTCATGGGGGACGTCAATATCGCTCATACACAGCACGACATCAAGAACTGGAAGGGCAACCTCAAGTCGGCAGGCTTTTTGCCCCAGGAGCGCGCGTATCTGGACGCGTGGGTGGAGTCGAGCTGGATCGATGTTCACAGGGCGGTCGAGGGCCTTCACGACGGCCCGTACACGTGGTGGTCCATGCGGGGCAAGGCCTTCGACACGGATACGGGCTGGCGGCTCGACTATCAGTTTGCGACGAGCGCGTTGGCCGATGCGGCAACGTCCGCGCGTGTGGAACGGGCGGCCTCGTGGGATGCGCGTTGGTCGGACCACGCCCCGCTCACGGTCGAGTACGACCTCGGCGCCGGCTCGGCGAACTGAGAAGGGCGCCGCGCTTAGAAGAAGGCAAAGCGCGGTCGTGCGAGCCCCTGCTCTTGGAACGCGGCGTCGATGACCTGAGCGGCGCCCGCGGCCTGCGAGCGACGTATCAGGGCGATGGCAGAGCCGCCGCCGCCCGCCCCGACGAGCCGCGCACCCAGCGCTCCCACCCGGAAGGCTGTATCAACAACGAGGTTGAGTTCAGTGCAGCTGACGTCGAAGTCCAGCTCGAGCGAGGCGTGAGATCGGTACATCGCCTTGCCGACGGACACGAAACGCTCGTGAGCGGGAGCGGTACCCGTGAGTTCATCGCGGACGAGATCGACACGTTCCGTCTCTGTGAAGATGTGTCGCGCGCGCCTGCGAATGAGGGGGTCGGCGATGGCCTCGATGCGAGCACGTCCATCGGGCATGGAGTGGAGCTCCCTCAGTTTCGACACGCCCAGGGCCCTTTCGGCCTGCGCCGCGTCTTCCATCCGCGCGCGCACTGTCGCCACCATCCGCGCGGAGCGGACGCCTGTGTCGATGATCAAAAGTCCCAGGCCGTATTCTTCGAAAGTCAGGGGACAACTGATCGCTGACGGCGGGCGCGAGTTGAAGTCGAGGTAGATGGCCTCGCCGGCAACGCACCGGAGAATCACGTGTTGCGAGACGCCTGCCGTGGCGCCCCTGGCTACGTCATTCTCGGCATCGATGCAGGCCTCGGCGAGCTCCGTCGCGTCCGTCCCTGTAGGGAGCGACAACCCCCCACAGCTCGTTGACGGCGACCGCAGTTGCGGCGGCAAACGTGGCGTCCGAACTGAAGCCGGACGCAACTGGAACGCAAGAGGTGATCGCGAGGTCCATGCCGCAGCCGGAATATCCTCGTTCTTGTAGTGCCCACAGAACGCCGGCGGGATTGGAAATCCAGGGGGCTTCGCCGCTGAGGTGTTCGAGCGAGGCCAGGTCGCCCTGCCATACGGAAGCCGCCCCGTCGACGTCAGTGAGAAAATCCGTGGTGATTCTGACCACCGAATCGTCTCGCCTCGCCGCGGCGATGAAGGTCCGGTGGGGGATGACTGTCGCGATGCACGTGCCATTGCTGATATCCGTATATTCGCCCGCGAGGGTGAGGCGGCCCGGCGCCCACCATGTGCGCTTCGCTTCAACTCCACAAGCGGAAAAGAGGATGGCTTTGGCCCGCCTGGCGCCCTCTTCGCGCGACCATGCCGGCATCCACTGCGTATCAGTGTTATCAGGCAGATCGGTCATGTTGACAATCATGCCAAACGCTCGACGAGTTGGTATCACTTTCCGCATGCCATGATGGGTTGAGGAACTGTAGTCAACACAAGGAGTCTTCTCATGGCCGTTCGCACGCCACCTTCGTCCGCAACGCCCGAGCCGGTGCAACCCCCAGAAGTTGCGGCAACCGCGGCGCAGCCGACGACCGAAGTCGCCCCAGTTCACCCTGCTCCTTCCGTGCTTGAGCGCCTGCGGCGCAACCGCATGGGTGCCGTTCTCGGCGGTCTCGTCGTCGCGATCGCTGTGGCACTGCTGCTTTCCGTTCTTGTGCCCGACTCGAACCTCTTGCTCGCGCTCGCAGTGCTTGGCCTCGCCGAGGCGTTCGCCGTCGGCTTCACCGTGCGGTACCTCTCGGATTGTCGCGGCCTGAGGCACCAGGTGACCGCCTTCGTGTTGGCCACGATTGGGGTTCACGTGTTGGCGACCACGGGAATGGTCAATCAGAAGTTCGACGACCTGAGCGGAATTCTCTCTGGCGTTTTCACTGGCTCACGAGGCGGCGGTGGATCTGGTCTTGGATGGGACGACGCGGTGATGTCCGCACTTGCGACGCCCGCCGTCTCGACAGGAGCGGTCGTGTGTGGACTCGTGGCGGCCATCATCGCTGGCTGGGGTGTGCGGGAAAGTGGCTACGTTCACACGTAGTAGGGCGGCCACGTTGCCATTGTCGGCGCCGCGTTGACTGGAGCCGCGACCCGTCTGGACCTAGTGCCCTGTGCCGCTCACGGGTGTGACGGACAGTTTTCTGCCTGCCAGGCCCCTGCTGCGCGAGGCGAGTGAGCGTGCGATCGCGATCATCGCTTGCGCGGCTGCGGTCTCGGGGGCGCCGATGACGACGGGCATCCCGCTGTCGCCGCTCTCGCGAGTGGTGATCTCGAGAGGGATCTGGCCCAGGAGAGGGACGGGAGTGCCGAGGGTCGCGGTCAGGCGATCCGCGACGTGCTGGCCGCCTCCCTCGCCGAAGAGGTGGAGCCTCGAACCGTCGGGCTGTTCGAGCCATGCCATGTTCTCGATCACGCCTGCAACGGATTGTGAGGTCTGAATCGCGATTGAACCGGCGCGCTCGGCGACGCCCGCGGCGGCGGTCTGTGGCGTCGTCACCACCACAAGCTCGGCGTGGGGGAGCAGTTGAGCCACGGAGATCGCGATGTCACCGGTGCCGGGAGGCAAATCGAGAAGGAGGACGTCGAGGTCGCCCCAGAAGACATCGGCGAGGAATTGCTCAAGCGCGCGGTGGAGCATTGGCCCCCGCCACACGACGGGTTGTCCCTCGGGCACGAACATGCCGATGCTGACCGTCTTCACGTCATGGGAGATCGGGGGCAACAGCATGTCGTCGAGGCGCGTGGGTTGTCCCTTCACCCCGAGCATGCCTGGGATGGAGAAGCCGAAGATGTCGGCGTCGAGCACTCCCACCTTGAGGCCGTCGAGCGCCATTGCCGCGGCGAGGTTGGCCGTGACCGTCGACTTGCCGACGCCGCCCTTGCCGGAGGCGATCGCGTACACCTTAGTGAGGTTGCCTGGTTGAGTGAAGGGGATCACTGCCTCGGGTGCTCCTCCGCGCAACCTGGAGCGCAAGGCGAGTCGCTGTTCGTCGCTCATCACGCCGAGCTCGACGCGCACGTCGGTGACGCCCTCGACGGACCTGGCCGCCGCCTCGACGTCGGTCGTGAGGCGCTCGCGCATGGGGCACGCGGCGACCGTGAGGTCGATTCCGATGGTGGCGAGGCCGGTATCGTCAATCTCGACGGAGCGCACCATCCCGATCTCGGTGATGGGTCGGCGAATCTCGGGGTCGATCACCAGTGCCAGGGCGCTTCGCAACATGTCTTCGGTGGGCATGGCTCCATCGTACGGGTGCTTGCGTGGGGGCCGGCGCGCGGTATGAGCGGGCGCTGGAGTGCGCAGCGGGACTGCGCGTTGGAGTGGGCGGTGGGAGTGGGAGGTGGATGACGCGGCGAGGCCGCGCACGCGTCGGGCAGGAGGCCGACGACGGCTTATTCGGCGTCGTCCTCGCGTTCGCGATCCAGGTCCCGCAGGTCCTCGAGGAGCGACCGGAGCTCTCCGCGCACAAAGTCCCTGGTTGCGGTCTCACCGAGTGCCTGACGCAGCGCCGCGACCTCCCGCGCGAGGTACGCGGTGTCCGCGAGGGACCGCTCGGCACGCTGACGGTCCTGTTCCGCTGACACGCGATCCCTGTCGGCCTGACGGTTCTGCGCGAGCAGGATCAGGGGCGCCGCATACGACGCCTGCAGCGACAACATGAGCGTCAGTGCGGTGTATCCGTTTGACGCCGAGTCGAATTTCCAAGGAAGCCAGGTGTTCCAGATGAGCCACACGATGACAAAGACCGTGAGATAGACCAGGAACCTGGGCGTTCCAAGGAACCTCGCGATGCCCTCAGACACCCTGCCGAAGCGGTCGGAACGGTTCGCGGAGGGGCGGGGTGAAAAGAGCCTGCGCTCGCCCTTGGGCCGATCGAGACGCTCAGCCATCGGCGCCACCTACGGGCTGCGAGGTCTCGGCCTCGAGCACGGTCTCGGCGGCTGGCGGGTCGCCGGCGTCGTGTTCGCGCCAGTCGCGCGGCAGGAGATGGTCGAGCACGTCATCGATCGAGATGGCGCCCAGCAGGTGGTTGTCCTCGTCTACTACCGGCAACGCGAGGATGTCGTACGCGGCCATGCGGCGCGCCACCTCCGCGAGCGGATCGTCAGGCACGAGCGAGGCGATCGCGGAATCGACGTAGTTGCCGACGCTGTCGTGCGGTGCCTCGCGCAAGAGCCGCTGGAGGTGAACGAGGCCGATGAATCGACCGGTGGGCGTCTCGAGCGGCGGCCGAACGACAAAGACCATCGAGGCGAGAGCGGGAGGAATCGCCTCGTTGCGCACGAGCGCGAGGCAGGTGGCCACCGTGGTCTCGGGCCCAACGATGACGGGTTCGGTGGTCATGAGACCGCCGGCCGTGTCATCCTCGTAGCCCAGAAGTTGTCGCACCTGCTTCGCGTCCTCGGGGTCCATCAGCTTGAGAAGTTCGGCCGCCTCGGCGGCGGGAAGGTCGCCCAAGAGGTCGGCGGCGTCGTCGGGATCCATCGCCTCGAGGACATCGGCGGCGCGGTCCCTGCGCAGGGTGCTCAGCAACGCGACCTGGTCCTCTTCGGGAAGCTCCTCGAGGACGTCGGCCAGGCGCTCGTTGTCAAGGGCTCCCGCAATTTCTGCCGAGCGAGCGGGGCTCATCTCCATGAGTGCGGCGGCGAGGTCGGCAGGCTTGTAGTCGGCAAACGACTGGATGACGAGCGCCGCGCCCTGAACCATGTCGCGGGTCGCGAGACCAGTGACATCGTCGAGGTCGACCACCGATGACGCACCCTTGAGCGAGAGGCCCAGTACGCCGCGCCTGCGCTCCCCGCTGCGCACGTACAACTTGGTGACTTGCCAGACGCGTCCGCGCCCCTGCTCGATCGCGATGTCCTCGATGTACGCGAGGGTGCGTCCAGCCTTGAGGGTCACCGACCTCTCGAAGAGCTCGCCGATCGCGAGGGTCTCGGAGGCGCGCGCCTGGAACCGCCGCAGGTTGACCACGCCGGTGCAGATGACCTGACCGGGGTTGATCGACGTCACCCTCGTGAGCGGCATGAACACGCGTCGCCGTCCGGGAACCTCGACGACAAGTCCCACTGCAGTGGGCGCTCCAGACCGGCGCATGAGAAGAACGACATCTCGCACCCTGCCAACGGGGTCGCCAAGGGGGTCGAAAACGGTGGTGCCTGCAAGGCGTGCCACAAAGATTCGCTCGACTCCCGTGCTCATAGGGCCAGCGTACTGGCGCCGCGCAAAGGTTTCGGGAGGCTAACGGTGGCGCTGGGCGACGCCGAGTGCTTGCAGGCCAAGCCAGCCGGCCGCAACATCGGTCTTGTCGCGGGATAAGGCGAGCATTGCCGCATAATCGATCGCCTCGGCACGGGCCCTGGCGAAGGTCGGCATGTCGAGGCCTCCGAGCCCTTCAACGAATGCGTCCCAGTGGCTTGGTGGGAGGAGCACGAGGCACTGGCCGATGTCGGCCGCCGGGTCGCCCGCGGCGGCTTCCCTCCAGTCGACGATGCCCGCGAGGATCCCCCTGTGGGTGAGGACGTGCCTCCCTTTCAGGTTGAGGTGCGCCCAGGTTGCCGCCGGTCGAGGGACAGCCGCCCCGCGTTCGAAAATCCGACGTGCGGCGTCGACGTTGAGTCGCCACGCGGTGCCCTCGGTTCGGCGAGCGAGGGTGTATATCCGGTCCTCAAAGCGCGCGGCACGCATCACGAGAGGTTGTGACTTCTTGGGGTGGCGTGGAGCCTGGACGGGAGCGTCGGTGTGGAGCGCGACGAGGGCGCGCCCGAGTTGGGACGCGCCAGCTGGCGACAGGGGGGCCTTGGTGGCGGGCTCGCCTGGCACCCACGGAACCACGCTCCAGCGCCACGGAAAGGCGGCATTTGGTGAGCCGACGCGTACAGGCACGGGCGCCCTAAACGGCCATGCGGTGCTGATCCGCGGCAGCCAGTCGAGCGCGGTGACGTCCCGATCGGCCGCGAGTTGTCTGCGGGGAAGCCTTACGGCCCACGCGTCGCCCAAGCGCCACACGATCGCGTCCTTGCCCTCGAAACGCTCTCCCAGAGAGAATCCCGCGGCCTCGGGAACCTGGGAAGTGATCAGGGATGTCACCAGAGCTGCGTCGACGCGCACCTCAGCCTCGGGTTGCGACGTCGCAAGGGTCATGTGTTTACCCTAGAAGTGGGGGCACCTTGTTGGTATAGCGCCTAGCCACAACGACGCGCCGGGGCGCTTGTCGCTTACCTCCTCCACAAATCGGGCGTATCGCGACGAGCCGTCCCAAGGTCGACATCGGGCCGATGCCTCCGGGGTTGTCGCCCTACGTCTGGTGTGCCGGGTGGGTGGCGAGTACGGACTCCCAACAGCGGATGATGGCGGCCGCGGAGACCTCGATATCGCCGCGCGTCGTGGCCGCATCGGACACCGACAAGCGCAGGATGCGACGACCGCGCCACACGCTTCCGCCCGCCCATAGCGTGCCCTCGCGCTGGATGGCCTCGGTCACTGCGGCGGTCACCGCATCGTCCCCGCGGCCTCCAGGAGCGTGGCCAAACGCGACAGGAACCTGGTTAAGTGCTGGCGCGATCGGCACCTCCGCTCCGGCCTCGCTCAGTAGTTTGGCGAAAAGGGCGGCCATGGCGCACGAATGGTCCACGAGTTCCGCGATCCCTGTGCGACCGCGGGCGGCCAGCAGCGCCCACGTCTCGACCCCGCGGGCGCGCTGCGACATGTGGGGGCTCAGCGCCATCAGCTGTCGCTCATCGTTGCTCGCGACGTACGCCGCCTGCGCGGACATGGAGCGCAGCAGGTCTTGCCTTTCGCGAACGATCACGATCCCTGAGTCGTACGGAGCGTTGAGCCATTTGTGGGCGTCGGTGGCCCACGAGTCGGCGCCCTCCACCCCCGCGACCTGGTCGCGTAACCGGGGTGAGGCGGCGGCCCATAACCCGAAGGCGCCGTCGACGTGCACCCAGCCTCCGCGCTCACGCACGCCAGGGATGATGCGGGCGAAGGGGTCGCTCGCGCCGGTGGTGACGTTGCCCGCCTGCAGGAGTACCAGGGTGAGCGCGTCCGTGTCCGTGGGGAAGGCGTGGGCGTCGATGGCGCCGTTCGCGTCGACCGCCACGAATTCCACGGTGCCTGGGCCGGGGCCGGCTAGCCTCAGGGACTTCAGCGCCGAGACGTGAACCTCTTCGCCAGCGATGATCCTGATGGGAGGCGAGCCTTGGAGGCCCAGTTTGTTGACATTCCAGCCCGCGCGCGCCAGCAGCGCATCCCGCGCCGTGACGATGGCGGTGAAGTTGGCCAGCGTGGCGCCGGTGGTGAACGTGGCGACCGCGTCGCTCGGCAGGCCGAGCAGATCGACGATCCACCCGGCCGCCACCTCGTCGAGGACCGCAGCGGCGGGTGCCATCGACGGCAGCGCAAGGTTTTGATCCCACGCGCCCGCGAGGTTTGACGCAGACGCGGCTGCGGGTTCCACGCCGCCAACGACGTAGCCGAATTAGCGGCCAACCGCTTGGACGGTGTTGGCGGGGGAGCCGAGGTCGTCGAGTTCGGCGAGCACGTCCTCCCCTGGCCTCGGCCCCTCCTGGAGCGGGCGCCTGAAGGCCTCGAGCCGGGCTATGGCGTCTGCCGTTGGCGCGATGCCTCGGTGTGTTGTGCCTGCCAGGTACGCGGCGCCCCTGTGCGCGGCCTCGACCGTGAGCGCCACTCGTTCGTCGAGGCGAGCGGTCATCGCGACAGGGGTTGGGGACTGTTCGTGCAGAGACATGTCCCCATGATTTCACCAGTCGCACCCGCGGATCTAGTGCCTCTTTGCGGGCCACTGGCGCTATACAATAGGGGCCAGTTTGCGGCATGCTGGCCCACATGCGGACCACAGCCGAACAGCTTTCCGACGTGCTTGACCACTGGCAGACGGGCACGGGGTCGCTCTACGTCCAATTGGCAAACGCGATCGTCTCCCTTGCCGAATCGGGCTCTCTCGACCATGGCACGCGGATGCCTTCCGAGCGCGCTCTCGCCGATCACCTTCACCTCTCGCGCAACACAGTGACGGCCGCGTATCAGCGCCTACGTGACGCGGGTTGGCTTGAGGTGCGCCCAGGAGCGGCGCCCACGCTGGGCGTGAGTTCGCGCGGTGTTCTGGGCCTCAGCCCGCAAGAGCGCTTTGCGCAGATATTGACCGGACCAGTCCAGCCGCTCGTCGCGTTCAATACCGCCTCGCCCCCGCCGGCGCCCATCGTCAAGACAGCGCTCGAGGACATGGCCTCGTTCTTGGGCGGCTCCCCGGTGCAGGGCAACGGCTATGCCGCGCTGGGTGACCGTGATCTCGTGCTGGCCGTCACCGAGCGACTGCGCGCGGAGGGTATCGACGCCAAGCCGGAGGAGGTGGTCATCACGGCGGGCTCTCAGCAGGCGATCTGGCTCGCGGTGACGATGCTCGCGGGTGCACAACGTCCCGTCGCCTTGGAGTCGGTGACGTATCCGGGCGTGTTCGACGCTGTCCACGCCTCGGGTTCGCGGCCGCTCGCGCTGCCGATGGGTCCCGACGGCCTGGATGCGGCAGCATCGGTCAAGCTCTTGCGTGCCGCGCGTCCCGACCTCGCCTACGTGACGACGTTTCATAACCCGACGGGCACGGCCCTGACGGACGACGACGCGCGACTGCTGCTTGAGGCGGCAGCGGGGCTTGGCACCACAGTCATCGACGACAGGACCATCGGCGAGTTATCCCTTGATGGGGTGGTGCGCACTCCGTTTGCCGCACTCGGCACCGGCGCGTCCGTCATCACGATCGGCGGGATGTCCAAGATGTTCTGGGGAGGGTTGCGCATCGGCTGGCTGCACACCAACGCGACCCTCGCGGAGCAGATGCGGCACCGTCGTGCGGCGATGGACCTTGGCTCGCCCTTGCTGTTCCAGCGGGTGGCGGCGCGACTGCTCTCCGACCACTACGAGGCGACCAGGCAGTGGCGCCTCGACGCTTTGCGCGAGTCTCTTGCCGCGGTCGACGAGGCCGTCGCGGAGCACGGCCTCGACTGGGAGTACACGCGACCGCTTGGCGGCCCGGCCCTGTGGGTGCGACTGCGCGAAGGCGGCGCCGCGCGCTTTGCCGTACGGGCTGCGGAGGCTGGGGCGCCGGTTGCTGCGGGCGCGGCGTTTGAGGTGTTGCCTGGCGCGGGCGCCGACCACTTCCGCTTGCCGTTCTACTTGCCGCCCGAGGAGATGCGGCTTGGGATCAAGGTGCTGGCAGAGAGGGCCGCATAAGCGCCTTCAACTGCGGATTCTGCTGCACCTTCGACTGCGACCGCGGTGAGCCGCAACGAGCGCTCGCGGTCGTCTGCGTCGAGCGCTCCGTGAACGGTGATGAGTTCGTCAGCGTGGGACGTCGCGGCGAATTCCTCCAGGTACTCGCGCACGTCAGCAGGGGTGCCAACGGCCGTGTACCTCGCCATCTGAGCGAGCTGCGCTCCCCCCGGGCTGAGCAAGAAGGCATCGATCTCGGCGTCTGAATATTCCCGCGCGCCGGGTCCACGTTGAATCATGGCGCGCACCCTGCGCCTGCGCGACGTGGCGAACTGGGCCGCGGCGTCTGCCGGATCGACGGCCGCGTAGACACTCACGCCCGCGATGACGTAAGGCTCTGCCAGGGCGTCGGACGGATTAAAGGTGTCCCTGTACACCCGCACCGCGTCGTGAAGCGAGGCGGGCGCAAAGTGCGATGCGAAGGCGTAGGGCAGGCCCAAGGCCGCCGCCAGCTGCGCGCCAAAGAGCGATGATCCCAGGATGTACAGCGGCACCGCGTCGGCGGCCGATGTCGCGGCTGGCACGGACTGAACGCCTGGCACCCTGGAGGCGCCGGCGAGGTAGTCGCGCAACTCCACGACGTCGTCTGGGAAGCGATCCGAATCTGCGGGGGAGCGGCGCAGCGCGGCGAACACGGCGCGGTCGCCACCTGGCGCGCGTCCCAGGCCGAGGTCGATCCGGCCCGGGTGGAGTGCGCCCAAGGTGCCGAACTGCTCCGCGATCGTGAGCGGCGAGTGGTTGGGGAGCATGATGCCGCCCGCGCCCACACGAATGCGTTCGGTAAGCGCGGCCACGTGCGCGATGAGCACGCTGGTGGCGCTCGAAGCAATCGTCGGCATGTTGTGGTGCTCGGCGTACCAGACCCGCTCGTATCCAGCCTCATCGGCGGCCTTTGCCATGCGGACGGTGTGGGCGAGCGCCTGGGCGGGGGTCTCGTCTGGCGCAATGGGGGCAAGGTCGAGCACGGACAGTTTCAGGGGCATAGTCACGTCAACGATGGCAGGGTGCGTGCTCTTCCCTCGCTGAATCGCGGCATCATGAGGTGTTCTCGTCGACCGCCCCCAGGAGGCACCCGTGCTTGTCGCCGCTCTCATCATCGCGGGCCTCGCCGCCGCGCTGCACGTCTACATCTTCGCCATGGAATCCCTCTTGTGGACCACCCCGCGCGTGCGCGCCACCTTCGGCACCACCGAGGAGCAGGCAGACGTGACGCGCGGACTCGCGCTTAACCAGGGCTTTTACAACCTGTTCCTTGCGATCGTCACCGTGGCAGGCATCGTCGCGCACGCGCTTGGGTCGCACGCGGTAGGCGCGGCCCTGGTGATCGCCGGCGTTGGCTCGATGCTTGCCGCGGCAACGGTCCTGATCCTGTCCGACGGCACCAAGGCGTCGGCCGCGATCAAGCAAGGCGCGTTGCCGTTGCTCGCGCTGGTGCTGCTCGCGCTCCGCTCGGTCGTTTAGATGCAATCAAGCACGGTTGACGCAGGTGAGCCAGCGCAGTTCAAGCCCGTGCAACGACTCGGCGTGGTGTGATCGCTCGGACGGCGAGTAGGGTCCGATGTGGGGAACACTCCCCGCACAACGAGGTGCATTGAGGGGCAGAGCATGGCTGAGACGAGCGGACCCAAGTGGGAGACCGATGCACTGGAGATGTTACGAACTCATATTCGTGCCTTCGCGAAGCCGCTGCGGGAACTCGTAGACCGCGATGCGAATGAGGGTGACACGCGACTTCTAGTCACGGACATGCTTTGCGATGCGCTCGGATACGACAAGTACGAGGACTTGACCACTGAGTACGCCGTGCGTGGCGAGTTCGCCGATTACGGGATCCGGATCGAGAAGCAACTCGTCGCTTTCGTGGAGGTCAAGCGGGCTGCGCAGAACCTCAGCGCCAAGCATCTGCGCCAAGTGGAGACCTATGCGGTCAAGGAGGGCGTTGAGTGGATGATCCTCACGAACGGCAGGGTGTGGGCCGTCTATCAACTCAGTAGCCCGGCTGGCGCGCCCATCGAGACAAGCCTTCTCTTCGAGGTGGACCTTCTTGACGAATCGACGGTGAATACGAAGGCCTCCCAACTCTTCTACCTCCACAAGAGCGCGATGAAGCACGACAAGATCACTGAACTGTGGCATCAACGCGCCGCGACGGCACCTTCCGTGCTCGTGGATGTGCTGCTGTGCGACAGCGTGCTCAAGGAATTGCGCAAGGAGATTCGGCGCCGCAGTGGATACAACCCGGAGCCCGCCTCACTTGCCGCGGCCTTGAAGGCGTCCGTCATCAGACCGGAACTGACCGTCCGTTAGGACACCTGGTACCGCAGCGGCGTGACCATTCCAAGCAATGGGACGTAGGCCGTGTGGCATTGGCTCTCGCCGTTGACGGACACGGCCAGGTCCTCGCATGTCGTCTCCGCCGTCAGCGGGCATAGCAATACGCCAGTGATCAGCGCCGTCCAGCCGCGCGTCCACCACGTGCGCCGGCGCTCTGACCACAACCGCCTGTCCATGGATTGAGGCTAGCCCCGCAGCCGCGCCATCCAGGCCTCGACGGCATCGGGGTCGCGGGGGAGGGCGACTGAGAGGTTCTCGCAGCCGTCCTCGGTGACGAGCACGTCGTCCTCAATCCGCACGCCGATGCCGCGATACTCGGCGGGCACCGTCAAGTCCTCGGCCTTGAAGTACAGGCCCGGCTCGATCGTGAACACCATGCCTGGCTCGAGCGTGCCCTCCATGTAGAGGTCGCGCTTGGCGGCCGAGCAGTCGTGCACATCCATGCCCAAATGGTGCGACGTGGAGTGGACCATCCACCGGCGGTAGAGCTTGGCCTCCGGGTCCTCGGCATCGGGAACGATGCCCCAGTCCGTCAGGCGCTTCTCGATGACCTCCATGGCGGCCATGTGCACGTCCAGGAACTTGGCGCCGGGCCGCGCGACAGCGAATCCCGCGTCGGCCGCCTCGAGAACTACCTCGTAGATGCGGCGTTGCACGGGGGAGAACGTGCCGTCGACCGGAAGCGTGCGGGTGATGTCCGCGGTGTAGAGGCTCTCGACCTCGACGCCAGCGTCCAGCAACAGCAGGTCGCCCGATCGCACCTGACCGTCGTTGCGGATCCAGTGGAGCGTGGTCGCGTGGTCGCCCGAGGCCGCGATGGTCTCGTAGCCGACCGCGTTGCCCTCCTCGCGGGCGTGGCCATCGAAGGCGGCCTCGACCACGCGCTCGCCGCGCTTGTGCTCGATCGCGCGGGGGAGCTCCTTGACGGCGCGCGCGAAGCCCTCAATCGTCGCGTCCACGGCGTCGCGCAACTGCTGGATCTCGTATTCGTCCTTCACAAACCGCATCTCGCTGAGAGCCTTGTGGACGGCCTTGGTGGGGTGGTTCGCCAGGCGAATCCCCCCTGGAAGCTCCTTGAGCGGGTCCGTCACGAGTCCCGTCATCGCCTCAAACTCGGCCAAGCCGGGGCGGCGGCCGATCCAGAACTCGCCCGAGCGAGGATCGGAGTAGAAGCCCTCGCTGTCGTTGCCCGCGGGGGGGATCAGGTAAAGGACCGCGTCGTGACCGGCATCGGCGTCTTCCGCGCCCTCGACGGGGGTCATCACGAGGACGGCGCCAGGCTCAAAGTCGACGCCGAGGCCAGTGAGGTACGCGAAGTCGCTGTGGGGACGGAAGCGGTAGTCGGTGTCGTTGGAGCGCACCTTGAGTTCGCCAGCGGGGACGACGATGCGCACCCCTGGGAACATGACGCTCAGTCGAGCCCTGCGGGAGGCGGCGAACGGCGCGCCAGCCACGGCCGTCGTCTTGACGTCCTCCGGCTCGCCCCAGCCCGATGCGAGGAACTTCTTGAACTCCTCGGCGGTCGGGCGGGTCGTCCGCGCCTTGTTGTTGTCTTGGGTTGCCTTGTCAGTGTCTTCCACCTGGCTATCGTGGCACGGCTTCGGCCGGACGTCGCGCGCCCGCGAAGTCAGTGAAGCGCCTAGCCGGACGCGCCGTCTCCGAGAGGGCTGTCACGAGGCTCAAGGACGGCGGACACGATGGCCTCGATCGCGAACATCGTCGCGGGGCCGAGGTCCACAAGTGAGCGGTCCAGCAGCCACTGCACCTGTAGGCCGTCCATGACGGCCAGGATGCTGGCGGAAGCCTGCTTGATCCGATCCTCGTCGACGTCCACCGCTTTCTCGACGCACACGAGCGTGAATGCCTCGGCAATCTCTTGACGAAGTGTCTGATAGCGCTCCTCAAAGTAGTCCTTGGCGGGGTGGTTGTCGGTGACGGACTCGGCGGACAGCACGGCATATGCCTGCACGATGCCCGCGCGCTCGGAGTTTGCGAACGCGGTGCTCACGAGGTGCCTGAAGAGGTCAACACCCGTGGGGATGTGGCGTTGCTCGAGCTCGGCCACGTCACTCTCGTCGCGATAGCGAAGCACTTCGAGCAGCAACTCATCCTTGGATCCGAAGTGGTGCAGGATCCCGGCGTGCGTCATGCCCACCTGCTCGGCGATCTCGGCGAGCGGTCCCTTGTTGTATCCCTTGGCGCCAAAGATCTCGAGCGCGGCCCTCAGGATCTCCTTGCGACGCTCTGCAGTCGCGGGCCGGGGGCGCGGAACCCTCTTGGTGCTCATGGCGTGCGTCCCTCTCAATGTCACCGCGCTGGTCCGGTGCTCAACCAGCCCTGAGTGTACGCGCGGAGTCGGTTCTGGAGCTCCGCCAACGCGGGATTGTTTCGATTTCATAACAGATCTCTCAACGTGGTTTGCAGACTTACTAACTAGGCAGTAAGTTAACCAGCATCTCACGACTCAACGACGAGGAGAACCCCGGTGACGCTGCCGTCCGTAGCAAGCAGACATGTGTCTGCAGAGCTTGACGACCTGCGAGAGATCGCCCGCACGCTCCCTCTTGAGGACAAAATTGCGCTGCTCACAGGGCAAAACATGTGGTCCCTGCGAGCCATCGACTCGATCGGCTTGCGCGAGGTGGCCTTCTCAGACGGGCCCGTCGGCGTGCGCGGACTGGGGCTCATCGAGGGCGAGACGTCGATCCTCTTCCCCTCACCCAGTGCCATCTCCGCGGCATGGGATCGCGACCTCGCTTTCGAGGTGGGGCAGGCCTTCGCCAGGGAGGCGCGCAGCCACGGAGTAGACGTTGTGCTCGCCCCTCAGGTCAACATCCAGCGCACCCCAGTGGCCGGCCGACACTTCGAGTGCTACTCCGAAGACCCTTACCTCACCTCAGTCGTGGGCGCCCACGTAGTGAGCGGGATTCAGGACCAAGGCGTGGCCGCTTGCGTCAAGCACTACGTGGCGAACGACTCCGAGACCGACCGCACCACCGCGATCTCCCGAGTCGACCCCAAGACGCTTCACGAGGTCTATCTGGCGCCGTTCGACGCCGCCGTTGAGGCGGGCGCGTGGAGCGTCATGGCTGCGTACAACCAGACGGACGACGGCACAGAGACCTCTCCCATGACGGCTCACCATCACCTTCTGAGCGACGTCCTCAAGGGAGACCTCGGATTTGACGGAGTAGTGGTCTCCGATTGGGTGGCCACGCGCACCACCGCGCAGAGCGCCATCGGCGGCCTCGACGTGGTCATGCCCGGTCCAGGCGGCCCGTGGGAAGCCAAGCTTCTCGAGGCAGTCGAGACGGGACGCGTCCCCGACGACGAGATCGACGACAAGGTCGCGCGCATCCTGTTGCTAGCCAGGCGCGTCGGCGCCCTCGACCGCCCGGCGGCGCCAATCACCCACACCGGCGATCTCCGTGCCCTCATTCGCCGCGCCGCGGCGAGAGGCACCGTCGTGCTTCGCAACGCAAGCGACACGGCCGTGTGGGACCGCGAGGCCCCCGCCTCGATCGCCCTGATTGGACCAAACGCCGTGCGACCACACGTGCTCGGCGGCGGCAGTTCCACGGTCCACCCCGCACACGTCGTCACTCCCGCCGAGGGGTTGGCCGCCCGGTATCCCGACGCGGTTCTCACCGTGGCGCGCGGATGCGATCCGCGCAGGATGGCACCGCAGTTCGACCTCTCGGCGCACGACGCCCGCATCTCGGTGGTTCATTTGGACGCAGACGGGCGCCCGCTGCGAACCCACTCACTGGACTCCTGGGACGGATGGCTGCGCGACCTTCCGGCGGACACCGCGTCGGTGGACCTTGAATTTGACTTCATGCTCACGGAGCACGGCGACCACTCGATCCAAATGGGCACCGTCGGAGCCCACCGCGTCGAGGTCGACGGGGCGCTCGTTTCCTCCAGCCACACGGAGGTGGGCGTGGAGGTCATCCTCGATTCGTCGATCAACAACCCGGAAGGCGAGACGACGGCCGTCACCATCGACAGCCCACGGCGCGTATCGATCCGTTCGCGGCACCGCGTGATAGACGCCGAGGGCTACGGTCGCTTGATTCGCGCGGAGCTGCGACACGGCGTTCCAGGTCCGTCGGACGACGAGGAGATCCAAGCTGCGATTGCCGCGGCAGCTGCAGCCGAGATGACGGTCGTGATCGTCGGCACCAACGAAGAGGTCGAGTCGGAGGGCTGGGATCGCGCCACGCTGGCACTGCCTGGCAATCAAAACGCACTCGTGGAGCGCGTGCTCGACGTGGCACCTGACGCCGTCATCGTGGTGAACGCCGGCGCCCCCGTCATCCTGCCTTGGCTCGATCGGGCTAGCACCGTGCTGTGGGTTTGGTTCCCTGGCCAAGAGGCGGGGCACGCCATCGCGGACATTCTGGCAGGGGCCGTTGAGCCGTCGGGGCGCTTACCCTGGACGCTCCCTGCCTCCGAGGATCACCTGCCCGTGCCCGACGGCCTACCGGTGCACGGCGTCGTCGACTATGTCGAGGGCATCCACGTCGGATACCGAGGCTGGGCAAATTCAACGCACGCGCCCGCGGCCCCGTTTGGACACGGGCTCGGCTGGACCACGTGGGACTACCTCGATGCCACCGCTTCAGAGGACGCCGACGGAGGCATCGCTGTCACAGTGACAGTCACCAACACGGGAGGGCGCGCGGGCAGGGACGTGGTTCAGGCCTATGTGTCGACGACTCCGGAGCAGGGGCTTGACAGGCCAGCGATCTGGCTAGGCGGCTTCGAGGCCGCGCACCTGCAGCCTGGCGAGACGTCCGCAGTCATCATCACGATCCCCCGCCGTCAACTCGAGGTGTGGGACGTACCGTCCGGCGCCTGGAAGCTTCCTGCCTGCACGTACACGATCCATGTGGGCAGATCCGTCACCGACATCCGACTGGACACCGCGGTCCAGATAGGCAACGTCACGAGAGGGAGGAGTGCCACCTAAGCCCGCGGTCGCGGGGGCCTCCACAGGCTCTCGCGATGACTCAAGAATCAGGAGATCCCGGCAAGGCGCCGTGACTCTAGAACTGAGAAGGAGAAAGCGATGAGGATCAAATCCTCAATGATCGTCGTCTCGGTCGTCACCGCGCTAGCGCTCAGCGGGTGCACGGGGACCGATACGAAAGTCGACGGCTCGGCGGCTCCGGCGCCTCAGTCGGGCGCAGCGCTGACCATCGCAAAGCCCGATGGCGCGATCGCCACCGAATCCAACAACCCGTGGGTGGGCGACTCGTCCGGCCTCAAGCTGGGTTACATCAACGAAATCCTTGAGCCGCTCGCGATGGTCAACACGATCGACCCGAGCGCACCCGTGATTCCGTGGCTTGCCTCTGACATCACGTGGGCGGACGACTACAAGTCAGTGGTGGTCACCGCGCGCGATGGTGTGAAGTGGAGCGACGGTCAGGACTTCACGGCCGACGACATCGCGTTTAGCTACCAGATGTACATCGACCACCCGGAGCTCGACACCGCCGCACTTGGGCTCAAGTCTGTGGAGCAAAGCGACACCAAGGTGACCCTGACCTTCGAAAACTCGATGTATGTCAAGACCGACAAGGTGCTGATGCGCTTCATTGTTCCCAAGCACATTTGGGAGAACAGTGCGGACCCTGCCACCGACACCAACATGGAGCCCGTTGGTACTGGCCCGTACGTCCTTTCGCAGTTCACGACGCAGTCCGTCACCCTGACGGCGCGGGATGACTACTGGGGCGGCGCGCTCGCCGTGCCGACGCTCTACTTCGTCTCCTACAACGACAACACGGCACTCACGACCGCGCTTGCCAATGGTGACGCAGACTGGGCGCAGGCCTTCATCCCCAACGTTGACTCAGCCTTTATCAGCAAGGATGCGGACCACAACGTCTACTGGCCGGCAGCTGGACTTGGCATTGACGCGATGTTCGTCAACACCACCACCAAGCCGTTCAACGACGTGGCGTTCCGCAAGGCAGTCAACATGGTTCTCGACCGCAAGCAGCACCAGGCCATCGCCCGCGAGGGCGGCGTTCCGGAGCTGACGTCGATCACTGGCCTGCCGACCCCCGTCGGTGACAGCTTCATCCTCGACGAATTCAAGGGCAAGAACTACACGATCGACGTTGACGGAGCCCGCAAGGTGCTCGAGGACGCCGGCTACACCTGGAATGGCGACCAGCTGGTCGATCCCTCTGGCGAAGATGTGTCGTTCACGATTCAGGTTCCGCAGGGCTGGAGCGACTACGTCACCGGCATCAGCCTGATCGCCGACGAGGTCAAGCCGCTTGGTGTCACCCCGCAGGTGAACACTCCTGACTCCGACACGTGGTGGGCTGACAAGTCAAACGGCAACTTCCAGGCGATCCTGCACTGGACCGACTCCGGGCTGACTCCGTGGGACCTCTACTCGGACATCATGGACGGTCGCTGGCTCATGCCAGTGGGCGAATCTGCCGACCACAACTTTGGGCGCTACGACAACCCCGAGGCAACGACGGCACTTGCCGCTTATGCAAACGCCACGTCCGACTCGGACAGGTCCGCCGCACTGGCGACGATTCAGAAGATCTTCGTCGAGGACGTTCCTGCCATGCCGATCGGAACGCGCCCGTCGATCGCCGAATACAACACCCGCAACTACGTGGGTTGGCCCAGCGCTGATGACCCGTACATCAACCCTGACCCGACGCAACCCACCGCGACCTACATCCTGACCCAGCTCAAGCCCGCGAGCTAAGTCAAGGACTCACGTGTGGTGGGGCCTGGCAGTTTATCCGGCCCCACCACACGGCCCAATCGACGCATCGCCACTCAACCCCCAAGGAAGATCACAGTGACCGCCGACCCACTGCTGACCGTGACGGATTTCAGCGTGACGTACGAGGTGGACCCGCCAGTAGAGGCGGTCCGCAACGTCTCGATCACGCTCGAACGCGGCGAGATTCTTGGTCTCGCGGGCGAATCCGGTTGCGGCAAGACCACCCTCGCCTACGGAATCCAGAGGCTCCTCAAGCCGCCAGCCGTCATCACTTCAGGTACCGCGGTCTTCCAGGACGCGGGCGGTCAGACGATTGACCTGCACGCCCTCACGGTGGAGCAAATGAGGCGATTCCGCTGGGACAAGGCCTCGATGGTCTTTCAGGGCGCAATGAATGCTCTCAACCCGGTGACAAACGTGGGCAGTCAACTCGACGACGTGTTCCTCACGCATCGGCCGCAAATGAGCCGCGCCGAACGCAAGGAAGAATGCGCACGCCTGCTCGACATGGTGGGGGTGGGCCGCGAGCGTTTGAGGTCCTACGCCCACGAACTGTCGGGTGGAATGCGCCAGCGCGTGATGATCGCGATGGCGCTCGCGCTCAAGCCGCAACTCATGATCATGGATGAGCCCACCACCGCACTCGACGTGCTGGTCCAGCGCGAGATTCTTCAGCAGATCTCCGACCTGCGTCACGAGTTTGGGTTCTCGGTCATCTTCATCACCCACGACCTGCCGATGCTTCTCGAGATCTCCGACCGCATCGCCATCATGAAGGACGGCAGGATCGTCGAGATCGACACGTCCGCCAACATCTATCACCATGCGCAGCACGAGTACACGAGACGCCTGCTGAGCTCTTTCCCGAGCCTCACAGGCGAACGCGGTGACTTTGTGCGCGGAACTGGGCACGGCGCGGGCGCCGTCGAAGAGAACGGGGCATCACGATGACGACCCTCGAGTTTTCCCACGTCACCAAGCGCTATCGCGTGAGGGGCGCGGGAGACATGCTTGCCCTCGACGATGTCAGCTTTACGCTGCACTCGGGCGAGACGATCGCGCTGGTGGGCCAGTCCGGATCGGGCAAGTCGACCATCGCCAAGATCCTGACCCAGCTCGAACGGGCAACCACAGGCGACATCCTGCTCGACGGGAAGCAGATTCCGCGGCGAGGCAAGGGTTTGCGCAGCTATCGCCAGCAGGTGCGAATGGTCTTCCAGGATCCGTTCGCGTCGCTCAATCCGTACCACACGATCAGGCACCACATCGAGAGGCCGCTTCGCCTCGATCACGTGGTGCCCTCGGACGAGGTCGAGACCGAGGTGAGGCGGCTGCTCGAGCGCGTGCACCTCGACCCTGCATCGACCATCGACAGGCGCCCGCACGAGTTGTCGGGCGGCCAGCGTCAGCGCGTCGCCATCGCGCGCGCCCTCGCCTCGAGGCCATCGTTGCTCATCGCCGACGAACCGGTCTCGATGCTCGACGTGTCGATCCGGTTGGGAGTCCTCAACCTGATGGCCGACCTGCAGCGTGAGGCCAACCTGGGCGTCCTCTATATCACGCACGACCTGGCCACCGCCCGTCACTTCAGCGACGAAATCATGGTGCTCCACCATGGCGTCGTGGTGGAGCGGGGCAAGTCAGACGACGTGATTCTCAACCCCCAACACGAGTACACGCGCGCGCTTCGCGATGCCTCGCCCGACCCAGACAAGCACTTCGCGGATCCCTCCGCGCCTGCCCCGACGAGGAGCTGACCGCCGTGCGATTCTTCTTGCGCCGCCTCGCGTTCTACGCATTCACCGCGTGGGCCGCCATCACCATCAACTTCTTCTTGCCCCGCGTGATGAAGGGCGACCCCATCAGCGCGTACCTGCAGAAGAACCAAGGCAAGGTCAGCCCCGAGGCGATCGACTCCCTGCGTACCTTGTTCGGCCTCGACAGCACCAAGTCGCTGTGGCAGCAGTACATCGACTACTGGGGGCTCCTCTTCCACGGCGACCTCGGGAGGTCCTTCTCCCGCGGCCTGGCGCCGGTCACCGACATCATCGCTAGCGCACTGCCTTGGACCGTCGGCCTTGTGGGTCTTGCCACGGTCTTCTCGTTCATCATCGGCACATCCCTTGGTGCGCTGATCGGTTGGCGGCGGGGGAGCAGGGCAGACGCCGTTGTCCCGATTGCTACCTTCTTTTCCACGGTGCCCTACTTCTGGATGGGACTCATCGTGATCGCGGTGTTCTCGAGCACGCTGGGCTGGTTCCCTGCCTCTCACGCCTACGGAAAGGGCTCGGCTCCGGAGTGGAGCTTGGACTTCATCCTCCAGGTGGTACAGCACGGGGCACTGCCTGCCATCACCATCGTGGTGGCGTCCCTGGGCGGATGGGTGCTGGGCATGCGCAACATGATGATGACCGTCCTTGACGAGGACTACGTCACGGTCGCGCAGGCCAAGGGACTCAAGCCGCGTCGCGTCTTGGTGAATTACGCGGCGCGCAACGCCCTGCTGCCGCAGCTGTCGAGCTTCGCCTTATCGCTCGGCTTCATCGTGGGCGGCACCTTGGTGATGGAACTCGTGTTCTCGTATCCGGGAGTCGGCAAGCTGCTGCTCGACGCCACCACCGCCAAGGACTATCCCCTCATGCAGGGTCTGTTCCTCGTGATCGCGCTCGCCGTGCTGCTCGCGAACATCATGGCCGATATCGCATACGCCATCCTCGACCCGCGTACCCGACAGATGGAGGCCTGAGCCATGACCACCAATACCGCCGCGATCGTCGCCGCGCCAGCGCCGGGACCCGGGCACAATCGCTCGACCTGGTCTCGCATCGGGCAGTCCTTTGCCATGTTCCGCAATCCCAAGTCGATGCTCGGGATCGCGATCCTCGGCGTGTTCACGGTGTTGGCCATCTTCGCCCCACTGATCTCGCGATACGACCCGCTTCAGAAGGACTACACCGCGCTCAGGCAGCCACCGTCAGGCGCTCACTGGCTAGGCACCACCCACATGGGCGAGGACCTTTTCAGCCAGATCCTCTACGGGACGAGGGGAGTGCTGATCGTGGGCTTCCTCACCGGGATCATCGCGACCTTCGTGGCGGTGGCTATCGGCGTCACGGCGGGTTACGTCACCGGATGGAAGAGCGAGTCGCTCTCCGCACTCACCAACGTCTTCCTGGTGTTGCCTGGACTGCCGCTCATCATCATCGTGGCCTCGCAATACGATAACCCGAGCCTGTTTCTCATCGCGGCGGTGCTGGCGCTCACCGGATGGGCGTGGGGAGCGCGGGTGCTGCGCGCCCAAACGATGTCGTTGCGTAACCGCGACTTTGTGCAGGCCGCGAGGGCAAATGGGGAGCCGCTGCCGCGGATCATCGCCGTCGAAATGCTGCCCAACCTCACGGCCATCATCGCGTCGAGCTTTGTGGGCACCGTGACCGCCGCGGTGCTCGGTCTCACCACGCTCGCGTTCATCGGCGTCATCCCGATCACCAACCTCAACTGGGGCACCATCCTGTACTGGGCCCAGCAGAACGGCGCCTTCCCCGACTTCTGGTGGTGGTACATCCCTGCGGGACTGTGCATCGCGCTGCTAGGCATGGCTTTGTCCCTCATCAACTTCGGGATCGACGAATACGTCAACCCACGGCTCCGGTCGGCGGGCGAGCGCGCCCGCGCCATGCGCAAGAAGGGCCTCAGCATGGCCAGTGGCGTGACGATCGTGCGGAAGTCAACCACTCCCACAGGCGGCGAAGGGGATTCGCCTGCGCCGTGATGCCGCGCGGGCGAATCCCCCGAGCGGGGTACTGGAAAGTTGGTCGCACCAGTCGCCGTAGGCTGGCACTGTGCGCATCGACCTCCACACCCACTCGACCGTCTCCGACGGGACCGAGTCCCCGGCAGATGTCATGCGATCGGCTCACGCCGCGGGCATCGACGTGGTCGCGCTCACGGACCACGACTCGATGGCCGGTCTCGAGGACGCGGGCGAGATGGCCGCCGCTCTCGGCATGAACTTCGTTCCAGGCATCGAGGTCTCGTGCAGGCACAGCGGGGTGTCGATTCACCTTCTCGCATACTGGCCCGATCCGAGCAACGACGAGATCATTGCGATGCTTGGTCTCACGCGCGACGCGCGCGTCGACAGGGCCAAGGAGATCGTGCGTCGCATTGGCGCCGACTACCCACTCGCGTGGGACGACGTCTTGGCGCAGTCGGGCGACGCCGACACGGTGGGGCGTCCCCATATCGCCGACGCCCTGGTCGAGCGAGGAGTCTTCGCAAGCAGGGACGATGCATTTGCCCAGGTGCTTGCGGGCAACTCCGCCTACTACGTGCCTCATTACGCACCCGATGT
Organism: Actinomycetales bacterium; assembly: GCA_038248935.1. Taxonomy (GTDB): domain Bacteria; phylum Actinomycetota; class Actinomycetes; order Actinomycetales; family Demequinaceae; genus Demequina. Next base: position 29,481 of record JBBRWX010000001.1, read on the forward strand.
GCTCGATGCGGTGCGCACATTCGGTGCCACCGGCGCCGTCACGGTTTTTGCCCATCCAGGTGCCGACGGCAGGGGCAAGGTGGTTCCCACCTCGGTCATCGAGCTCATGGCCGACGCCGGACTGGTGGGCCTTGAAGTCGAGCACCGCGACCACAGCGAGCCGCAGCGAGACAGGCTCGCGCGCATCGCGCAGCGACTCGGTCTGGTGCACACCGGCGCGAGCGACTATCACGGCACGGGAAAGCTCAACCGCCTTGGAGAGAACGTCACCTCCGACGCGGCACTGCGACAGCTCCAGGACGCGCGCGGCCGCTGAGGAATCGATAGGGTCGCGTTGTGACCTTCGCTCAGACGCCCGTCATCGAGAACTCGTGGGTACGTCTCGAACCGCTATCCCACGCCCATGCCGAGCATCTTGCCGCGGCGGTGAGCATCGGCGACCTGTGGAAGACCTGGTACACGTCCATCCCCGCACCCGACGCCATGGACGGCGAGATTGCCAGACGTCTCGCGCTCCAGGCCGAGGGCCGGATGGCGCCATGGGCCGTTGTGTCGCCCGCCAGTGGCCTCGCGGTGGGAATGACCACCTACATGAACATCGATGCCCCAAACAGGCGCGTCGAAATCGGTTCGACGTGGCTGGGCAAGGACGCACAGGAAACGGGGGTCAACCCGGCAGCCAAGTTGGCCCTCTTGACGCGCGCGTTCGAGGAACTCGATTGCATCGCCGTCGAGTTCCGCACGCACTGGCACAACAGTCAGTCGCGCGCAGCAGTCGCCAAACTGGGTGCCAAACAGGACGGTGTGTTGCGCAACCACCAGGTGTGGCGCAATGGGACGTTGCGCGACACCGTCGTGTTCTCGATCATTGCCAGCGAGTGGCCCTCTGTACGTCAGGGACTCGTGTCGAGACTCGACACGTTCGTGGCGCCGGGAGCCTAGGCCCCCGGCACTGCGCCTCACCCGGCACTGCGCCTCACCCGGCACTGCGCCTATTTCTGCACTGCGCCTATTCGGCGGCTGGCGTCTGAGTGCCCGCGGCTCCGCCGGTAGCGTTTCCACTGCCCGTACGCCGACGGTTGCGGTTGCGCTTGGGACGAGGAGTTCCGTCGGCCGACGCTGCTGCGCCGCCCTCTCGGGGGGCGCGATCGGCTGAAGCGGGACCCCCGGCTACCGAGCCGTCACGACCGCCGTTGCGCCCGCGTCCACGCGCTTCGCTGCTGTCGCCACGGGATGCACCGTCGCCACGGGGTGCACCGTCGCCGCGTCCGGCACCGTCGCCACGGGGTGCTCCGCTACGACCGCCATCGCGGCCGCCGCGACCTTCTCCACGGCCAGCATTGCGACCCTCGCCGCGACCTCCGCCGTGTCCTCCGCGACTGGGGCCGCTGTCGCGACCGCCATGGCCGCCGGAGTCGCCGCCTGCGTGGCGCTTGCCTGTCTCGCCAAGGTCCTCGATCTTTTCTGCACCCAGTCCCTCGCGCACCCTTTCGGAACGGGGCAGTGTGCCCTTGGTTCCCTCAGGAATGTCCATGTCGATGTAGAGCTGAGGCGAGTTGGAGTACGTCTCCAAGGGCTCGGGGTGGTCGAGCTCGAGCTGCTTGTTGATCATTCCCCAGCGCGGCATGTCGTCCCAGTCGACGAACGTCACTGCCACGCCGGTCTTGCCCGCGCGACCCGTGCGGCCGATGCGGTGAACGTACGTCTTCTCGTCCTCCGTGCACTGGTAGTTGATGACGTGCGTGACGTCTTCAACGTCGATGCCGCGAGCGGCCACGTCGGTGGCTACGAGGATGTCGATCTTTCCAGCGCGGAAGGCGCGCAGCGCCTGCTCGCGAGCGCCCTGGCCAAGGTCGCCATGGATCGCGCCTGACGCGAAGCCGCGCTCGCGCAGGTCATCGGAGACCTTGGCGGCCGTGCGCTTGGTGCGCGCAAAGACGATCGTGAGGCCGCGGCCCCTCGCCTGGAGAATGCGAGCCAGGACTTCCATCTTGTCCATCGCGTGGGCGCGGTAGACGAACTGCTTGGTGGCCTTGACGGTGGCACCAAAGTCGTCGGGCTCCGAGGCGCGAATGTGCGTCGGCTGCGTCATGTAGCGGCGAGCGAGCGCGACGATCGGTCCGGGCATCGTCGCCGAGAAGAGCATCGTGTGACGGCCAGCTGGGGTCGCCGCGACGATCTTCTCGACGTCGGGAAGGAAGCCGAGGTCAAGCATCTCGTCGGCCTCATCCAGCACAAGAGTGCGGACAAAGCGCAGGTCGAGGTGACCCTGGTTCATGAGGTCGATGAGGCGGCCTGGCGTGCCGACCACCACGTCTGCGCCCTTCTTGAGGGAATCGATCTGAGGCTCATAGGCGCGGCCTCCGTAGATCTGGGCGATGCGCAATGAGCGCTTCTTTGCCGCCATCTCAAGGTCACCAGCGACCTGGACGGCGAGCTCGCGCGTCGGCGCCATGATGAGGGCCTGCGGCCTGCCAGCGGCCTCGCCCAGCTCTTCGTATCCTGGCTCACCTGGGCCGATCGCGCGGTGGAGCAGCGGCACGCCAAAGCCGAGCGTCTTGCCCGTACCCGTCTTGGCCTGGCCGATGATGTCGTGGCCTGCAAGTGCGACGGGGAGAGTCATGGACTGGATGGGGAACGGGGAGATGATCCCGTGATCCGCTAGGGCTTCCACGATGAGTGGATTCACGCCAAAATCGGCGAAGGTTGGTTCAGTCATGCGGTTGTTGGTCCTCAAAATGTGGTGCGACGATGCGTCAATGGCGGGTAGCCGATCGCGCAATATCGTTGGTCTGCGGCGTCACGCCGCGCATCACATGCGACCGGGCAACCTCTGGGGTCGACTCCAAGTGTAGCGGTAGGGGCATCGGTACCCCCTTTTGCGCGTGCGTCGAGCACCGCATGCGCGCGCATGGCGCGCGGCGCACGTGTGCAGCGAGCGGCTCAGCGTCCTACGCTGTCGCCATGCGTGTGGTCGTGATGGGTGTGACAGGTTGCGGAAAGACGAGCGCGGGCACTGCGCTCGCGGCCTCTCTTGGCGTCCCCTTTGTCGATGCCGACGACCTTCACCCGGAGTCAAACGTGGCCAAGATGGCCGCGGGGATTCCCCTGACCGATGCGGATAGGTGGCCGTGGCTCGACGCTGTCGGTGAGTGGCTCGCGGGCCACCCGGATGCGGTGGTTGCGTGTTCCTCTCTCAAGCGGTCGTATCGCGACCGGCTGAGGGCAGATGCAGGTGCGGTCGTGTGCGTTCACCTCGCCGCACGGCAATCAGTCCTTGCCGAACGCGTGGCGCGGCGCTCCGCGACGGAGGGCCACTTTGCAGGGACGGACCTTTTGGACTCTCAATACGCGACCCTCGAGCCGCTTGGCTTTGACGAGGTGGGTGGAACGATCGACGTTTCTCATCTCACGGCTCATGAGGTGTCGAGCGAGGTCGCCTACCTCATCTCGCTCATGGATGACTAGGCGAATTTCAGACGATGCGAATTGAAGGCGATACGGAAAACGGCTAGTCGCCGAAGCCGACGCGGCGCTTGACCTCTTCGCCGATCTGCACGTAGGCGAGGGCTGCGGAGGGCACGACCACCCGTCGGCCCTGCACGTCCATGAGATCCAAAACGCCGCCTGACAGCGCCTTCGATACGAGTGCGGAGATGTCGTCGGAGGACTTATCGGTCTCCACCACGATCTCCCTTGAGACGTTCTGAACGCCGATGCGGATCTCCATGGTGCCCTCCGTGGACAGTGGTGGTGCGGGTACGAACTATCGTAGGGGGGTGTTTTGGAGAGGTCGTCGCGTGTTCGCGGGTAGGGGAATTGCCCTGCCCGGCTTTGGGGTGACCGTTTTAGTTGTCGCGGGCGCGTTTGGACTTGGCGTTGCCGCGGGGTGGGCGACGGGCTTTGTGCCCGCCTTGGTGAGGGCCGAACCTTCGGCAAGTCCCAGTCCCAGTCCGGTCGCGTCCATCTCCGCCACCGTGGATCCGGTTCTGCCCCAGTTGCCACCCATCACGCGTGAGTTGACTCAAGCTGATCGCGACGCAGGCGTGACCACGACAGATGTGAAGACGAAGGCGGCAGGAACGATCTCGGTGGTTCCAGGGATCGGCGACCCCGTGGCGGGCGCCGGAGACACGCGGTGGGTCTCGGTCGCTGTCGAGGACGGCGTGGAGGCCGACTCCGCGGCGTTTAAGCGATATGTGATTGCCACCCTCAATGCCAACAGGGGCTGGGGCACGGGCCACTCGGTGCAATATGTGGCCACGGACGGGGTGGCCGACTATCGGATCGTGCTCGCGAGCCCGTACACCGCGGCCATTTTGTGCCCAGATCCGCACCTCACAAAGCCGGCGGGCTCCGTCACAGAGGTGTCTCCGACGCCGACGCCGACAGTCAGCCCTTCTCCTGGAGCCGCGGTCGAAACTCCGTGGTCGTGCGAAGAGGACGGCGTGATCGTCATCTCCAGCTACAACTGGACGGCGGGATTCCCCGCGTTCGGCACCGACTTTGCAGGATCGCGCGCCTACATCCTGAACCATCACGTGGGTCACCTGCTCGGCCGAGGCGACGTCGAATGCGCGGGCGGTCCGGCCGACATCATGGTGGTGCAAGAGGAGGTGCTTCCCGACGGCTGCGAGGCCAACCCGTGGCCAAACCCCGCCGCCCCCGTCGACTACGTCGACCCGAATGCCGACCCGTCGGCGTCGGCCGCCGCCGCAAACCCCTAGAGCTGGATCGCGACCGCTGTCACAGGGGCGTGGTGGGATAGGGACATGAGTTCCCTGCGCCTCGTGACTCCTGGCACGCGTGCGAGCGAAAGCATCCCCGATCCGTCGCAGTCTGCGGCACTCGAGGCCATCAGGCGAGGTGCGGATTCTGGGCGGGGCTCGAGAGGCCACATCGTCGTGACGGGTGGCGCAGGTACTGGAAAGACGACTCTCGCGGTCTTGGTTGCCGCCGATGCCGTCGGGCGCGGCATGGCACCAGAGAGAGTCCTCGTCCTCGCGCCGACGCGGTCCACGGCCGCGGCTCTGAGGGACAGGGTGTCGGTCGCGATCGGCGTTCCCACTTCGGTGCCCATGGCGCGCACCGCCGCGGCGACCGCCTTCGCGATCCTGAATGCTCAAGCGACTCTTCTTGGTGAACCGCGGCCGAGCCTTGTGTCGGGTGCGGAGCAGGATGTGGTCTTGCGCGAGCTGCTCGAGGGGCGCATCGGCGGCAGGGCGCCGCGTCTCGAATGGGGCGAGGACCTTCCCGACGAGGCGACGGTGTTGCCAGCCTTTAGGGAAGAGCTCCGCAACCTCCTCATGAGGGCAGCAGAGGCCGATCTGGACCCTCAAGCCCTGCACGCCTTGGGCGTTGCGGCCGGTCGCCGCGAGTGGGTCACCGCGGCAAGGCTCTATGCCGAGTACGAGGGAGTCATGGCGTTGCGGTCGACGCCTTCCGACCAGGGCGCCAGGTATGACCCTGCCACGATCGTCGCCAGGGCCGCGGACGCGCTTGCCTCCTGGGAAGAGGAGGTGGGTGGCGAGCCGCCGCACTGGGATCTTGTCATCGTTGACGACTATCAAGACGCGACGGTGGCGACCACGGCGCTCTTGAGACAGATGTCAGCGAGCGGCGCCCGGTTGGTACTCATCGGCAATGCGGACGAGTCCGTCCAGGGTTACCGCGGCGCGGTTCCAGGCGCTTTGCACCGTGCGACCGACCCCAAGGGCTTCGGCGCCGTGCGAATCGAACTCGAGACCGACCACAGGCAATCGGGTGTGCTCGCGGCGGTGACAGGCACCATCGCCGGTCGCATCGGCGTGAAGGGCCTCGGCAGCGCAAGGGCGACGGCGCGTGTCGCCCTCGCGAGCGCTGTTTCACCCGCCGTCGACTCACGCGCCGTCGACTCACGCGACGGTGACTCACGCGACGGTGACTCACAAGACGACGCGTCACAAGACGACGCGTCACAAGACGACGCGTCACGGAGCGACGCCGTCTCCCTCGACCACGCGGAGCCGTCGCCGGTGACGGTGATCACGGCTCCGCACGGCTATGGCCAGTCGCGGGCGATCGCCGCAGAGCTGCGCGGGGCGCGGCACGGACTCGACGGCCCCGCGATTGCGTGGGGGCGCATGGCGGTGATCGCCAGGTCGACCACGGTGTTGCGATCGCTACGGTCGGATCTGTTGGCGGCGGACATCCCGTGTGAATCCCTGGGGGAGGGAGTTGCCTTGCACAAGGAACCCGCGGTGTCGCCACTGCTCACGATCCTGCGTGCGGCGCTTGGCACGCCGTGGAACGAGGAGGACGCGGTCGAGGTCCTCACGTCGCGCCTCGTCGGGCTCGACCCGGTGGGCGTGCGTCGGCTGCGCAGGGAACTCGTGCGCGAGGAACGATCAAGCGGCGGTTCACGGTCCTCCGATGAATTGTTGGTCGAGGCGCTCGCGCAACCTGCCGGATTCGCGTCGCTCGCGGGCGCGGAGGCGGCGGCCGCTGGGCGCGCGTGCGCGGCCGTTGTCGCGGCCAGCTCCAAGGTGGCGGCGGGGAACGCGACGGCGGGTGAGGTGGTGTGGGCGGCCTGGGAGGCGCTCGCAGTGGCCGACGCCTGGAGGGAGTCCGCGCTCGCAGGGTCTGCGAGGGATGACGCGGATCTCGACGCCATCATCGGCCTGTTGAGGGCGGCTCAAACATTCACAGAGCGACTGCCGGAGGCCCGAGCCGAGGCGTTTCTCGACTACCTCGAGGGCCAGGACTTTGCCGCAGACAGCCTGGGCGCCCGCGCCGCGACCGCCAATGCGGTGTCCTTCGCGACGGCGGCGTCCGCTCAAGGGCGCGAGTGGGACGTCGTCGCGATCGCGGGGCTCGAGGAGGGCGCTTGGCCGCGACTCACCTTGCGTGACTCGTTGCTAGGGGCGCAAAGGCTCGCCGATGCGGTTGCCGACGGTCCCGTCGGGGCTGCGGAGAGGGCCACGGGAAGCACGGACCTGCGCTCTGCCCGCGCGGCGGTGTTGGATGACGAGACGCGGGCGCTCTTGGTCGCCGTATCGCGCGCGCGTTCTCGGCTGATCGTGACCGCGGTGGATGACGGCGAGACTCGACCATCGCGATTCATGGCGCTCATCGAGCAGGCCGCGGGCGTGCCGAGGGTCGCAGCGTCGTCGCGGCGAGGTGTCGCCGACTTACGGGCGGCGGTCGCCGCCTTGCGGTCGGGGGCGGACCTTCCCGCTGCGTATCTGCAGGCCACGGATGTGCTCGCTGCGGAAACGTCGTCTGCGGAAACGTCATCTGCGTTGAAGCCCGCCATGGGCTCCAGTCACGGAGGAGACGAGGGCCACGCACGGGAGGCGCTCGTTGAATTGCGGGCGACGATGCTCGCGTTTCTCGCTCGAGAGGGCGTAGCGGGAGCGGATCCCGATGAGTGGCACGGCGTGGCGCCGCCCTCGACGGACGAGGCATTCTGGAGCGGCGACGAGACCGTGAGGGTCTCTCCATCCAAGGTCGAGTGGGTAGAAAAGTGCGCCCTGCGCTGGGCGCTCGAATCCGTGGGCGGCACGCGAGAGTCGACATCGGCTCAAGAGGTGGGGAGCCTGCTGCACGCGATCGCCGAGGAGCACCCGCACGGGGGCACGGAGGCGATCCTCGCCGAATTCGACGCGAAGTGGACCGCGGCCTACGGGCTCGACACGTGGCCCGAGCGCGCCGCCTATGCGCGAGGTCGCGAGATGGCGGCACGGCTTGCGGCGTACCTCGACTCGCGAGCCGACCGCGCGGTGCTGGTCGAGCACCCCTTCAGGCTCGAGTTGGGCAGGGCGATCCTGTCCGGCAAGGCCGACCGCATCGAGCTGCGTAATGAGGGTGCGCACGTGGTTGACCTCAAGACAGGACGTTCGGTGCCCACCGCGGCGCAAGCCGCAGACAACGGGCAGCTCGCGATGTACCAACTGGCGGTCGCCGAGGGCGCGGTGCCTGGAGTCAGCGTCGCGGCTGGGGCCGAGCTCGCCTATCTGTCGACGGGCAAGGCGGGGGCGATCCGGTCTCAAGAGGGCGTCGATCCCGCGCTCGCGAGGGCGCGGCTCGACGCGGTAGTCGAGACGATGACGCACGCGAGCTTTCCCGCACTCGTCAACGACGCGTGCGGTTCGTGCGCGTTGCGCCGCTCATGCCCTGCACACGCCGAGGGGGCGCAGGTGACGGACTCGTGACGCGGGAGCAGGAGCAGGAGCAGACGCAGACGCAGACGCAGAGCATCCATGAGGGCCTTGTCGGCGGTCAGGGTCGTAGCCCGGAGCAGCTGGCCGCGCTGGTCGACCCTGACAGGACGCTCACCGCTGAACAGTCGGCCATCGCGGGCGCCGGACTGACGCCAGCGCTCGTTGTTGCAGGTGCTGGGTCAGGCAAGACGGAGACGCTATCGCTCAGGATTCTGTACCTGCTGGACAACGCCAAGAACCTCTTCGGCCGTGACCTGTCTCCCGACGAGATTCTGTGCCTCACCTTCACCCGCAAGGCCGCGGCCGAGATTGCCGCACGCGCATCGGCGCGCATTGCCTCCGTCTTTGGACACGACCCGAACAGGCCCGACGTGACGGTCGCGACGTACAACGGTTACGCAGCCGAACTCGCGGCCGAACACGGGCTGAGGGTCGCGGTAGATCCGGGATCCACGATTCTCACGAACGCCTCGCTGTGGCAGCTCGCCGATTCCGTGGTGCAGTCGTGGGACCGTGCGGTCGAGACGGACTCCGCGGTGAGCACGGTGACCGTTGCGCTCGCGCGCTTGGCGGCCCAGGCGAGAGACCACAGGGTCACTCCCGCGGACATGAGGCAGTGGGCCACCGATGCGCTCGCCTTCATGACGGCCCTTCCCAAGAAGGAGGGGGACGGTGCGCCGGGCACGTTCACTCAGGAGCTCGAGCGTCATGTGAGCAAGCTCCGCACCCTCGTGTCGATGGCCGACCTTGTGGAGGAGTTCGACGCGCGCAAGAGGGCGGGTTCGTTCCTGGACTTTTCCGACCAGGTCGACGTCGCGGTGCGCCTTTCCCACATCCCACATGTGCAACAAACCGAGAGGGCCCGCTTCGCCGCCGTCCTGCTCGACGAGTTCCAGGACACCTCGCCACCGCAACTGGACCTCTTTGCCCACATGTTTGGCGCCGAGCACCCCGTGATGGCCGTCGGCGACCCCAACCAGGCCATCTACGGCTTCCGGGGGGCCTCGGCCGATGCGCTGCGCCAGTTCGTGGCCCGTTTTGGAGATGCCGAGGTCGCCAGGTTCACGCTGTCGGTCAGCTGGAGGAACGAGGCGTCCGTCCTCGCCGCGGCAAACGCGGCCGTCGCCCCGCTCGCCGCCGAAGCGGTGGCGGGGGCGGCGTTGCGGTCCCGTGGTGAGGAGTTGGGCAGGCCCGAGCCCGCAAGGGCCGCGCCGGGAGTGGTCGCTTCGCGCCACGTGACCCTCGAAGGCGAGGCGCTCGCGGTCGTTGACTTCATCAGGGCAAGGCGCCGCGAACTTGGGCACAGGCCATCTGCGCCCGTGACTGCCGCGATTCTGTGTCGCAGGAGGGCGCAATACGGCGCGCTCGTCGACGCCCTCGCGGCAGCGGGGGTCGGCTACGAGGTGGTCGGCCTTGGCGGTTTGCTCGATGTCCCCGAGGTCGCCGACCTCTTGGCGCTGCTCCACGCGGCTCACGACCCGTCGCGGGGCGACGCGGCGATGCGGCTCCTCACGGGCGAGAGGGTGTGCCTTGGCCCCCGAGACCTCGCGGCACTGTACGACCGCGCCGAGCAACTTGCAGGTTCGCGCGAGGAACGTGAGGGCAACCCGAGCATCGTCGATGCGCTCGCGTCCCTGCCTAGACCCGGCTGGATGTCCGCCGCGGGACGATCGCTCACGCCTGAGGCGAGTCACAGGCTTGCCGCACTCGCATCGGTCATCGACAACGTGAGGCGTCACACGTATCTCACGCTGCCCGAACTGGTGATGTTCGCGGAGCGCGCGTGGGGACTCGACATCGAGGCGGCCTCGGCCCGCCCAGATGGCAGAGCCCGCAGGGCGGTGGATGCCTTTGCAGACGCGACGCGATCCTTCGCGGCTGGGGCGCGGCACGCGACGCTCGGCGCGTTCTTGGCGTGGATTGAAGCCGCGCGCGAAGAGGAAAACGGCCTGGATGCCCCCGTGCGAGAGCCGGATCCCGCAGCGGTGCAGTTGCTGACGGTTCACGGCGCCAAGGGTCTCGAATGGGACGTGGTCGCTGTTCCTGGGCTCAACGACGGGCAGTTTCCCAAGGTGGGGGCGCCCTCGGCCAGCACTCCGCACTACACCGACTCGGGGTGGCTCGACGGAGTGGGAAACGTTCCCTTTGACCTTCGCCTGGACAGGGACCAGTTGCCGCACTGGGCGTTCAGGGCCGCGCGTGACCACAGGGAACTCGCCGCGAGCGTCGCCGACTTCCGCGTCGCATCGGGCGCTTATCGGCTCCAAGAAGAACGCAGGCTGTTCTACGTGGCGCTCACGAGGGCACGCAGTCACGTTCTCCTCAGCGGGTCATGGTTTGGCACAGGGGTCACCGCGCTCGCGGCGTCGCCGTACGTGAACGAGCTTGTCGACGCGGGTGACGTGGCGGTAGGGGCGTGGGAGGACTGTCCCGAGAACGGACCGCCCGAGCCCGCCGCTGCCAAGCCTTACCCATGGCCCCGGCCCGTCACCACGGCTCAGGAATCGAGGCGGGCGCTCGCGGAACGCGTGCGTCTGGCGCGCGCGACGCTCCCGCCAGACGGATGGGACGAGAGCCTCCCGTTGGCGCGCGAAGTCGCCGTCATGCTCGCGGAGAGGGCTTCGCGGTCCGAATACGCAGGGGACGTCGTCTTGCCCGCGCACTTGTCAACATCGGCCCTCGTGGCGATGAGGCGCGATCGCGACGCTTTCGCGCGGCAGTTGCGCAGACCGGTGCCCGTCGAGCCGACCGCGGCCGCCCACACGGGATCGGCGCTTCACGCGTGGATCGAGGCCCGCTTTGGTCACGTTCCCTTGTGGGAAGACGATGACATTTCACACGAGGACGCCCCGGACGTTGACGCGACCGTTCTCGATGCCCTCAAAGAGACGTTCCTCGCCTCGGAGTGGGCCTCGCGCACCCCGAGCCACGTCGAGGCCGACGTCGAGCTTCCAGTGGCAGGCGTGACGATCCGATCTCGCATCGACGCCGTCTTTGCCCCAGGAGCGGGACTCGACCGCGTGACGGTCGTCGACTGGAAGTCCGGCAGTCCCCCGCGCGATCCCGAAGAGAGGCAAGCCCGCGAGGTGCAGCTCGCGATGTATCGCCTGGCGTGGGCGGCGCGCGAGGGATTACCCGTCGAGGATGTCGATGCCGCGTTCTACTACGTGGCGGCCGACGCGACGGTGCGCCCCGAGCGCCTGCTTGGCCGCGACGAGATTGAGGCGCTCATCTCGGGCTAGGCGGTGCGGGAAGAAGGGTTCCGAGCGTCGGCTTTCTCACAGACCTGCCCCCTAAGTGGGGGGCACGCAGGACGATAAGACTCACAAGGCCCACTGAAGGGGGTGATGTGTCGTGTCGGAGGCTGTCTTGCTCTGGGCGTACGGCTCGTCGGCCCTGATCGCGGTCGTCGTGATCCTCGCCACTGTTCGGGCACCCGGCTTGTCGTCGTTGCGTATCGGCCTCCTCATCTACCTCACCGGCACTGCGTGGTGGGCAATCGTCGACCTGCTGCGGGTGATCATCGGACCCTCGTCGGTCCAGGTAATCGAGGCATGGACGATGCCGGCCCTCGCATTGGTGGTCGCGGGCGTCCGCGTGGGTGTCTATAGCGCGACGCATCCGGGACAGAAGATACCTGCGCCAGATGCTGTCGGCTTCGCTGCGCACCCCGTGCTCGCTGTCATTGCGGCCTCGCTACCGCCGCTGTGGGGCCTCGTGGCCGTCAAGGGCGCGGACGGCTCGGTTGCCTATGGACCGCTCTTTTGGGCGAACACCGCGATCACGTTCTCGCTCTTTACCGTCGCCACCATCGAAATGTTCAAGGGCCGTCACACGTCATCGCTCTTTACGCGCAGGACAGCGCCGTTGGTCGCGTCGATCTGGTCGATCCCGCTTGTCGCGAGCATCGTGACGGTCGTCATCTCGAGTCCGTCCGGCATCGACCTCACGGTGCCAGCCTTCGCGCTGACGTCCCTGCTGATTTGGCGCGCCGTTGTGCCAGTCGAGATGCGGCAGGCGGTGCGGATCGCGCGCTCCCAGGTGCTCGAGGAGCTTGCCGATGCCGTCATTGTCCTCGGCAACCATGGTCACATCCTCGACGCGAACGCGGCCGCGCTCAAGCTGGTGGGCGCGCAGGGCCCGCTATCTGAATACGTTGACAAGTCGCTGTGGCACGCGTGGCCGAGCATCGCGGACGCCACGGCGCGTCCCGGCGAGCACGACCTGACGCTCGACGGTACGGAGGTTGTCCTCGAGGTAACGATTTCGCTGTTATCGGAGGCGAAGGGAGCGCCGAGCGGCCGCGCAGTGGTGTTGCGAGACGTGACCGATGCAGTGTTGCAGCGCCGCGAGCTCGCGCTTTTGCGTACCGAGTTGACCGACCTCGTGGTGCGGGATGCGGTTACGGGACTGCACAACCGCCGCTATGCAGAACAGACGTTGCCGCAGTCTCTGGCCAGGTGTGTCGCCAAGCGGGTGCCCATGAGCATCGCGATGATCGACGTGGATCACTTTAAGGTCGTGAACGACACGCACGGCCACCCTGTGGGAGACAGGGTGCTGCGCGAACTCGCGCGCGCGATGCTTGAAGAGGTGCCCTCGTCAATGCTCGCGAGGGTCGGCGGCGAGGAGTTCCTGATTATGCTTCCAGGGCTGACCAGCGAGCAGGCGTTCGCGCATACCGAGAGACTTCGCGACGCGTGCGCGCATGCGTCGGTGTCGACACGGGAGGGTACCCTGCACGTGACCGTCAGCGCGGGCGTTGCGACCATAGTGGAAGGCGCCCGCTCGGTCGAGGCCCTCATGGAAGCCGCCGATGCCGCGCTGTATGGCGCCAAGCGCGAGGGTCGCAATCGGACGTGCTCGAGTGGGGATCTGAACAACGCCGCTCCGTCAGGCGAGTAGAGCCTCGCGGGCCAAGCGGTCTTGCGGGCCTAGTTTTCGAAGAGCATTGCCTCGAGATCGCGCAGCATTCCCTGCCCGTCCGAGATCACGTTGTTGTTTTCGGTGCGGACGCCAAACATGAGCCACCTCAAAAGGGCGAGCTCCGAGGCGAGGCGGGCGCGGTCGACCAAGTGAGGGTCGCGCACCTCGCGCCTGCGCATCGTGTACGCCTCGATGATGGCCTCAAACACATCGTCGGGCGCCGCGGCGGCGAGCCACGCGAGATCGTCGGCAGGGTCCGCGACGCGCGCGTCCATCCAGTCGACGACGCCAACGACGATCCCTTCGCGCACCAGGATTTGGTGCTCTCCGAGGTCGCCATGGGTCACGGTGGGTTCGAATCGCCACCATGCGACGTTCTCGAGTTGGCGCTCCCACCTGTCCGCCAATCGCGGCGGCACCAGGCCGGTCTCCACACCCGTGTCGAGTTCCGCCATGCGCCGGTCACGGTAGTCCGCGGCCTCGTAGACCGGAAGGCCCTGATCCTCGACAAGGGCGATAGGAAGCTCGTGGATCTCGGCGAGCGTCCTGCCGATGGACGCCGCGAGGCCGGGGCCTGGTTCGACGGCGGCGAGGGTGAGCGGGGTGCCGCTCACCTCCGTGTAGACGACGGCGCGGCCGCCATCCTCTCCCGTCAAAACCGCAGAGCCCATCGGACGTGGAACATCGAACTCGATGAGACCCGCCTCATGTGCCCTGCCGAGAGCCAGTAACAGGCCGCGCTCCGCCTCGAGTGCGGCTCCGGCGGCGGCTCTCTTGGGCGCGCGGACGATCCACCTCTTGCCCGTCGCGTCCTTGACGACGACGACATCGAAGTCCGCGTCGGTGTTCGGGCTGCGCAACACGTCGTACACGTCGAGGCCGGGAACGGCGACCGAGGCGAGAGCGGCGAGCGCGAGAGGTGAACGGGGCACGGAGCAACCGTACGGCGAAACGGCCGCAATGCGCGTGTTCCACGCCGCACACCAGGTCCGTCGCGGTCGGGCAGTGCACCCGCACGTGCGGGTACCGTTGAGCGAGTGAGCCCCATACATCTGACCGGACCCCTGCTGGTCGACAGGGCGGCGGACCGCCGCGACACGGTCGACCTCGACGCGATTGACGCGATCGCGGTGATCAATGGCTCGGTTTTGGCACTTGATGGAAGGCTCGTGTTTGTCGCTCCTGCGGATCAGCCTCCCGCATCGCTACGCGTGTACTTGGGGCGCGAGGCGGGCCGCGACATCGCCGCGCTCGTTCCCGTCGACTCTTCCTTTGGCACGCACGACGACGGCATCGGCGGTGAGCGCATGGTCGGGCTACGGGACCTCATGGGCGAGCTCTCACTGCGCGGTGCCGAGGGTGCCCGCGACAAAGAGCTCGCCGCAACCGCCGTCGCGATCAGCACGTGGCACGCAAACCACCCGCGCTGCGCCGTGTGCGGTGACCCCACGGAGCCCCGCAAGGGCGGCTGGGTGCGATGGTGCGAGCGCGACAAGAAGGAGCACTACCCGCGCACCGATCCGGCCGTGATTGTGGCGATCACCGACCCGGAGGACAGGTTGTTGCTCGCCCACGCGTCGTACTGGTCGCCGCGTCGCTTCTCACACCTCGCGGGCTACGTGGAGCCAGGGGAGAGTTTCGAACAGGCAGCCCACAGGGAGGTGTGTGAGGAGGCGCAGCTGCGATTGCGCGATCTTGCCTACGTGGGCTCTCAGCCGTGGCCCTTCCCCGCTTCGATCATGGTGGGCTTCACCGCGAGCGTCGACGATGCCGCCTTCGTGCTTGACCAGGACGAGATCAGCGAGGCGATGTTCGTCTCTCGCGAGGAGATCGTGGCGCTCGTGGCCGACGGCACCGTCATCTTGGCGCCCCATGGCTCGATCGCGCGCAGGCTTCTCGAGGACTGGTACGGCGGGCCGCTCGCGGATGCGCCACTCACGGGTCCCATCGATGTATAGCCGGACGGTGCGACGGTTCTTGATATCGGCAGCAGGTCACGGTTTCATGCCTGTTGCGAGCACGGCGATGGTGGGCAGGGTCAGTCCGTCCTCGTCGCGATATGGCCCCACCAGGTGGTCGTAAGCGGCCTTCATTCGGGCCTGTACGTCCGCGGGCTTGGTGGCGACGAGCTGACCGATTCCCGCAACGCCTGCGGCCACCCCTTCCCACAGTTGCTCTGGATCGATCCGCGTGTCCCAGCACAGGAGGCTCGCTTCGACGTCACGCAGTCCGGCCAGAGTGAACAATCCGGCGATGCCTTCCGGGTTCCGCGGGAAGTCACTCTCGACCCACAGCGGGCGCGGTGGCCAGGCCTCGTCCGCCGCGGCGGCGACGCCGGACCACACGGTTCCGAGCACGCCTCGGTCACCGGGCCAGATCGTCGCCCCAACTCTGCCACCAGACGCCGCAACTCGGGCCATGTCCCGCACTGCGGCGAGCGGGTCGCTGACGTGATTGACCACGAAGTTGGCGACGACGACGTGGAACCGGCCGTCGTCGAAAGGCAAACCAGGAACGATTCCTGCGCGGACCTCGGCGCTCGGTGCGGTCAGGGCCGCCAGACGCCGCATGCCCGCGTCCGGGTCGACAGCCACCACATCGCCGCCCCAGTCGGCAACGCGCCTCATCACCGAGCCGGTCCCCGTTCCGACGTCCAGGACGCGGAGGCCGCGGGCGGTCGCAGGACCCAGGCCCACCGCGGTCAGCAGGGGTTCCACAGTCCCGATGCACAGCAACGCGAACGACGAGGCGTAGGCCTGGGCGGTTCCGGCAAACTTCTGAGCACCGAGATCGTCCGCAGAAGTGCCCATCACACGACAACAATGGCACGACCGCGCTGTCGTGGATCGCCTGTGGATGGCGCCCACGCGTCACGCCCGCCTGACACAATGGCGCCGATGTCTGCAGACGAACTTCTCGAAGCCCTTGACCCCGAACAACGCGAGGTCGCCACGGCGCTCCATGGCCCCGTGTGCGTCCTCGCGGGCGCTGGCACTGGCAAGACCAGGGCCATCACGCACCGCATGGCGTACGGAGTGCGCGTGGGGGCGTTCAACCCCCACTCGGTCTTGGCGGTGACCTTCACGGCGAGGGCCGCGGGGGAGATGCGGACGCGGCTGCGCCAACTGGGAGCCGATGGCGTCCAGGCCCGCACAGTCCATGCCGCGGCTTTGCGCCAGCTGAGCTACTTCTGGCCGCAAGTGGTGGGCGGACAGATGCCCTCGATCGTGGAGCAGAAGGCGTCGCTCGTTGGCCGCGCAGCAAGGGCGTCTGGCCTCAGCGTCGACCGACTCACGGTGCGCGACCTCGCCTCCGAGATCGAGTGGGCGAAGGTCACGTTGGTTGCACCAGAGGACTACGTGCAGTTCACGACAGACATCGGCAGGCCCGCGCCTGCGGGAATCGAGCGAGCCCAAGTCGTTGACGTCTTGCGGGCCTACGAGGAGGCGAAAACCGAGGCAGTGGTTCTCGACTTCGAGGACATCCTGCTTTTGCTCGCCGACATGATCGGCCGTCACCACGACGTCGGCGAACAGATCAGGCGTCAATACAAGCACTTTGTCGTGGATGAATATCAGGACGTGTCCCCGCTCCAGGCATACGTGCTCGACCAGTGGCTGGGGGGCAGGCGCGAGCTGTGCGTCGTGGGTGATCCCGCTCAGACCATCTATTCGTTTGCGGGAGCCTCGCCCCAGTACCTGTTGGGATTTACCAGGAAGTATGAGGATGCCGCGATTGTGCGCCTCGTGCGCGACTACCGCTCCACTCCGCAGGTCGTGACCCTGGCCAACGGCATCATGGCTCAGCACACCAACGCGGGCGGTGGCCTCGAGTTGGTCGCTCAACGTCCGTCGGGCCCCGCCGTCGGTTTCCACGCGTATGCGGACGACGGCTCGGAGGCGGAGGGCGTCGCCTCGCGCATCGATGCGCTCATGTCCGCTGGTGTCTCTGCCCGCGAGATCGCGGTGTTGTACCGCACCAATAGCCAGTCGGAGGCGCTCGAGGAGGCGCTCGCGACGCGAGGCATCGGCTACTTGGTGCGCGGCGGCCAGCGATTCTTTGGGCGTGAAGAGGTGCGCAAGGCGATGCTCCTGTTGCGCGGGGCCGCGGTGTCCGCCACCGACGAGCCGCTCGGTGTGCAGGCTCGCTCGGCGCTCGAGAGTGCGGGCTGGACCGAGCAGCCTCCAGCGGCGCGCGGCGCGGTGCGAGACCGCTGGGAGTCCCTCCAGGCGCTCGCGGAACTCGCGGATGACACGGACGCCGAGTCCATTGCAGCGACGGGCGAGGGGGCCTCGATGCGCACGTTCGTGGAGCAACTCGCGGAGCGCGCATCGGCGCAGCACGCTCCCGCGGTCGAAGGCGTGACCCTCAGCACGCTTCACGCGGCCAAGGGTCTCGAGTGGGACGCCGTCTTCATGGTGGGAATGTCAGAGGGACTGCTGCCCATCTCGCTCGCCGAGACTGATGAGGCCGTTGAGGAGGAGAGGCGGCTGCTGTACGTAGGAGTGACCCGCGCCCGTGAGCATCTGAATCTCAGTTTTGCGCGCTCCCGCAAGGAGGGCGGCAAGGCGACGCGCAAGCGCACGCGGTTCCTCGAGAAGTGGTGGCCGGACGCTCGGCCCGCTCAGCAGCAGCGCGCCGCCCGCGCCACATCGCACGACCTCGATGTGGACCAGCTGAACCTCTTCGAGGCGCTCAAGGCGTGGCGATGGGAGCACGCTCAGGCCGATGCGAAGCCCGCCTTCACCGTGTTGGTCGACAGCTCCCTGATCTCGATCGCGAAGAACAGGCCCCAGACCTTGGGTGAGCTCGCGAAGGTTCACGGCGTGGGCGCGACCAAACTTGACCGCTACGGCCTCGAGATCCTCGAGGTCGTCGCGGCCCACTGACGCCGCACGCCCCGTGGCCGACCACGCGATGGCAGCGCCGCCGCGAACGAGACGGCGGCACTCACGGAAACTTCGCCCTGCGCGCGGCGAGTTCGTCTCCTACGGGAGCGGCGGCGCCGCAACCGCAGTCGGCATCGGCGGCAATGGCGCGGGACACGGGCGGCGCGTCCGCCGTCAGGCACCAGACGGTATCGAGCCACGCGCGTGAATCTCCAGCGCGCCACGCGCCAAGAGCGCCGCACACGAGACCCGCGATCGACGCCGTGACGTCAGCTTCCGCGGTCGGCGGCGCCACGGAGGGCGCGCGAAGTTGTAGCGACAGGCGCGGCCACGCAGGGTCGACCGCAGCCCTCGCCAGGCCGTCGCAAAGGCCGCACGCTCCCTCGCCTGGCAGCGCGAACGGTCCGACCGTGGCCCCGAGTTCATCCGTCACCACAAAGAGGTGCGGAGTGTCCGCGGACATGAGCGCCACCGCGGCTTCGATCGCGGGCGCTCCGTGCGACATCAAGACCCATGCGTCGGCGCGGGCCGCTCCCACGCGAACGTCGGCACCGGGAACGAGCCGTGCGACGGCGTCGGCCGCCGCGGCCTGGCGGGTCGTCGCGAGAGTGCCGGGAGCATACGTGTGGGGAGGGCTCGCGGACGCGGGGGCGTCGTCCTCGAAACGGACGGCCCATTGTGCGCGCGCTAGCGCGATACCGACGTTCACGCCGAGCGGCCCAGCATCGTTGAGCGCTACGGTGCGGCGTTCGGCGGGTCGATCCGCGAGCAATCCCGCGGCATCAAGGCGCGAGACGATGTCCTCAAATGGGGCGCTCGACCGGCTCGTCACCCACTTCGCCGTCTCGAGTCTTTCAACGAAGCGCCTCTGCTCGACCGACAGGCCGGAAAACACCACCGGCGAACGCAAGCCCACCTGAACCGTGTCGTCGCCCCTGTCGAGCACGCGCGAACCATGTCGCAGTCTCATCGGAACAGGGTGACATCTGCGCGGCCCGTCCGCGCGCTATCCACAGGCCCGGATCACCCGAGCGGCAGAGGGCCGCACGGGGACGACGGCATCACGCGGGACGACGGCATCACGTGGGACGACGGCATCACCTGGGACGACGGCATCACGTGGGACGACGGCCTGTTGGCACGACAAAGGCCGGGCACCCGAAGGCACCCGGCCTTGACGTCTGGAAAGGTTGTTACGCCTTGCCGAGGATACGGTTCAGCTTGGTGCCACACTCGGGGCACACGGCCTTCGCCATGCGTCGCCCGTTCTCGGAGACGACGACGTCGCCCTCCGTGGTGCGCTTGGCCTTGCACTTCACGCAGTAGAACTCGCCCTGGTACTTCTCGGCCATGAGCTTTCTCCTTCTTACATCGTGCGGCGTGTGCCGCTGGCCCCCCACTCGAGGGTCCGTTGCGTCAAGCGTAGACGCGCATCACGACAATACCCGTTAGGCGCCGCTCGGGGTGTCCGATTCGTTGTTGCCGTCAGAATTGCCTTCCCAGGTGCCGGAAAGCAGCTGCGCGATCTCTTTGTCGATGTCGTCTGCCTTCGCGGGGCTCGAGGCGGCGTCCACCCAGACACGCCACTGCGCCAACTTCTCGGCGTCGGGAAGCAAGTCAGGGTGCGACCAGAAGGCGTCCCTCGCCTCGGATCCCACGCGAGCAGTGAGCAAACCCCAGAGGTCCGAGGCATCTCGCAGGCGACGCGGGCGCAGCGTGAGGCCAAGCAATGCGGAAAACGTGTCCTCCGCGGGCCCTCCGGCTGCGCGCCTTCTGCGCATCATTTCGCGCAACTGGCCGAGCGCAGGCAGGTGCGGCGCGGCCGCCCTCGCCGTGACCTCGTCCACCCAGCCCTCGATCAGCGCAAGCCACGTCTCAATCGATTCGAGCGTCGCCTTCTGTTCCTCGGTGTGCGCCGACGAGAATATCCCGGTGGTGAGCGCGGCCTGGAGAGCGGCAGGGTCTCCCATGCCCGCGTCCTTGACCGCGTTGTCCAAAGCCTCGATATCGACGGTCACGCCCCGGGCGTAGCGCGCGATTGCCGCGTGAAGCTGTCCAGGTAACCAGGATGCGGCCTGAAAGAGCCTCACATGCGCTGCCTCTCGCAGCGCCAGATACAGCCGTACGTCGGCCAGGTCGACGTCCAGTCCTTCCGCGAAGGCCTCGATCGCCCTGGGCACCACCACGACGCGGGGTTCCTCGACAAGCGGGATTCCTAGGTCGGTGGCGCCGAAGGCCTCGCGCGCCATGGCGCCCGCGGCTTGACCCACGTGCATCCCGCACACGGTGGGGCTCACGGTGTCGATCAGCCCGCGGGTGGCCTCTCCGTCAAGGGCGCCTTCCTCGCTGCGGAGGACGCCGCCGAGCGCTTGAGACACGGATGACGCGACGGGCCCCGCAAGGTGCTTCCACGTGGGCAGGGTCGCCTCGACCCATTCGGCCCTGCTCCACACGGCAGGCTGGGCACGCGAAGGGTCAAAGTCGGTGGCGGCATCGAGCCACAATTCGGCCTCCGTGACGGCCGCCCTGTAGTCGCGGGCCTGGGCCGCCGAAACAATCGGATCTCCACCTTGAGCGGCGACGCCGCGTGCCACGTCGTGCGCAAGCGTCCAATTCACGTCCTCGCCGGCCGATTGGGACATGAGCGCCCTGATCTGCGCGAGTACGTGGTCGACCATTCCTGGGGTGTTGCCCATTCCAGAGGCCTGCGCCAACACGGAAGGGTCCATACCCATGCGCTGCATTTGCTCCATCGCCTCATCGGCATCGTCGCCAAAGAGTTCCCGCAACAGCCGCATCCACGGCTCTTCGGCGTCCGCCATCGTGTCTCCTTCAAAGTGCGTACCCACTGTTACCCACGGTAACGAACAGCGACCGCGATTGGGGCTGGCGTTCGCTATGGGCAATGATGGATGTATGACCGACCCCGATGATGACGTGTTCCTCGCGTTGAGCGAGCGGCCGGCGACCCGCAAGGCGATGGTGATGGCGGCGACTGGTCTGTTGTCATCGTTCCTCATCGCGGTGCTGACGATTTTGCCCTCGCCGTATGCGATCGAAGAACCTGGACCGACCTACGACACGTTGGCGTCCAAGGATGGTGTGCCGCTCGTTGCGATCGACGGTGCCCCGACCTATGACTCGACGGGGGAGTTGCGGCTCACGACCGTCTCGCTCAGCACAGGAGACAAGCGCGTCTTCACGGTTGGCAGGGTCATCGAAGCCTTCATCTCGCCCAAGAGCACGGTCGCTCCGGTGGAGCGCGTCTACCGGTCCCCCCAAGAGCAAGAGCAAGAGGCGAAGCAAAGCGCCGACGACTGGATCTCTTCTCAGGAGTCCGCGACCGTCTCCGCGCTCGAAGCGAGCGGTGTCGTGGTGCCGGCCACGATGAAGGTCGCAAGCATCCTCGATACCTCGAACGCCAAGAGTCTGCTCAAAATTGGAGACGTCATCACCGCGGCCGATGGCGAAACGCTGGTGTCGTATTCGGACCTCACCCGGGCGCTCCAAGCGCGCAAGCCAGGCGACAGCCTCACCTTGACCGTCGAGAGGGGCGCCAAGAGCGTCGATGCGACGTTTGATCTAATCGCCGCCGAAGACGGACGGGCGCTCATGGGGATTTCGATCGACCCCATTTTCGACCTTCCCATCCAGGTCAAGGTGGACATCGACAGGGTGGGTGGGCCGAGCGCGGGCATGATGTTCGCGCTCGCGATCATGGACAAGCTCACGCCTGAAGACGAGCTCGACGGCGCAAAGGTTGCTGGCACGGGAGAGATCTACGTGGACGGCAAGGTCTACCCGATCGGCGGAATTCAGTACAAGCTCAACGGTGCGCGCGAAGCCGGAGCGGACTACTTCCTTGCGCCCGCCGAAAATTGCCCCGACGTTATCGGGCACATTCCCGCGGGCCTCAGCGTTTATGCAGTCAACGACCTTACCGATGCCTATGCCGCCATCGTGGCTATCGGTCAGGGAAAGACCGACGGGCTGCCCACCTGCAATGCAGTCCCCGACAAGTCCAACAAGTAAGGATTACCCGTGAGTTTTGACGAGGAACGCCCCGTCCGTCGTCCCCGACCCGTCGATGTGCCCAAACGGAGGTCGCCGCTAGCGATCGCCGTGTTCATAATGGCCGTGGTGGTGGTCTTGACCGTCGTGTTCGCGAGCGTGTGGACCGAGGTCGTCTGGTACCAGCAGGTCGGCTACTTCGACGTGTGGCGCACCCAGTGGGTCTCGCGCGCGGTGATCTTCGCGATCTTCGCCGTGCTTTCCGCGTTCGCCGTGTGGGGCTCCCTACGTTGGGCGAGGTCAATACGACCCGCACCTTCCGCGCCGCGGTCCACGCCGCTCGACCAGTACCGCGAGCAGATCCGGCCGATCGAGCGCGTCGTCACCAAGTTGCTGCCTGTGGTGGTGGGCCTCGTCGCGGGTGGCGTGATGTCGGGCAAGTGGGCGGAGTTTCTGGCGTTCCTCAACCGCACGCCCTTCGGCGTGAAGGACCCGCAGTTCAATCTCGATGCGTCCTTCTACGTCTTCACGCTCCCCGTGCTCACCGCGCTTGTCTCTTTTGCGCTCGCGATTGCGGTGATGTGCGCCATCCTCGCCGCGTTCGTGCATTTGCTGTACGGCGGCATCTCTGGCGGCGGCAGGCGTTTTGTCGCAAGCAAGGGCGCGCGTACTCAACTGGCGGTGCTCGGCTTCATCGTGATGATCGGCATCGCCGCAAACTACGTGTTGAGTCGATTCTCCCTGGTGCTCAATCAGGGTGAGCGCTTCTCGGGCGCGAGCTATACAGACGTGAACGCAATCTTGCCAGCGCGGTCGATCCTCGCGGGCATTGCCATCGTCGTCGGCCTGATGTTCCTGCTGGTGATTTGGCGTGGCGACTGGCGGATTCCCGCGACGGGCGTCGGCCTCATGGCGCTTTCCGCGATCGTGGTAGGCGGCGTCTACCCCGCGATCGTCCAGAACTTCCAGGTCGAGCCGAACGCACAAGAGTACGAGGCGAAATACATTCAGCGCGACATCAATGCGACGCGATACGCCTACGGCATCGACAACGTCGAGGCGACGCAATACAAGGCGACCTCCCAAGCGAATGCCGATGCCCTGCGCGCCGACGCAGACACGACGGCGCAGATTCGCTTGCTCGACCCCAACGTCGTCTCGCCCACGTTCCAGCAGTTGCAGCAGAACAAGCAGTATTACTCGTTCCCGAGCACGCTCACTGTCGACAGGTACCGCATCGGAGGCGAGCTGCGCGACACTGTGATCGCGGTGCGCGGCCTCAACCTTGATGGGCTCAGTGCCGAGAACCGCACGTGGGTCAATGACCACACCGTGTACACACATGGCTTTGGCGTGGTCGCGGCGTACGGCAACCGCGTCGAGACCGATGGGCGACCCGTCTTCTACCAATCTGGGATCCCGTCCACGGGTGAGCTCGGCACGTACGAGCCTCGCGTCTACTTTGGAACAGGAGTCCCCGGCTACTCGATCGTCGGCTCTCCCGAGGGAACGGCTCCTTGGGAGCTTGATTACCCAGACGACGGCGTAAGCGGGCAGGTCAACAACACCTTCAATGGAGACGGCGGTCCCAAGATTGGGAGCACGTTCGCCCGTCTGATGTACGCGTTGAAGTTCGGGGAACAGCAGATTCTGTTCTCGGACCGCGTGACTCCGGATTCGCAGATCTTGTACTACCGCGATCCGATCGAGCGGGTGCAGCGAGTGGCGCCCTACCTCGAGTTGGACGCCACCAGCTATCCCGCGGTGGTCGAAGGTCGCGTGGTCTGGATCGTCGACGGCTACACCTCGACGGCGAACTTCCCATATTCGGCATCGATCACGTCGACGACCCTCTTCTCGAATCCCGATCCGCTGAACCCCACGTCGCTGAATTACGTGAGGAACTCGGTCAAGGCGACGGTGGACGCGTACGACGGCACTGTGACGCTCTACGCGTGGGACCCCGAGGACCCCATTTTGCAGACGTGGCAGAAGGTGTTCCCCTCGACGCTCAAGCCGTACTCCGACATGAGCGCCGACCTGATGAGCCACATGCGTTATCCCGAGGACCTCTTCACGATCCAGCGCTACCAACTCACGCGTTACCACGTGACAAACGCGTCCGACTTCTACTCGGGTCAGGACTTCTGGGCGAACCCCAAGGATCCGACGAAGGACACCGTCGAGCAGCCGCCGTATTACCTGACGCTGCAAATGCCAGGCCAAACGGCGCCCTCCTTCTCGCTCACAAGCAGTTTCATTCCCCAGGGCACGTCGGAGAGAAACGTGCTGACGGGCTTCGTGGCAGTGAACTCTGAAACTGGAAATACTGCGGGAGTCAAGGATCCGGACTACGGCAAGTTCCGCCTCCTTGAGCTGCCGCGCGATGCGACGGTCTCCGGTCCAGGTCAGGTGCAGAACCAGTTCCGTTCTGACCCGGAGGCGCAGAAGGTGCTCAACATCCTTCGCCAGGGCGAGACCGATGTCATCAACGGCAACCTGCTGACGCTTCCCGTCGGCGGTGGACTTCTGTACGTGCAGCCGGTGTACGTGCGGTCATCGACGGGTACTCAGTTCCCGCTGCTTCAGAAGGTTTTCGTGTCGTTTGGCGACCAGGTCGGCTTTGCCGACACGCTGTCGGAGGCGCTTGACCAGGTATTCGGCGATGGGGTCGCTACGCCCACTGATCCAGGGATGCCGACCCCTGATCCAGGGACGCCGACCCCTGATCCAGGGACGCCAACGCCGAGTCCGACAAACCCGGACACCAGCGGATCGCGTGCGGCGCTTGCTCAGGCGCTGGCCGATGCTCAGCAGGCGATTACCGACGGCCAGGCCGCCCTGGCCGACGGTGACTTTGCCGCATACGGTCAGGCCCAGGATGCGCTGAAGAATGCGCTCGCCAGGGCGATCGAGGCTGAGTCGACGCTGGACGGCACGGCGGCGGCAGGAACCCCGACGCCGCAGCCGACGGCCAATCCGTCTTCGGCAGCGTCGCCTGCGAGCGCCTAGCGACCGCAATCGATGGTTGATGGAATGACTGAGGCCCGCGGTTTCCCGCGGGCCTCAGTCATTGTCGAATCAGGTAGGGCGGTGCCCGCTAGGACAGTTCGGCCTCGCGGCGCGTCGTGATTCGGATGATCATCGCAAGGAAGATCCACGACACGACAAGCGTGATGCCTGATGCCCAAGCGAATCCAGCCATCGAGTCGAGCGCCTCGGGGTGGGCGAGTTTGCCGGTTGAGAGGTCAATCGCCCTAAAAGACGCGAATCCGGAAACAAGTCCGAACGCGCCTGACACGAGGTAGGCCGACCACCAGCCCGCGAGCAGGCCCATGCTGGCGCGCCCCTTGGTGATGGCGCGCATACCGAGGAACGGAAGGACCACACTGGCAATCGGGACAAACCAGCCCCACCATTCAACGGCGGGCGGACCGCCGATGGTCTCGCCGCGAGCCTTCCTCGCCGCGCGAATCCTCCACATCCACAGTGCGAGAAGCACATAGCTTGCGATACCCACTGGTGTGCTGATGAGCGTTGCGGGATTCTGTCCAGCAAAGGGGGACGAGTTATTCGGATCGGCAAGAGCCGTCTTCATGCCCTCCACCGATGCTGGCGTCAGCAACGCGGTGAGCACGCCCATTGCCGCGTATGCGCCCGTCAGAATGATGGCCCACAGGGCGACCGAGTTGGGAACCGCCGAGGGTACGGAGATCGGTGCGTAGCCGGGAGTGGCCATCGGCGCGTAACCGGGCGGAGCCACGGGTGCGTATCCGGGGGGAGCCATCGGCGGCTGCGCCCCGGACGAGTCCGCAGTGGGTGAAGCGAAGGGATCTGGTGTTTGTGGTGGTGTCGTCATGGCAACGACGCTAGTCACGTCGGGCCGAGTGCGCCATCCTCCTAGCGCATGAGTGTTGATCGTTCCTCGGCCGATTAGGCGCTTGCCACAGCGCACGGTAGAGTTCATATCCGCGCACGACGCGCACCCGACGCGGGGTGGAGCAGTTCGGTAGCTCGCCGGGCTCATAACCCGGAGGTCGCAGGTTCAAATCCTGTCCCCGCTACGAAAGATGAAGGCCCCGACCTTAACTGGTCGGGGCCTTTGTCGTCTGTCGGTCGGGAGGTCTGCACGAGCACCGGCCAGGCGCGAGTACTCTGGTTGATCGTGCATGCCGGGCAACCGACGCGCCTAACCGGAGGCCCCATGAAGACGACCGCTCTGAGCGAAGCCGTGCCCGTCCGCCACCGCTGGTGGAACAGCCGCGTGGTTTTACTCATTGCTTTCGCGTTCTCCGTCATGGCGGATCCGGTGTCCTCCGTCTCCTACGCGATCGAGGCGGCGCTCAGGGCTCTTGACGGCCGACTGGACCTGCTCGTCGTGGCCATGGGCGCCGTCGTGTTCGTCGTCGCGCTCGTGGTCGCCTCGTATCACCAGCTTGTTGCCCGCTTCCCCGAGGGAGGCGGCGCCGCCGCCGCTACCGGCAAGGCCTTCGGCGAGGGTTGGTCCTTCGTACCCATGGGCGCCTTGGTGGTCGACTTCGTGTTGACTATCGCGATCTCGGTCTCCGCGGGGTCGTCCGCGATCATCTCGTATATTCCGGGCCTGGCGCCGTATCGGCTGTTGCTCGCTCTTGGCCTACTCACCCTGGTGGCACTTCTTATGCAATTCGGCCACTTGGGCCGCGCGGTGTTCGCATTGCTCACGGTGGTATTCCTCGTGATCGGTGCGACAGTGCTCTTTCAGGCACTGCAGGATCCCGCCGCCGCGGTGCTGAGTGAGCCGGCCCTCACCAAGTCCGCGCCCCTCGCCGTCATTCTGGCCTTTCCGGTGGCGATGGCGCTCGCGACAGGCGTCGAGGCGCCGTCCTCGGCAATCGCCCAGCTTCCTCAGCTCGACGACGCAGCGCGGCGCGCCTTTGGGCGGTGGGCGCTGTGGCTCACCCTCGGCATCGTCAGCGTGCTGACGATCGGTTTGGCCGTTGCCGCGGTTCACCTCCAGATAGGGGTGCCTCGCGAAGACACGACGCTCGTGGCCGAGATCGCGCGCGCAGGAAGCTCCGGAACCGTGTTCGCGGCTTTCCAGGGCGCGACGGCGCTTCTGCTGCTGTCGGCAGCGAGTTCGTCCTTCCAGGCGGGCCCAGGCCTCCTCAAGGCGCTCGCCCGCAGCGTGACCCCTGGTGAGTCGCTGCACGGCGTGTTGCCCTCCGCATTCGGGCGGATGAACAAGCACCACGTGCCCCTCCTCGGAGTGTTGGTGTTCTTCGTGATGTCGGCGGCGGTTGTCGTCGCTGGGGGAGCGAAGGATCAGGAACTCGTGTTGTTCTACGCGGTCGCGGTCTTTGTCAGCTTCCTCATGGGGCTCACGGCGATGGCGTTCTTCGCGTACCGCGAGCGGCACTTCGGCTGGCTCACCCTCAACGTCTCGGCGGCAATCGCTGTCGCCTTCACGCTCGTCGCCAACCTTTTTAGGCCCGCCGCAATTGGATCTCTTGTCGCGACCGCGCTCGTGGCAGGGGGTTTGTACTACGCGTGGGTACGTGCGGGCAGGCCCCGCGGAGCGTCACATGCGCTCGCCGAGGCCGAGGCGCCAGACCAGGCGCCGGGCGCAGCTCCCGACCAGGCGGTGGACGGCCGGAACGTATAGCCTGCTCGTGTGCCCAGCGCCCGCGTGACTGCGCCAGCGGAACCCGCGCGACCGCTCGGCCTCGTCGGGGCCATTGGCATTGGCGTCGGGTCGATGCTTGGCGCAGGGGTCTTCGTCGTGTGGGGGCCGGCGGCTGCCGCGGCGGGCCATTGGTTGCTCGCGGCGGTTGCCCTCGCGGCCGTCGTGGCGGCCATCAATGCGGCGTCGACCGCTCAACTTGCCGCTCTTCATCCCGTGGCAGGGGGCGCGTACGCGTATGGCGCGCGCGAACTCGGTCCCTCGTGGGGCTTCGTGGCTGGGTTTGCCTTCGTGGTGGGCAAGATCGCGTCGGTGGCGGCGATGTCGCTCGCGATCGGGGCCTATGTGTGGCCCGCTCACGCACCCATCGTCGCGGTGGTCGTTGTCGCTTGTGTGTGGGCGCTGAACGCCAGGGGCGTGACGCGCACCGCGTGGGCGACGACGGTGATCGCAATGGTGGTGCTTGGGGGGCTCGCCGCCGTGGTCATCGCGTCGTTGTCCACGCACTTTGAACCGGCGAGACACGCCGACGCGGCCCCTGTCACCGTGATGGGCGTTGCTTCCGCATCTGCGCTCATGTTTTTTGCCTTCGCGGGCTACGCGCGGCTCGCGACTCTCGGCGAAGAGGTGCGCGACCCCGCCAGGACCATTCCGCGCGCCGTGGCAATCGCGGTTGCGATCGTCGTGGTCGTGTACCTGGTTCTCGGGGTGGTGTTGCTCAGGAGGCCAGGAGCCGTCCTGCTCGTGGGCGCCGACGCGCCTCTGACGCTCGCGGTTCCTGACACAGCGCTGTGGCGCTCTTGGCTCGCTGGCCTGGCGGCGGTTGCCGCTGGAGGCGCACTGGTGGCTCTCATGGCGGGCATCGGCCGTACCGCGATGGCGATGGCGAGGGCAGGAGACCTTCCTCGCGTCCTCGGGCGCGCGAGCCACACCGGTGTTCCGTACGTCGCAGAGGCCATCGCGGGCGTTGCTGCCGTCGCGTTGGCGTGGTGGGCTGATCTCGGCTTCGCCCTCGCGATGTCGAGCGTCTCGGTGCTCACCTATTACGCGATAGCCAACGCTTCCGCATTCGCGGCACGCGCTCGCGCCACGGGCTTTGCGATCCCTCGCGCGATCTCTGCCCTTGGTCTGGTCCTCTGCCTTGGTCTCGCGGCGTCTCTCGATCGCGTGCCGACCTTGACTTCCGTGGGGGTGGGCGCGGTTGCCGTGATCGTGCGGGCGGTCATTCGCGGTTTCCGCAATCGCAAGGTGGAATCCCGCGAGGCCCCGCGGGGTTAAATCACCGAGGGTCTGCGATCACCAAGAGACCCAGAGCCCCAAGGGAACTAGCGCGAGGAGCACCACATGAAGGCCACATGGAACGGCACCGTCATTGCCGAATCGGACGAGACGGTCATCGTCGAGGGCAACCACTACTTCCCGAGGGACTCGATCAAGCCGGAGTTCTACCGCGAATCCGACATGACATCAGTGTGCCCGTGGAAGGGAAACGCCGCGTACTTCGACGTCGTCGTAGGCGACGCCGTCAACGCCGATGCCGCATGGCACTACGACGCGCCCAAGCCGCGAGCGGTGAACATCACCGGCCGGGTCGCGTTCTGGAGGGGCGTCGTCGTCTCCGAATAGGGCTTGAGGGGTGTATCGGGGTGCCCCCTGTGGGACGACAGGGGTATCCGTCGTCCTGAGGAGTGACGCCGCACGCGACGTGATCCTGTTACGTTTCGAACATGCCAGCCATCGAAACCCCCGCCATTGAAACCAAGGCGCTCACGCGAACCTTCGGGCCCGTGACCGCACTGTCCCAACTGTCGGTCGAGATGCCCAGCGGGGTCGTCGGCCTGGTGGGCGCGAACGGTGCAGGCAAGTCGACCCTCATCAAGATTCTGTTGGGGTTGCTCGCTCCCACCAGGGGCACCGCGACAGTGCTCGGGCTCGATTGCCTCACGGACGGCCTGAAGATTCGTGAACTCGTGGGCTACATGCCGGAGAGCGAGTGCCTCCCTCCGGAAGTCTCGGCCACTGAGTTTCTTGTCCACATGGCCCGCATGTCTGGCCTGCCCACCGATGTGGCCCGAGAGCGCACCGCAGACACTCTTCGCCATGTGGGCCTCTACGAGGAGCGTTACCGGCCCATCGGCGGCTACTCGACGGGCATGAAGCAGCGCGTCAAGCTCGCTCAGGCGCTGGTCCACGACCCCAAGTTGGTGTTGCTCGACGAACCCACCAACGGACTTGACCCCGCCGGTCGCGACGAGATGCTCGGCCTCATTCAGCGCATCAGTACCGACTTTGGCATCGCGGTCGTGGTGACATCTCACCTGCTCGGCGAGCTCGAGAGAATCGCCGACCACATCGTGGTGATCGAGGCCGGAGTGCTCCAGAGATCGACGTCGACCGCCGCGGCAACGACGATGAGCTCCGTCGTGCTCGTTGAGGTCACGGACCGCGCGGCCGAGGTCATGGCGTTGCTGACAGCGGCGGGCGCCAAGGCGGTCGCGGGGGACTCCGAGCAGACGTTCGCGGTCGAGGTGGGGGACGAACGGGTGCTTGACGAGATCCGTGGGGCTGTAGCCGACCTCGACGTCGGCCTCGTCAGGATCCAGCGCAGGCGACACCATTTGGCGGAGATGTTCCAGTCCGCAGAGAGGCCCCAGTCCGCAGAGAGACTCCAAACCTCGGAGGAGGTGTCCCATGGCTGAGCAGGAGACAGCTGGAGTCATTCACGACATCGGCTTCCGGCACTACGACGGTCCGCGACTCGGTCGCGGTTGGATCGTCCGCTCGCTCCTCGTCGAGACGTTCAGGGGCGCGTTTGGTTTCGGTCGCCCCGCGAAGGCCAAGGTCATGCCGTGGGTGCTCATTGGCATCCTGCTGGCGCCCCCGCTGATCTTTGTCCTGATCATCGTGCTCACTGGCATGAAGGACCTTCCCGTGTCCTACACCCAGTACTTCAGCTCGCTGCAACTCATCATTTCGCTGTTTATTGCGGGCAGGGCGCCGTACGCCGTATCTCGCGACCTCAGGCATGGCGTGATGCCGCTGTACCTGTCGAGGCCGCTCAAGAGGGATGACTACGTGTTCGCCAAGTTCGGCGGCATGGCGCTTGCGATGTTCGCGATCCTGGCCGCTCCCGAGACGCTGCTGTTTGTTGGCGCGCTGCTTGCGAAGTTGCCTGTCGGCGATCAGATCGCAGGCTACGCGCAGGGTCTGGCGATGTCCGTGATCCTCGCACTCGTGCTGACGGGCATCGGCCTCGTGATCGCGGCCTTCACTCCGCGCAGGGGCCTTGGCGTCGCTGCCATCATCACGACCCTCGTGGTAGTGAGCGCGATCGGCGGGATCCTCTGGGGGATCCTCACCTCGATGGACAACGATGCGCTCGGCGCCTACTTGAGTGCCATAGACCCCTACAACGTGGTCAATGGAATAGCGACGTCGTGGTTCAGCGTCGAGCCGAATATCTCCGCGATGTCGACCCTTGGCTTCACGGGAGGGCTCGTCTTCACGACGCTCGCCGTCGCGATTGTCTGGGGCTCGGTCGCCATCCTCTTGGCCCGCTACCGAAAGGTCGGTGTCGTATGAGCACGCTCGAACTGCAGGGCGTCTCGCGCTGGTATGGCGACGTCGTGGCGGTCAACGACGTGACCATGAGCATCGGCCCTGGTGTCACGGGTCTCTTGGGCCCCAATGGCGCCGGAAAGTCGACGCTCATCTCGATGATGGGAGGCTTCCTGTCTCCGTCGTCTGGAACTGTGACCCTCGACGGCGTCCCGACGTGGCGCAACCCGGATGTGTACAAGGTGATTGGACTCGTGCCGGAGGCCGAGGCGATGTATGACATGGTGACCGGTTGGGAGTTCGTGGTCGCGAATGCGAGGCTTCACCGGTTGCACGATCCCGAGGCCGCCGCGCGCACGGCGCTCGAGCAAGTGGACATGATGGATGCCAAGGATCGCGAGATCTCCGGCTATTCCAAGGGAATGAAGCAGCGCGTCAAGATGGCGACCGCGCTGGTTCACGACCCAGCGGTGCTGCTCTTGGATGAGCCGTTCAACGGCATGGATCCTCGCCAGCGCATTCACCTGATGGACCTTCTGACGCACCTCGGCACGTCTGGCCGCACGGTGCTCTTTTCGAGCCACATCCTCGAAGAGGTCGAGGAGATCGCGGGGACTATCGAGGTGGTGGTCGCCGGCAGGCACGCCGCCTCGGGCGACTTCCGGCGCATCCGGAGGCTCATGACGGAGCGGCCGCACCAATACACGATCGACTCAAGCGACAACAGGCTACTCGCCTCCGCGATCATCGCCGACGGCTCGGCAGACACCGTCGACCTCACGAAGGCAACTCTCTCCGTGCAGGCTTCCGACTTCGGCCGATTCGTCCACGCCCTGCCGAAGCTTGCGCGCGACAACGACGTCAGGCTGTTTGAGATCACACCCGCCGACGAGTCGCTCGAGAGCGTCTTCGCCTACCTGGTCGCGCGATGAACGCGCGTGGAATGGGGACACACCGATGAACTTGACGGTGATCCGACTGACAATGCGGGGCCTACTCGGCCGCCGCAGGGCGGTACTTCTTCTTATCCTGCCCGTGGTGCTGCTTGGGCTGGCTGGGCTCACGCGGTGGGCGTCCGGTGGCACTCCCGACGCGTCGGCCACTCTTGCGGGCCAGTTCGCGATGGGCACGCTCTTGCCGCTGATGTGTTTGCTCATCAGTACCGGAGTGATCGGCGCCGAGATCGACGATGGCTCGATCGTGTACCTGCTCGCCAAGCCGATTCCAAGGCGCACCATCGTGCTGTCGAAGCTCGCGGTGGCGCTCGGGGCCGCAGTGGTCTTTGCGGTACTTCCCACCATCATTGCCGTCGAGATCGCGGGCGATGAGGGGGGCCGCCTTGGCCTCGCGTTCGGGGTGTCGACCGCACTCGCGGCCGTCGCCTACACGGCACTGTTCGTGGCGTTGTCGGTGGCCACGCGCAACGCGGTGATTCTTGGGCTTCTCTATGCGCTGTTGTGGGAGACGGTCCTGGGCGGTTACGTGCCTGGCATCCGTGCCGTGAGCGTGCGTCAATGGGCCCTGTCCGTCGGCGAGAGGACGCTTGGCGACCATGCGGCCGCTTGGGGAGTGTCCGCCGAGGTGGGTGTCGCCACCGGCGTTGTGATGCTGGTCGTCACGACAGCCGCCGCCGCGTTCCTCGCGGTCAGGAAGCTGCAAACGCTGCGGCTGGTGTCAGTCGACTAAGAAATCCATGGCCCGCCCTCGGGAGACCGTTCCCTCACGAGAGTCACTGGCTTACGAGAGCCACTGCCTTACGAGAGCCACTGAGCGATCCACCAGCCGGCCAAGCCTGCGACGATTCCCGCGACACCGGTTGTCGCGAGGTACAGGACGGCGCGAGGGCGGGAAGAGCGCCACAGCACGATGGCGTCCACCGCGAGTGTCGAGAACGTGGTCAACCCTCCCGCGACGCCGCCGCCGACGATGAAGGATCCGGCGGCCGACAGGTGGCCCGAGTCGCTGAGGAAAGCGGCGGCACCCAGCAGGCCTGTGCCGAGCACGTTCGCGAGCAGGGTGGGCCACGGCACGTGGTGAGGGCGGCGCCATGTGCTGAGCCAGAACCGAAGCATGGCTCCGAGACCACAACCGAGTGCCGCGAGAACGAAGGTCAGCGCCGTCACGATGTCACCTCGTCGCGCTCGAAACCGTCGCCATCAAAACTCTCGCCATCAAAACCGTCGCCGTCAAACCCCTCAACCTCGGCCTCGGCCTGTTCCACATCACGAGGGGGCCGGTTCGGTCGATGTCGCAAGGCGATCGACTCCGACACGCTCCATCCGAACGCCGCGGCGACGCTCGCGCCCACGAGGGTGCCGATCAGGAGGACGACGCCAGGCACGGGGCCATCGGGATGTGGCGCCGCCATCGAGGAAAATGTGGTGAAGCCGCCCAGCACGCCTGCACCGATTCCAGGGATCCACCATGGCGCGTCGTGTACCGCAAACCAGCCCATCACTGCGCCGAGGAGTGCCGATCCCACGATATTGATGGCGACGATGTCCCACGACCACGCGTCGAGATCGATGGCGCTGTCGATTGCGAGGCGAGCCGCGCCACCGACGCACGCGCCGGTGAACACGGCGGCGTAGACGCGACCCTTCGCGCCGTGGTGAACCGGTCTCACTTGGCGGCGAGCCAGGCGTCGGCTGCAGCCAATTCCGCTGGCAGCGCCTGCTCGATGGCGGCCGCGACGGCACGCTCCACCACGGCGCCCACGATGGGCACGGGAGCATACACATCGCCCGCAAAGCCGAAGGCCGTCCCATCGCCATCTGGACGCAACACGACGGCCCCGCGGGCGTGGCCGGGTGTGCCTGGGATTTCCATGGCGAATGTGCCTTCGCGGTGGCTCGAGTCGCCATTGTGCCCCGGCGCCGACCACACTTCCGTATATCGCACAGCGATGCTTGACCCCACGAATGCCCTGAACTCGGCGGGAATCGCGTTCGCGGGCACGTTGCGGCGCATGACCACCGTGAACGAGCCATCCTCGTCGTGGTCAACGAGGACGTCGCAATCCTTGGCGCCGGACGCGCGCGCCCTGAGCGCGGCGAAGCCTTCGTCGCTCATCATCGCCACGACGTCGTTCAGCGGCGCGGCAAAGCGGTGCTCATAGGTGATTCTCATTGCGCCTCCTCACGCTGGAACCTAGAGTATCGCGGCGCGCGACGGGCGGCAGGACTCTTAGGCTGGTCCCGTGGCAACCTTGCGTGAGATCGCTCATCAATATGGGCCTATGGCCGAAGACGAGGCCGCTTGGCTCTCCGAAGTCATCGCCGACTGGCAAATCATCGCGGACCTGTCCTTCGCGGACCTCGTCTTGTGGCGCAAGGTCGACGAGGGCTTCGTCGCGATTGCCCACTGTAGGCCGTCTACAGGCCCCACGGTCCACCAAGAAGAGGTGGTGGGGACGCGGGCCGCAGCGGGGCGCATCGGCCACCTCGAGCAAGCGCTCACCAAGCGCGAGATTGTCGTGTCGAGGGAACCGCGGTGGGACGAGACCTACGCCGTGCGTGAAGAGGCCCTTCCCGTGGTGATGAGGGGCGACAAGGTGATTGCGGTGCTGGCCCGCGAGGCGTCGATGGCCGCCTTGCGGTCGTCGAGCCGCCTCGAGATCAACTACAAGGGCGCGGCCGATGATCTGCTCGGGATGATCACGCGAGGAGAATTTCCCTTGCGCACCTCGGTGACGGGTCCCAAGCGAGGAGCGCCGCGCGTCGGCGATGGGGTGCTACGGCTTGACGCTCAAGGGATCGTGACCTATGCGAGCCCCAATGCACTGTCGTGCTTCCACCGTTTGGGAGTCACCGGCTCACTGATGCACCGCTCGTTGCCTCGAGTCGTGAGCGCGATGGTGGACAACGTGAGCGTCGTCGACGAGACTCTCGCGATGGTCACCGCGGGTCGCGCCGCGTGGCGCACCGATGTCGAGGCAAACGGTGCGGCGCTCTCGCTGCGAGCGATTCCTGTCACAGACAAGGGCGCACGCGTGGGCGCGGTGCTGCTGTGCCGCGACGTCAGCGAGCTCCGCAGACGCGAAAGGGAACTCATCACCAAGGACGCGACCATTCGCGAGATTCACCACCGTGTGAAGAACAACTTGCAGACGGTCGCGGCGTTGTTGCGCCTGCAGTCCCGCCGGGTCGAGGCACCGGAGGCGAAAGAGGCCCTCGCCGAGGCGATGCGGAGGGTGTCGACGATCGCGATGGTTCACGAGACGCTCTCTGGCACTCTCGACGAGCTCGTGCACTTTGACGACCTCGTGGCGCGTTCCGCGCGCATGGCGGCCGATGTCGCGGCGCAAAGCGTTCAGGTGAAGCTTGTGCGCTTGGGCGACTTTGGGATGATCCCCGCCCAATACGCATCTTCGCTTGCGCTCATCATCACGGAGCTGGTCACGAACGCCGTGGAGCACGGATTTGAGGGCAGGGAGCACGGCACGATCACGATCTCGGCGGAGCGCGAGGGCGCGATTCTTCGCGCGTCGATAGCGGACGACGGCAAGGGGATCACCGCCGAACCATCTGGTCTCGGGTCACAAATCGTGCGGACGCTCGTGACAAACGAACTTCACGGGAGCATCGAGTGGTCGACGACCAAGGGAGGCTCTGTCGTGAGCCTCGAAGTGGTCGTCGAAGGCGACTGAGGGTTGGCAGGCATCAGCGCCGACCCTCACGCGTCACGCCACTCGAACGTCGGATCTGCGGGTGCTACTTGGCGGCGGTGCTACGTGGCGGCGCTGTTACTTTGCTGCGCGGCGCGCGCGAGCGGCACGGCGCTTGAGCGAGCGGCGCTCATCTTCTGAGAGCCCGCCCCAGACACCAGAGTCCTGGTTGTGCTCCATCGCCCATTGCAGGCACGTGTCCCTGACATGGCAGGAGTTGCACACAGACTTGGCTCGCTCGATCTGTACGAGTGCAGGCCCGGTGTTCCCTACGGGGAAGAAGAGCTCGGGGTCGTCAACCTCGAGGCAAGCAGCACGGTCGCGCCAATCCATCAAGTCACCTCACACAAAGAAAGAGCGGCGATCCACCAGTGGTGAGCTCGCCGCATCGTCACGGTCCTGGTGAACATGTTCGCATTGTTAACAACAGATGACAAGGGATAGTTCCTGTAACCTCGAAAAAAACTTGCATTTGAGGTTGGAAAGTATGAAAAAAGGGACGAGCGCGACCGGCATCGTGGACGGCGTGGCTCTCGCGATTCTGGCTGCCGAGACAGCGCTCGTGGCCGTGATTGCGATCGGTTATGCCGCATACGCCCTCATGGATCGGTCATTTTCGGGTCTCGGCTTGTCACTCGCCGCTGTCGCGGCGATTCTCGCCGCCGGGCTCGGGCTCTTTACGAGGGGTTTTGCTAAGCGGCGTCGTTTCGCTCTCGGCGGAGCCATGACATGGCAACTGATGCAAGCGAGCGTCGGAGTGTGGCTCCTCGGCACGTTCCCCGTCTTCGGGGCGCTGTTGATCGTCGCTGCGGTGATTGTCGCCGTCGCTGTGTTCAAGAGGCAGGCCGCGCTTGGTCGGCACGAACCGGTCGATCTCGACGCGTGACACCGGTCGCGGCCCGCGCCGCGGAGGCCAAGGTCATCGGTTCCGCAACAGGCCCGTCATGCCTGCGGACTCGCGGCATCTTGTCGGCGAAGGGAAGCGCGACGTGGACCTTGTCGACGAGTCCCGCACTTCGCACGAAGGCCATCCCCTGCGCGTCACTGGGGATGCTGGCGGCCGCGCCGATGCCGGTCACCTCGACCGAGTCCGCGACGCAGGTTGTGCGTAGGGCGATTGCGGTGCCGGTAGCGGCCCTGAGTGTGGGCGTGATGACCGCTGTGGGGCGTCGTGTGGCGATGACGACGTGCACCTGACCTGGGCCGCGTCGCGTCGCGATTGCCTCGAGTCGTGCGGTGACGGCCCTGCCGTCGGGCCCCAATGCGTCGATGTCATCGGCGATGACCATTGTGAGGGCGGCGTCGGTGTCGAGAGAATTCAGGATTCGGAGAGCCGCTCCTGGCCGTACCTGTGATGCGGCGGCCGTCACGTGAGGCAGGTCCAAGTAGGGCTCGAGGGCGCCGGGTACGCCCGCGCATAGGATGACCAAGGCAAGTTCCCGCGGCGGCAACCCGACCGTGAGCGCTCCGGCGATGGTGGCCAAGAGCGTGGTCTTTCCGGAGCCTGGCGCACCCGCGACCACGGTGTGACCGGAGGTAGGGCCAAGTGCGATCGTCCATGGAATCGCGGGGTCGTCGGCCCTCACTCCCGTGACGATAGTGAGGCGCTCGCCGTCGGCGGCGTGCCGCGACACAAGCGCCGCTGCGTCGGCCCAGTGGATCCTCCGTGGAGGAGGATCGGGCAAGTACCCCGCTCGAGACCGCGCGAGCGCATCCGCGGTGTCGGCACCGACCCGCACCACGGGCCAGGTCCTCGTGACGGCCCCGAGGAGCGATGTGGTGCGGTCCGCCTCTGCCATGAGGTTGGTCCATCCGCTCTCGCTGGATCTGGTCGAGTCCGCGTCGATGCGGATGCGGCCATCGCTCGCGAGCGCGGGAGGCAGCCACGACAGCCATGGTTCGTCGATGGGAACCGGATGTGGAGGACGTCGACCGCGCGCGAGAATCACCGCGCGGGCAAGCTCGACCGCGTGGGCGCCGCTAATGGCGATGGGGCCCGACCATCCGTTCGTTCGAGTCGGATCGGGAAACTCGCCGAAGTGAGGTGCGCGGCGACCGAACACCTGATCCGCGCGGCCAAAGGAGCGAGCCATCGTGAGCGCCGCGCGCGCGAGCTCCACGAGACTGACTCGCCTCTCGTCGGCGGCCTCCGTTGGCGCCATGGATGCCGTGGGTTCGGTGCCCTCAGCACTGGCGGGTTCGGGCGCGAGGCCGCGCCTCACCTCCAGGAGAGTGCGCCCGATGACGATCACGTCACCCGTGCGAACGGTCGACGTGCGCCTCCTCCCGCGCCACGAGCGCGCGCCGCCGCGTCGGGACCAGATGCCAGTGCCGTTGACGGAGCCGTTGTCCTTGATGCGTAAAGCCCCTGCCCGAGTGGGGGAGACAGTGGCGTGGAGGGCATCGATCGCGTCGTCCCTCACGACGGCCGCGGGCGGCGAAGGATCGATGCCGGGAGCGGTGCCGATGCCGGGAGCGGTGCCGATGCCGGGAGCGGTGCCGATGCCGGGAGCGGTGCCGATCACGGTTGTGGACTCGATGGGAATGAGGACCCCCGCATCGGGCCCTGCGATGGCGGCGAGGTGGAGCGCGCCTGGCGCGACGATCGTGCGTCGAGGTCGCGCGGAAAGGACCGCGCCGGCAAGAAGCGGCCACTCACCAGCCTCAAGTTCCTGATCGAGCGCCACGGTGCCGCACCACACGGTGGGTGCGTGGAATGCGGCGACGACCTCGCGCACGGGAGTGCCGCGAGTGACGTCGAGGTCCACGTCGCCGTGGCCGGTTAGCGAGTGGTGAATGGTCAGGCGCACGCCTCGAGCCTCGTTGGCTGGGCGCTGCACGAGGTGCGGGAAGGCGCGGCACAGTGAGTCATGCGCGCTATCCACGTGTGGGGACGACGCGTGGCGGCCGCGAGGCGGGACGGGCCGACCGCGCCCGCGCCCGTCGACGCGTCGCGCTTACTCCTGGGGAGCGATGGGGGTGACCGTACCGTCGGCCTCGACCGCGCCCGCGTACCACGTCGACGTTGACTCCGCGGCGAGCCGCGGCAGGTGCTGCAGCGCGTATTCGCCCTTCACGAAGGTGCCGGCGAAGACCGGCGCGGGAGGCGTAGGCCACACCGTATCCGGATCACGAGTCACGATAACGGGCACCTCACCCCACACCTTCGCCATGCGAGCGAGCGAGTCAGCTTGCAGCGGCTCCAGCGCCAGGACCACGGGCACGTCGCACATCACGCGGATGGTCCCGAAGTACCCCGACGACCCCGACAGGATCACGGGGCGACCATCGATGATGC
This sequence comes from Actinomycetales bacterium, assembly GCA_038248935.1. Lineage (GTDB taxonomy): Bacteria > Actinomycetota > Actinomycetes > Actinomycetales > Demequinaceae > Demequina. The sequence continues at coordinate 68,692 of JBBRWX010000001.1, forward strand.
CGCACAGTTCGTCGATTTCGGCGCGGGCTCCTCGGTTTTCCTTCATGTACAACGCGCTGCCCTCTTCTCGCGTGTAGAGGTACGGCGAGAGCGAGATATTTGGTCGATGGATGGACGGCCACGCGGCGACGAGCGGTTCTTGGCTCGGCCATACGTTCACGTAGGTGGCGAGAGGCGCGCCCACGAGAATGACCGTCGCGACGATCGCAGCCCGCTTGCCAAGATCGTCGTACCTCCGCCTCGCGAGGGTCACGAGCCACCACGCGCCTACGCCCGCGGCGATCGCGAGGCCAGGAAGCGTGATCGGCTCGAAGCGCCGAATGGCCCACAACTGGTCGGGAACGATCGCCGGGCGTAACAGGTACGCGAGGCTTGGTACGGCGAGCGCACCCAAAAAGACGACCGCGACCGGCCTCGCCGTGAAGGTGCGCCACACGATAAGCCCGAGCCCGAGCGTCGCGAGCGCGAGCACTGGCCACGTCAAGTAATAACTGAGCCACGTGACGGTGTGCTCGGCGTACGTGCGCGTCGGATCGACGGGGTAGCCCTCCATCTGCTGGAACTGGCCGACGACGCTATTGGTGAACTTATCCGTGGTGCTCACCGTGCCCCTCCTGTCGGTCATCCACAGCGGTCGCGACGCGAGCGACACCATGGAAAGCGCAGAGAGCGTCGCCGCGGCCCTGGCGAGGACGACGCGGTGGGTCGCCACGTAGACCCTTAAACGACCAAGGAATGGCGTGATCGCCACCTGAAAGACGACGACAAGGACAACGACGCACGCGTACGTAATCCCCAGGGTGCGCGCTTCGCTGCCAAGCCTCTCGATGTACGAGGTGCTCCAGCGCCACAGCGACCAGTACCCTGCGCCGACCATGAGCGCTTGGGGGACGACGAAGGTCAAGAGCGGCGCGATCCCCCTCTTGCCTCGCCACGCGCAGACCACGCCCACGCCGAGGAGGACGCCGAGCGCGTAGACGCCGCCGTCGATGCGGCACAGGGCCGTCGCGCCCGATGTCGCGCCTGCCGCCACGAGCGCTCCAAGGCGGTGCTCTTCGAGCCCGCGCCAGGCCCACGCGACGGACGCCACGATGAGCAGAAGGGTGAGCGGCTCCGAGTACGGCGAGCGGCTGAGGGCGACGTGGGACACGGTGAGGGCGACGAGCGCGGCCGGTCCGAGGGCCGCGAGTGGCCCCAGCAGTCGCCTGGCGACGAGGTACACCGCGAGAATTCCGATGCCGCCGATCACGATGTTGGCGGCGAGAACACCCGTGACGCCGTCGACCCAGCCCCCGACGGACAAGACGCCTGGCAGCATCTTCGCGCCTTGTGGCTGAACGACGTCTCCCGAGAGGTTCCACGCTTGCCACGCGTCGGGAATGACGTTGGATTGCTGAGCGGCCGCCTCGATCGCCCCGCGAGTGGGGATGTCCGTCGTGGGGTGATCGGTGAGCCACACGCCCGTGAGCGCAAGAAATCCTGGGTCCCTGGTGACGACGAGGTATTCCGACGCGAAGAAGATCCCGACGACGATCCAGGCCGCAACGCCTGCGAGAGAGAAGGCGGCCGCACGGACGTCGGCCTCACTCGGCGCCGTACGCGGCCGGATCGCGCGCCACAGCACCACGCCCGTGATGACGGCGAGGGGGAGCGTCGTCCACGGTCGGTGGATGCCCAAAGTGACGGTGGTTCCCGCGGCGAGCGCCAAGGCAACCGTCGCGGCAACCAGCATCTCGGGGAGCCTGGCGAGCAGGTCGGTCGCGGCGGGGCCGCGTGCAAAGCGCGTGAGTGTCACGTCGGGACACTATCAACGCTCGGGGATGCGACTCGATCAACTCGGCGTGGCAAAGTCGCTCCCCACAGGTAATGTGGCCTCATGGCGAGAATAGTCTTGGTCGAAGATGACCCCACCATTTCAGAACCCTTGACTCGCGCTTTGGGGCGAGAGGGCTATGAAGTCGAGTGGTTTGGGACCGGCCTGGGGGGTGTCGGCGCCGCGCATTCGGCGGATTTGCTGATTCTCGATCTCGGTCTGCCCGATATCGATGGCGTGGAGGTGGCTCGGCGCGTGCGCGACCAGGGCCTCACAGTTCCCATCCTCATGCTGACGGCCAGGGCCGACGAGGTGGACCTCGTCGTGGGCCTCGACGCCGGCGCCGATGACTACGTCACGAAGCCGTTCCGCTTGGCCGAGTTGCTGGCACGCGTGCGCGCGTTGCTTCGTCGCCGCGGGGACGGCGAGGGAGCGGGGGAACTCGTCGCTGGCGGAATCCGCGTCGACGTTTCTGGTCACAGGGCCTTCCTTGACGACAAGGAGCTCCAGCTGAGCGGCAAGGAGTTCGACCTCTTGCAGGTGCTCGTTGCTCACGCCGGTTCCGTCGTATCGCGCGACCATCTCATGCGTGACGTGTGGGACGCCGATCCACACGCCCCCTCAAAGACCCTCGACATGCACGTGTCGTGGCTGCGCCGCAAGTTGGGCGACGATGCGTCCCAGCCGCGTTTCATCACGACGGTGCGGGGCATGGGCTTCCGCTTCGAGAACGACTGAGCGGTGCGCCGCCGGGTCCTTGGAGCCACGCTGTCCGCCTTGGCGGTCGCCATGGTGCTGCTCGGAATTCCGTTGGGAGTGTTCGCATTCCAGCTGGTGAGGGACGACTCGCTTCGCGATCTCGACTCCCGCACCGCGACCGCAGCCAGGTCCATCGAGGTGCGCTACGTGGCGGGCGAGATGCTCGACGAGAGCATCCTCGCGAACTTTCTCAGCTCCTCTTCGGGCGCGCCTCGGCACATTGAGGTGACGCTTCCCGATGGCAAGAAGCTTTCCGCGGGAAGCGAGCCCCAACCGTCGTTCAGGGGCAGCTATGCGACCGATGACGGAGTGATCGTCATCATGGCCATATCGCGGTCCGACGTGTTCTGGGAGGCGGCGCGCGCCGTCGGATTGGTGTTCGCGGTCGGTGTGGTCGCGGTCATCGCGGGCGCGGCGATGGCGTCGTGGCAAGCGAATCGGCTCGCCGCGCCCCTCGTCTATTTGGCGGCATCGGCCGAGCTGATCGGCTCGGGTCAAACGCGACCGAAGCTCAAACCGAGCGGCGTCGAGGAGATCGACCTTGTGGCTGAGGAGCTCGCGCGCAGCGCTGACCGCATGGCGGCGAGGCTGTCCGCGGAGCGCCAGTTTGCTGCCGACGCATCCCACCAGTTGCGCACACCGCTCACCGCGCTGAGCATGCGCCTTGAGGAGATCGGGGCAACGACTACTCAAGACGAGGTGCGCACGGAGGTCGAAGCGTCCCTCGAACAGATCGAGAGGCTCGTCGGCGTGGTGGATGAACTCTTGGGGCGCACGCGGCGAGCGCTTGGTTCTGGAACCGAGCTGGTCGAGTTAAGCGACGTCTTTGAACAGCAACGCTCCGAGTGGGGCAACGCGTTCACCAAGGCAGGGAGAAAGCTGCGGTGGGGCGACACCGACGCCACCGTCTTCGCCACTCCAGGCGGTCTCGCTCAGGTGCTCGCGACGCTCATCGAGAATTCCCTGATCCACGGGGGAGGCACGACGACCGTTGTCGCCCGTGCGTCGGGGGCAAGTCGCGCGATCGTCGTCGAGGTGCGCGATCAAGGACAGGGCGTTCCTGAGGAGATCGCCTCTCGCATCTTTGAGCGTGAGGTGACATCTGGAAAGGGCACGGGGCTCGGTCTCGCGCTCGCCCGCGACCTCGTGACGGCGGACGGCGGGCGCCTCGAGCTATCCCAACGCGTCCCCGCGGTGTTCTCCGTGTTTCTCCAAGGGGTCCCGGAGATGGTCAATCTCGACACCGTCGTGTCTCACGGAAAACACGGATCGGTGCGTCGGCGAAGGGGCGGTGGGGGTTAGGGGCTCGACGGCGAGCGCTCGGCTCCCTCGCTGTCTTCGGTCGAGGCGGCAACAGGCGAGAACACGAGCGTCGTGAATCCGATGTAGCGGGCGATCGTGCCGAGTCCGATTCCCGCGAGTGACGACATGTTGTCGGCAAGCCACGATGTCCAGCCAAGGCCGTGGTGCGTGAGGGCCACGGTTCCCGCCTCGAGCACCAGGGCGACCGCATTGACGGCACCAAAGAGCAACAGTTCCTTTGCGGGCCGGTGACGTCGCCTGTCCTTGAAAGTCCAACCCCTGTGTGCGACCCATGCAAAGGCGATCGAGACCACGGTCGCGATGACCTTGGCCGTCACGACCCTGTCGTCGTTTCCTCCGAGGGCGTCGTCGACACCCAAGGGCCCAAGACGCAGGGCGTTGAAGACGCCCAGATTGACCACGACGCCGAGCGCCCCGACCACGCCGAACTTGGTCAGAACGGAGGCGCGATCGCGCACCCACGCCTTCGCGCGCCGCACCGGAGTCACTTGGCTCATGAGCCACGAGCGTAGTGGCAGGTAGGTTAGGGGCATGACGCGAGTGGCTGTAGTTGGCGGCGGACAGCTTGCCCGAATGATGGCGCCTGCCGCAACGGCGATGGGCGTCACGCTGCGAGTTCTGGTCGAATCCGCCGAGGCGTCCGCCGCGCTCGCCGCACACGAGACTGTCATTGGGCTTCCGGGCGATCCAGACGCGATCAAGGCGCTCCTTGCACAGCCACGACCTGACGTCATCACGTGGGAACACGAACACATCCCTGCCGAGGTCTTCGCGCTTGCCGCGGAGGCGGGCGTCGCAGCGAGGCCTGGAGCATCGGCCCTGTTATTTGCCCGCGACAAGGTCGCGATGCGCGAGCGCCTCGACTCGCTCGGGTTACCGATGCCTTCGTGGCGCGCGGTGGCAACCGAAGACGACGTCGAGGCATTCCTGGCCGTACACGGCGGCGTAGGCGTCCTCAAGACGTCCATGGGCGGCTACGACGGCAAGGGAGTTCGCATCGTCCGCAATCCCGCAGACGCCGACGATTGGCTCGCAGCGACCGCCGATGGCGGTCCACCGCTGTTGATCGAGGAGAAGGTCGCCTATGACCGCGAGGTGGCCATTCAGGTCGCGCGCCGTCCCTCCGGCGAGTTGCGATTCTGGCCGCTCGTCGAGTCGGTTCAGCTCGATGGGGTGTGTGTCGAGGTGATCGCTCCCGCTCCGGGGCTCTCTCCCGCGCTTCAGGCCGAGGCCGAGCGCATCGGTCGCGTGGTTGCCACCGAGCTCGACGTCACTGGCGTGCTCGCTGTCGAGTTGTTCGATGTCGGCGGGCGACTTCTCATCAATGAGCTCGCCATGCGCCCACACAACTCAGGTCATTGGAGTATCGAGGGCTGCGTCACGAGCCAATTCGAGCAGCACCTGCGGGCGGTCCTTGATTGGCCGCTCGGAGACACAGCGACGCTCGCTCCCGTCACCGTCATGGCCAACGTGCTTGGAGGCTCTCGCGAGGACCTCGCGACCGCCTGGCCAGGGGTGAAGGACCCCAGCATCAAGGTGCACCTGTATGGCAAGGGCGTGAGGGCTGGCCGCAAGGTGGGTCACGTCACGTGCATGGGAGAAAGCGTCGATGACGTGAGGAGGCGGGCCGCCGAGGCCGCCGCTTGGATCAGGGATGGAGGCGCCGCATGAGCGCACGCGTTGGCATTGTCATGGGTTCCGACTCCGATTGGCAGGTGATGAAGGAGGCCGCCGCCGTGCTCGATGAGTTCGGCATCGCGTACGAGAAGGATGTGTTGTCGGCCCACCGCATGCCGGAGCGCATGATCGCCTATGGCAGGGAGGCGGAGGAGCGCGGATTGCGAGTCCTCATTGCGGGCGCAGGCGGCGCCGCGCACCTGCCAGGGATGCTCGCTTCCGTGACCGCGCTGCCCGTCATCGGAGTGCCAGTGCCGCTCGCGTACCTCGACGGGATGGATTCGCTCCTCAGCATCGTGCAGATGCCCGCGGGCGTGCCCGTCGCGACGGTGTCGATCGCTGGCGCGCGCAATGCGGGCCTGCTTGCGGCTCGAATTCTCGGCGCGGGTGAGGGCGACGATGCCGCCGCGATCCGTGAGGCGATGCGGGGCTTCCAGGACCGGCTGCGCGCCACCGCAGAGGCGAAGGGCGCCGCGCTCAGGGAACTCTAGCGCTCTACGGACTGCAGGCCGCGAGAATCCCGTCCTGGCTGTTCGGGTCAACCGCGGGGGCGGTGCCTGGGGTTGCCGGAGTGCCAGCGGTACCAGGGTCGGTTGGTGCCCCTGCCGCCACGTTGGCGGGCGATTCCGACTGAGCGTCGAGCAGTGGAGCGATCGGTTGGTCGGCAATGATTGCTTGCCACACGGCATCGGCTTTCTTGCTGAGCTGCACCCTGTTTTTGGGGTCAGGCGGGTACGCCTCGACCGGCGCGGTCGAGAATACGAGTCCTGCCGAGGGATTGATGTTGCGCATCGAGTACGCGAGCCCGCCCACGTAGTCGAGGCTTCCCAGGTCCTTGTCGACCGTAAGCGAGTTCGCGACCGCCTTGAGGAAATCCGTCACGTCTTGGGGACGATAGAGCATCTGAGCGCTCAGGACCTTGCTGGCCAGGTTCTTGAGGAACTCCTGCTGGCGGTCGATGCGGTCGAGGTCGGATCCGCTCACGTTCTTACCGTGGCGCATACGGACGTAGGCGATTGCCTGGTCGCCATTGAGCACTTGCGGTCCTGGCTCGAGGTAGGTCCCGGAGAACGGGTCGGCATACTGCTCGGGGATACACACCGGCACGCCTCCGACGGCGTTGACCATGTCACGGAATCCCACGAAGTCGATCACGGCAAAGTGGTCGATTCGGATTCCGGTGAGCGACTCGACGGTCTTGATCGTGCACGCCGCGCCATCCGCGTTGGAGCCGTTCGCCGCGCCATTGGCGAAGGCAACATTGAACATGTCGGTCCAGCCCTTTTGGGATGTCCCATCCGAGCGGTCGCAGTTGGGGATCTTCACGACGGTGTCGCGGGGAATCGACACGACGTCGATGCGAGTCCGATCCGCCGAAAGGTGCAGGAGCAGGGTCGTGTCATTTCGCTTGCCGTCCGCCTTCCCGCCAATGCCTGCGTTTGCGCCCGAACGGTCATCGGAACCCATCAGCAGGATGTTGACGGGAGCGCCTGACGATCCGTCCTTTGGGGGCAGCGCTGCGGCGGGGCGGTTGGGGCCGAGCAGCGGCGCGATGTCTTCAACGACCGTCACCCGGGACTCGAACTGTGCCTTGTTCGTTTGCGCGTAGACGAGGCCAAAGCCGGCTGCCGCTGCCACGAGCCACGTGATGCCCTTGAAAACAGGGTGTCCAGGCCTCTTGGCGGCGTGCCTGATGTGGACGTCGGTCTGTTCGGTCATCGTGCTTCTCCCCGGCTTGCAACGAGTTCATAGTGTAAGTGCCTCAACCCCACAACGATTGTGAAGTCGATTCGGTTGGGCCCGAGCACTCTTTTTCGTGCATCGACACGCCGTGTGCGCTACATTCGACTTGACGGACGCGGATTACACCGGTGTAATTCAGTTCGAGCGGGGTACACCCCGGCGTCGATCGGAGGACGAGTACATGTGGAATTTGTATACGGGCTCCCTGCCGTCCGATGCGGGCACCAAGGTCACGATGGCCTCGGTCGTCGACATCTTCTCGGTGGAAAGCGATGGTCCCCTGGGGTGGCAGGATCGCGCGCTCTGTGCGCAAACCGATCCTGAAGCATTCTTCCCCGAAAAGGGTGGATCGACACGCGAGGCCAAAAAGGTGTGCACCTCATGCGACGTGCGCTCCGAGTGCCTCGACTACGCCCTCGCTCATGACGAGCGTTTCGGCATCTGGGGCGGGCTGTCCGAGCGGGAGCGTCGCAAGCTCAAGCGCCGCGCGGTCTAGGGTGCCCCGGCGGACCCCACACGCCTCATGAGCACGCCCTTCGTGAGGGCCGTGCTGGCCACCGACGGTCGCACCGACTATCTCCCTACTGCTTTAGCCGCAATCGCGGCGTCCGAATACGCGCCGTCCGTGGTCCACCTGGTCTTGGTCGATGGCGCGGGCCCTCCTGACCTTTTCGGTCTCGATGTGGAAATCTTCACGTCGTTCGTCGACACATACGCCGCGGCAATCGACGAATTGCTTGACGCGCAACCCGCTCGTGACGGCGAGCTCCTGTGGCTTCTTCACGACGATATCGCCCCCGCCCCCGACGCCCTTGGCAAGCTCGTCGCGACCATGGGCAAACGCCCGCGCGCAGCAATCGTCGGTGCGGCTCACGTGCGATGGCGCGATTCTTCCCGCCTGGTCAACCTCGGAACCACGGTTTCGCGGATCGGTGCGAGGCGCATACCGCTCGTCGTCGAGGACGACATCAACCAAGGTCAACACGATTGGCGCGAAGACGTGTTGGCCGTGTCACTCGCGGCCGCGCTCGTCAGGCGCGAGGCGTTCGAGCGGCTCGGAGGCATCGATAGGGGGTACGGCGGATTCGGCGACAGCCTCGAGTTTTGCAGGAGGGCATGGGCGAGCGGGCTCGATGTCGTCGTCGAGCCATCGGCCTTGGTCCGACACGCTCAAGCCTCCTTGTATGGCGCCAGGTCCGCAGGAAGGGGGCGCGCGTCGACTCACGCCCGCAGGCGCGTCAGCGATTGGCACCATGCCTTCGCGTGGGCGCCCTTGTGGCTCGTGCCCTTGCTCGCGATCTTGGTCCCCCTTTCCGTGATCGTCAGGGTGCCTATCCGGATTGCGCAAAACGCGCCCCGCATTGCTCTCGCCGAGCTCGTGGTCCCGGCATTCCTGATCCGCAGGCTTCCTGCGATTGCGAGTTCCGCCGCCGCACATCGGCGCATCGGAGCGACCAAGGCGATCGAGCGCAGACTCTTTGCGGCTCCCAAACAGGTGATGGACGCCGTGCGTCAGCGCGAGCTCGGCGTCTTCGAGCGTTCACGGGCGGAAAACGTCCCTAGCGACCTCGTGAGGGCCGAACTTGAGAGCTCTCGAGCGACGCACCGTTTGAGCCTGCTCATCGTGACGATGGTGGCCACCGCGGCGGCGGCGGCGCTTGGCATCGGCTGGATCCGAGCGCTCGCCGGCGGCCAGATGATCACCGGACCTGGAGTCGGAAACACGGGGCTCAGCTCGTCAGATGTGTGGTCGCGCGCGTGGACCGGGTGGTCCGACGCTGGCTTTGGCTCACCCGGGATTGACGGAGCGTTCGCCGGGCTGATGGCCCCACTCGCGGTGCTTCCTGGGGGGCTCAGGGTCACGCTGGGAGTGCTCCTTGTTGCCGCGCCCCTGTTGGCTGCGCTCGCGGCGTGGAGGGCTGCAGGGCATGCGACCCGAGGATCGTGGATGCGCGTTTCCGCGGCCCTGGTCTATGCCCTTTGGCCTCCGTTCCTCGCGGCGATCTTCGACGGCAGGGTCGGGCCGGTGATCGCGCACATAGCGCTCGCGATCGCGGCCGACGCGTTCGCCCGGGCAACGGGTTGGCGTCGCGGTGAACTGGTGGGAGCGCGCGAGGAACTTGATTCCGCTGCGGCCTCTCCATCGGCAGGGCTCGCGACTGCGCTCGCTCTCACGGTCGCGACGGTGGCCCAGCCGGTGTTATTGATTCCCGTGATCGTGGTGATTGTGGTTCTCGGGGTTGGCGCGAGCCGTTCCAGGCGGCGCCTCGGGGGAATGCTGAGCGTCCCTGTCGTCGTCGGACTTCCTGGCCTCGTCGCCGCGGCTCGCTACGCGGCGCATCCGGCCGACGCCTTGTCGATCCTCGCTCGCGAGCCTGGGCCGGGCTCGTCCTGGCAAGGAGATGCGTGGCGGATCGCCTTGGGTGTGTCCGATACGGACAGGTGGGCTCCCCTGACTCGTGGCGCAAGCGTCATCGGCTGGGTAGGCGCGTGCGTGCTGATTGTCGCCGCATTCGCCGCGCTGCTTTCCCGATCGGCGTGGCGTTCGGCGGCCGTTGGACTGGCACTCGTCGGGATCGGCCTCGGCGTCTCCTGGTGGTCGGCCTCGTCGACCGTTGCGTGGGCTGACAACGCTGGCGGTGGCGCCATCGCGGGCTGGCCTGGAGCGGGATCCTCGCTCGTTGCGCTCGGCGCCCTCGTGGCGGCATTGGGCGCCGACGGCACCCTACGCGGCCTCGACGGCAGGCGCTTTGCGATGGGCAGAGTGGTGGGTGCTTCGCTCGGGACTCTCGCCGTCGGCGCTTCGCTCGCAACGGTCGTGTTCATGGCATGGCCGGGAGCGGTACGCGGATCGGCGACCGTCGAGGCCTCGTCTGTGTTGCCTCTGGCGGTGCCGCTCGACCAAGAAGGCCCCTACCGTCAACGTGTGCTCGTCCTCGATGAGAGAGACGATGGCTCGATCGCGTACACGGTGTTGAGCCACGACGGTTCGAGCGAAGCCATCGGCAGAGCGGATCTGGGGCCGACAGGCGAACCGCTCGGAACATCGGGCGCAACATCTGTGGATGTCTCATCGATTGCGGCAACCGTCGCCGAGGCGAGCCGTTCAGGGGAGGCCAATCTCGACGCGCTGGCCGCGTGGGGCATCGGCGCGATCGTCGTCACGCAGGGAGGCGACGGCATCCGCAGCGCCCTTGATCAGAATGGTGCGTTGACCATGGCTGGAGTCTCCGAGCGCGGAACGGCCTATCGTGTCGGGGACGGCTCGGCATCGCGGGCATGGGTCGACGTGGACGGCAAGAAGTTGCCGTTGCGCTCGACGGCGACCGAGGGCTCATTGAGACAATACGTCGTCGGAGGCGGCACGCTCGTCATCGCGGTACCGGCGGGCAAGGGTTGGCAGGCGTGGGCCGATGGTTCGACCTTAAAGCCCGTGGAGGACGCCTTCGGCCGCGCCGCCTTCGCGATTCCCACTGCGGCATCGCATGTGTCCTACGCGTACAGAGACCCCTCCCAGCGGTGGTGGTGGTGGGCGGGCGCTGTGGCGGTCGCTTGGGCGCTTGTCGGTGCGGTGCCCTTGGGCAGGTCTAAGGAGCTGGCCGCATGATCTCCAGAATAGTGACGCGATTTACCGTCGTCCTCGTCGCGGCGCTGGGAGCCTTCGCCGTCTATGTGGCGTCGCCCGCTACCCTCGAAGCGTCGTCGAGTTCCACGTTTTCAATTGCCTCTCCAGCCCCCGTCGTCGCGTGTCCCGGACCGCAACACGTGCCGGTGGGCGATGTCGGTGCGGGAGGGGACCTGGCCTCTGAGCCGACGCAGCGCACCTTCAGCGTGTATGCGCCCGTCCCCACCACTCCGCTGGGCGATGGACAGGCGGCCGATTCGGCTGTCGCCACCCAAGTAGAGATCATCGGCGACGGCGACATCGAGGGTTGGTCGGCGATGTCGTGTGGACAGGCGCAACTGGATCAGTGGCTTGTCGGGGGAGCGACCTCCCTCGGTTCGAGCGCGCGACTTGTGCTCGCGAACCCCAGCGCGGCGCCCGCCGAGGCCACCGTGACGGTGTACGGGCCGCTGGGCCAGGTGCAAAACACGCTTGTTGTCGCCGTGGCACCCGGATCACAGGTCAACAAGCTCGTCGAGGCTGTCGCCGCCGAGTTGCCCGCCACGGTGCTCCGAGTGCAAGCGACGGGCCCTGGCGTCGTCGCGTCGCTTCAAGACTCGAGGCTGGAAGGCTTCCAGCCAGCCGGAACCGAATGGGTTGCCCCGAGTGACCTGGCAAAGACGCTCGTGATCCCCGCGGTGGGCGCGCAGGATGCGAACGCCGCGGTGACCTTGAGACTCATGGCGCCTGAGGGGGCGTCCGTAGAGCTGTCGTTGGTTTCCGACAAGGGAATCGAGCCGTGGTCAGTGGGCCGTGCGCTTGTGCTGGAGCCAGGGGTGGTCACCGACATCGACCTTCCGCGGGGGCTTGCTGGTGCGATAGAGCTACGGGCGGACAGCGCTATTGTGGCCGCAGCGCGCACCGTGGTGCCGCGTGCGCCACGCGAGTCGATCGAAGGCGACGTCGCATACGACCACATGTGGGTGAGCGGCGAGGCCGTGCGGGAGGGCACCCTGGCAGGCGTGGTGCCGCTTCAGGGCGCGCGTATCGCGGTCTACTCACCGACCAATGCTCACGTGGTGGTGCAGGACTCTGGAGGCGCAACCGTCGTCGAGGCGGATCTCACGGCGCGTACGGTCCAATGGCTCGACGTCGCCGCACCTGCGGGAGCGGAGTTGAGCACGAAAGGCGAGTTCGCGTGGGCCTTCGTCCTGGAGTCCGATGCCGGATACCTCGCCTCGTCGGAACCGGTGAACATGGACCGCACGGGCCTCACCGCCACCGTTGTTTCCGCGCGCTTCCCCGCAGGCGCCTAGAAGGCGTAAGTGACGGGCGCGACGAGCGTCGTTCCGTTCATCCCAAAGGTGGGCGCGATTCCCGAGGCCGTGGCGCGGCTACTCGTTGATGCCGTATTCGGGGTCGATCTCATCGGGACGGATCGACAGAAGGTGACCGACTTGCTCCGCCAGGATGTCGCGCACAAGCCCGGGAAGTTCGTCGTCGCCTGCGCGCTGAACAACGGGCCTGCGGTACAGCACGACGCGGGTGGGCGCCCCGTACTCGCCCGGCAGCACTCGGCCCAAGGGAACTCCGTGCTCCCACGGGGCCGGATCGGAGGGCGGCACGTCCTCGACTCCAAATTCGAGCACACCCCACTGCGATCCCCAGCGCGTCGCGAGTCGCTCCGAGGCGTCCGCCACGATCTCGTCAAAGCGCTCCGACCTCGTGCGGTACGCAGGCAGCGCCGCGGTCAAGAGCGGCCGTCGCATTCCCCTGCCGTGAGCATCTCTCCTCATGACTCGACCCTAACGCCAGTCGCGGCGTGGTTCACGTGGCACGCACCGGATCGCGGGTACCGTCGCCTGTGTGATCGTGAGCAGGCAGTGCACTAAGACGGCGTGTTCGCGCGCCGCAGTGGCGACGCTCACGTACGTCTATGCAGACTCGACAGTTGTCGTTGGTCAGTTGTCCTTCGAATCCGAGCCGCACAGTTACGACCTGTGTTCGCATCATGCCGAGCGCTTCACGGCTCCGCGAGGCTGGGATGTCGTTCACATTCAGCAGGAGTTCGAGGATCAGGGCCCGTCGCCCGATGACTTGGACGCGCTCGCGAGGGCCGTGCGCGAGGCGGGGAGGCCCGTGGTGCAGGCGCCGATCGCGGCGCCTCGCCCTTCGCTCGCATCGGAACCCCGCCGCGGTCATCTTCGCGTCGTCTCCTCGGAGGCCTGACTCTTCGGAGGGCGGTGTCTTCGGAGGGCGGTGTCTTCGGAGGGCGGTGTCTTCGAAGGGCGGTGTCTTCGAAGGGCGGTGTCTTCGAACGAATGTGGCGCCCGAGGTCGTGCCTGGCCTCGGTACGCTTGGGCCATGACCTACCCGGATCTCAGCGGCCTCATCAAGTCCTACGACGTGCGTGGAGTGGTCGGTGAGGACCTCACCCACGAGGTAGCCACGGCGATCGGCGCCGCCTTCGCGGACGCGATTGTATTGCCCGACTCGGAGCGCACTGTGGTCATTGGTCACGACATGCGCGACAGTTCGCCTGGCCTCGCCGCGGACATCGCGTCCGGTGTGACCGCTCGCGGAGTGAACGTCATCCACGTGGGACTGTGCTCGACGGACGGCCTGTACTTCGCTTCGGGCAAACTCAATCTGCCAGGTGTGATGATCACCGCAAGCCACAACCCCGCCGAGTACAACGGCATGAAGATGTGCCGCTCTCGCGCCCGCGCGGTGGGCGAGAACTCGGGCCTCGCCGAGGTGCGCACGCTAGCGTCGCGCTACCTCGTCGAGCCCTTTGAGGTGGCCGAGATGACCGGCTCTGTGACCGAGCGCGACATGCTCGTCGAGTACGCGGAGTTCCTCCGGACGCTCGTCCCTCTGGGCAACGGGCGCCCGCTCAAGGTCGTGGTCGACGCCGCGAATGCGATGGGTGGCTATACGGTCCCTGCGGTTTTGGGAACGGCCGCGGGCCTGCCAGAGCTTCCGCTCGAGATCATCCCGCTGTACTTCGAGCTGGATGGAACCTTCCCCAACCACGAGGCAAACCCGCTCGACGAGAAGAACCTGCGCGACCTGCAGGCCGCCGTCCTCGAGCACGGCGCCGACATCGGCCTCGCCTTTGACGGCGACGCCGACAGGTGTTTCGCGGTCGACGAGAAGGGCCACATCGTGCGAGCCTCGGCCATCACGTGCTTGGTTGGCCTGCGGGAGACCGCGCGGGAGGCCGCAGCCGGGCGCACCGCCAAGGTGATCTACAACCTCATCTCATCGCGCGCCGTGCCCGAACAGCTCTCGGCCGCGGGCGCGGAGCCGGTCCGTTCGAAGGTGGGCCACTCGAATATCAAGGCCCAGATGGCGCAGGTCAACGCAGTCTTCGGAGGCGAGCACTCGGCCCACTTCTACTTCCGCGACTTCTATTACGCCGACTCGGGGATGCTCGCCGCGATGCACGTGCTCGCCGCGCTTGGCGAGAGCGACCGCCCACTATCAGCGCTGCTCGAGGCGCACGACCCGTACGCGGCTTCGGGCGAGATCAACTCGCGCGTCGCGTCCGTGCCAGAGGCCCTCGCTAGGGTGCGTGAGGGTTTTGCGGGCGACGATGTCGAGATTGATGATCTTGACGGTCTCACCTTCACCCACTGGCCCGACGCTGGTGAACGCTGGTGGTTTAACGTGCGCGCTTCGAATACGGAACCGCTGCTTCGGCTCAATGTCGAGGCTGCCAGCGTTGACGCGATGGAGCGCGTGCGCGACGGCGTGCTCGGCGTCATCAGGGAGGGCTAGGTGTCCACAGAGGGCGGCAAAAAGGCGATCATCGCCGCGCTGAGTGCAAATCTCGGCATCGGGCTCACCAAGTTTGTGGCGTTTGGCCTCACGGGGGCCTCGTCGATGCTGGCCGAGGCCATCCACTCGGTGGCGGATTCAGGAAATCAGCTGTTGCTGCTCTTAGGCGGCAAGCAGGCGAGGAAGGAAGAGGACACCCAGCACCCCTTCGGATACTCGCGCGCCAGGTATTACTACGCGTTCCTCGTGGCGGTGGTCCTGTTCTCGCTGGGTGGCCTGTTCGCGCTGTATGAGGCTTGGCACAAGTTTCAGCACCCCGAGCCGATCGAGTCGTGGCAGTGGGTACCCATCGTGGTCCTCGTGATCGCGCTTGGGCTTGAGGGATTCTCTCTACGGACGGCGGTCGTCGAGTCGAACAAGACGCGCGGCAAGGCCTCCTGGCCCGCCTTTGTGCGCAAGTCCCGCTCGCCGGAGCTCCCAGTGATCCTCCTGGAAGACTTGGGAGCACTACTGGGGCTCGCGTTTGCGCTCTTTGGTGTGACGATGACTCTGGTCACCCACAACGGCTTGTGGGACGCGGCAGGCACAGCGATGATCGGCGTGCTCTTGTGCGTCATCGCGTTCGTCCTTGGCCGCGAGACCAAGTCGATGCTCATGGGGGAGTCGGCCACACCCGAGGATGTCGCCTCGATTCGGGTCGCCCTGGAAGAGTCAGAGCTAGGCGACGTCATTCACATGCGCACGATGCATCTTGGCCCTGAAGATGTGTTGGTTGCGGCCAAGGTGGGCGTGGCCGGGGACCTCTCGGCGCAGCAGGTCGCGGACCTGGTCGATGGCGCGGAGGAACGCATTCGGGCCGCGGTGCCCGCGGCGAGGCTCATCTACTTGGAAACTGACGTTCGCCGGGCCGAGGAAGGCTGACGTGCTGTTCTTGGTGCTTCTCGTCGTCGGCGCGCTCTCGGTGAGTGCCCTTGGCTGGGAACTGAAGAAGAGGAAAGACACGCCGTCGATGGATGCCGGCCTGTTCATGCGCTTCGCGCTGTTGCCGGGCGAGCGCCACCGCGAGGTGTGGCTCGCCGCGCACCTGTCGGGTGACCCCATGGTTGCGACGATCACCTCGACGGGCGTGTTTGCTTTGAACTACTCCGTGGTGCAAGCGCCTCCGGTTCGCTTGCGTCCAGAGGGCACCGTGGTCTCGGTCGGTTCGACGCATACGATCACCGAGGGCGCGGAGCCGATGGTCGATATGGCGCGCTCGGCGCCAGACCAGTCACCACTGTCCTTTCGCATCGCCCACAGTGGCGCCAAGGCGCTTGTCGCCTGGGCCGTCCCCGCCGCATGAGCCCAAGGAGTTTTACATGACCGAGCACGTTGTCGCCAACCTGGCCCTCGCGGAGTCCGGACGCACTCAGATTCGCCTCGCCGAGGTGGAGATGCCTGGCCTCATGGCCCTGCGCGCCGAGTTTGGCGAGGCGCGGCCGCTCAAGGGCGCACGCATCGCGGGATCGCTGCACATGACCGTGCAGACTGCCGTCCTGATCGAGACGCTCACCGCGCTTGGGGCCGAGGTGAGGTGGGCATCGTGCAACATCTTCTCGACCCAGGACGAGGCCGCCGCAGCGATCGTCGTGGGCCCAGGCACCTATTCGGCCCCCGCGGGAGTGCCCGTCTTTGCCACCAAGGGCGAAACCATCTCGGACTACTGGGACTACACGGACAGGATCCTCACGTGGGAGGGCTTCGACGGCCCCACAATCATCCTGGACGACGGCGGCGACGCGACGCTGCTTGTCCACGAGGGAGTCAAGGCGGAGAAGGCTGGCGCAGTGCCGGCGCCCCGCGAAGAGGAAGACCCTGAGTACAACGCGGAGGTCGAGGGCATGCGGGCAGTGTTGCGTCGTTCCCTTGCGGCCGATCCCACGCGCTTCACGCGCATGGCCGCCGGTATCGTCGGCGTGAGCGAAGAGACCACCACGGGCGTCCACCGCCTCGACCAGATGCACGCGCGAGGCGAACTGCTCTTCGCCGCGATCAATGTCAACGACTCGGTCACCAAGTCGAAGTTCGACAACAAGTACGGCATCCGCCACTCGCTGCCCGATGGCCTCAACAGGGCTACCGACGTCCTCATGGGCGGAAAGATCGCGTTCGTGTGCGGCTATGGCGACGTGGGCAAGGGCGCGGCCGAGGCGCTGCGCGGCCAGGGCGCACGAGTTGTCGTGTCGGAGGTCGACCCGATCTGCGCCCTACAGGCCGCGATGGATGGCTTTGAGGTGACGCGCGTCGAGGACTACGTGTCGCGTGCCGATTTCTTCATCACGACAACTGGCAACAAGGGCATCATCCGCATCGAACACATGGCCGCCATGAAGGACAAGGCGATCGTTGCCAACGTGGGCCACTTCGACAACGAGATCGACATGGCGGGCCTCGCGCGTTCCGGTGCCAAGAACCAGCCCATCAAGCCCCAGGTCGACGAGTGGACCTTCCCTGACGGCCACTCGATCATCGTGCTGAGCGAGGGCAGGCTCATGAACCTCGGCAATGCCACGGGTCACCCAAGCTTCGTGATGTCGACGTCCTTCGCCAACCAGGTGCTCGCGCAGATCGAGTTGTGGGTCAACCTCGACGCCTACCCACGTGGGGTGCATCGCCTGCCCAAGCGTCTCGACGAGAAGGTCGCGCGGTTGCACCTCGACGCGTTGGGGGTGCGCCTGACGGAGCTATCACCGAGCCAGGCCGACTACCTTGGGGTCCCCGTTGAGGGTCCCTTCAAGGCCGAGCACTACAGGTACTAAATACCACCGGTACTAGACACCGCCGGTACTAGGGTCCGCAGGGACCAACCGCGGTTCGCGCTAGTTCGCCACGTCGGGCACGCCGTGCGGCAACTGGTGCACCGCTAGCGCCTGGGCGGCGTCGGCCTGCAGCCGTTGCACCTCGAGCGCGTACTCGCGATCTCGGCGCACCGCCAGCACCGCCGTCAGGAATGTCTCCGGGTGTGTTCCTTGCGGAGGCAGTGGGGACACGAAGGGGGTGACCCTGGCCAGCAGGCTCTCGCCAAGTTGCCGCCTGGACGAGGGATGCAGGGCCAAGGCGCGGGTGAGAAACTGCCTGGCCTCCAGCGCAAGACCGTCGGGAAGCCGGCGGATGTCCACCACGCGAGCCCACTCGTTCAAGGAAAAGGGCACAACGAGCGGAAGATGTTGGGCGCTCGACGCACGCGTCTGCAGCGCGTAGGTTCCTGCGAGCATGTCGCCCACTCGCTTGCCCCGTGAATTGGAAGCCGACGCGATCAGGGCGATCGACCCGGCGGACAGCCACAACTCGATGACGCCCACGAGCGCCCGCACCACGACCTGGCGGAGCGCGATGGGCCCGCCGTCGTCTCGAACGATGCGCAGGCCAAGGGCGTAACGCCCGACGCTCTTGCCGCGAGAGACCGTCTCGAAGACCACCGGAACGCCGACGAAAATTGCGATGGCTTCCGTGAGGTAGATCGCGGAGACCGCGGCGAAGTCGAGACTGCTAGGCAGGACAACAGCCATCGCGACAGTGGTGCCGAAATAGAGGGCGCCAAGCACGATGGCGTCGAGGAGCGCCGACGCGGCCCTCGAGCCGAGGGACGCCGCCGCAGTATCGAGCGCGACGCCCTCACCAATGATCGTCTCGTCCCCAGTGGCCACCTATGCACCCTAGCGCTTGTGGCAAGGTAGGGGCATGGATCTCGACGCGTTCTCGGCGGTGCGCGAGCCGCGGTGGCAAAGGCTCAAGAGGCTCGGCTCGATGAGGCGCCTCACGGGAGCCGAGGCAGACGAATTTACTCGTCTCTATCAGCACACCGCGACCGACCTCGCGATTGTCAGATCGAGCGCGCCCGACCCCGCGATCGTGTCGAGGCTGTCGGTGTTGCTCGCGAATTCCCGCGCCTCGCTTGCGGGCGCAAGGGAACCGGTGTGGCGCGAATTTGCGCGCTTCCTCGCGTTGAGATTTCCCGCCGCCCTGTATCGCTTGCGGTGGTGGACCGTCGCCACGATGGTCTCTTTCTTTGCGGTCGCCATCGCGGTGGGTTTCTACACGTCGAGTCATCCCGAGGTGCTCGCGCAGTTGGGTTCCGAGGCGGATCGCCAACAGTACGCCCAGACGGCCTTCGCGTCGTATTACTCCGAGAACCCATCGTTGTCTTTCTTCGGCAGGGTATGGACCAACAACGCGTGGGTGGCAGCGATCACGATCGCGGGCTCGTTCACCGGGGTGGTGCCGCTGTATGTGCAGTACCAGAACGCGGTCGCGGTGGGCGGTGCGGGCGCGATCATGCACGAGTTCGGCTACCTCGACATCTTCTTTCAGTTGATCGCGCCCCACGGGTTGCTCGAGCTCACCGCGGTGTGGGTGGCGGGGGCCGCCGCATTCAAGCTGTTTTGGACCATCCTCGCGCCGGGACCACGACCGCGCATGAGGGCGATGGCCGAAGAAGGTCGCGCGATGTTCGGCGTGGCGCTTGGCCTGGTGCTTGTCCTGCTTGTCTCCGGAGTGATCGAGGGCTTTGTGACGGGCTCCGCGTTGCCGTGGGCCATCAAGATCTCGATTGGAATCACCGCCTTGGCGGGCTTCTGGGTGTATGTGCTTGTCGTGGGCCGACGCGCGTGGCGCGCGGGATTCACCGGTGACGTGGGCGAGGATTCGCGCGAAGCCATCGCGGCCACCAGCGGCTAGCAGGGGACTTGTAGTACGCGGCTACAGCCGGCCAGCGGCCTTGAGCTCGAGGTAACGGTCCGCGAGTCGCGGTGCGATCTCTTCAGGCCCGCCGGACACCACGTCGATTCCGCTCTTGCGCAGTCGTTCCGAGACGCCCTTGCGTTCGAGGTCAAAGCGGGTTGCGGCGGCCGCGCCGTAGACATCGAGCACGTCATCCCTCAGCGACATCATGCCAAGCACGTCGGGGTCGTCGACGGATGCCACGACCACCTGATGCTTTCTCGCGAGCGGCCGCAGGGCGCGCAACATGCCCGATTCGACCGCGGCAGGGTCGATGCTGGTGAGCACAGCGACGAGGGCGCGCTGGCCGAGGGCCTGATCCACAATCGAGGCGAGGGCCGTCCAGTCCGCCTCGACGAGCCGGGGCTCCAGAGGGGCCAACTGGTTGGCGAGCGCTGCCATCATCGCGGGTCCCGACAGTCCCCGCACCCGAGTGCGGACCGTGCGGTCGAAAGCGATCACCTCGACCCTGTCGCCGGCCTTCGATGCCAGCGCCGTCAGCAACAGCGCCGCCTCGATCGAGGTGTCGATGCGAGGCTGGTCGCCCACGCGCGCGGCGGCGTGGCGGGAGGTGTCGACCACGATGAGGACGCGTCGGTCCCGCTCGGGACGCCACGTCCTGACCACCACGTCGGACCGCCTGGCGCTCGCCCGCCAGTCGATTGACCTGACGTCGTCCCCAATCACGTATTCGCGCAACGAGTCGAACTCGGAGCCCGCGCCCCGCACTCGCACTGCACTGCGTCCGTCGAGCTCGCGCAGCCGCGCGAGTCGCGACGGCAAGTGGCGTCGCGAGGCGAACTCAGGGAGCACGCGCAGGGTGGCTCCCGCAGGAATCGAGAGTTGGCGTCCCGCGAGGCGGAGCGGTCCGTTGACGCGCACCACCACGGGGCCCGCGTGGATGTCGCCCCTGCGCGAAGGCGCGAGCGTGGTCCGCATACGTCGGATTTCTCCTGGCGGAAGGTCGAGTGCGTGGCGCTCGCCGGTCGCCTCCGCCGAGGGTTGCCACGCATCCCTGACCACGCCGCGCACGTGTCTGCGCGTGGGGTTGGCGACGTAGATCGTGCTTGTGGTCTGTTCGAGTCGCCTCACGGACCCCTCAAGCGTTCGCCTGGCGGCGAGCTTTCGCGGCGACGGCGTCAGCGCGATATCGAGCGCCGCAACCATGAGCACGAGCACGAGCCACGCCCACACCGTTTCGGGGCGCGCGGTGACGACGGCGAGCGGAACGGCGCACGCGAGCAGCGCGACCGACGGCCAGGAGATGAACATCGGCTCAGCGCGGCACGGGAACGGAGGCGAGCACGCCGTCCAGCACGCTCGTGGCGGTGACGCCCTCGAGTTCGGCCTCGGCCCGCAGCTGGATTCTGTGCCGAAGGGTCGACCCTGCGAGCGTCTTCACGTCGTCGGGCGTGACGAACGTGCGGCCAGACAGCCAGGCCCATGCTCGAGAGGTGGCCACCAGTGCGGTGGCCCCACGCGGCGAGACTCCGAGCGAAGTCGACGGCGCGGAGCGGGTCGCCCTGCATACGTCGGCGATGTACCCGAGCACGGCGTCGTCGATGTGCACGCGGGCCACCTCGGCCCGCGCTGCGGCGAGCTGCTCGGCGGTAGCGACGGGGCGAATCCCTGCCGCCGCGAGGTCGCGCGGGTTGAAGCCGTCGGCGTGGCGACGCAGCACCTCGATCTCGATGTCCCGCGGAGGCAGCGGCAACTCGATCTTCAGCAAGAAGCGGTCGAGTTGGGCCTCGGGCAAGGGGTAGGTTCCCTCGTATTCGACCGGATTCTGGGTCGCGATCACCAAGAAAGGGTCCGGCAAGAGCCGTGGGACGCCATCAATTGTCGCCTGACGCTCCTCCATGGCTTCAAGCAGCGCGGACTGCGACTTGGGTGGAGTGCGGTTGATCTCGTCGCCCAAGAGCAGGTTGGTGAAGATGGGGCCCTCGCGGAAGTGGAACTCAGCCGTGCGAGCGTCATACACCAGCGAGCCGGTGATGTCGCCCGGCATGAGGTCGGGCGTGAACTGGATGCGCTTGGTGTCGAGCGCCAACGACTGTGCCAGAGCGCGTACCAGCAGTGTCTTTGCGACGCCTGGGACACCTTCGAGCAGCACGTGACCGCGGCACAAAAGCGCGATGACGAGTCCGGTCACGGCGGCGTCCTGACCCACGACGGCCTTGCCTACCTCGGAGCGGATGTTGGCAAGTGTGGTCACCAACTCGGAGTACCGAGGCACCTCGGGGCCGCGTGCCTCCGAGTGCGGCGCCACTGGGCCGGGCGCCACTGGGCCGGGTGCCACTGGGCCGGGCGCTGCAGGGCTCTCGGCGGCCGACGCCGCGTAATCGGGTTGAGGGGCCCCTGCGGCAGGCAGGAATGCTGGGCGTGCCGCGCCGTCGTACTGCGGGGTCTCGGGTGTCTCGCTCACGTGGGATCAACCTCACTTTCAAGGGCGTCTAGGCGCCGTATCAAAACACACATGTCGGCCTCATCGCGAGGTGGCGGGCCGAAGATCAGGAAATCCACCGTTGCGGCGTCTTTCGTCGACGACGCCGCCACCGCGGTGGTGATGGCGTCGCGGTTCGCGTGCGGGCCGAGCCCGAGTCGCTGTGCGAGACGCCTGGCAGATCCCGCGCGTAACGCGGCCGCGGCATGTCCATATGCACGCCCTCGCCGGTACAAGCGCGCACGCCCCCTGGTGGCCTCTGAGGCGGGCACGACGACTGGAAGTGGCTCGGTCATCAGCGGGCCGAGGCGTCGGCCCCTCCACAGGCCTGCCATCAGAAAGACGAGCGCCGCGGCAAGTGCTGCCGCATTGACCCAAGCGGGCGCGGCGAGAACGACGCCTCCTTGGCCGCCGCCTCCCAGGGTCGAACTGTCGTACGGGGTGCCCATGTACCAGGACACACGTTCCTTGCTGCCCAAGAGGTTGAGCGCAAGCGACGCGTTGCCGCGCTCGGCGAGCAATTCGTTCGTGAGAAAACGAGGCGCCCCGATCATCGTCATGGGGGCCGCGCCGTCGCGTGCGACCTGGATCATCATGGATGCCCTTGAGGAGGCGCTTGTGTAACAGGCGGTCACAGAGGGGGTCTCCCACATCGGTGCGTACCGCCCGCCTGGAGGGTTCACTTCGCCTGCTCGCTGCACCGCAGGCACCGAGCAGTCTGCGGAGACGACCGCGGAGAACGCGTCGGGCAGGGTCGCTACGCTTGGCGCAATGGTGGCGACGTCGAATTCATGGGGCGCCAGCCAGAGCACGGGGCCCTTCCACGCGAGAATCGACGCGATCTGAGCCTCGTCGAGGAAGTAGTACGACGCGACCACGAGCGTGCCGTCCGTTCCGAGCGCGCTGGAAGCGCCCGACAGGGTCGAGGACTCGCTCACCTCGACGCCTTGACCTCTAAGAATCTCGGCTGCGGCTCGCGCGCCCTCTGGCTTGGCATTGGCGATGCTCAACGGCGCGGTGGAGGACGGCGCCTTGGTGAAGGCAAGAAATGCGAGAACCAGAAGCGACACCACGGCCAACGTGATGACCCATCCAAAGCGTCGCCAACCGCTCCGTGCCGTCGCGCCTGCCGTGGAGCCATCTCCCAAAACAAACCCAGGGTGCAGCGGGGGGGTGGTCATGACGTCACCTGCTGGATCGCGTGCGTTCCGCGCAACCCTGACTCGAGTGCCTTCATGCGCGAAGAGTCTTCCGCCGTTCCGTCGCGGTGGCCGTAGCAAAGAGCGTCGAACGTCGTCGCGGCCGAGCCGAGCTCGCCGACGTGTTGGCTGAGGGCGGTGGCGATGTCTCTGGCCGCCTCTCGAGCGGTGCGCCCAGCGCGGTCGTCAATGATGGCTCGCTCCTCGCAACCGCGCACGAGAGCGCGAAAATACTCGAGTGTTGCGAGGGTGTGGTCTCCGGCGTGGGCGGCCTCTTGCGCCGCATCGCGGATCTGCTTGGCCGTGCGGGCGTCGTCTCCCAACAGCACCGCGGCGCCGCGCCTGCGCCGCTGTTGCGCAGCGGGAATCGCGATGCGCGTGGCGATGACGATCAGCGCGATCACGACGACCGCGCCCAGCAGATAGCCCACGGGCGGTATCGAATTCCCTGTGCCGGCGTCGAACAGCTTGCTCAAGAGGTCCGAAAGCCACCGGGCAAGCCGGTCCGCGAGAGACTCGCCGTGCCGATAAATCGACTTCGAGAGTTCGTCCTCAGCCCACCGGCGGGCCGTGTCGGGATCTGGCGTCACCGGAATCGAGAGGCGCATCTACGCGCCCGGACGCACGGCGGCCTGCGCCAGCACGAGGTCAAATCCCTCGCGCCGCATCCGCTGGTCGGTGTAGACCACTGCCGTTACCGACGCGACGAACACGGTCGACAGCAACATGCCCACATACGACGCGACCGCCAGCAAGAGAAGCATCAGGCCGGTGGGAGGCGAGTCGGAGTTGAGGAACGCGAGCGGCATGATCACGCTTACCGGCGCGGAGATGACGTTCTGGATCACGCTCGTGATGATGCTCGCCACCAACAGCACCGAAAGGATCATCCAGAAGCGACCGGTGGTGAGACGCCACGAGCGACGCATCGACGCAACCGGTCCCAGGCGTTCCAATACCGAAGCTGGCAGCGTGATTGACAGCTTGATGCCGAGCCACAAGAACAGTGCGAGAGACCCAAGCCCTGCGATGATGCCCACGATGACGGCGAGCACCGGGGTGATGAGCGCTGACACGATGACGAGGCCGATGATGATGCCGTAGCCGAGCACGAAGGCGAGCAACATCAGCAGCGTGATGGCGAGCACCGTCGGCATGCGCCGCAGGGATCGGGCCCACGCCTCGCGAGCGGGGATAACCTCGCCGATCACGGAGCGGCCTACCGACACCGAGCTGATGACGGTGACCATGGTCAACAAGAACGTGGCCACGAGCGTGCCCGCGACAAGTCCGACGATCGAGCCAGCGGAAAATGCCTGATCGTTCGCGTACGGGTCAAAGGAAAAACTACTGGCGAAGTACTCATAGCCAAGACCGAACATCGCGACAGTGGCGGCCAATGCGACCGCGCCGTTGAGGCCGATCATCACCTTGGGGTTGTGTCGAAGCGCCTTGATGCCCCCGTCGAGGATCTGCCCAAAACTCAGCGGCCTCAGCACGATGATTCCAGGCTTGTACCGCGCGTATGCGTCGCTCGCTGTGTTGGCGGAGGGCGCGTGGGGGTACGCGACGTGGCCGGCAGGGGTTGCATCGGAATCGGCGGCTGGAACCTGCCATCCACCTGCCTCGGGTGCAGTGGCCGCCGGAGCGGCGCCACCGGCGCTGTTGGGAGAGGCCCATCCCTGCGGCGCGCCGTCTGGAGAAGCCCAACCCTCATTGCCCGACGCGGTGCTGTCTGCCATGTCCCCTCCTCGCTTGTGTCTCGCCCATCTTGCCACGTGAGCGCGCGCCGTCGGGAGCCATTCTGGTCACGTTTGCGACGACGCGGACGGTGTGCGTGGCATCATGGCGCTATGGTCGCGAAAATCCTGGTGGTCGACGACGATCCCGCCGTTGCGGAAATGATTGGCATTGTCTTGCGCGCGGACGGATTTGATCCGGTGTTCTGTGATCATGGCGACCGCGCGCTCGGCATCTTCAGGGCAGAACAGCCGGATGTCATTTTGCTCGACCTGATGCTGCCTGGTAAGTCGGGCATCGATATCTGCCGCGAGATCCGGGCGGAGTCCGGAGTGCCCATCATCATGCTCACCGCGAAGTCGGACACGGTCGACGTCGTGCTCGGTCTCGAGTCGGGCGCCGATGACTACATTCCCAAGCCGTTCAAGCCGCGTGAACTCATCGCGAGGGTCCGCGCCAGGCTGCGGCGCAACGATAACGGCGCTCCTGGTGTGGTGCGCATCGGCGAACTTGAGATCGACGTGACGGGCCACAGGGTTGCGCGCGACGGCGAGGTCATCCAGCTCACGCCGCTCGAGTTCGACGTGCTGGTGACTCTCGCACGGCACCCTGGCCAGGTGTTTACGCGCGAGGTATTGCTCGAAGACGTGTGGGGATATCGCCACGCCGCGGACACCAGACTGGTCAACGTCCACATTCAGCGCCTGCGCGCCAAGATCGAACGCGACCCCGAGAACCCCGAAATCGTGCTCACGGTGCGAGGGGTGGGATACAAAGCAGGCGGCTACACGCCGTGAAGCTGACCTCGCGCGCGATCGTGATGATGTTGCGCGCGCCAGTAAGGACGCTGTGGAGGCGCTGGACCCGGTCCATGCTGCTCAGGGTCGTCACATCCACGCTCGTAGTGGGATTGGTCGCTGTCGCCGGACTCGGCGCGTACGTCACCACACAGATTCGTGATGGGCTGGTCGACAAGCGGGTCGAGGGGATCCTGTCAGAATCCGCGAGCGATGTCGCAGGCACTCAGGCGACCATCGAGGCGTCGACGGCAGAGACGCCCGGTGACCTCCAGAGGCTCGTGAACGACCAGCTGGAGTCCATCCAGTTGGGTGCGGTAGGACGTGGTCTCGTGCTGCTGCAGGCGCCGGGCAATACGTCGCCTGTCTTCCTCACTCCATTCGGCTCGGCCCCTTCCGGTTCAGGTCCCGCGCTCGATACCGTGATTTCTCGGTCATTGCGCGAGTCGATCGTGCCCGATGGGCCCCAGTTCTGGCAGTTCTCGGTGATCCCTGGAACGGACATTCCCGCGGTCGTCGTCGGCGCGCCACTGTCGGTGCGATCGGCGGGAGACTATGAGTTGTACTTCGTCTACTCGTTGGAGAACGAGCAAGCGACGCTTGACCTGATCCAGCGGGTGCTCGCGCTCGGAGCCGGAGTACTCGTTGGCCTCGTGTTGTTCATGACGTGGACGGTGACTCTGCAGGCCGTACGGCCGGTGCGTGCGGCGGCAAGGGTAGCGTCGCGCCTGGCAGATGGGCACTTGTCGGAGCGCATGCGCGTACGAGGGAACGATGAGATGGCGACGCTCGCCACCACGTTCAATGACATGGCGAGTTCGCTTCAACGTCAGATCACCCGCATGGAGGACCTGTCGCGGTTGCAGCGCCGCTTCGTTTCCGACGTGTCGCATGAGCTGCGTACCCCGCTCACGACCATTCGAATGGCATCGGACGTGCTTCACGAACACCGCCGCGAGTTCGAGCCTTCCGTCGGCAGGTCCGCCGAACTCCTCGCGACCCAACTCGACCGCTTCGAGTCCCTGCTGGCCGACCTGCTGGAGATCTCGCGCATCGACGCGGGGGCGGCGCAACTCGAATTCGAGGATCACGACCTGGCGGAGGTGGTTCGCTACCAACTCGAGGGCCTCGTCCCCGCGGCGGCCGAGCAAGGCATCGAACTGAGGCTCTGGGTGCGCGAGGGAGTCAACACGGCGTCGATGGACGTTCCGCGAGTTGGCCGCATCATTCGCAACATCCTGTCCAACGCGATCGAACACGCTCAGGGCCAGCCGATCGACGTGGCGGTCGCTTCGAGTTCGCGCACAGTGGCCGTCGTGGTGCGTGATTACGGCGTTGGGCTGTCTCCCGCCCAAGTCGCGCGGGTCTTCGACCGATTCTGGCGCGCCGATCCCGCCCGCGCCCGCACGATGGGCGGCACGGGATTGGGCCTGTCGATCTCTCGAGAAGACGCCCAACTGCACGACGGCGCGCTCGAGGCGTGGGGCAGCCCTGGGAAGGGAGCGTCGTTCCGGCTCATGCTCCCTCGCAGTTCAGGAGGACTTGGAGTGCGCGAACCCTTGCCGCTTGCCATGCATAGCGACGACTTCGCGGCACTTGCCACGAGGGTCAACCTCAGCGTCGAGGCGGTGGACCGATGAAGCGCCTTATCGCGGCGGCACTCGCGTGCCTTGCGCTCGCGGCCTGTTCCGCTATCCCCACCTCGGGTCCGGTGGTCGAGGGCGACTCCGATGTCTCGGCTCCCAATGCCTTCTCACCAATTCTGGAGGGTCCCACACAAGGAGCCACTCCTCGCGCGATCGTGCAGGGATTCCTGACGGCCGCCGAGGGTGGATCCGTGAATGGATTTGAAACCGCCAGGGAGTTTTTGTCTCCCGCCGCCAGTAGCGGTTGGGATCCACTCGCGCAAGTGACCGTCTTCGACTCTCGTCAGGTATTCCCCAGCTTTGACGAGGCGACCGGCACCTTCACATATACGGTTCCCGTTGCAGCGCGCGTCGATGCGGACGGCGTGCTCGTCGAGGCGTCGCCAGACGAGCAGAGCACCCTCGAGTTCAGCGTGATGACAGACGAGGATGGGAACTCGCGCATCGTGAGCCTCGATGACGGCATCGTGATGTCGGCGGCTAACTTCGCGCGTTACTACCGCCCCGTCAAACTGCTGTTCGTGTCAGCGAATTACGCCACGCTTGTCCCGGAATTGCGGTGGTTCCCTAGCAATGACCAGATCGCCACCGCCACCGCACGCGAACTCGTGAGAGGTCCGTCTCCGTGGCTCGCCGATGCGGTCAAAACGGGCTTTCCTGCAGGCTCTTCCCTCAGCGTCGACGCGGTGGTGGTGGAGAACGGCGTGGCGAACGTCTCGCTTGCCCCAGGATCGGCTGGCGACGCCGCGCAACGGTCGCTCGCGGGGGAGCAGTTGCGCCTTACCCTCGGGCAACTCCCGTCCGTTCAAGATGTCGTGACGACCGTCGGCACGCTGCCGTTGGCGGGCGACGGCTCTGCGTCGCCGGAGGCCGCGACGCTTCCTGACGAGCGTGCGGCGGTCATCATTGGCGGGCGCCTGGGCATGTGGGATGGTTCCGACGTGAAGGTGACTCCCGCGAGTGTGGGAGTGGTCCCATCGGGAGCGACCGGCCTCGCCCTTTCGTACGACACGCGAACGGTGGCGATGGTTGTCAAGGGTTCGATCGTCACGTCGACCGCGCTGTCCGATACGCCGACGCTCGAGGCGCCACCCGAGAGCCCGGACGAGCCAGGTGGGGAGGTCATCCCCACGACGACGCTCGTGAAGGGCCGCGACCTCACGGCGCCCTCCTACGACGCCAACGGATGGTTGTGGACCACCGAGGAATCGTCCGAGGGAGCCATCGTGGTCGCGGGGCCAGACGGGGCGGTGTCCCAACTCGCGGCGCCTCAATTGGCTGGCAGGGCGATACAGGCGCTCGCGGTCTCGCGAGACGGAGCGAGGGTCGCAGTACTGAGCCGCGCGAACGAGGTGCAGGTCGTTGAGGTCATGGCGGTGGTGAGGGGAGACGCGGGAGAGCCGCTCGCTCTTGGCGCGCCGCTTGCGCTTGGTCCCGCGGTGCGGTCGTCGATCGACGTGGCATGGCTCGACGATCTCTCCGTGGCTTCGCTGAGTGCCGATTCCGGGGAAATCTCGATGGTTGAGGTGGGCGGCTGGACCACCAAGGTCACCGCGGCAGTTGGCGCGACGTCGATGACCGCGCGCAACGGCGCGCAGACGCTGTTGGCGATCGGGGAGGGTGGCGTTCTTGTCGCCAGGTCGGGAAACGGATGGGCCGTCAAGGCGTCAAACGTCTCTGATGTGGCGTTCGCGGGCTGAGGTCGTCCCCAAGCGCAGACCTTGGCGCCTGTTCGCTCGATCAGCGCCCACCTTTCACTGATAGGGCGTGTGGGGCTCATCGTGGGGCCATGGTTGAGCCCGGCCACGCGAGACGAAGCGAGCCGGTCCGCGCGGTGGAACGGGCCGCGCGTGACATCGCGCGCCTGATCGTGCCGGTGGAACGGGCCGCGCGTGACATCGCGCGCCTGATCGTGCCGGTGGCATGCCCTGGTTGCGGCGCACATGACGTGCGTTGGTGCGATGACTGCGCTTCTGCGTGGTGGGAAGCGCCGCTCAGGTCGGAGTCTCTCGCGCCGCGACTCGACATCGAAGGACGCCCCGCGCTCCCCATCTGGGCGATCACTGAGCTCGTGGGCCCGAGCCACTCGATGATCGTCGCGTGGAAGGACGGAGGGAGGCGAGACCTTGATCGCTTCTTTGCCGACGCGGCGAAAAGGGCGGCCGTACACATTGCACCGGCGTTGGACCAGGGACGATGTTTCCAAGGCCGCGCGCCGCTCGCCGTGGTTCCCGTTCCAGCGCGACCCGCGAGCACGCGCACGAGGGGAATCGACCTTCCCCTGTTGCTCGCCTCGGCGGCGGCAGAGGGTTTGCGCGCCGCCGGAGTCGATGCGACCGTACGTCGCGTGCTTGGCATCGGACGGGGGGAACAGCGTGGCGCCAGCGCGAGGCAAAGGTGGCGACAGGCGTCGTCGCTGCGGGTGAGAGGCGACCAGGGGGCGCCAGGAACAGCGCTCCTGGTAGACGACGTGATGACCACGGGTGCAACTCTCGCGGCGGCTGTTCGTTCCCTTGACGTGACATTCCTCACCGTGGGAGCGGGTCTATGCCTCGCCGCGGCACCGCCTTCTAGCGCAACGACGCGCGGGGCACTATCGTGAAAAGACGACAGTCCCGTCGCACCTTCCGAGGCCAAGAGGGGGTGATGCAGAGGGCGCGCAGAGGCGCCGACATCATCACCCGTTGTGCCGCGCAATAGCGTGGCAACTTCCGAAGGAGCACCTGACATGGACATCGCCATTGTGGGACGCCACACCAAGGTCAACGACGACATGCGTGGGCGGATCGCCACCAAGATGCAGAGGCTCAGCGAGCTCGCGCCCCTGGCGACGAGGGCCGAGGTTCACGTGGTCCACGAGCGAAACCCCAAACTCTCGACCGATGCGGAACGCGTGGAAATCACGCTTCACGGCCGCGCCGTTGTGCGCGCCGAGGCATCTGCCGAAGACAGGGTGGCCGCCCTTGAACTGGCGACGAATCGCGTCATCGAGCAGTTACGTAAGCTGCACGAGCGGAGGGCTCACCGTCATCAGGGCAAGGCCGATATGGCGACATTTGCGATGGCGGACATGACGTCGGCCCAAGCTCCAGCCGCGGCGGAAGAGGTCGAGAGCGTTGAGGCGTGGGACGGGCAGCCCGCGTCGTCCGTCCGTGAGATCCCACTCGACGGCACACCGATCACCATCCGATCTAAGGTGCACGCCGCCGAGCCGATGAGCGTCTCGGACGCCATCGACCAGATGGAACTCGTTGGACACGATTTCTTCCTGTTCCTCGACTCAGAATCAGGCATGCCGAGCGCCGTGTATCGCAGGCGCGGCTGGACCTATGGTGTCATCCAGCTCGATCAAATTGACAGCGAGGCCCAACGGGCAAGCGCCTAGCATTCCCGCGAGCGAGGCCCGTCCGAAAGGGCGGGCCTTCGCTTTGCCTGGCGGCGGACCTTCGCTGTTTCTCGCGGCGCACGGCCGCAGTACCTGGCGGCCGTTATTCTGCCCACGTGCGCAACCGCGATTTCTCCTTGGTGACGCCCGCGGCCGCGCTGACGGCGGCATTTGAGGCGTTGTTCTTCACCGCTCTCACCCTGTCGTCTGTGGGGCTCACGACGCTGATCGGCATCGGCTCCGCACCGATATTCGTCGCGCTCAGCGATGGGGTGTTCAGGCGTGAGAGACCGAAGGCTCGCACGGGGGCGGCGTTTGCCCTCGCGCTCGTCGGCCTCGCGCTCCTCATGTCAGGTTCGCTATGTCAGGTTCGCTCGACGTCGGCGAGCACGGGGCGTGGGGAGCCGTCCTTGCGCTCGCGAACGGTGCCGTGTTCGCGGCAATCACGATCGTCAACAGGGTGCCCGTCGCTGGGCTTTCACCCGTGCCGATGACGGCCATCGTGTTCACCATCGGCGGCCTTCTGCTGGTGCCTGTCGCCGCGATTCCTGGGCTGGGCATGGCGACCGACGCCGCGGGCTGGTCTCTCACCCTTGTGCTTGGCATCGTCATCACCGCGTGCGCGTACGTCGCCTTTCTCACCGGCCTGCAAACCGTGCCCCCCTTTGTCGCTACGATCGTTTCTCTACTCGAACCGGTGATCGCTTCGGTGTTGGGTGCGATCGTTCTGGGGGAACGGCTGGGTCCAACGGGAATCGTTGGGGGAGCCGTCTTGGGCGCGACCGTCGTGTTGTTGCGCCCACAGCGAGACGAATTCGGAGCCGATCCACTGACCGCCTAGGATGGTGGGCGGCCCCACGCAGGAAGGCGGGACAAGCATCGTGGCAGTCATTGATCGGATCATCCGCATGGGCGAGGGGCGCCAGTTGCGCCGCCTGGAGCGCGTCGTGACCCTCACCAACGGCCTCGAAGAGGTCTATGCGGAGCTCGCCGACGAAGAGTTGCGCGCGCTGACCGGCGAGTTCAAGAAGAGGCACCTGGGCGGAGAGAGTCTCGACTCGCTGATGCCGGAGGCGTTCGCCGCAGTGCGCGAGGCCTCCAAGCGGACCCTTGGCCTCAGGCATTTTGACGTTCAGATCATGGGTGGCGCCGCGCTTCACAGCGGCAATATTGCCGAGATGAAGACCGGTGAGGGAAAGACGCTCGTCGCGACCCTCCCTGCATACCTCAACGCCCTGTCCGACAAGGGCGTCCACATCGTCACGGTCAACGACTACTTAGCGACCTATCAGTCCGAGCTCATGGGGCGAGTGTTCCGCTTCCTAGGCCTCGATACTGGCTGCGTCATTGGTGGTCAGGATCCCGCGACCCGCAAGCGTCAGTACACGGCGGACGTCACGTACGGAACCAACAACGAGTTCGGTTTCGACCACTTGCGCGACAACATGGCGATGGACCCGTCGCAGTTGGTCCACCGCGGTTACAACTATGCGATCGTTGACGAGGTCGACTCGATCCTCATCGACGAGGCGCGAACGCCCCTCATCATTTCCGGGCCAGCAGCTGGCGACAACCTCACGTGGTACGTCGAGTTCGCCCGCTTGGTCAAGACCCTCAAGGTTGAGGTCGACTACGAGGTTGAGGAAAGCAAGCGCACGGTCGGCATCCTGGAGCCTGGCATCGACAAGATCGAAGCTGCTCTGGGCATCGACAACCTGTATGACCCAGCAAACACCCCCCTGATTGGTTTCCTCAACAACGCCATCCGCGCCAAGGAACTGTTCAGGAAGGACCGCGAATACGTGGTCCAGGGCGGCGAGGTCAACATCGTCGATGAGCACACCGGTCGCATGTTGGCTGGGCGCCGCTACTCCGAGGGACTGCACCAGGCGATTGAGGCCAAGGAGGGCGTACAGATCAAGGCGGAGAACCAGACCTACGCCACGATCACGCTGCAGAACTACTTCCGCCAGTACACCAAGTTGGCAGGCATGACGGGTACGGCCCAGACCGAGGCCGCCGAGCTGAATTCGACGTACGGGATGACCGTTCTGCCCATCCCCACACACAAGCCGATGATTCGCGACGACCAGGCCGACTTGCTGTTCAAGTCGGAGCAGGCCAAGTTCAACGCGATCATCGAGGACATTCTTGACCGTCACAAGATCGGCCAGCCCATCCTGATCGGAACGGTCTCCGTCGAGAAGTCCGAGACGCTCGGCAAGGAACTGCGCAAGCACGGCATCCCTCACAACGTCCTCAACGCCAAGCACCACGCGACCGAGGCGGCAGTGGTCGCGGAAGCCGGGCGCAGGGGCGCCGTGACGGTTGCCACGAACATGGCTGGCCGCGGCACCGACATCATGCTTGGCGGGAACCCCGAGTTCAGGGCCGTCCAAGAGATGCACAAGCGAGGCATCGACCCTCACGACCAGCCCGAGGAATACGAGCGGGAGTGGGCCGCGGTCTTCGAGAAGGCCAAGGCGGAAGTGGCCGCCGAGCACGAGGAGGTTCTCGCCGCAGGCGGGCTCTACGTGTTGGGCAGCGAGCGCCATGAGTCGCGACGCATCGACAATCAATTGCGTGGACGCTCCGGTCGCCAGGGGGACCCCGGCGAGTCACGGTTCTACCTGTCGCTCGAAGATGACCTGATGCGGATGTTCCAGTCCGGCCTCGCGGCCACGATGATGAACTCCGCGGCGCTGCCAGACGACCTGCCGATCGAGTCCAGGATGCTTTCGCGCGGTGTGCGTAGCGCCCAGGCGCAGATCGAGGGCCGCAACGCCGAGATCCGCAAGAACATTCTCAAGTACGACGATGTCGCATCGTCCCAGCGCACCATCATCTACGGCGAGCGTCGCCGCATCCTCAACGGTGAAAACCTCCGCGATCAGGTGCGCGACTTTGTCGACGACGTGGTGGGCAATGCTGTGAAGTCATCAACGGCGGTGGGTGCTCCCGATGACTGGGACATCGACGCCATGTGGAAGGACCTGCGTTCCGTCTACCCGGTGTCGCTGTCGGCCGATGAGTTGGTCGAGGAAGCGGGCGGGTTGCGCTACTTCACCCAGCCGTTCTTGGTGCGCGAGCTCACCGCCGACGCACGCGTCGCGTACGAGGCCGTCGAGGAACGTATCAGCGTGGACCTCATGCGCCAAGTGGAGCGTCAGGTGCTGCTTCAGGTGATCGACCAGAAGTGGCGCGAGCACCTCTATGAGATGGACTATCTCAAAGAGGGAATTGGTTTGCGCGCGATGGGTCAGCGCGACCCGTTGATCGAGTATCAGCGTGAGGCGCACCAGATGTTCGCCGCGATGGCGGACGCGGTCAAGGAGCAAGCGCTCCAGGTCCTCTTCCGTGTCGAAAAGCGTGAGACCGCGCCTCCGCCCGTCCTTGACGCGGCCGGCGCTGCCGCGACGGCGTCAAAGGCCCGCAACGCGGGCGATGCGCCCGCGGTCTCCGGAGAGAAGACGTCGGCAAGTGCGGCGCGCGCGCCGGGATCTGCGGCTCGAAGCACGTTTGGCGCGGGGACCTCAACGGGTGGCGGAGCGGTGCAGGCGTCGATGGGTGCACTGACCTACTCCGGACCCTCCGATGACGGCTCGGGCAAGGCAGTGACGGCCAAGACCGGTGCCGCGAAGGCTGAGGCCGATGGTCGTACCTTCCCGGGCACCGCCAAGAACGCGCAGTGTCCATGTGGGTCCGGTAAGAAGTACAAGGCCTGTCACGGCAAGAACGAGGACTAGTTTTCGCGGACCGTCTCGCTGAGCGACATTCAGGTCAACCGACCTCCGTGCCCGCCGACCTTCACGCCAGCCGTTCTCGACGTCAACCGTTCTCGACGTCAACCGTTCTCGACGCCAGCCGTTCTCGACGTCAACCGTTCTCGACGTCAACCGACCTCGAGTGCGGTGACAAGCCACCGTCCGGACACGGCCTCGAGCCGCATGGCCAAGGCGTGAGCCACATCTGCCTCGGTAGCGACCACCGCAGCCTCGACCGCGGTGGCGCTCACCCTGCATAGTCGCACTCTCACGACGGCGACCTTGCCGCGCGAGGCGTAGCCAGCCCTGCGCGCGAGCGATTGTTGTCGCAACAACCTCGTGCGCAGTGCGGGAGTGATCCATCGCGCGAGGTGGTCGATGCCATCGGCGCCCAGTGCGATCTCGAGGGCCTCCTTGGCGACGGTGCACACCAGCGGTGTGGGGTCGCCCAGAGGGCTTCGCTTGATGTACGCCACGGGGACCGCGCGCAAGGGGGTAGGAGGGGCGACGGGCGCAACGGACACAACTGGCGATGGGGGCGCAACTCTGTAGGGGGCAACCGCGGCGGCGACGGCGCTCATGCGCCGAGTCCTGCAGGAATGGTGAGCGCGAGACCCGGGTGGATCAGGGACGGGTCGCCGCCTATCGAGTCGCGGTTGGCCTCGTAGAGTTGCGGCCATGCCTCAGCAACATGGGCCGTGCTTGCATCGGCGCCGAGCAAGGCCTCGGTGATCCTCCACAATGAGTCTCCCGGTTGGACGACGTAGGCGCTCGGTGCTTGCGAGGGCGTTTCCTTAACGGCGTCGAGCGCGGGAACGTCATGGAGGGTGCTCGTCGACGGTGAGCCGCTTTGAGGAGGAGTTACTTGAGGAGTCGGAGTGCCCTCCGCGACCCATCCGACGGTGAGGGTGGTCGCATGGGCCGGTACGGAGGTCGGAGCCGCAACTGAGATCGGGGCAGCCGCCCATCCCGCGGATGGCGCCTGAGTCGAGCCCGCGTCTGCGGCGAGAGCAGGAGCGGCGAGTCCCGCCGACAAACTCAGTCCGAGCGCCGTCGCTGTCACCCTGGTCCACCCGTGGGGGGCGAGGCTGGCGAGAGCCCTGGGAATTCCGCGCCCTCCGCGCCAAGCGCAACCGAGGAGCATCGCGTAGCCCGTGAGGGCCAAGTACGCGGCGATTGTGGCGCCCACCGTGGCCGCGAGAAGCGCCAGGCCGTCCTCCACCGCCACTGAAGCATCGGCAAGCGAGGAGGAATCCATCCCCGCCCACATCGAAATGGCTACCCGCGCAAACACGTACGCGATGGCGGGCATCCCCAACACGGCGACCAGGGCCGCGGCTCTACCGATGCTCCTCATATCCCCTCCTCAGGCGGTTAAGAGTTGTTTGATACAGTTTGATGAAGATAGATATACACGAAAGTGCTTTGGTTGTCGAGGCGTGCCGTGCACGGCGGGGGAGAAAAGGTGCCGTAGCGTGTCGTTATGCGCTGGGATGACCTTTTTGCGGACCTCGAGGCCCAAATGAGCGCGGCAGAGCACGCGCAGTTCCAAACGGAGGTTCAGGACCTCACGAGGTCCGAGCGGGCGGGCATCGAACTGGCGGCCCGGCTGGTGAGCGCCAAGGGCCTTCCGATTTCACTCACGTTGATCGATGGCGAGACCGTGAGGGGAGTGCTCGTCGACGCGGCGGCACAGTGGCTGCTGCTGGGAGAAACCGGCCCGCAGACGCTCGTTCCTGTGCGCGCGATCGCTTTGGTTTCGGGCCTGCCCCCGCGCACGACCGAGCTGACCGAGGTTGAGAAGCGACTTGGCATCGGCCATGCGCTGAGGGCGCTCGCGCGCGATCGCGCGCGGGTCATCGTGGACACTGTGGGCGGTTCGACGGCGGGACTCGTGGGCATGGTGGGTGCGGACTTCATGGAGGTGTCCACGACAGTAGGGGCGTCGGTCGCCGTGCCGATCGCGGCGATCACAAGGGTGCGCCCTGCAGGTTAGCCAGCACGGCAGGCGAGTCGGCGCCGCACGTCAGTCCGAGCTGCCCGCTTGGATCTTGTCTCGGGTGGCCTGGTATTGCCGCGCGATGTAATTCTCGAGTTCGACAGACTCGACGCGCCACTGCCCCCTGCCGCCCACTTGGATCGCGGGAAGCTCACCGGAGCGCACAAGAGCGTAAGCCTGGGGTGACGAAATGTTGAGAACTTCTTGAACATCGGGCAAGGTGAGGAAGCGCGGAGCCATGTGCCCATTGTGTCATTGGGGGGCGACGCAAGTGCGTTGTCCACACCCCCTTGGCGTGGAGGGCGCGATCGGGCAAGATGTCAGGCAGGTCGAGAGGGGATTTGGCATGGGTGACTCACCGGTGGCAGGCAGGCTGAGACGACCGGGTTGGCGTGATCCGCGCCTCCTGATAGGGCTGTTGTTGATCGCGATCTCGGTGACGGCCGTCACGGCGGTCGTGAGATCCGCTGACGAGACCTCGCCGTATTACGCCGCGCGTGCCACGCTGACTCCCGGATCGGTGATCACGCGCGACGACGTGCGAGTCGTGCGCGTGCGGATCGATGGCGGGGACTACGTTGCGGCGCGGGAAGAACCGTGGGGGCGCGTGGTGACTCGCGTGGTGGGCAAGGGCGAGCTGTTGCCAGCGGGCGCGCTCGCTGCGGCTCATTCCTTCGATGCGCGCACGATCGCCGTGCGTACCTCGCTTCCACTGGCCGACGGAATTGATGCGGGCTCGATCGTTGATATCTATCTGACGAGCGATGATGCCGCGCCCAAGACGGGCGTGGTTGCGCGCGGTCTCACCGTCGAATCGGTCGAGCATGACGGCGGCTCGTTCTCCGGAACGAACATCGAGACGGTCTACGTCGTGGTCCCCAAGGTTGGCGTGGAGGCGCTGCTTGACGCGCTAGCGTCGGGCGGTGGGATCTCCGTGGTGGGACTCGCGGGCGGCGGCGCGTGAGTATTCCCGTCCTCATCGCGGTCCGAGGCGCGAGGGAATCCGCGATCGCGGCGATCGTGGGCGCAGCTCCTGGCCTGAGCGTCGCGCGTCGGTGCGCCGACTTGAGCGAGGCTCTCGCCGCCGCTCACGCTGGTGTGGGCGGCGTGGTGCTCGTGTCGGAGCAGCCACATCTGCACCGAGGCACGGTGGGGGACTTTGCCGCAGTGGGGGTGGTCGTGGTGGGAGTCCCTTCTGGCGCCGACGCCGCGGACCACTTGCGCAGCCTCGGTATCGACGACATCGTTCCGACCGACGCGGACGCCGATGGGCTGGCCGCGGTGGTGACCGGTGCGGCGCGGCGCGCACCCGACAGGGGCCTCACTGCGGTAGCGGCCGTCCCGATTCCCGCGATGGCACCCGTGACACGCGGGGCCGTGATCGCGGTCTGGGGTCCCGCCGGGGCCCCCGGAAGGACCACCCTCGCGGCCGCAATGGCATACGACCTCTCTCAACACGAGCAAGTTCTTCTCGTTGACGTCGACACCTACGGCGGGGCAATCGCGCAGACTCTTGGCCTGCTGGACGAGGCTCCTGGAATCGCGGCACTTGCGCGCGCTTCGCTGCACGGCACGCTCACCGATGAGACTGTCGCGCGACATGCGCTCGTCGTGTCTCAACGGCTCAGGGTGCTGTCTGGGATTACCAGGCCAGATCGTTGGCCGGAACTCTCGCGGGCTGCACTCGAGCCCGTGTGGGAGCTTCTCCGGAAGCACGCGGCGGTGACGATTATCGACTGCGCGTCGCCGCTCGAGTCAGACGAGGAGCTGCAGTACGACACTCGCGCCCCGCAGCGCAATGGCGCGACGCTCTCCGCTCTCGCCGCCGCCGATGTGGTGGTTGCCATCGGTTCCGCCGAGCCTGTGGGGCTTCAACGGCTTGTGCACGGGCTCGCGGCGCTCGAGACCGTGGTGCCCGAGGCGACCACTCCGCGGCTCGTCGTGGTGAACAGGGTGAGGCCCTCGGTTGCGGGCGTGCGACCGCGCGAGGCCGTGGCCGATGCCCTGCTTCGTTACAGCGGCGTCCAGACGGTGTGGACGGTGGGTTGGGACCCGCGCGCTTGCGATGCCGCAGCGCTTGCGGGTCAGGCGCTTGGCGAGCGAGCCCCCCGGTCCGCGGCGCGCAAGGGGATGCAAGCGGTGTCTCTTGCCGCGAGGGCGATGGCATCTGCTGGGAGTGCCGCGGTGCCTTCGGGCCGGTAGGCAGTGAAGGCGCACCCGCGCGCCGCCGCGC
Source organism: Actinomycetales bacterium (assembly GCA_038248935.1). Taxonomy (GTDB): domain Bacteria; phylum Actinomycetota; class Actinomycetes; order Actinomycetales; family Demequinaceae; genus Demequina. The sequence continues at coordinate 107,358 of JBBRWX010000001.1, forward strand.
GGTCGCGAGTGCCGCGGCGGCACACTGGAGACATGAGGGTCTACATTCCCGCAACGGTCGACGACTTGGCCCTGCAGACCTCGGGCCAATGGGCGCCCGAGCTCGCCTTCGCCGTGACGGAGGCCTGGCGTGATAGCGCCGAGGACCTTGACGAGGACGAACTCGCCGAGGCGGCGATCGATGCAGCAGCGATGGAATCGGGCCTCGAGCTCGGATCGCGGCTCCGCGCCGTGATTGCCGCAGACGTTTCCAGAGCCGACGCAGTGCTCGACCCCAAGGTCCACCCGGCAGCCGTGCGGATCAACGGCAAGCTGTCGACCGCATCGGTCGCGTGCGTGTTTCTCGATGAGGACGATGCCGCCGTCGACGTCGTGGCCGCGCGGGCCGGCGATGAGGAGGCCCTTGAGCGGCTCGCAGACCGGACGCTGCTCTGGTACGACCTGGCCGAGGTGCTCGGGAAGTAGCCCAGCGGGTACCTGATGACCCACTGCGGCATCGGCGGGGCGCAATCGGGTACCTGATGACCCACTTCTGCGAAGGCGAGGGGGTCTCGCGAGGGGGTCTAGCGCGGTGCGAGCAGCGCGAGGACCTCGTCGTGAAGGATTCCATTTGTCGCGAGCGCGTCGCCGCCGAACGGCCCAGGAGTGCCACCGAGCGAGGTGAACGCCCCGCCGGCCTCGGTCACGATCGGAACCAGGGCGGCCATGTCGTGGAGGGCGAGCTCGGGCTCGCACGCGATGTCGACGGCACCCTCGGCCACCAGCACGTAGCTCCAGAAGTCGCCAAATGCGCGCGTGCGGGCTGTGGCACGCGTGAGATCCAGGATGGGTTCGAGCAGGTCCCTGTTCTCCCAGCCGATGAGTGAACTGACCGAGACAAACGCATCGGCCAGGCTGGACGTGCCGGATACGCAGATGCGGCGCGGCTCGGTGGGTTGGCCGGGCATGGTGGTGACTGTCCATGCGCCCGAGCCTTGAGCGGCGTACCAGCGGCGGCCGAGCGCGGGTGCGCTGACAACGCCCATCACGGCGACGTCGTCGACGATCAGGCCGATGAGAGTCGCCCACACGGGGACTCCGCGCACGAAGTTTTTGGTTCCGTCGATCGGGTCGATGACCCAGCGACGCGGGGAGGAGAACGACGCGGTGCCGTTGGTGACGCCGAATTCCTCGCCGACGATAGTGTCGGCCGGGCGCTGGGCCGTGAGGCGGTCCCTGATGAGCTGCTCTGCGGCACGGTCGATCGCGGTCACGGGGGTGTCATCGGCCTTGAACTCGACCGCGAACTCACCGAGCGATCCTGCGACCGTGAGCGCGTCTACAGCGTCTGCGAGGCTCAATGCGAGGGCGAGGTCTTCTCCGTAGGCCATGTGGCCAGGGTAGTGGTTGTGCGCGAGGTCGCGGTCGGCTGACGCGACGACGACGGCGTGCGCTCTGCGTGCCTCCTCGCCGTCTGCCTAGTACACCGTGAGCAGCAGCACCGCGAACGCCGCCACGCCCGCGAGCATCGTCAGGCCGAGGTTGCGCTTCCACACCGCGGCCGCCACCGCGACCAGCGCAGCGACGTGCCAGGCACCGAACGGACGCCACGCGCCCTGGTCAAGGAACAGGGCGTTGCCGACGATCGCTCCCATGGCCGCAGGGCCGATCATCCGCAGCGCGCGACGGACCAGCGGAGGGATGCGGTCCTCGTTTTGGAAGAGCAAGATCCCGGAGACGCGAATGAGGTAGGTGCCAATCCCCGCGAGGATCACCACGATCCAGATTTTCATGCTGAGTCCGCCGTATCTGCCGTGGGCTCGGGGGCCTCGGTGCTTCCCACCGCGCCGCTCCCCGAAACGCCGCTCCCCGAAACGCCGCTCCCCGAAACGCCGCTCCCCGAAACGCCGCTCCCCGACTCGCGCCGATGAACCATCAGCCCGGCCGTCATCCCGAGTAGCGCCGCCGCGACGATGTTGAGCCCGAGAGGTAGGTCCTTGAGCGAGACGACGGCGACTACCCCGGTCACTGCAGCGGCGAGTTCGGGAAGGCCACGGATCCCAGGGATGGCGAGCGCGATGAACATCAACGGGACGATGAACCCCACCTGCCACGCGCCAGGTACCACGGGTCCCAGCAGGATCCCCGCTACCGTCCCGCCCACCCACGCGGTGCGCATCGGCAACGTGACGCCCAGCATGTAGTACTGCTGCAACGCGGACGTGGTCCAGCGCTCCTGCCCGCGTCCATACAGGCCGACGGTCTGGTCGCTCACGAGGTACGCGAGCCCCCAACGCCACGCGGGCGTGAAGCGCCCAAACATCGGCGCAAGAGCGGCGGAGTACAGCGCGAATCGCGCGTTGACGATCAGCGCGGACAGCACGGCGATCGAGACGGCGCCCCCGACCGCGAGCACCTCGATCGCGGCAGTCTGGCCCGCCCCGGCGCCCACGATGAGCGAGCTCGTGGCGCCCGCGATCGGGTCGATGCCACGGGCACGCACGAGCGCGCCGAACGACAGCCCGAATACCGCGACACCGGGGACTAGTCCGCCGATGTCGCGCACGCCATCGGCGAACGCGGCGCGGGAGGTCATGGTCACGATGCTAGATGCCGTGCGGCGGGGCTCCGCGCACGCGCGGGATGGGCGCGCGAAACGGGCCCCGCCATGACAGCGGGGCCCGTTTTTCATCGCGCAGCGACTGAAAGCGTGCCTAGGCGTCGCGTCGACGCACCACGAACGCTGCACAGACAAGCGGCACGATTGCGTAGGCGGCGATCACCAACAGCCCCGTGGTCGCCGTGAGCCCGCTGCCCAGGTTCTGGTTCGGATCCCCGGCGGGCAGGAATCCCTGTGAAGCGGGCAACGGGAGGTACCGCACCACGGTCTGGACCCAGTGGATGTTGATGAACCCGAGGATGCTCGGCAGCAGCAACAGCACCGTGAGAGACGCCGTCACGGTGGCGGCCGTGGATCGCAACAGGGCGCCGAGGCCGAGTGAGAAGAGCGCGGCCGCGACTAGGCAATAGGCGGTACCCGCGAAGATCCTCCACGTCTCCGCACTGCCGAGCGAGGGGACGAGGTCGTACTGCGACAGCTTACCGATAGTCACCAGATAGGAAAGGGCGATGCCGATCACGGCGACCGCCGTGGTCAGGACCACGAGCGCGATCGCCTTCGCGGCGAGCACGGGCACTCGAGTGGGGACGGCCGCGAACGTCGACCTGACCATGCCAGTCGCGTATTCGCCTGTGATGACGAGCGCGCCCAACACGGCGATGGTGACCATACCGATCTGGAAGCCGGTCGAGATGAGCGCGGCGCCGTTCAGGTCGCCCAGGCCTTGAGAGGTCATGGGGTTCCCCATGAGGGAGTCGAGGGACGCGGCCACGCCGATGGCGATGAGCGCCATAACGGCCGCCGTGGATCCGAGGACCCACCACGTCGAGCGCAGCGACAGGAGCTTGATCCACTCCCCCCGCATGACGCCCACGAAGGTGCGGCGGGCCGCGACGGACGGGCGAGGGGCTCGCTCCGCCGTGGTCGCCGGTCGGGTGAGGATGGCGGTCATGAGTTCTCTTCCTTCTGATTGGGGCGGCTTGAGGGGTTGGTGTGAGGGCTGAGGTTGGTGTGCGCGACGTCGGAGCGATACTCGACTGAGTCTTGGGTGAGGCTCATGTACGCCTCTTCGAGGCTCGCCCGTTGCTGGCTGAGCTCGTGGAGCACGATGCCGTGTGCGGCTGCGGCCTCGCCGACGGCCTCGGCGGTGGTCCCGCGCAGGTCGATCGTGCCGGCTTCAGGGGACGTGACGGTCACGCCATTGCCAGACACGAGCCGCGCGAGCTCGGTCGCTTGCGGCGACCTGACCCGCACCGTAGTGCCTGACACGGAATCGATGACTTCCTGGACAGGACCTGCCGTAAGAATCTTGCCGCGCCCGATGACCAGCAATTGGTCCGCGGTCTGGGCCATCTCGCTCATGAGGTGCGATGAGAGGAACACTGTGCGGCCCTCTTCGGCGAGCTGCCTGACCAGATGACGCACCCACAGCACGCCCTCGGGGTCGAGGCCGTTGACGGGCTCGTCGAGAATGAGCGTGCGGGGGTCGCCCAGCATCGCCGACGCGATGCCAAGACGCTGACCCATGCCCAGCGAGAACGCACCAACGCGCTTGGTGGCGACCGTCGATAGCCCGGTCATGTCGATGACCTCGTCAACACGGCGGGTGGAGATGCCGTGGGTCGCAGCCATCGTCCGCAAGTGCGAACGCGCGCTGCGCCCCGGGTGGACGGCCTTCGCGTCCAGCAGGGCGCCCACCTCGCTCAGAGGAGAGCGGTGCAGTGCGTAGGGCTTGCCGTTGACCGTGACGCTGCCGCTGGTGGCCCGGTCGAGGCCCATGATCAGGCGCATCGTCGTGGACTTGCCCGCCCCGTTGGGCCCGAGGAAGCCCGTGACGGTGCCTGGAGGGATGGTGAAGCTGATGTCGTCGACGGCGACCTTGTCGCCGTAACGCTTGGTCAGGGATTGGGCCTCAATCATGATGTGCCTTTCGTAGAGGTGGCCGTGCGAGGCCGAAGAGGGTAGGGAGCCGCGCCCCCTCGCCGCATGGCAGAAGCCTGGCGACGAGGGGGAGCGGGTGGTGAGCGAGGAGTCGGCGAACTGCGCTTAGCGAACGGTTGCTGAGCGGGCGAAGGCCGCGGTCTTTGCCGCCGCCTCGGCGTCGAACTCGTCCGTGATGGGAGAGGGCTTGAAGCCCTTGACGGTGAGGTAGATGCCGAGCGAAAGCTCCCACACCGCGATCAGGAGAGCGGCCGGGCCAGCCGCCGGGCCGAAGTTGTCGACCACGCCGCCGACAGCGAGCATCGTGTAGACGAACAGGATCGGTGCGCCGATGAGGCCGATGGTCGGAAGGATGCGCGGGACGAGGCGCGAGCGGTACAGAAGCGTGCCGAGCAGCAGACCGTTGACGGAAGGCATCAGGCTCTGGCCGAGCATGAACCACTTGTCATACATGCTGATCAAGGCGTGGCCTGTGACAAGGCCGTCGGCGCCGACGCCTGACTGGCGAAGCGTCACGAGAGACAGGATGCTGGCGACACCTGCCACGATCGAGGCGGCCTCAAGGGTGCGAGTCGCGACCAAGCCGATGGCGAGCGATTCGGTCTGTTTCTTGACGATGGGGAACAGCGCGATGGCGGTGCCGATGCAGGTGAGGGCCACGATCATCTCGAGCACTGCGCCGATGTATACCGAAGAGTCGGGGCCCGAGCCGATGATGAAATCCGCCTTATGGGCGTTCTTGTAAAGGCCAAGCGTTGGGATGGACACGAAGGTGAGCAGGTAAAGGATGCCAGCGGCGAGCGACTGCTTGCGCGAGGCGCGCATCGGGGTGCGCTGAGAGGCGCGGGTCCCGGTGGGGGCGAGGGTTGAGGTGGACATGGGGGGTCTCCTTGGAAGTGGGTGAAAACGTGGGTTGGTTAGAGGTGCGGGTGGTTATTGGGGGCGGAGTGGTCGTCGACAGGGACGACCGACACGAGCGGCAATCCCAGGTCGCGCAGCGCCTCGAGGGCGCCGTGAAGCGCGGACTGGTCGGGGAACCAGCCCGTCAGGACGGTGGTGCCCGAGCTGCCCGCGGCCAGGGACACCCCGTCGAACGAGGTGGCCCAGCGGGCGTCAATGCGCCCCTGGACTCGGATCTCGTAGCGACCGGGGCCGTGGAGGCTCGGCTGGTGGTTCATGATTCTCCTTGCGTGGTGCGCCTCGGTCTGGCGCGATCTCGCTGTTGTGCGAGTGCCAGCCGATATCCAGGCACGCTACGAGCGGGCGTGGTGGGAGGGCATCACCACATGTGGTGAGAGGGGTGGTGATTGTTGCGGGGGGTCCCTTGTCTCAACGGGGGGCCAAGCGCGGTGCGGCCCCGCGGTCGACGGCGGAGGCTACGCGGGGGGCGTACGGGAGAGCAGGCCGAGCTCGTCCGCGGCGCGGACGGCGGCGCGGCGGTTGTTCACACCCAACTTGGCGAAGATGCTCTTGGTGTGAGTTCGCAGGGTATTGACGGAAACGAAGAGCTCGCGCGCGATCTCGGGTCCCGCGAGCTCGGACCGGAGCAGCCGGAGCACGTCAAGTTCGCGTGCGCTCAGCGGCTCGATGAGGCCTTGTTCTCCGCGTTGTCCGGCACCGTGTGATCCGGCACCGTACGGCCCGTCACTTGCTGCGCCGATCGCGGCGAGGATCCGGCGCACGTATCCGGGCGCGTTGCCCTCCTTGGCAAGCGCCTTGAGGGGGCCTGCTAGTGGGTCGCCAACGTTGGCAAAGCTGCCAATGTACCCCTCGGGCGCGGCAAGGGTCACGGCCCGACGGAGGGCGTCGAGCGCGCTTACACCGTCTCCGCGCGCCTGCTGGGCGAGCGCCTCGACCACGAGGATCTCGATGAGGCTTCCTGTCCTTCCGCCCGTTTCTGCGGCGACTCGCAGGCGTTCGAGAAGGCGCGCCGCGTCGGCGAGTGCGGCATCGTCGCGCAGCCTGACGGCCTGCGCCACAAGCGCCAGCGCCAGAGTCGTGTGTTCGTACTCTGCGAGGTAGGCGGGGTCGTCGTCTACGCTTAACCCGCGTCCCCGCGCCCAGGCGAGCGCCTCGGCCTCTCTGCCCTGAGAGATACGCACACGCGCACGGATCGCCTGGATGGGCCTCACATTCGGAAAGAAGTCGCCCGCGTACACGCTCTCCGCGTCGTCGAGCAACTGGGCCGCGCCCGCGAGGTCGCCCTCCGCCCACGCGACGTGCGCGGCAGCGACACGCGAACGATATGGGTTTTGGGGCATACCAGCTGCCCCGCCAAGCGCGCGATCCGCGTCGAGGTGCTCCTTCGCTGCCGCAATGTCGCCGCGCTCGCACAACACGCCGGCAAGGCCCACATGCATGTCGCCGACGCCGCGGATCGCCGGTGCGGACGTCGCCGCGGCGAGTGCCAGGCGCGACTCGAAGACGTCCGCCGCGTCACCCAGGTGGCCCTGCGCGACCATGATGTCGGCCAGCGCAATGCTTCCGCCCATGGCGTCAGACACGTGCTCCGCGCGGTCCAGGCTGGCGACGGCTTGGGTCCACGATTCGCGCGCGGCGGCGAGGTCGCCCGTAGTCCACGACGCGAGTCCCGCGAGACCGGCCGCCGCCCCCCGCGCCATGTGGTCGTCGGCATCGGCGAGTTCGAAGGCCCTTCGCGCGTGCGCCGCGGTACCCGCCATGTCGCCCCGTGACTGAGCGATCGCGGCGCGATAGGCCCACACCATTCCGGGAATCATGCGGAGTATCTGGTCTTGGGTGCCCGCGTATTCTGCCAGCGCCCGTTCCGCGGCGTCGAGGTAGGGCTCGATGCCATCAAAATCGCCGCTCACGACGTGCGCACCGACATAGTGGATGGCGAGCGCGGGCCGCGCGCGGATCACGTCACCGGGGAGGGCGTCGAGCCAGCTGCGGACGGTCGCCTCTTCGCGGTCCCTGAACATCGTCGGAGCCGCGAGCTCGACCAGTTCCCCGGCGCGCGCCGGGTCATCGCACAGCAGCGCGTGGCGGACGGCGGCAGGCAGGTTTCCCCCCCGCTCGTACCAGTCGCTTGCCCGACGGTGGAGCGCAGGGGGGGCGTCGGGCGCCTCATTGCGAAGTCGAGCGGCCAACATGTCGGAGAAGAGGTGGTGATAGCGATACCAGCGGCGTTGGTCGTCGAGCGGCACCACGAAGAGGTTGGTCCGCTCGAGTGTCTCGAGCATCGCCGTGCCGTCGTCATCGCCGGTGAGGGCGTCGCACAACGGACCGGTCAACCGGGACAGGATCGAGGTCTGCAGCAGGAAGCGCCGCACCCGGTTGGGCTGCCGCTGGAGAACCTCTTCCACCAAGTAGTCGACCACGAACCGGTCGTCGCCCGCAAAGGTCTCGATGAAGCCCGCCGCGTCCTCCCTGCCCTGCAGCGACAGCGCCGCAAGTTGGAGCGCGACGATCCAGCCCTCGGTGCGGCCCTCGAGCGCCGCGACGTCGGGCGCCGTGAGCGCGAGTCCCATCGCGCCGGTGAGGTAGGCCGCGGCTTCCTCGGCCGTGAAGCGAAGGTCGGCGGCCCGGATCTCCACGAGGTCGCCCCGCGCGCGCAGCCGAGCGAGAGGGAGGCGGGGGTCGGCCCGCGTTCCGATCACCAGCTGGACCCTCGGCGGCAAGTTGTCGATGAGAAAGGCCAGGCCCTCCTGCACGTCGGTCGCGTCGATCATGTGGTAGTCGTCGAGGACGAGGACCACGTCGTGCTTCACCGCGTCCTGCCCCGCCGTATCGAGGTCCGCAGTGTCGAGGTCCGCGGCGAGACCCGCGACTATCGCCTCGCCGTTGCCTGGACTCGCAACGAGAGCCTCGGCGGCGGACTCCCCGATTCCAGGCACCGCGCGACGAAGCGCCGCGGCCACGTAGGCCCAAAAGACGGCGGGGTCGTTGTCTCGCTGGTCGAGGGAGAGCCACGCGACCGCGCGCCCGTCGGCCGACGCTGTGGCAAGCCAGTCAGCGAGAAGCGTCGTCTTGCCGAACCCTGCCGGGGCGGAGACAAGCGTGAGCCTCGCCGCGCGGCCGAGATCGAGCCGCGCAGTCAGGCGCGGACGCGCAACGAGGGTTGACCTCTTGGCGGGAACGTGAAACTTCGTCGCGAGCAGCGGACTCGCCATACACACACCTCCCGCACGTGGAACGGCCCGCCGGTGCCCCGACAGCGCCCATTATCCGGTTCGATGGCCGATCCTCCTATGGCGAATACTCGCGCTGTCGCCGCGTCCCGGAAACGGCAACGGACATTGCGTTGGAGAGCCGCGTGTTGGATCGTTGCCGTGGAGGTGATCCCCATGGACTCGATGTCCTTCGATGTGGTCATTGTTGGTGGTGGTGCGGCGGGCCTGAGCGCCGCCTTGGTGCTCGGCCGGTCCCGCCGAAGGGTCGCTGTGATCGACTCGGGCGAGCCCCGCAACGCGGCGGCGTCCCACATGCAGGGGTTTCTCTCGCGCGATGGCATGCCGCCGGCCGAGCTGGTCGCTGCGGGCCGAGCCGAGGTTGCTCTGTACGGCGTGGTGGTCATCGCCGGCAGGGTCGTTGGCGCCGTCGTTACCGAGGGGCGGCGCTTCGCCGCTTCTTTGGCCGACGGCCGCGTGCTTTCTGCGCGCCGGATACTCGTGGCCGCCGGGATGGTCGACGAGATGCCCCCTGTCGACGGGATCCCCGCGCGCTGGGGCAAGGACCTGCTCCACTGCCCGTACTGCCACGGCTGGGAGGTGCGCGACCAGCCGCTCGGTGTCCTCGCATCGGCGCCAGGCTCCGTCACATATGCCCAGCTGGTGCGGCAGTTGTCTGACGATGTGGTCTTCTTCGCCCACACGTACGAGTTGACAGTCGGCGAGCGGGCCGAGCTCGAGGCGCGTGGCATCGAGGTTGTCGCGGGAGCGGTATCGCGGCTCGTGGTCGAGGCGGACCGCCTCAGCGGAGTCCAGCTGGTCGACGGCCGCGTTTTTCCGCGGAGCGCCGTCTTTGTCCGGCCTGTCAACCGCCCCCACGCGCACGAGTTGCTCGCCGCATGGGGTTGCCGCTTCGCCGAGGACGGCTTCGTCATCGCCGACGCATTGGGCAAGGCGGCCGCCGGGGTGTGGGTGGCTGGCAATGTGGTGGACCCTCGTGCTCAGGTGATCACGGCGGCGGGCCAGGGCTCGGCCGCGGCGATTGCCATCAATGGCGACCTGGTGCGCGAGGATGTCGAGCGCGCGGTCGCCCTCGTAAGCGGCGCTCGCCCCGGCGGACCCGCCTAGCGCTGCCCGGCTTAGCGCGCACCTATTTCGGTGGCTCCTTGTGCGACTTTGCGCGCACGTGCATGCCCTCGCCCTCGCGGCCGAAAAGACTCAGGACCTCGGCAGGCAGGTCGCCCGTGCTGCCGAACCAGTGGGGGACGCGAGTATCGAACTCCGCGACCTCGCCTGGGCCCAGTACCAGGTCGTGCTCGCCCAGCACCAGGCGCACTCGCCCGGAGAGCACGTAGATCCACTCGTAGCCTTCGTGCGCGCGCGGGTTGGGCTCCACCTTGGTAGCGGGAATGACGATTTTCCACGCCTGGATGCCACCCGGTTGGCGGGTGAGGGGGACCACCGTGCGGCCATTGACGCGCCGCGGCTTGAGGTGGAGGCGGGGGTCGCCCACCTCCGGGGCGCCGACGAGGTCGTCGAGAGGGATGCGATAGGCCTGGGCGAGGGGGAGAAGGAGTTCGAGGCTTGGCTTGCGATGGCCCGTCTCGAGGCGGGAGAGGGTGCTCTTGGAGATGCCGGTCGCCTCGGCAATCGCGGTGAGGGTCACGCCGCGTTGTGCACGGAGCCGCTTGAGGCGCGGGCCCACCTGCGTGAGGGCCGCGGCGATTTCCGAGGACTCGTCCACGTGTTGATGCTAAGCAAAAATCCCGGAAACGGCAACAAAGGTTGTCGCGCCTAGGGCGGGCACGAAGGCTTGTCACAGCGGCGATACGGCCGCATTGACATCACATTCAAGGAGAATCATCTTGTCCAGTTCCACTGTGCCTAGTAACACTCCCGGGCCGCGGCCCGCCGCGGCCCCCGTTGCGGTCCGGCCGCCGAACAAGCACCAACTCGCGCTGATGATTTGGATCGCCGTCTTCCCGACCCTCACGGTCCTCGACCTCGTGCTCGCCGGCTGGCTGCACACGCTCTCGACGGTGCCGCGCACGTTTGTCCTCGCGACGGTCGCGGTGCCTATCGTCATCTACGGCCTCATGCCTCAACTTCACAAGTTGCGCGTGCGGCTTGTCACTCGTGCCCAATAGTCGCCGCGAGGCGAGAGCACGACGGACCGCCGATCGTCGACCCGACATGAGAATATTGCGAAGAACCGCCAAGCTTCGCTCCTAGTCCGGCACGACGATGCGCCATCTGGTCAGGCGAAACAGGATGGTCCCGATCGCCAGCCCGATCACGACGATGCCTCCCACGACGATCCCGACGGGCGCGTACCCGTTCTTGCGTTCCAAGAAGGGGTACGGAATCCACCCGTCGGTCGCGCCGCGGACGAGCGCGACGGCGATCCATAACGAGGGATAGAGCAAAACCACCCAGACACGCCTGATGGGGTGCGCCTCCCTGGGACCCTCGAGCAGCCAGTCGGCCAACAGGATCACGCACGAGATGCCGTGCATCGTCAGCGTGGACCACCGGTACGGGTCGCCCGCCTCGAAGCCGCCCAGCAGCGTCCAGAACACGACGGTGACGATGACGAGGTACGTCGCGACGCTCGCGCGGGCGTATTCGAGCCACAACGGGCGGCGCTTGCCTGTGTACGGGACAACGACAATCAGCAGGGCCGTGGCGAGGATGTTGGTCTGTTGCGAGAAGTAGCCGAACGTGTCGAAGACGGAGAAGTCGCCCAGGTCGAGGTGCCTGACGACGTTCGCGGCGAGCGCGGCGATGATGAGGGCCGCGCCGAGCACGCGCCACGTGCGAACCGCCAAGGTCATGGCGCGATCCTAGAGGCGCCGCGGCCAGCGTGATCGTGAAAGCGCGTGACGCCGAGTGCTCGCCTTACGGCGCAGGAGTCGCGCCAGCCGCCGTCGCCACGAAGTCGGCGCGGATGTCATCCCCGTTCATGCCCGCGTCGCACGATGTCACGTAGGTGCCCGCGTCGAGAGTGACGGCGAGGTCGCGGCTGAGGCCTGGCCCCACGTTCTCGACTTCCGCCACGATCTTGGTCCCGTCGGACGCGTAGACATAGAACTCGGCGACCGCATCGCCCGTGTTCTCCACGGTGAATACCACGGGGCCTGCTGGCGCGGACGAGGCGCTCAGGGCGCAGGAATCCGCAGCGATGTCGACGCTCACGCCCGTGGCCTCCTCAGGGGTGTTGGAGGTGCACGCGGTCAGGGTGAGCAGGGCGACTGCGGGCGCGAGGGCGCGCGAGGCTACCCACTTGTGACGGGTGTTCATGTGCTGTCCTTTTTCGGTGCGGTGATTGGAGGTGCGGTGATTGGAGGAGCGGAGATTTGAAGTGCGCTGGTTTGCGGTGTGGTGGTTTGCAGTGCCGTGATTAGACGGCAGAGGTGCTGGCAAGTTCCGGCGCGGCAACCGGGCGGGGAGCGCGAGCGAACGCCATCCTCGAAAACAGCCACACGGTTGGTACCAGGTACGACACCCAAGCGATCACTTCGAGCACGGTGCTCGCGGGGGAGAAGTTGAAGATGCCCTTGAGTAGGGTGCCTGCGAAAGAACCAGGCGGGATCGTGGCGGTCACGTCAAACGCGAGGGTCTCGGATCCGGGCAGGACGCCAGCCTCTTGCAAGTCGTGGATCCCGTAGGCGAGAACGCCCGCTGCCACAACGATGAGGAACAGCCCCGTCCACTGGAAGAACACGCGCAGGTTGATGCGGATCGCTCCGCGATAGATGAGGTAGCCGAGCGCGACCGCAGTCGCAAGGCCGAGCACCGCTCCTGTGATGGGCGCCGACGTCGATCCCGCGGCCTGGATGCCGGCCCACAGGAACAGGGTGGTCTCGAGGCCCTCGCGGCCCACGGCCACAAGTGCCAGGGCGATGATTGCACCCTTGCCGAGCGCGATCGCCTTCTCGAGCCCGTCCTCGAGGTGGCGCTTGAGAAAGCGCGCCGTCTTGCCCATCCAGAAGATCATCCAGGTGACCAGTCCGACGGCGACGATGCTCAGCGCCCCGCCGATGGTCTCTTGCGCGGTGAAACTCAGCCCGCGCGGCCCGAGGGTCAGTGCGGCTCCGACCGCGAGCGACACCGCTGCGGCCACGCCAACTCCAGTCCAGACGGCGCCAAGCAGGTCGCGCCTTCCCGTGCGCACGATGTATGCAATGAGGATGCCGATGACGAGCGATGCCTCGAGGCCCTCTCGGAGCCCGATGAGGTAGTTGGCAAGCATGAACCCTCCGAGAATCAATGAGACTGGCCGAGTAAGGCGACCCTTACTTGGTCAGGCTAGGGGAGGGCGAGGTGCAGTGTCAAATATTCGCAACGTCGACGTTGCGTAATTCGCGGAACAGGCCCGAAACTACTCGGTGACGGCGTCGAGAATGTCGCAGATCACTGCGCCTGCAGTCACGGAGGACCCGATCGCCACCGTGAGCCTGGCCACGGTGCCCGCCTTGTGCGCGGTGAGGGGCTGCTCCATCTTCATGGCCTCGAGCACCACGATGAGGTCGCCCTCTTCCACCACTGCACCCTCGTCGACGGCTACCTTGACGATCGTCCCTTGCATCGGAGACGCGAGCGTGACTCCTGACGACGCCCGCATCGCAGGCCCCTTGCGGGCCAGACGCTTCGCGGGGCCGCCGGCTCGTGCACGCGCCCTGCCCGCTTGTGCGAGAGCCGCAGGTAGCACGACTTCGAGCCTCTTGCCACCCACCTCGACCACAACGCGCTCGGTCGCGCCGGACTCATCGTCGCCGTGAGAGCCGTGGGAGCTCGACGCACCGAGCGCCTTCACTTGGGAAGCGAAACCCGTCTCGATCCAGGTCGTATAGATGCCGAGGACGCCGTCGGTCGCCGAGAATTCGGGGGAGTCCACCACCGCTCGGTGGAACGGAAGCACCGTGGGGATGCCATCGATCTTCATCTCGGCAAGCGCGCGCCTGGAACGCTCCAGGGCCTCGGTGCGTGTGGCGCCCCAGACGATGAGCTTGGCCACCATTGAATCGAAGTTGCCCGACACTGTGTCGCCCTGGCGCACTCCTGCATCGACGCGAACGCCTGGGCCGCCTGGGCAGGTGAACGTGGCGATGCGGCCCGGCGCGGGCATGAATCCGTTGGCCGGGTCCTCGCCGTTGATGCGGAACTCGAAGGCGTGGCCGCGCACCTGGGGGTTGAGGTTGGAGATCGCCTCGCCCGCAGCGATGCGGAACTGCTCGCGCACCAGGTCGACCCCCGTGACCTCTTCAGTCACCGGGTGTTCCACCTGCAGGCGCGTGTTGACCTCGAGAAAGCTGATGGTGCCGTCGGTGCCGACCAGGAACTCACACGTGCCTGCACCGATGTATCCGGCTTGGCGCAGGATCGCCTTGCTTGACTCGACAAGGCGCTCGTTCTGGTCGTCGGTCAGGAACGGCGCTGGCGCCTCCTCGACCAGCTTCTGGTGGCGGCGCTGGAGCGAGCAGTCTCGCGTCGAGACGACGACGACGTTGCCGTGGGTATCGGCCAGGCACTGGGTCTCGACGTGCCGCGGCTTGTCGAGGAATCGTTCCACGAAGCATTCGCCGCGACCGAAGGCCGCGATCGCCTCACGTGTCGCGGAGTCGAAGAGCTCGGGGATGTCCTCGAGGTAGCGCGCGACCTTGAGCCCGCGCCCGCCGCCGCCGAAGGCAGCCTTGATGGCCACCGGGAGGCCGTGCTCCTTGGCGAAGGCGAGAACCTCGGACGCATTGGCGACAGGGTCGGCGGTGCCAGGAACCAGGGGGGCGCCAGCGGCGAAGGCGATGTGACGAGCGCTCACCTTGTCGCCGAGCGATTCGATCGCGTGAGGGGGAGGGCCAATCCAAATGAGGTCGGCGTCGATCACCGCTTGGGCGAACGCGGCGTTCTCCGACAAGAAGCCGTAGCCGGGGTGGATCGCCTCGGCACCGCTGCGCACCGCGATGTCGATGATCTTGGAGATGTCCAGGTAGGTCTCGCGGGCGATCGAGCCGCCAAGCGCATACGCCTCGTCGGCAAGAGCGACGTGGGGTGCGTCCCTGTCAGGGTCGGCGTAGATCGCGATCGATCTGAGCGAGGCATCGCGGCAAGCGCGAATGACGCGGACGGCGATCTCGCCACGATTGGCGATGAGGACCGATGAGAACGCAGGCACGTCGATCAACCTACCGCGCGATGCCGTGGCACCGACCCTGCTGAAGCCCGACGAGCGGAGGTTTTGGAGGGGAACACAGCATGTGGGACCCTGCTTGTAGTAAACCTACAAAAAACAAGGGGTGCTCGGGAAGCCACGGGCGCCTAGGTTGTGGAGCGGCGACAAAAAACGGTCCCGGGTCACGCATGGGTAGGAGCGGCACCGCCACTCATTGGCGCCAAGGCTCCCTCACGCCACGACTCCCTTACGCCACTGCTCCCTTACGCCACTGCTCCCTTACGCCACTGCTCCCTCACGCCACGACTCCCTTACGCCACTGCTCCCTTACGCCACTGCTCCCTCACGCCACGACTCCCTTACGCCACTGCTCCCTTACGCCACAGTTCCGTGACGCTCACTCCGCGCTCGCTCAGCAGTCGCCTCACGAGCGGCAGGCTCACGCCCACCACATTGTGGTGATCGCCCTCGATGCTCTCGATAAAGGACCCTCCGAGGCCGTCAACAGTGAACCCGCCCGCCACATTGAGGGGCTCGCCCGTCGCGACATACGCGTCGATATCCGCATCGGTGACATCGGCGAAGTGCACGATCGTCGACGCGACCGCACCCGTCTCGCCGTGGTGTCCCTCGCGCTTGTCGACGAGCCAGTGGCCGGTGTGGAGCACCCCGGAGCGACCGCGCATCGCGCGCCACCGAGCCGCGGCCTTTGCGGCGTCGCCCGGCTTGCCGATGATCTCGCCTTCGAGTTCAAGCATCGAATCGCAACCGAGCACTAGCCCGGCCGATGTTCGTGACGCCACGTCCTGGGCCTTGGCCCTCGCGAGAATCAGAACGGCGGCGGGATGGTCGAGCGCGCCACCTTTGGCCGCGATGGCGTCGGCAAGGACCGCGTCCTCGTCGACACCGCTCACCACCACGATGGGCTCGAAGCCGGCCGAACGAAGGGTCGAGAGGCGGGCGGGGGACGCGGAGGCGAGGGTGAAGGAGGTCACCCGATGGAGCCTAGCGAGAGTGGGGGCGCAGGATAAGTGTGACCGGCGTCGGACCGCCTCGGGCGCCCGTCGAGGAGGCCTGGGGTTGGGACACCTTGCCTTCCGAGAAAGGGCACCCTCCGCAAGCGGGCGAAGTCGCCGGCGCGCACGTGCCGCATGCGGAGCCGCCGCTGACGACCAGCCCCATTCGGGTGGCCTGCTCGGCGACGGCCTGGGCCAGGTCGAGCGAGATCCCGAGCTTCCGAGCGGCCGTGCGAGCGCTGGACCCCGTTGCGAGCTCGGTCATGACCGAGTCGAACACGCCGCTCACAGCAGCCTCCCCACCTGAAACACGAGCACTGCGAGGCCGTACGCGCCGGCGAACTGGGCGCTGCCTGCTGCGACCGTCCACCTCAAGCCGTAGAGGCGTCGCTGTTCGGCGAGGGTCGCGAGGCATGGCAAATACGCCAACACGAAGACCATGAGGGCCAGCGCCGCGGCACCCGCGGCCCCATCCGAGGTGCGCTCGACCGTGGCTCGCAACTGTTTGCCCAGGCTCGCACTCTTCGCATCACCCTTGGCGTCTTCCAACGCGTATGACTGGGCAAGGGCGCCGATGACGACCTCCTTGGCGGCGATTCCCGCCACCAGCGAGGCTGCGATCCGCCAGTCGTCGAGGCCCATCGGTGCCAAGCCGGGCGCCACTGATTGCGCGACGGCTCCGTACACGGAATCGGCGACAGGGACATCGGCGACGTCGTGGCCTCCGCGCACGGGGATCGCTTGAAGGGCCCACAGCACCATGACCGCGACCACGATGACGGAACCGGCCTTGCGGGTGAACGACGCGATGCGGGTCCAGACGCCGATGGCGAGCGTGCGCAGGTGGGGGAGTTGGTAGTCGGGCAACGCAATGATGAGCGGCTCGGGCTTGAGGTCGCGCATGACCGTGTGGCGCGCGAGGAGGCCCCCTCCGATGACAAGCGCGACCGAGGCCACGTACATGCCGAACACGACAGTCCCCGCGGAGTGAGGGAAGAACGTGTGCGCCAGCAGCAGGTAGACGGCGAGTCGCGCTGTGCACGACGTGAGCGGAACCAGCAGCCCCGTGAGCAGCCGCTGGCGCGCGTGAGGCAGCACCGCGGTGGCGGACAGCGCGGGCACGTTGCACCCGAAGCCGACGATGAGAGGGAGCATCGCGCGGCCGTCGAGCCCGAGCGCTCGCATCGCTCTGTCGGCGACCACGGCGACTCGCGCCAGGTAGCCCGTCGATTCGAGCGCGGAGACGGAGGCGAACATGATCGCCATGAGGGGCACAAATGACAACACGGTGCCCACGCCCGCAAGCACCCCGCCCACGACGAAGGATGAGAACCACGAGGGTGCGCCCACCGCAACAAGCGCCGCCGACACCCAGCCGGCGACGGGTCCCTGCACCGTGCGAGTGACCGCGTCCATGAGCGGGGACGCCACCACGGTGGTGAGCTGGAACACGCCCCACACGACGGCAAGGAAGGCCGCGGGGCCTACCCACGGGTTGAGCAGCACGCGATCGAGGTGATCCGTGAGGGTGGCGCGGGGGTCGGCTGAAGAGGCCGCCGCGTCGGTGATCGTTTCGACCCAGTCGAAGAGTTGCTGGGCCTCGGTGAGGTTTCCCGGCAGATCATCGGCGTCGTCGTGCGGGCCGACGCCCGCGGTGGAGTGGCGGGCGACGCCCGCAGTGTCGTGGCGGGCGACTCCCTTGACGTGGCACGGATTCTTGAGGGCTTCGGTCACCGCGGAAGCGAGCTCTTGCAACCCCTTGCCCGTGCGGCCATTCGCCTCGATCACAGGCACGCCCAGTGCGGTGGAAAGCGCCGCGGCGTTGGGCGCAAGCCCTCGGGCCTCCGCCAAGTCGATCATGGTCAGCGCGGCGACCACGGGCCTGCCAGCGCGCGCGACTTGACCCAACAAGTAGAGCGACCGGCTGAGCGCCGTCGCATCGAGCACCACCACGGCGAGGTCGTGAGAAGGATCGTGCACCGCGTCGGCCGCCACCTGCTCGTCGGGCGAGCGTGCGATGAGGCTATACGTGCCGGGGAGGTCAACGAGGGTCACGTCGTCGCACTCAGGGCACCACACGCCGCAGGCCAGTTCCACCGTTGTACCAGGGGCGTTGACGACGCGCTGCCGCGCGCGGGTGAGCGCGTTGAACAGCGTCGACTTGCCGACGTTGGGATTGCCCACCAAGAGGATGCTGGGCACGCGGGAGGCCGTCGCGAGAGAGGCAGTGCCGACGGGCGAAGTCGTGGCGACGACAGCTCGGGCGCCGCCGCCGTGGCATGCGCCGGGGGCGCTCATGCGGCTTCGACATCGATGAGAGCGGCGGTGACGCCGTCGATCGCGATGCGTGCGGCGCCGATGGTGACGATGCGGGAGCCACCCGCGCCGCGGCCCATCATGCGGACGAGCGCACCCGGTCGCAGGCCCATCTCGCGCAGCCTCAACACAGCCCCGGACTCCGTGCTGACCGCGCGCACGTGTGCCGCAACACCTGGCGGGAGCGCGGTCAACAACATGCGTCCAGGATATTCGTAAGGGGAGGCTTGCCTAATTACCAAAGGTCCCGGTCGGGGACCCGATACGGAAGTGGTGGGGTGCGGATCAACCGCCGGGCACGCGCCCGCGCAAGACGTCGATCATCGCCTTGGCATCGGCCGCCACCTCGCGCACGTGACCGGTGACGGTCGACTTGGTGAGGCGCTGCGGAGGATAAGCGCCTTGAGCATCGAGGCCGATGCGGTCGCACACCCACACGGCGCGCGGCACGTGAAACTCCTGGCTGACCATGATGACGCTGCTCGCGCCAAACGTGTCGCGGGCATTGACGCATGACGAGTAGGTGTCGACCCCGAGCGGGTCCTCGACGATGGCCTCGGCGGGCACGCCCATGTCCTGGGCCACTCGCCGCATGACGCTCGGCTCACCAAAGCCCGAGCTATCGGTCCCGTCGCCGCTCATGATGAGACGATCGACCATGCCGTTCAGGTACAACTGAACGCCGACCTCGACGCGTTCGCGCAGGAACCGAGACGGCCGGCCATCGGAGTAGACCCGAGCGCCAAGGACGACAGCGGCATCGGCGTGCGTGAACGCGGTGTCGGCCGGGCGCACGGACGATGCGGTGGTGATGCGCACGATCGCCCAGGGCGTCGCGACGAGCGAGGGCACCAACACGATTGCCGCCACGGCCCACCGGTACCGCGGGTGCACTCGCCTCATCGCAGGGAGTGCCTCCACGCGGAACCTCCCCTGCCAAGCACACCAACGTTGGCACCGCGCAGCGTGCGCGAGCGATCCATCCACGCGGACGTTGGCGAGCCGGGATCGTCATCCACTTGCCTTGCCGCCATCGCGACCATTCCGGCCACGAGGGCCGCCAGCTCGTCGTCTTCCAAGGTGCCGCGCACCACCCGCATCGAGGAGGCGGCGGCGATCAGTTCGTCGAACTCGTCCTGATCGCTCACAGCGGGATGTTTCCATGCTTCTTGGGAGGCAGCGCGGCCCGCTTGGTGCGCAGGGCCCGTAGCCCGCGCACGATTTGCGCGCGTGTCTCGCTCGGCTCGATCACCGCGTCGACGTAGCCCTTGTCGGCCGCGTCGTACGGATTGACGATCGCGTCCTCGTATTCGGCGGTGAGGCGAGAGCGCTCGGCGTCCACGTCGCCGCCGGCCTCGGCGACTCCCGCGAGCGTGCGGCGCTGCAGGATGTTGACCGCGCCGCCCGCACCCATGACCGCGATCTGCGCCGTCGGCCACGCCAGGTTGATGTCGGCACCCAACTGCTTGGACGCCATCACGATGTACGCGCCGCCGTAGGCCTTGCGCGTGATCACCGTGATGAGGGGCACCGTCGCCTCGGCGTACGCGTAGATCAGCTTGGCACCGCGGCGAATGATTCCTTGGTGCTCCTGGTCAACGCCAGGCAGGAATCCAGGCACGTCCACGAACGTGAGCACGGGCACGTTGAACGCGTCGCAGGTGCGCACAAAGCGCGCGGCCTTCTCGGCGGCGCTGATGTCCAGGGTGCCTGCCATCGACAGGGGCTGGTTGGCGACCACGCCCACCGAGTGGCCCTCGACGTGACCGAATCCGATCACCACGTTGGTGGCGAAGAGCGGCTGCACCTCGAGGAAGTCGCCGTCATCGAGCACCGTCTCGATGACCTGCTTCATGTCATAAGGCTGGTTGTCGCTGTCGGGAACCAGCGTGTCGAGCGCGAGGTCGTCCTCGTTGGGCTCCAGGTCCATGTCGACGTCCCACGCGGGGGCATCGGACAGGTTGTTGGACGGCAGGAACGTGAGCAGGTGCTTCACGTAGTCGATCGCGTCGTCCTCGTCCTCGGCCAAGTAGTGAGCCACGCCCGACTTCACATTGTGGGTGTGGCCGCCGCCAAGCTCCTCGAACGTCACCTCTTCGCCGGTGACGGACTTGATGACGTCGGGGCCCGTGATGAACATTTGCGACGTGCCGTCGGCCATGACGATGAAGTCGGTGAGCGCGGGGGAGTACACCGCGCCGCCGGCACTCGGGCCAAGGATGATCGAGATTTGCGGGATGACGCCCGATGCGGCGACGTTGCGGCGGAAGATCTCGGCGAACTGCGTGAGCGCCGCGACGCCCTCCTGGATGCGCGCCCCGCCGCCGTCGGAAATGCCGATGAGCGGCACGCCGGTACGCAGGGCGAAGTCCTGCACCTTAGTGATCTTGTGCCCGTGGATCTCGCCCAGTGAGCCACCAAAGACAGTGAAGTCCTGCGAGTAGACCGCGACCTGCCGGCCGTCGATGGTGCCGTAGCCGGTGACGACTCCGTCTCCCGACGGCCGGTTCTTGTCGAGGCCAAAGTTGGTGGACCGGTGACGGGTCAAGGCGTCGAACTCGACGAAGGAGCCCTCGTCGAGCAACAGCTCGACCCGTTCGCGCGCGCTCTTCTTGCCGCGCGCGTGCTGCTTGTCTTGTGCGGCAGCCTCGGGCACGTCGACTGCTGTGTTCATCCGCTCGCGCAGCGCATCGAGCGCGGACGCGGTGGACTTGGGGGTGGCGGTGTCGGACACAGTGCTCCCTTGGTCAACTCGCAGTTAGCCTAGCCGCGACGTGCGCGAACTCCACAGCAACCGGAAAGCGGCGCGCCACTCCAAAAAGCCCGAACATGCCCGTTTACCTCTTGACGACACCCGGTTTAGGGTCTAGATTGCCGAATGTCAACCAAGACGGGCCCAAACGGGCATTGAGTATCTCCGCCTCTCGCAATGACGCGAGGCATGGAAGGGAAGGTACGCATGTCAGCAACTGATATGCAGGCAAACAAGAACCGTACGGGCAGCGGCGTAGGCGCCCAGGTTCAACGTTTAGGACGATTCCTGTCCGCAATGATCATGCCCAACATCGGCGCCTTTGTGGCGTGGGGTCTCATCACGGCCCTGTTCATCCCCGATGGCTGGGTCAACAAAATTAACCCGAACCTGGCGGACTGGAGCGCGGGCGTCGCGGTGCTTGTGGGCCCCATGATCCTCTACATGCTCCCGATCCTCATCGCCTACACGGGCGGAAAGATGATCTACCAGACACGCGGCGCAGTGATCGGTGTCGTCGCGACCATGGGTGTCATCGCGGGCGCGGTCTACACCGACGCGGAGGGAAATGAGTCCCAGCTGCCGATGTTCCTGGGTGCCATGATCATGGGTCCGTTCGCGGCGTGGTGCCTTAAGAAGGTCGAGTCGCTGTGGGAGGACAAGGTCAAGCCAGGCTTCGAGATGCTCATCGACAACTTCTCGCTCGGCATCCTCGGCGGCGCGCTCGCCGTTCTCGGCAAGCTCGTCATGGGCCCCGTCATCACGCGTCTTGTTGAGTGGGCAGGCAGCGGTGTTGACTTCCTTGTCGCCCACACATTGCTCCCCCTCGCATCGATCGTCGTCGAGCCTGCCAAGGTGCTGTTCCTCAACAACGCCATCAACCACGGCGTGTTCACGCCTCTTGGCACCATCGAGGCTGGGGGGTCCGCAGGCAAGTCGCTGCTGTTCATGATCGAGTCAAACCCCGGTCCCGGCCTGGGCATCCTGGTGGCGTTCATGCTGTTTGGCCCGCGGATCCTCAAGGCGGCCGCTCCCGGCGCCCTGATCATTCACTTCTTCGGTGGTATTCACGAGGTGTACTTCCCGTTCATCCTCGCCAAGCCGAAGCTGATCCTGGCCACCATCCTCGGCGGTATGACCGGCGTGCTCATCGGCGTCGTGTTCAACGGCGGACTGGTCGCCCCGCCATCACCTGGTTCCATCTTCGCCTGGATCGCGTTCACGCCTCCCGGCGTCGGCAACTTCCTGGTGATGTTCATGCAGGTTCTCTTGGCTGCAGCCGTGTCGTTTGCGGTGGCGTCATTCCTGCTTGGATTCGGCCGCGAGGCAAAGCGCGAAGACACTGCTGAGGACGCGGTCAACGCGCCCCAAAGCGTCTCGGCGTAACGTAAAGACGTCCATTTCAACGAGGTAGAGGAGACAACGATGCCGACAATCAACGGTTCGAACGTGAAGCGATTGGTCGTGGCGTGCGACGCAGGCATGGGCAGTTCAGTGATGGTTGCCAGCACCTTGCGTTCCAAGCTCAAGAAGTACGGCGTCGAAGTGGTCCACACGCCCGTTGACGAGATCCCTGCCGACGCATCAGTAGTGATGTGTCACCAGGGCCTTGCCGCTCGAGCCCAGTCCACCGCGCCAAACGCGGTGGTGGTGCCGTTCTCGGTATTCATGGGAGACCCGGCCTTTGCCAAGGTCGAAAACGCGATCGCAAACGGTCAAGACCTTGAGTCCTGATCCAGACGCGATCCTCACGCCCAGCGCCGTCCGCCTTGGCCTCGTTGCCAGGGACAAGGCGGACGCGCTGCGGCAGTGTGGAGCGGTGCTGACGCAGATCGGCGCCGCAAACGCTACCTATGCCGACGCGATGCTTGAGCGCGAGGAATCCGTCTCGACGTACATCGGCGAGGGTGTTGCCATCCCGCATGGCACCAACGCGAGCCGCGAGCACATCTCGCGCGCGGCGATCGCCTACCTCCAGTTTCCCGACGGAGTCGATTGGGATGGCAATGACGTACGCGTGTGCATCGCGATCGCCTCGCGCTCCGAGGAGCACGTCGACATCCTCCAATCCCTCGCGGCCGTGCTGATGGAACCCGAGTCCGCCGCCGCCCTGCGTGAGGCCACGTCGATCGATGAGGTCATCGCGCTCCTGACCAACCAGGACTGAAACCAAGCCACGAAAGACAGCACCTGCGAAAGACAGCACTTACGGAAGGAACACCGTCGTGAAAGCCCTTGTTTTCTATGCCCCTGAAGACGTCCGCATCGAGGACGTGCCGGAACCAGAAGCGGGTCCGGGTGAGATCAAGCTCAAGGTGCGCGCCTGCTCCACGTGTGGCACCGACGTCAAGATTTTCTACAACGGCCACCAGAACCTCTCCCCGCCGCGCATCATCGGCCACGAGATCGCAGGCGAGATCGTCAGCATCGGTGAGGGTGTCGAGGGCTGGGAGATCGGCGCTCGCGTCCAGGTCATCGCCGCCGTCCCTTGTGGCGACTGCTACGAATGCGACCGCGGCTGGATGGAGGTCTGCCAGAACCAGACCTCGATGGGCTACCAGTACAACGGCGGCTTTGCCGAGTACATGATCGTGCCCCGCGAGGTGCTCAAGGTCGACGGCCTCAACCGCATCCCCGAGGGAGTCGGGTTCGACGAGGCATCGGCCGCGGAACCCCTCGCTTGTGCCATCAACGCGCAGCGCATCCTCGGCATCGAGAAGGGCGACACTGTCGTCGTGTTCGGCGCCGGCCCCATTGGTGCCATGCACATTCGCCTGGCGCGGGCCAACGGCGCGGGCCGCATCTTCCTGATCGACGTCAACAATGACCGCATCAAGATGACGGCCGATGCCGTTCACCCCGATGAGGTCATCAACGGGGCTGAGGTGGATGTGGTCGCGAGGGTCATGGAACTCACCGACGGGCGCGGCGCTGACGCCATCATCACCGCCACCGCCGCGAATGTGGCCCAGGAGCAGGCGCTCCAGATGGCTGCGCGCAACGGCAAGATCTCCTTCTTTGGCGGCCTGCCCAAGACCGATCCGTTCATTAAGTGCGACTCCAACCTTGTGCACTACCGTCAGCTGCGCATCTTTGGCGCGAACGGATCGGCACCTCACCACAACAAGGCAGCACTCGAGATGATCGCCTCCGGCAAGGTGCCCGTCAAGGACCTGATCACGGAGCACATTGCTCTTGAAAATGTGCTCGATGCCTTCGATATCGTGAAGCGCGGCGCCGCCATCAAGGTGACGGTCGAGCCGTAGGCTGACGGAAGAGCAGAGGGAGCAACGTTGTACGCCGCGGAACGTCATGAGTCCATCCTGGAACGCGCTCGCGCGCAAGGCAGGGTGGACGTGGGAGGGCTCGCGGAATCGCTGGGGGTGACGGTCGAGACGGTGCGTCGCGACCTCACCGCCCTCGAGCGACTCGGCGTGGTGCGGCGTGTCCACGGCGGTGCGATCCCCGTCGAGAGGCTCACTCTCGAGCCGACGCTCGCCACCAAGGTGTCGCAGCGCTCGGAACAGAAGCGGCGGATCGCGGCGCGTGCCGTCGAGGAGATTCCCGATGGCGGCTCGATTCTGCTTGACTCGGGAACGACCACCTTGGCGATCGCGGACTTCCTTCCCTCCGACAAGGCCCTCACGGTGGTGACGAATTCGTTTGCGGTGGCCACCCAGCTGGCGGACACGGAAGGCATCGAGTTGATGATGCTCGGGGGGCTTATCCGCACCCGCACTGGGGCGGCAGTCGGCCAATGGACCATCGAAGCCCTCAAGGACATGCACGTCGATGTGGCCTTTCTCGGCACCAACGGCTTTAGCGTCGCGAGGGGCTTTACGACACCCGATCAGGCAGAGGCCGCGACGAAGAGGGCCATGGTGGGCGCCAGCAGACGCGTCGTCGTCGTCGCCGACGCACGGAAGGCGGGGCAGGTGCACTTGCACCGATTCGCAGACACTGAGGAGGTAGCAATGTTGCTGACCGATTCATCGCTCGATGACGAAACGGCCGAGGACTTCGATGCCGCAGGCGTGGAGGTGGTGAGGACATGATCGTCACTCTGACCCCCAACCCCAGCCTCGACCGCACGATCTCCGTGGCGCAGTTGCGAGTGGGTGAAGTGAATCGAGCAGGCGCCATGTGCGTCGACGCGGGGGGAAAGGGCGTCAACGTGTCGCGCGCCCTCGCGGCCAATGGGTCGGCGACGGTCGCGGTCCTCCCCGCAGGTGGGGCTCCCGCCGTGCAGTTCGCGGCGCTGCTGTACGACGCCCACGTGGCGTATCACTTCATCGATCTCCAGGACGCCGTGCGCACAAACATCACGTTGGTCGAGGATGACGGCACCACGACAAAGATCAACGAGCCGGGCAGGAACTCTGGCCCTCCTGACGCGGCGATGATGCTCGACGCCGTGGAAAGCCACCTCCAGGGAGCCTCGTGGGTCGTCGGCTGCGGAAGCCTTCCGCCGGGGATCGACGGATCGCTTTACGTGGCGCTCATTGAGCGGGCGCAGGCGAGCGGGGTGCGCGTGGCGATCGACACGTCCGGTGCAACCTTCGCCCAGGTGGTCGAGGCGGGTCCTGACCTGGTCAAGCCCAACCTCGAAGAGCTCGAGGAGTTCGCTGGGAAGCCCCTGGTCATCCTCGCCGACGTGCTAGAGGCCGCGCGCAGCCTCGTGCGTTCCGGCGTCGGGACGGTCGTGGTGAGCCTGGGTGAGCACGGCGCGCTGGGGGTCGATGCGACCACTGCGGTACACGCGAACTCGGTGGTAGACAAGCCACTGTCGACGGTGGGTGCAGGCGACTGCCTGTTGGCCGGATATCTTTCCGCCGTCGACACGGGCGCTTCGCTGACAGACGCGGTCGCCAGAGGCGTGCTCTGGGGATCGGCCGCCGTGGCGCTTCCAGGAAGCAGGGTGCCTTCGCCCGCAGACCTCCACGGGCACGTGGTCCACGTGTCCTCTTGTCTTCCTCTCGACTTGATTGTGTCCTCTACGCCCGGCCACTCGGCCCCGACCCCCTAAGGATGACCACCATGACCACACGAACTGTGGAAATCGGCTCTTCCGTCGGCCTTCACGCGCGCCCCGCCGCGCTTTTTGTCAAGGCCGTCAACGAAGCGGGAGTTCCCGTGACAATCTGCAAGCCTGGCGGCAAGCCAGGCCCCGCCAACTCGATGCTCGCCATCATGGCGCTTGGAGCGAAGCACGGAGACACCGTCGAGCTCGGTTGCGAGGCCGAGAACGCGAGCGACGTGCTCGATGTCCTGGTAGCGCTGCTTGAGCGCGACCTCGACGCAGAGAAGTAGCTCCGCCATGGACGGTGTGGTCCAGGGCGGCGGTGTGGTCCAGGGCATCGGTGTGGTCCAGGGCGTCGGTGTGGTCCAGGGCGGCGGTGTGATCCAGGGCATTGGTGTCAGCCCAGGGTCGGCGTACGCACCCGTGGTGCACGTGGGGGCGGCCGTGCGGCCGCCCGCCAACGAGGGCGTGCTCGAGCCGGAGGAGGCCGCCCGGGTCATCAGGGAGGCTCTCGAGGCGGTCGCCGTCGAGATCGAGAGACGTGTCGGCTTAGCCAGCGACAATGCCGCCGAGATTTTGGGAGCCACGGCGATGCTCGCTCGCGACCCTGGCCTCATCGACGGCGCGATCGCGCATGCCGCGGCGGGCAAGGGGCCCGCATCGGCCATTGATGCCGCCACCCAGGAGTACATCGACCAATTCGTGGCGCTGGGCGGATACTTCGCCGAGCGGGCGACCGACCTTCGCGACGTGGGCGACCGTGCGATCGCCTTCGTCTTGGGGGTGCCGTCGCCAGGCATTCCTGCACTCGACGCCGAGTGCATCCTGGTGGCGCTCGACCTGGCCCCCGCGGAGACCGCGACGCTGGACCGTTCCAAGGTCATCGGGATCGTCACCGAGCACGGCGGGCGTACAAGCCACACCGCGATCCTCGCGGCGCAGATGGGGATTCCCGCAGCGGTGAAGGTCGCGGGAGCGACCGGTTTTGCGGAGGGCACCCCGATCCTGGTCGACGGCGAGACGGGTCAAGTCCACATCAACCCGTCCGGCGAATTGGTCGACAGGCTCAAGCAGCGCGCGGCGAGGAGAGCGACCGCGCTCGCAGACAGCAAGGGTCCGGGCATGACCAAGGACGGCAAGAGGGTGGCCCTCCTGGCGAACATCGGCGGCGTCGAGGACGCGGTGGCCGCCGGCAAGGCAGACCTCGAGGGAGTGGGCCTGTTCCGCACCGAATTTGTGTTCCTTAGCGCCACCACCGCACCCACCGTCGAGGAGCAGGCCGAGATTTACAGGCAGGTTTTCGCTCCCTTCGAGGGCAAGAGGGTGGTGGTGAGGACGCTCGACGCGGGCGCCGACAAGCCGCTCGCCTTCGCGGATCTTGGTGCCGAGGAGAACCCCGCCCTCGGCAGGCGGGGACTGCGACTTTCTGCCGAGCGACCCGACCTACTTGACGCCCAACTGGAGGCCCTGTCGATCGCCGCGAGCGATACAGGAGCCGACGTCCGCGTGATGGCGCCCATGGTCGCGCTCGTAGAGGAGGCGGCGTGGTTCGCGCGTCGCGTGCGCGAGAACGGCCTCAAGTCAGTGGGTGTGATGATCGAGGTGCCAGGAGCGGCGTTGCGGTCCGCGCACGTGCTCCAAGAGGTGGACTTCGGTTCGCTCGGCACCAATGACCTCGCCCAATACACGATGGCAGCCGACCGCATGCAAGGCGAACTTTCCGACCTTCTCGACCCGTGGCAACCCGCGCTGCTCGACGTGGTCGCGGCCGCGTGCAACGGAGCAGCCATCACGGGAAAGCCAATGGGAGTGTGCGGGGAGGCAGGCGGGGATCCACTCCTGGCCCTGGTACTTGCAGGGCTAGGCGTCACGAGCCTGTCCATGGCCCCTTCCAAGGTGCCCATGGTGAGGTTGGCGCTGTCTCTCCACAGCTTCTCCGACTGCCAGCGACTCGCGCATCTGGCCCGGTCGGCGAGGACGGCGCACGACGCGAGGCAGGCAGTGCTCGGAGCGGCCGCAGGTGCACTCACGGCGGTGCTGTGACACCGGGCGCGTGTTCGCCCTAATCTTGGTGCATGACGCACGATGAATCGCGTGATCCACTCGAGGGGCAACTCCCCTCGCTGGTGAGCGCATCGCGCGCTCCGCTGACCGCGGACGCGCTTGCCTCGCTCGCTGGTGGACACGCGACTCTCACCGCGCTGGTGGTCACCAAGGCCTCGCCGTCGACCAACTCGGAGCTTCTGGCGGCGCTGCGCGCCGAACCAGGGGCATGGCCGCACATGAGCGCCCTGGTCGCGGACCACCAAACCGCGGGGAGGGGACGTGCGGGCCGCGAGTGGCACACGCCCCAGGGTGCCGCGTTAACGGTGAGCTATGTACTGAGGCCCCACTTGCCACGCGAGCGGTGGGGGATCGTGCCCCTCGTCGTAGGCCTGGCGGCCGTCAAGACCCTGCGCTCCGTGGGGATCGACGCGAGCCTCAAGTGGCCAAACGACGTGGTGGTCAACTGCGCGGGCGCGAGCGCGGGCGCGAGCGCGGGTGAGGGCGGCGGTGAGAAGGACGAGATCGCGGGCTGGGGTTCGCTACGCAAGATTGCGGGCATCCTGTGTGAGGTTCACGATGACGCCGTGGTCGCGGGCATTGGCATCAACGTCTCCCAGACGCCATCCGAGCTTCCCGTGCCCCACGCGGCGTCCATGGCGACTGTGGGCGCTCGCGAGCTCGACAGAGCGGTGCTTCTCGACGCGTTGTCGCGACAAGTCGCCTCCGAGATTACAAGTGCAGATGCGGACCCTCACGCTTACGTGGCAGAGGTCGCCACCGTCACCTGCACGCTTGGTCGCGAGGTGGTGGTGGATCGCGCGGGCGCTCCGCCCATCACCGGCGTGGCCGAGGGCATCGGCGCCGATGGCTCCCTTTTGCTGCGTACGGTCGCGGGTGAAGCGGTCGAGGTGACGGCAGGCGACGTGCGTTTGCGGGCGGCACTGTGATGATGGGCACGATCTTCGCGCTCTGCCCCAGGTGGATCGGGACCTGCGCTCGGGTGCTCGGCGGGACGGGCTGGGACTCGGTTTGGCGCTCTGACCCGCCGCGAATTTCGGCTACTCCTATACAGCGGGAATTCGACGAGACGACGCTAGTGTTGGCGACGTGATCACGCTCAACGAGTCGCCGCCGCCCGCTCAGGAGTCGCTGACGCGAGTGCGGGTGGCGATGCCCCTGGCCATGGTGAGTTTCACGGTGCCCTACGTGGCGATGTTGCTGACGATTCAGTGGCTCAAGCCGACAGGTACCGAGGGGTTCGCCGACCTCGCCTACTTGGCTGGCTTGCTGATTTTGGGCTTGGGGCTCGTGGCCGTAGTCATCCCGATTGTGGTCTTAACCCTGGGGAGGCGGCTGGACGCGGCAACTCGCGCTTGGGGGACAGTACGCGCGGCCATGGCCTTCGGCGGCGCCGGACTGGCGTTAGGTCTTGTGCTGGCGGGGCTCGTGTCATTGGGGATGAACGCTTCCATCGTGGGCGCCATCGCCAACGTGGCATTGCCCGCAGCCGTCGGAGGGCTGGGCACACGCCTTCTGTTGCCCGTCGCGCTGACTCACCGCTGGGTCTACGTACTCTTCTGGGTGCTCGCCGCTATGCCGGTGGCTGGAGTCATCGGACTCTTGATCTCCTTGCGCTTCCAGTAGATCCCTAGCGGGCGGGCTCCACCAACGCTGGCGAGTTGTTGCGCACGTTTCCCACGGCCTTGCCCACCTCGTGCCACGCGAGCTCGGGTGCATCGCAGGCAGCGGCCGCCAGCAGCTCGTCAGCGGTCGGCGCGCGATCAAGCCAGACGCCCCAAGCATCGGGCCGCATCATGACGGGTTGGCGGTCGTGGATCGCAGCCATCTCGCCGCGTGCCGCGGTGGTAACGATCGCGCACGTGATGAGCCAGTCGTCGTCTGGGGAGCGTCTCCACGCCTCGACCAGGCCGGCGAAAGCCAGCGGTGCGTCGTCGGCAGGGTGGATGTAGAACGGCGTTTTGCCCTCGGCCGTTGAGCGCCACTCGTAGTAGCCGCTCGCGGGGACGACGCATCGGCGCTTGGCAAACGCCGTGCGGAACGAAGGCTTCTCACCCACCGTCTCCACGCGGGCATTGATCATGCGAGGGCCGATGGACGGGTCCTTCGCCCACGAAGGCACAAGCCCCCACGCGGCGACGTCGAGCGTCGGCCCCTCGTCCGATGGTCGAATGACGCGCACCAGTTGGGTGGGTGCCACGTTGAATGAAGGGGGCAGGAGTCGGTCGTCATTTGTAGTGAAAGCCAACGAAAACGCGTCGGCCAAGTCCTGGTCCGCAAGGAAGTCCGCATAACGGCCGCACATGACTCCATTGTGGAGGGTTTGTGACGAACTCCACGCGCTACACGCGCAGGCTCGGCGACCTGCGCGGCGAGTGAGGCACGTCACTGTTGGCGGCCGATGGTGTGGGGGGTTTGCCCGCTTATGAACCCATTTGGGGCCAGACAAAACGGACATTGGCCCCGTGTGTGAGACGTCTCACAACGCCCCATTTTGGCCCTCGGCGGCGTTCGAGGTTCTGTTCAGGAAGGGGGATGAGTGTCATCGTTGAGTCATCGGGCTGCACGGAAGATGTTTCATTTCCCACGGAAGGGACAACTCACATGGCCGCCCCCATCACGCTTTCAGTCGTTCAGCCGCTCGCAACGCGAGCCTGGGCCACAGCGATCAGCTACGTCGTCATCTACGGTGTCTCATTCGCCTTCTTGGCTCCCCCAGCCACTCAGTTGGCCATGCACGGATACGCGGGCTACGAGTCGCAGACGGCGACGTTCGCGCTGCTCCTCATGGCGGCCCTCACCGTGACCTTTGGCGCGGGAGCCTTCGCGTACAGCGTCGGATGGCGCGTTGAGTCGGATCTGCGCAAGCACCGCACCACGGAGCGTCGCGCGTTCATCGAGTTCGCAGGCTTTGGCGCCCTTCTCGCCGCGTCAACCGCGATGATCTACCTGGTGATCGTTGGCGGTTCGGGTGGAATCACCGCGTCGCTCGTTGGATCGGCGGTTCTCGCCCTCCTGCTCCCCGGCCTCGCGGCCGCGCTGTTCACGCGCTCGGTCGTCGACCACGTCGCCGCAGCCAAGCGCGAACTGTTCGCCACCTCGCTCAGCGCGCTCGCGGTCATCGTGCTCACCAATTACTTGATTGTCGGCTCCCTTCCAGCTTTAGCCGACCTGCCTCAGCTCTTCGGGCTGAAGTAGTCCCTCCGCCGGCGATCCTGCCCGATCCGCCGGTGGGGATCTCCCTACAGCGGCCACCTTGCCCGAGGTGGCCGCTGTAGGCATCTCTGGGGTTGTCCACAACTCACCGCGCGCGAATTGGCAGAACCCTCTAGTCTCCTCACCATGAGTGCAGAGGCAGCCACTGCGATCGAGTCGCAAGTGAGGGAGCTCATCCGTAAGCGGGGAGTCGACCCGGTGCGTGATGTGGCGGCTGTGCGTGCCCTGGTGGATGATGCCCTTGCCTCGTGGGAGCAGAGGGCGCTCGCGGGCGCGGTGGCGCCCTACGAAGACCGCATGACGGTCGCCAAGTTCGTGCTCGACAACGTCGCCGGGCTTGGCCCCCTCCAGGCGTATCTGGACGATCCCGAGATCGAGGAGATCTGGATTAACGAACCCGCCCAGGTGTATGTGGCCAGGCGTGGCGAAGCCGAGCTCACGTCGACGATCCTCACGGCGTCGCAAGTGCGCGACCTTGTGGAGCACATGCTCAAGTTGTCCGGCCGGCGCTTGGACTTGTCCAGTCCCTTTGTCGACGCGTCGCTGCCTGGCGGCGAGAGGCTCCATGTGGTGATTCCCGATGTCACGCGCGAGCATTGGTCCGTCAACATCCGCAAATACGTGACACGCGCGAACCACCTCTATGACCTGGTGGCTCTCGGCTCGCTCACGCAGCAGGCGGCGGACTTCCTGGGCGCGGCGGTCGCGTCGGGCCTCAATGTGCTGGTTGCTGGAGGCACCCAGGCGGGAAAGACGACGTTCTTGAATGCGCTTTCAGGGAGCATCCCTTCGCGCGAACGCGTCATTACGTGCGAGGAAGTCTTCGAACTCAAGATCCCGCTGCGTGACGTGGTCGGGCTGCAATGCAGGCAACCGTCGCTCGAGGGAACTGGGGAGATTCCTTTGCGCAGGCTCGTCAAAGAGGCGCTGCGCATGCGACCCAATCGCATCATCATCGGCGAGGTGCGAGAGGCCGAGGCGCTGGACATGCTCGTTGCACTCAACGCTGGGGTTCCAGGCATGTGCACCATTCACGCGAACTCCGCGCGCGACGCGATCACGAAAATGTGCACGTTGCCCTTGCTCGCCGGAGAGAACGTGTCCGACCGCTTCGTGGTGCCGACCGTCGCCTCCGCGATCGACCTGGTGGTTCACCTTCATGTTGACGCGCGCGGGCGCCGTCGCTTGCGGGAGATCGTCGGGGTCTCCGGGCGCGTCGAGCAGGGGATCATCGAGGTGAGCGACTTGTTCCACAGAGTGGGCGGAGAGCTTGTCAGGGGAGACGGCTATCCGCCCGAAGAGGAACGCTTCGCACGCGCGGGCTACCGACTGTCCGACCTCTTGGCGAGGCAGTCATGAGCGCCGCTTTGGGCCTCGCGCTTGGCGCGGGCCTGTTCTTGGTATGGATGTCGTTCTGGCCCCACCATGAGGCCGGGGTACGGTCGCCTAATCGGTGGGTCGAGCGCACCCAAGATCAACTTATACGCGCGGGAGCCCCCGGTGTCACGCCGTTGGCGCTTATCGGGGCTTCAGCGGCACTGGGTCTCCTTGTCGCGCTGTTTGCCACGGGTGCGTCTGGATCGCCCGTCATCGGCCTCGCCTTCGCGGCCATCGCGTCTCGCGGACCCTTCGCCCTTGTCGGCGCGCGCGCGACCACCAGGCAGGCATCAATGCGCGACGTATGGCCCGAGGCGGTCGACCACTTGGCATCGGGCATACGTGCAGGGCTGTCGCTGCCTGAGGCGCTCAGCCAACTTGGCGAGCGCGGTCCAGAGCAGTTGCGCGAACCGTTTACCGCCTTCGCCGAGGACTTCAGGTCGTCCGGAAGATTCGGCGACTGCCTCGATGCTCTCAAGGCGAGACTCGCGGATCCAGTGGCCGATCGCATCGTCGAGGCGCTCCGCATCACACGCGATGTGGGCGGCACGGACGTGGGTCGGTTGTTGCGTACGCTGAGCCAATTCTTGAGGGACGATGCGAGGACGCGTGGCGAACTGGAGGCGCGCCAAAGCTGGACGGTGAACGCGGCGCGACTCGCGGTCGCCGCTCCATGGTTGGTTCTCGCCCTGTTGTCCACGAGGCCAGCGAACGCCCAGGCATACAACTCGCCCTCCGGTGTCAGCGTGCTGCTCATCGGCGGCGCGAGTACGGTATTTGCGTACAGGATCATGGTGCGCGTGGGCCGACTGCCTCAAGAGAGCAGAGTCCTTCGATGACGCCGACTACCGTGGTTTTTGGCGCCATGCTTGGACTGGGCTTCGCGCTGCTCGTCGCGTTTTGGTCCGCGCGGATTCCGCGCATCAGCGATCGGATCGCCCCACACGTGCGTGCATCCGCTGCTGAGGAACTCAAGCGACTCAGCTCGCCGACGACTCCTTTCCCCACGATCGAGAGGCTGCTCGCTCCCGTGGTTCGCGACGGGGTGCGCTGGGTCGAGCGGTGGGGCTCGCCCACGCAGGAGCTCCGTGCGCGCCTCGTGAGGGCGGGTTCTGACGTGACTGTCGAGCAGTTCCGCGCGCAGCAGGTGGTGTGGGCCATTGGAGGCCTTGTCGGTGGGACCGTACTGGCGCTGGTGCTCGCCGCGTCGAGGCATCCGTCGCCCGTAGAGCTCTTTATGTTGGTCGCCGTCGCAGGAGTGGGCGCGGCGTTCGCCAGGGACTATGTGCTCGGCCTCGCCGTGACAAAGCGCGAGGCCCGGATCGTGGGCGAACTCCCCACGGTGGCTGAACTGCTCGCTCTGTCGGTCAGCGCTGGTGAGGGAGCGCTTGGAGCCTTGGAAAGGGTTGCCCGCACCACAAGAGGCGTGATGGCCGAGGAGCTCAGGTACACGCTTGCGACCGCGCGGGCAGGTGCTCCCTTGTCGCAAGCGCTCATGCAGCTTGCCGATCGAACGGGAGTTCTGGCGTTGCGGCGCTTTGCAGACGGCGTGGCGACCGCGGTGGACCTCGGGACCCCGCTCGCCGAGGTGCTGCGATCCCAAGCTCAAGATGTGCGCGACGCGGGCCAGCGCGCGCTGATGGAAGAGGGCGGGAAGCGGGAGATCGCGATGATGGTCCCTGTCGTGTTTCTCATCCTCCCCGTGACCGTGATTTTCGCGGTGTTCCCTGGCCTCACCACTATTCGACTTGGTCTGTAACAACGCGGGCCGAGGGGGAAGGAAATCACATGCGGAAATGGGAGTGGCTGTCGAAGAGGCCGAACGACGACAGGGGGGATGTCCCTGGATGGGTCCTCATCACCCTGATGACTGCTGGCCTTGTGGCCGGGCTGTGGGCAATCGCGGGCCCCAAGTTGAATGAACTGTTTTCAGCGGCGATCGACGGTGTCACCGGGGGCTAGGGATAGGGGCGATGAGGGCAACGCGCTCGTCGAGTTTGTGTTGGTGTCGGCCTTGGTGATCGCCCTCGCGATGGGCGTGATCCAGTTGGCATTGACTCTTCACGTCCGGAACATGATGGTGTCTGCCGCATCCGAGGGCGCGAGGCTCGCGGCCTCAAACGACCGCGGCCCTCAAGACGGAGTCGATCGGACCCGGTGGCTACTGCACGAGTCGATTGGAGGCATCGAGACGAGCGTGACGGCCGAGGACGCGAGGATCGACGGCGCACCCGCGGTCGAGGTCACCGTGAGCGCGCCCGTGCCGCTCTTGGGTCTGTGGGGTGCGGGAACCATGACGGTGTCGGCACGTGCGTTCGAGGAGGCGGCGCGTGGCTGACCTGCGCGCGTGGTGGCGGCGTAGGAGTGACCCTGATGGCGACGAGGGCGCGGCAATGGTGGAGTTCATTGCCTTGTCGCTGCTCTTTCTTGTACCGCTGACGTATGTGGTGGTCACCCTTTCGCGGATCCAAGCGGGCGCGTTCGCGGCGGAAGGGGCCGCGCATGAGGCGGCCCGCACCGCGGTGGTGACCGGGGTGGCGTCTCGCGAGCAAGGCGCCTCGCGTGAGGTGGCCATGGCGGCGGGCGCCAGTCGGGCTGAAGCAACGGTGCTGCTTGTCGCGGACGACTTTGGCTTCGATTCGGATGCCGCCTCGCTGGCGGTCACGTGCGAGGGTCTGTGTCTCGAGCCGGGCGGCAACGTGGACGCTGACGTGACGATTGTGGTGGCTCTGCCAGGCATCCCAGGGTTGTTCGGTGGGGCCATCCCACTGTCCGTCGACGTGGTGGCCTCGGCTCGCGCGCCGGTCGACTCGGTGGTGAACGACCAATGAGGGCGTTGCCGCATCGGCGAGACGACGAGGGCACGATCGGAATCCTGACACTCGGCTTCGCCGTGCTCGCGATCATGCTGATCCTGGTGATCTCCGCCGCGACCTCGGTGCATATGACCCGCATGCGCCTGGCGAACCTCGCGGACGAGCTCGCAGAGGACGCCTCCGATGCGGTCTCTAGTGACGGGTACTACAACGCGACGGCGGGCACGGGAGACGTGGCGCTCGCTCAGTCGCGCATGAGTGACGCCGTCGTGGCTCATCTGACGCAGCGAGGGACCGATCGCCTTGAGGGAGTTCGCATCGTGTCCGTCGAGGCTCCCGACGCGGTCACGGCACGCGTCACCGTCGAGATCACCGTGTACCCGCTGTTTGGTCTCGAGGCGCTCATGCCGTTCGCGGACGGTATTGCCGTCACGGCGACGGGGCAGTCACGAGCGTTTTAGTGGGCGGTTTTGGCGGCTGGCGTTTTGGGGGCAGGGGTATTGGGGGTAGGCAAATTGGGGGTCGGTGTTAGGGGGCGGCGGAGGGGCTAGGGCTGGCGGCGGTGGCGGAGTTGGAGGCGTCGACCACCTTGGCCGCCTCGACCGCGACTTGCCAGGCATCGGCGCTCGTGACATCACCGCTCTGGACGCCATCGAGCACCTGCTCCATCGCGGCCTCCACCGTGCCGTTCCTGGGGTCGTGGGACGCGGTCACGGGCAACTCCTGGACCGCCTTGGCGAGGATCGATCCCACGGGTGCGTCGTTGAAGAACGGGATCTTGTAGTCCTTCACGCTCGAGTCCTGGTAAATCGATGGCTGCGAAGGCAGTGAACCAGTTGCCTGGAACACCTTTAACTGCTGCGCGGGCGCGAGCAGCCACCGGAGGAATTCCCACGCGGCAGCGCGCTGCTCGGGGCTCGCCTGCGCCGGGATCGTGTAGAACGATCCGCCCCACGACCCCCCTGGCCCTGGGATGTCGGCGATGTCCCACTTGGGTTGGTAGTTGGACTTGGTCACCACGCCCTGGATGTACCCCATTCCCCACACCGGGCACAGGGTTGCGGCGAACGATCCGTCGGTCAGGCCCTTGTCCCATGTATCCGAGAACTGGGTGTATCCGGCAGATAGACCCGAGTTGATGACCCGAGTGGCGATGGCGAAGGCGGGCTTGGCGGCGTCGGGGCGGAGCGCGCCGCTTGCGTCGTAGTACGACGCACCCGTCTGGTTGCGGATGGGAGTCAGGAGGCTCGTCGCGTTGTCGATGAACGCGGCGCCACCCGAAGCCTCGGTGTACTGCTTGCCAAAGGTGAGGAAGCCCTCCCACGAATCGCCCATGGCCCCGGAGACCGCTAGGCGATCTGTGGGAAGCCCCGCGGCGGCGAAAAGGTCGCTGCGGTAGCACAGGGCCAGCCCCGAAACATCGGCGCCCATTCCGACAATGGTGCTGCCGTCCGGGCCGGTACCTTCCGCCCATTTCCAGGGCAAATACACATCCTTGTAGTCGTCGGCGCCCAACGTGGAGAGGTTCACGAACTGCTCAGGCTGGGCCGCGAACTTGGCGATATAGTCCTCGCCGACCGCGGCGATCGTGGGCGCGCCATGGCCAGAGACAAGCTCCCGCTGGAGCGCATCGTGCAGGGGGTTGTAGTCGCCCGAAACGAGTGTGATCGACACCGCGGGGTGGGAGGCCTCGTATTCGGTGATGAGATCATCTAGGCCGAAGCCGCCCCACACCGCCATCGAGATTTCCGTCTGGTCTCCCGGCGCGACGGACGCGACAGGGGAGGCGCTCGGGTCGGTTCCGTCAAGCAATCCGCACGCACTCAGCGATAGGACCGATGCGAGACCGAGAACGGCGGCCCTTGGCGTGCGGGGGCGTAGTGTGTGCACTGTCTCTCCCTCACAGCATGGCGTCATCGCCAATGGCTGGGACATTGCTGTCACTGTAGCCGCACGGTGCCCGCCGTGCGACTTACCTGGGACCCCAAGACCAGGGACCTCAGGGCAAAAGTCCCATAAATGTACGCCCCCGGGGGCATACGTTCGAAGTACTGGCGCTACAGCGCCTTTCCCCATGTAGGAAGGTTTACCGAGATGACAATCGCGGCAGACGGCACCACCACCTCCAAGACAGACGCACAGCAAGTCCAAGCTTGGCGTTCGTTCCCCACCGGTCCTTGGACCGACTCCATCGATGTGCGCGGATTCATCCAGTGCGCATACACCGAATTTACCGGCGACGACACGTTCCTCGTCGGCCCCACCGAGCGCACCACGCGCGTGTGGGCGACCCTCTCCGCCATGTTCCCCGTGGAGCGCGAGAAGGGCGTCTACGACATTGACTACGCCACCCCCGCACTCATCACGTCGCACGCACCCGGCTACATCAGCGAGGACGACAACCTGATTGTTGGTCTGCAGACCGACGCCCCCCTCAAGCGCGCGATCATGCCTTTTGGCGGCTGGCGCATGGTGGTCAAGCAGCTGGAGACCTACGGGTACCCGGTTGACCCGATGCTCGAGAACGTCTTCTCGAACTACCGCAAGACGCACAACGATGGCGTTTTTGACGCCTACCCGCCCAACGTGCGCGCGGCCCGCTCTAGCCACATCGTCACCGGTCTTCCCGATGCCTACGGCCGCGGCCGCATCATCGGCGACTACCGTCGCGTGGCGTTGTACGGCGTTGACGCGCTGATTAAGGCCAAGAAGAACGACCGCGTCGTGCTCGACATGGAGCGTTCGACCGAGGACATCATTCGCGACCGCGAAGAGAACTCAGAGCAGATCAAGGCCTTGGGCGAGCTCAAGCAGATGGCCGCGTCTTATGGCTTCGACATCTCGAAGCCCGCACATAACACCAAGGAAGCCGTCCAGTGGCTGTACTTCGCGTACTTGGCCGCGGTCAAGGAGCAAAACGGCGCCGCCATGTCGCTGGGCCGCACCTCGACCTTCCTCGATACCTACATCGAGCGTGACTTTGCCGAGGGCACACTGACCGAGAGCGCGGCTCAGGAGATCATCGATGACTTCGTCATCAAGCTCCGCATCGTGCGCTTTCTCCGCACCCCCGAATACGACGCGCTGTTCTCTGGCGACCCACTGTGGGTCACAGAGTCGATCGCTGGCATCGGCGACGATGGCCGCTCGCTGGTCACCAAGAACTCGTTTAGGTTCCTGCACACGCTCAACAACCTTGGTCCGGCTCCCGAGCCGAACATGACGGTCCTGTGGAGCGACAAGCTGCCCCAGGGCTTCAAGGAGTTCTGCGCCAAGGTGTCGATCGACACGTCGGCAGTGCAGTACGAGTCCGACGACCTGCTGCGCGAGCAGTGCGGCGACGACGCGGCGATCGCTTGCTGCGTGTCAGGCATGGAGGTCGGCAAGCAGATGCAGTTCTTCGGAGCGCGCGTCAACCTTGCCAAGGGCCTGCTGTACGCGATGAATGGTGGACGCGACGAGGTGAGCGGCAAGCAGGTTTCCCCAGCCGTCGCACCCGTTGCCGGTGACGTTCTCGACTTCGACGACGTCATGGCCAAGTTCGACACGTTCATGGAATGGCTAGCCGAGACGTACGTGGACGCACTCAACGTCATCCACTACATGCACGACAAGTACTCGTACGAGCGCATCGAGATGGCGCTTCACGACCGCGAGATCCTGCGCACCATGGCTTGCGGCATCGCGGGCCTGTCGGTCGCAACGGACTCGCTGTCCGCCATCAAGTTCGCCAAGGTCAAGCCCGTGCGCGACGAGACCGGACTGGTCATCGACTACATCGTCGACGGCGACTACCCCACGTACGGAAACGATGATGACCGCGCCGACGACATCGCGATCGACCTCGTCCACCGCTTCATGGAGAAGATCCGCAAGCAGAAGACGTACCGCAATGCGAAGCACACGCAATCCGTGCTGACCATCACGTCAAACGTCGTCTACGGCAAGGCAACGGGCAACACGCCCGACGGCCGTCGCCTTGGAGAGCCCTTCGCACCGGGTGCCAACCCGATGAATGGCCGCGACGTGCACGGCATCATGGCCTCGGCGCTGTCTGTCGCCAAGCTGCCCTATGACGACGCTCAGGACGGCATCTCGCTGACCACCTCGATCGTGCCATCGGCCCTTGGCCGAGACCGCGCCGAGCAGGTTAAGAACATGGTGGGGCTTCTGGACGCGTACACCGTGAGCCAGGGCTTCCACATGAACGTCAACGTGCTCAACCGCGAGACGCTCGAAGACGCCATGGAACACCCGGAGAACTACCCGCAGCTCACGATTCGTGTCTCGGGCTACGCGGTGAACTTCATTCGCCTCACACGCGAGCAGCAGCTCGACGTGCTGTCGCGCACCTTCCACGCGGGTCTGTAAGTCTGAGACGCAGGTCCCAAGACGTCACGGCGCTCCGTCCCTAGGGGTGGAGCGCCGTACGCTTGGGTGGGCTCGGTCTTCAGTGGGCTCGTCTTTAGTGGGCCCGGTCTGTGAATCGCCCGGTCCTTGAATGGCCAAGCCTTGACTGTCCCCGGTCTTGGTTGACCCAGCGCTGTCCCCCCTGCGCGCGGAAGGAGTTACACGATGACGAACCCACCCGTTTCGGTGCCGCTCCTTACCGGACCTCCCATGGAGATCGCCGACGAGGAGCTCGCACAGAGCGAGGAGCTTCACGACAACTCGACGGGCTCCGTGCACTCGTGGGATCTGGTGACGGGAGCAGACGGACCAGGGACGCGCATGACGCTGTTTATGGCCGGTTGCGGCCTGCGCTGCCAGTTCTGCCACAACCCCGACACGTGGCGCATGAAGGATGGGGTGCGACACACGGTCGATGAGGTCATGGCGCGCGTGACGCGTTATGCGACCGTCATGAAGGTGACGGACGGCGGGCTCACGATCTCGGGTGGCGAGCCGCTGCTGCAGGCCAAGTTCGTGATGAGCGTGTTCAGGCGCGCCCACGACCTCAACATTCACACGGCCTTGGACACGGCTGGCCTGCTGGGCTCGCGCCTCACGGACGCCGACCTCAACTACATCGACCTGGTGCTTTTGGACATCAAGTCAGGCATCCCGGAGACCTATACGCGTGTGACTGGCCGACCACTCCAGCCGACGCTCGACTTCGCGACGCGACTGTCGAACCTTGGCAAGAAGATGTGGGTGCGCTTTGTGTTGGTGCCCGGGCTGACCGATGCCCCCGAAAATGTCGAGGCCATCGCCGAGTTTGTCGCCACGCTTGACGGTGTCGAGCGCATGGAGATCCTGCCGTTCCACCAGATGGGCAAGGCCAAGTGGGAAGCCACAGGGGAGCCATACCTGTTGGAGAACACGCAGCCGCCCAACCACGAGCTGGTCGCTCGCGTGAAGGCTCAATTTGAGGCTCACGGGCTCAACGTCACGGTGGCGTAGCTGTTGCGTCTCATGAGATTGGTGACGGGCGGCCGCTAGGCGGGATTTGACGTCGGAGGAAAGGGGGCGTGCGGGCGCGCGAGTTGCGTCGTTTGGTTACGCGGCCAGCATTTCGTTCGCCGCGGTGTCGTTGTCGTGCGAGGCAGGGTCATCCCAGGCTGCGTCGTTTTGGGCAGGGTCGTCCGAGGTGGTGTCGTTTTGGGCGGGGTTGTGCGACGGATAGTCGGCCGGTGGGTCGAGGTCGCGGACTTCGCCGAGGTCGCGGGCTTCGTCGAGGTCGCTGACATCGCCGATGTCGATGGCGGCGATTCCTCCTGGTCGTGGCCGCCTTGTGGGGTCGATGGTGGGTGGTGGGATGAAGTTGACGCGGCCTGCTTGGATCAGGATTTCCCAGTCTTGGCGGTGGATGTCGTGATGACAGCGGGTACACAGCATCACACCGTTGGATAGGTCGGTGC
>JBBRWX010000002.1:0-132718 GCA_038248935.1 Actinomycetales bacterium
ATCTCGTACATGTTGGAGACGCCCTGCTTGAGGAACGCGACGCGCTCCAAGCCCATGCCGGTGTCGATGTTCTTCTGCCTGAGCTCGCCAAGCAGCGGGAACGAGTCCTTGCCGCCGCCGGGGCCGCGCTCGTACTGCATGAAGACGAGGTTCCAGATCTCGATGTAGCGGTCCTCGTCAACGATGGGCCCGCCGTCCTTGCCGAACTCGGGGCCGCGGTCGATGTAGATCTCCGAGCACGGGCCAGCGGGCCCGGGCTGCCCGGTGGACCAGAAGTTGTCCTTCATGCCGCGGCGCTGAATGCGCTCGTCGGGAAGGCCTGCGATCTGCTTCCACAGGTCCGCGGCCTCGTCATCGTCGTGGAAGACGGTCACCCACACTGTCTCTGGGTCGAAGCCGTACTTGCCGTCCGCCTCGGAACCCGTGATGAGGTCCCACGCGTACGTGATGGCGCCTTCCTTAAAGTAGTCGCCAAAGGAGAAGTTGCCATTCATCTGGAAGAACGTGCCGTGACGCGTGGTCTTGCCCACCTCCTCGATGTCGAGGGTGCGGATGCACTTCTGCACGCTTGTGGCGCGCGGCCACGGCGGCTGCTGCAGGCCCAGCATGTACGGGATAAACGGCACCATGCCCGCGACGGTAAAGAGCAGGGAGGGGTCGGGCGACACCAAGGACGCCGACGGCACCACGGCGTGCCCTTGCGACTCAAAATAGTCGAGCCAACGTTGACGAATATCTGCGGTGCGCATGACAACCTCCACACATGAAAACGCCGCCGACCCCCAACTTGTGCCAGGGGCCGACGACGGTTAGATCAAGTCGATCTTTTCAAGTCTGATCTGGTAAAGCCCCAGAAGAGACTAGTACGCCTTAGCGTGCGTAGAACTCGACGACGAGCTGAACTTCACAGATCACGGGGACCTCGGCGCGCTTGGGGCGACGCACGAGAACCGTTGTGAGCCGCTCGAGCTCGACGTTCAAGTAATCGGGAACCTCGGGAAGCAGGTCGCGGTGAGCACCGGCGGCCGCTGCCATGTAAGGCTCCATCGTGACGGCCTTGGCCTTGACCTGAATGGTCTGGCCGGGGCTGACGCGGAACGAGGGGCGGTCGACGATCTTGCCGTCGACGAGGATGTGGCGGTGCAGCACCGTCTGGCGCGCCTGCAGGATGGTGCGGGCAAAGCCTGAACGCAGCACGAGCGCGTCGAGACGCATCTCGAGCAGCTCGACGAACGCCTCACCGGTCAAACCCGGCTCCTTGCGTGCCTCGGCGTAGGTGCGCGTCATCTGCTTCTCGCGCAGACCGTACTGGGCGCGAAGACGCTGCTTCTCGCGCAGACGCACCGCGTAGTCGCTTTCCTTACGACGCGCCGTGCGGCCGTGCTCGCCTGGCGGGTAGGGGCGCTTCTCAAAGTGCTTGACGGCCTTGGGGGTCAGGGCGATGCCCAGGGCGCGCGACAGGCGAACCTGGCGGCGCGCACGCTGTACTGAAGTCACAAATGTTCCTTAGGGATTGTGGACGCGCAAACACGTGTCCGTATGCCATACATATGAGAGTTGTCGCGGCGACAGCAGCCAACCGTCCGCGAGGGCAGACGTTCATAGTAGCAAACTCGGCACCCTGACGGTATTCCGAGTGTCGGGCGCCTAGCGGTCCCTGCCGAGCATGCGCCTGATGGTCACCAGGCGCTCGCCGAGCGTGCGCTCCAAGCCGTGTTCGGTCGGCACGTAGTACCGCTCGCCCTTCAGGGTGTCTGGCAGGTATTGCTGCGAGGCGACCCCGTGGGGTGCGTCGTGCGCATACTGGTAGCCGGTCCCATGCCCAAGTCCCTCTGCGCCCGCGTAGTGAGCGTCCCTCAAGTGGGTGGGGACGACGCCCGCCTTTCCAGCCTTCACATCGGCGATGGCGGTGTCGATCGCGACGTACGCCCTGTTCGACTTAGGGGCGAGTGCCAGATAGGCGGTCGCCTCCGCCAGTGGGATGCGCCCCTCT
The DNA here is from genome assembly GCA_038248935.1 of Actinomycetales bacterium. GTDB lineage: Bacteria > Actinomycetota > Actinomycetes > Actinomycetales > Demequinaceae > Demequina. Next base: position 1,994 of record JBBRWX010000002.1, read on the forward strand.
GGCATGCCGATGAAGCTGACGGCGTCCGCGGCGGCCTGCGCGACAACGAGCCCTTGCGGATCGGCCAGGCCGATGTCCTCGGCGGCCAACACCACGAGGCGCCGCGCGATGAAGCGAGGGTCCTCCCCCGCCACGACCATGCGTGCCAAGTAGTGCAGGGACGCGTCGACGTCGGAGCCGCGCACTGACTTGATGAACGCGCTGATGACGTCGTAGTGCTGGTCGCCCGACTTGTCGTAGGCGATGAGCGCCGCGTCCATGGCCGACTCGGCGATGGCGGTGGTGATCACTCCCCCGGCGTCCGCTGCCGCATCGGCCACGCTCTCCAGGAGCGTGAGAGCCTTTCGCGCGTCGGCGCCCGCAACGCGCACGATGTGTGCACGCGCGCCGTCGTCGATCGTCACCTCGCCGCCAAGTCCGCGCGGATCCGCGATGGCCCTGTCGATCAGAGCGGCAATGTCGTCCGGCGCGAGCGGCTTGAGGGTCAGCATGAGCGAACGCGACAGCAGCGGCCCGACCACCGAGAACGACGGGTTTTCGGTGGTGGCGCCGATGAGCGTCACCCAGCGATTCTCGACCGCCGGAAGCAACACGTCCTGCTGGCTGCGCGTGAAGCGGTGGATCTCGTCGATGAAGACGACCGTCTCGCGCTCGCCCGTTGCGAGCCTGCGCTTGGAGTCCTCGATGATCGCCCGCACGTCCTTGACGCCCGCGGTGACCGCGCTCAGCTCCATGAAGCGCCTGCCGCCAGCGACAAGGTAGGCAAGCGTCGTCTTTCCCGTGCCTGGTGGACCCCACAGGATCACGCTGGTGGCGGGGACCGTGTCCGAGATGAGGCGCCTCAAGGGCGCGCCCTCGGCAAGCAAATGCGACTGACCCAGAACCTCGTCGAGTGTTGCCGGCCGCATCCGCACTGCAAGGGGCGCGTTCGAAGAGGCCTGCGGCACCCCGGTCGCGCTCATGCTCGTCGAGTCGAAGAGGTCCACATGCCCACTGTACGGTCGCCGCACGTGCCGCTCCGACGCCCGTGCCGCTCCGCCGTCCGCGCGCTCGGCGCTCGCCCCTACGATGGCCCTGTGTTTGACTCCCTCGCCAGCTTCATCGCCCGACGTCCTCGCCTCGTACTTGCCGCATGGATTGTCGCCGCACTCGGGATGTACGCGCTTTCCGCCGTGGGCGTGGGCGGCGGCAGCCTCTACGAACGGAGTTCCACGGGGCTCCCCATGGTTCAGGGCGCAGATTCGACCACCGAGTACCAATACCGCTTGGCGCACCCTACAGACTCAAGCGGGCCGATGCTCACAGCGGAGTTCAGCGGCGCCGACGCATGGGGCTCGGCCTTCGATGCAGAGGTTCAGTCGCTGGCGTCTGCAATCGCGGCACGTCCAGGCGTGGTCGCTGTCATGTGGCCGAGGGGTTTGGTCGGAGGCCCCGATGCCGAAAGCGCGGCTAAGGGCGGACGAGCAGTCACCCCCGATCAGTTGGTGAGCGCCGGCGGCGGGGCGTTCCTGCTCACCACGTCGTACGCGCCATTCGCCGAATCGGGTGCGGCCAAAAACGAGCACCTCGCCGTCGCATCACTCATCAAGTCGGCGGTTGCCACGTGGGCCAGCCCCCAGCCCGCCGTCCGCGTCTACTCCGGTCCGTTGCTTCTCAACGACTTCACCACCCAGATCGAGAAAGACTTCGTCACTGGAGAGGCGATTGCGCTGCCGATCGCCCTGCTGGTGATGGTCTTCGTCTTCGGCGGGTTCCTGGCCGCATCGGCGCCGCTCATAGGCGCGATCGCCTCGATCGCGGGCGGCCTCGCGGTGCTGTTCGGATTCTCGTACCCGCTTGAACTCGACCAGTCTGCGATCAATGTCGTGACGGTCCTTGGAATAGGTCTGTCGATCGACTACGGACTGCTCATCGTGTCTCGCTATCGCGAGGAGCTCGCGAGGTTGGGCGACTCCCCCGCCCATGACGTCAGGGACGAGGCCCTCGCCCATACCCTCACAACCGCCGGCCGCACCGTGGCGTTCTCGGCAGTGACGGTCGCGATCTCGGTGGGCGGGATGCTTGTGTTCTCTGCCGAACTCATTCGGGGCATCGGCGCCGCCGCGCTCGGGGTGGTGGTGATGGCTCTGCTCACCGCGCTCACTCTGGTGCCAGCCGTGCTGTATCTGTACGGGCACCGGCTCGCTCGACGGTCGCTTCTGGACAGGATCCCAGGAGTACGGGCCTTGCTTCGAAAAACGGCCGATGTCTCAAGCGAGGACGGCTTCTTCTCTCGACTCGCGCGCATGGTGCAACGCAGGCCATGGGCCATCGTCGGTGCCGTCACTGGAATTCTGCTGGTTCTCGCAAGCCCCATTCTCGACATTGCGGTGCGCAACTCGGATTACCAGCTGTTTCCCGTGTCGAACGAGAGGCGCCAGCTGCTTGACGGTTTCGACGCACGCTACCCCTCACTCGCGTCGCCGCAGATCGAGGTTCTCGCGGAGGCAACCCCGCAACAGCTTGACTCGTGGCTCCAGCAGATCAGCGCGGTGGATGGCGTCACTAGGGTCACCCCCGCCGCCGCGTCCGACGCCATGGCGAGGGCGGGCATCTTCACGGCGTACCCCGACCAGGCCGGAGCGGACGCCACGTCGCTGATTGGCCAGTTGCGGGCGCTCGATGCGCCGTTCCGCGTGTACCTCGGAGGGCACGCGGCGATCCAGGTTGACTTTGTGCACTCGCTCGCCATGGGGGCGCCGTGGGCGCTCGGGCTCGTGGTGCTCGCGACGTTCGTTTTGCTGTTCCTCATGACGGGATCACTCTTGGTCCCCGTCAAGACACTCATCATCAACACGCTGTCGCTCGGAGCGACGCTTGGGATCGTGTCGTGGATCTTTGCGGATGGCCACCTGCAGGGGCCGCTTCAGTTCACATCGACAGGCGGAATTGAGACCTACGTGGTGGTCATGATCATCGCTTTTGGCTTTGGCCTGGCGATGGACTACGAGGTGTTCCTGCTTGCCCGCATCAAGGAACACGTCGACGCGGGCGAACCGAATGACGAGGCGGTGCGCAAGGGCCTGCAACGCTCGGGACGGATCATCACGTCGGCCGCCGCCGTGATCGTCCTCGTATTCGTGGGCTTCGCGTCCGGCCAGCTGTTGGTCATCAAGGAGGTGGGAATCGGGCTCGCGGTGGCCGTCTTCTTGGACGCCACGCTCGTCCGCATGCTCTTGGTGCCCGCGACCATGACCCTGTTGGGTGACTGGAACTGGTGGTCGCCCGCTCCCCTGCGTCGGCTCTACGAGCGCCGGGGCATCTCGCACTAGGCCTCGGGGGCTTCCGCGACCTCGGGCACGAAGTCGACGCCTGTCTCTTTGCGCTGCTCGGGCGTGACGGGCGCGGGCGCGCCGGTCAGCGCGTCGTAGCCGCCACCTGACTTGGGGAAGGCGATGACGTCGCGGATCGAGTCGTAGCCGCCAAGCAGCATGACGACGCGGTCCCAGCCGAGCGCGATGCCCCCGTGAGGCGGGGCGCCGAACTGGAAGGCGTCGAGCAGGAAGCCGAACTTCTCCTGTGCCTCGACAGCGCCGATGCCCATCATATCGAAGACGCGCTCCTGCACGTCGCGCCTGTGGATACGGATCGAGCCGCCGCCGATCTCGTTTCCGTTGCAGACGATGTCGTAGGCGTAGGCGAGCGCATGGCCGGGGTCGGATTCGAAGGTGTCGATCCACTCGGGCTTGGGGCTGGTGAAGGCGTGGTGCACGGCGGTCCATGCGGAGGAACCGAGGGCAACGTCGTCGTCGTCCGAACGAACCGGCTTGAACAGCGGCGCGTCGACGACCCACACGAATTCGAACGTCGACTCGTCGATCAGGCCGACGCGGCGGGCAATCTCGTTGCGGGCGGCTCCCAGAAGCGTGCGAGCCTGGTCGATCTCGCCAGCTGCGAAGAAGATGCAGTCGCCGTTCTCGGCGCCCACGGCGGCGGCGAGGCCGGAAAGCTCGGTCTCCGACAGGTTCTTGGCGACGGGGCCACCCAAGGTGCCGTCCTCGCCGACGAGCACGTACGCGAGGCCCTTGGCTCCGCGCTGCTTTGCCCAGTCCTGCCACGCGTCGAGCGTCTTGCGGGGCTGGCTCGCGCCGCCAGGCATGACCACGGCGCCCACGTATTCGGACTGGAAGACCCTGAACGGCGTCTCCTTGAAGTATTCGGTCAGCTCCGTGAGCTCGAGCCCGAAGCGCAGGTCGGGCTTGTCGGAGCCGAAGCGAGCCATCGCATCGGCGAACGTCAGACGCGGGATCGGCAGCGAGATCTCGTACCCGATGAGTGCCCACAGCTCCTTGACGATCTCCTCGCCAAGAGCGATCACGTCGTCCTGGTCCACGAACGACATCTCCACGTCGAGCTGGGTGAACTCGGGCTGGCGATCGGCCCGGAAGTCCTCGTCGCGGTAGCAGCGGGCGAGCTGGTAGTACTTCTCCATGCCCGCCACCATGAGCAACTGCTTGAACAACTGGGGAGACTGTGGAAGCGCGTACCAGGAGCCGGGCGCGAGTCGCGCCGGCACCAAGAAGTCCCTGGCGCCTTCGGGAGTCGAGTGCGTCAGCGTGGGCGTCTCGATCTCGAGGAAGTCGTGGCGGTCGAGGACGCGACGTGCCGCCTGGTTGGCCTTGGATCGCAACACCATGGCCTCGCGCTGGCGCGGGCGACGCAGGTCGAGGTAACGGTGCTTGAGCCGTGCCTCCTCACCAACCGTCACGTGTTCGTCGATCGGGAAGGGCGTGGGAGCGGATTCGTTGAGGACCACCAGGTCGGCGCCCACGACCTCGATCTCGCCAGACGGCAGGTTGGGGTTGGTCGAGCCCTCGGGGCGCAAGCGCACCTCGCCCGTCACCTGCACCACGTACTCCGTGCGCAGCGAGTGAGCGATGTCCTCGCGCAACACCACCTGGGCAAAGCCCGACGCGTCGCGCAAGTCGATGAACGCGACGCCGCCGTGATCGCGGCGCCGTCCCACCCAGCCCGACAGGGTGACGGTCGCGCCTGCATCGGCGGCGCGGAGGTTTCCGGCGAGGTGGGTGCGGAGCACGGTGAAGCCTTTCGTGATGACTGGGGGTGCCCTGTGAGGGGCTCGGGTAAGTCTAGCCGCGCACGATGCGTGGCTTGAGGTCCTCGGCGGGAGGGTTCCAGGAGTCCGCGTCGGCGGGCGTCTGGTCGCCAGACCGGATGTCCTTGACTTCCCCGTCGCCGACTTCCCCGTCGCCGACTTCCCCGTCGCCGACTTCCCCGTCGCCGACTTCCCCGTCGCCGACTTCCCCGTCGCCGACTTCCCCGTCGCCGCCAACGCCGTCGACTTCCACGGAGGGGAACCACACGAACGGGATCCCGCGCTTGTCGGCGTACTGGATCTGCTTGCCAAACTTCGCGGCGCTGGGCGACACCTCGCACGCGATCCCTCGTGCGCGCAGGCGATCCGCGATGCCCTGGGACGCGTTCCGCGTCTCATCGTCAATCACGGCGACCAGCACGGCGCTGGGCACGCTGCGCGTGGCGACCAGAAGCCCGCGCGACACGAGCCGCGACACGAGCCTGCTCACGCCAATCGACATGCCGACCCCTGGGAACCCTCCCCCTGCGATGAGCGAGTCGTAGCGCCCACCAGAACAGATCGACCCGAGGTCCTCGTGACCCTCGAGCGTCGTCTCGTAGACGGCACCCGTGTAGTAATCGAGACCGCGGGCAATGCTGAGGTCCGCCTCGGCGGTGCCTGGCACTGCGGCGTTGACGGCCTCCACAAGTGAGCCAAGCGCGACGAGGCCCTCGGCCATCAGCTTCTGTGCCGCCTCGTCGTGGTGGGTCGGCGTGGTCTCCCACAGGTCGAGGACGGCCTCCCTGAATGACGAGTCTGACGACCGGATGCGCGCGAGGTGCAGGATCGCGTCGGCCGCCGCGTCGGGAACGCCCTGCGCTACCAGTTCCTTTGCCACACCGACGGGCCCGATCTTGCCAAGCTTGTCGACCGAGCGCAGGGCGCCAGCGACATCCGCGACGCCTACCCCACGGTAGAAGCCCTCGACCAGCCGCCTGTCGTTCATGCGCATGCGTGCGGGGGGCAACTCGAGGCCCTGGAGCGCCCTCGCCATCACCACGGCGACCTCGGCCTCGAGGTGTGCGGGGAGGTTCTCCCTCGCGACCACGTCGATGTCGGCCTGGTAGAACTCCCTGAACCGGCCCTCTTGGGGGCGCTCCCCTCTCCACACCTTCTGGATCTGGTAGCGCCTAAACGGAAACGCGAGGTGCCCCTGGCGCTCCTCGACGTAGCGAGCAAAGGGCACCGTCAGGTCGAAGTGGAGGCCAAACTCGGCGGACTCTCCCCCGCGGCGCGTGAGGACGTAGACCTCCTTCGAAGCCTCGGCCTCTCCGCCCAATCGCTCGAGCGGCTCGATGGCACGCGTTTCGATCTGCGCAAAGCCGTGAAGCTCAAACACCTCGCGGAGGCGATCGATGACGTGGGCCTCCACGAGACGCTCGGCGGGGGTCCACTCGGGGAAGCCTGAAAGGGGCGCTAGTCGCGACATGGCCCCATTGTTCCATTGGAGGCCGCCCGACAACACCCAGCGCGCTGGTCACGAACGGGCGACAGTCGCCACCGGAAGTGGTCAACGCGGCCCCGTGATCGATATCGTGAGTGGGATTGCCAGAAGCGGTACCATCACGGGTGCCTGCTTTAGGCAGCACCCGCCCAGTTCGTCGTCCTCACAAAGGTCATCGCCTCATGACGCCCGCCAAGCCCCGGCCCATTCCTCGCCCTCAGGCTCCCTCGCCCGCAATCCTCGCGGCGCACTCGACGCACCCCGTGCGCATCCCCCTTGCCGACGACATCTCGGCTGAGGCGATTGCCTCTGCGTCTGCCTTCGGCGCCGTCGAAGGAGATCAGGTCATCCTGGTCGAGGGTGATACGCGCACCCCCGTGGGTCCCGCGACGGGCGACGCGCCCATCGCGGCGTATGCGAAGGCGTTTATCGAGTTGGCGGCGTCGATTGAGCGGTTCCACGCGCGCCTCGTCGGTGCGGAGCTGAGCCCCAAGGACATCGACGACGCGCTGTCGGGTCTGAAGTCGTCCCTCGAGACGCCCGTTGTCGTCGGCAACATGGCCGCCTTGCGTGCCCGTTTCGGCATTATCGAAGCCGAGGCCAAGGAGGTCGCCGACAAGATCCGTGCTGAGCGTGCGGCCGCACGGGAACTCGCCGCCGCCGCTAGAGAGGTGCTCGTCGCCGAGGCGGAGAAACTCTCGGCAAAGCCGCTGCCTCAAGTGCACTGGAAGAACGACACCGCGCGCATGCGCGAACTCTTGGACGAGTGGAAGGAAGCCCAGCGCTCGGGCACCCGCATGGCCAAGGAGGCCGAGCGCGAGATGTGGGCTCGCTTCACCAAGGCCAGGTCCTCGTTCGAGAAGGCGCGCAAGGTGCACTTTGCGCAGCTCGACAAGGAGAATGCCTCCGTCGCTGGCACCAAGGAAGACCTCGTGAGCCGTGCCGAGGCGCTCGCCACCTCGACCGACTGGGACGCGACCGCTCGCCAGTTCAAGCAGCTCATGGACCAATGGCGCACCGCCGGCCGTGGCCGCAAGAGCACCGATGACGCCCTGTGGGCACGATTCCAGGGCGCCCAGGAGACGTTCTTCTCCACCAAGCGGGCGGCGAGCGAGGCCGAAGAGGGAGTGCTCGCCGCGAATGCTCCCGCGAAGGAGGCCGCCGTCGTGGCCGCCGAGGCGCTGCTGCCCATCTCCGATGTGCGTGCGGCCAAGAAGGAAATCCGCGCGATTCAGGACCGCTTCGAGTCTGCAGGTGAGGTGCCTCGTGGCGTGGCAGCGGCCCTGAGCCGCCGCATCGCGGCCGTCGAGAAGGCCATTCGCGACGCCGACCAGGCCCACTGGACGTCCAAGAACCCCGAGATCGAGGCGCGTGCCACCGGCGCGGCCGCGCAACTGCATGCGGCGATCGCTGACCTCGAGTCAAAGCTCGACGCAGCGAAGACCGCGAAGGACACGCGCAAGGTCAAGGAGTTCACGGAGGCGCTCGCCGCTCGCAGGGCGTGGCTCAAGCAGATCGAGGCCGTCGCAAAATAGCGCAGCGAGATAGCGCCACGAAATAGCGCAGCGAGATAGCGCCGCGAGGTAGTCACGGCGCTCGCTCGGACGGGTTCGCTCTCCACAGATCGCGGAGGTGACCCCCGCCGAACGCCCGTCTTCGTCAGACTGCTGCCATGGCCTTGCTCTACGCGACAGACATGGGCGATGCCGCGTGGCAACGCATGGCTCGCGACGGGGTCGTCGTGGTGCTGCGCCCCGGCGTCGGCCACGCGTCGACGACCGAGCGCACGCGCGCGTTGAGGGCGGCTTCGCTCGCCGCGGCCGTCCCTCGTAGGGCAACCCTTGCGGGGGCCGCCGCGCTGTGGGTCCACGGTTGGGGGGCAGACGACGCGGCACCCCGCCGCATCGACGTCGCGGTTCCCAGGGGTTGCCACCCAGACCCTCCGCCCGGCTTCTTCGCGTCGGGGTGGCAATTCGTGACGGACCAAGCCACATGCGCGGCGGCGAGCACCATTGCAGACGTCTCCGTTGCCGACGTCGGCAACGCCCTACGGTCTGTCCTGTCCAAGGGGGATCTCGGCGAAGCCGTCGAGGCGGCATGGTGGGCGCTAGCGGAGGGACGCCTCGACTTCGGCTCGGGTACAGCGATCATCGCCGCCGGTGCGCGTGGATTGCCGCGTCAGAGGGCGCTCGCCGCCTGGAATGCCGTCTGCACGGCCGCAGGAGCCTCTTAGCCGAGGCGGTGGTTCCTTTTGGCGCCGGTGATGCGGCGCGCGTCATAGACGCCGTCAATGCGGCGCACAGCCGTTAAGACGGCACCCAGGTGCGAGGGGTCGGCCATCTCAAACGAGAACGTGTTGAGCGCAACCCTATCGGACGTGGTCGACACATGCGCGCCCAGGATGTTGAGGTGATTGTCCGAGAGCACCTGGACCACATCGGAAAGCAAACGGTTCCTGTCGAGTCCCTCGACCTCGATCTGCACCAAGAATGTCGCATCGGACGCTCCCGTCCACTGAACGCCCACAAGCCGCTCGGACTGCGATTGGAGTGCCAACAAGTTGTCGCAATCGGCCCTGTGCACGCTGACGCCGGCTCCGCGCGTCACGAAGCCCCTGATGGGGTCGCCAGGGACTGGGCTGCAGCACTTGGCAAGCTTCATCATGACGTCCGTCATGCCCTCGACGGAGACTCCAGGATCGCCGCGCCTGGCCCTGTGGCGGGTCCCTGGTCTGGTGATCTCGCTGAGGTCCTCTTCGGCGCCCTCTTGGCCGCCCACCGCGGCGACCATCTTTGTCACGACATCGGAGGGCTGTTCCTTGTGTTCGCCGATCGCCGCGTAGAGGCCGTCGACGTCGTCGTAGCGCATCTCCTTGGCGAGCGCCAACAGGGTCGTCTTGCTCATGAGGCGTTGCATCGGCAAGTGCTGGCGACGGATCGCCCTGGCGAGCATGTCGCGACCGGTCTCGATCGACTCCTCGCGGCGCTCGCGCGTGAACCATTGCCTGATCTTGTTGCGCGCCCTCGTCGACTGGACGAACTCGAGCCAGTCGCGCTTGGGATGCGCGTTCTCGTCTGTGGTGGTGATCACCTCGACCGTGTCGCCGTTTTCGAGCGTCGAGTCGAGCGGGACGAGTCGCCCGTTGACCTTGGCGCCCACCGTCTTGTGGCCCACGTCGGTGTGCACCGCGTAGGCAAAGTCCACTGGGGTCGCGCCCTGTGGTAGCGGAAGGAGCTTTCCGCGCGGGGTAAACACGTAGACCTCGGCACGGGAGATCTCGCCGCGAAGGTAGTCGAGGAACTCCGTTGGGTCGGCCGTCTCTTGTTGCCAATCGGCGATTTGCCGCAACCAACCGGCGTTGTGGGCCTGGACGGGGACCTTTTCGCCCTTGGCGTTCTCCTTGTAGCGCCAGTGCGCCGCGTAGCCGTATTCGGCCCTCCTGTGCATGTCCCATGTGCGAATCTGCAGCTCGATGGGCTTGCCTTCGGGGCCGATCACCGTCGTGTGGAGCGACTGATACAGGTTGAACTTGGGCATTGCGATGTAATCCTTGAACCTGCCAGGGACCGGCTGGTAGGTGGAGTGCATCTCTCCCAACACGGCGTAGCAGTCCCTCACGCTCTCGACGAGGATGCGCACGCCGATCAGGTCGTAAATCTCGTTGAGGTCGCGGCCCCTGACGATCATTTTCTGATACACCGAGTAGTAGTGCTTGGGACGGCCCGTGATCTCGGCCTTGATCTTCTTGTCCTTGAGCTGCGCAGCGATGGCCTTACGCACGTCGTCGAGGTGCTTTTCCCTCTCGGGCGAGCGCTCCGCGACCACCTCGACGATTTCTTGATAGATCTTGGGGTACAGCGTCCTGAACGACAGGTCCTCAAGTTCCCATTTGATCGCGTTGAGGCCCATGCGGTGTGCGAGCGGCGCGTAGATCTCTAGCGTCTCTTGGGCCTTGCGGCGCGAGGTGGCGGGGCTCACGTGGTCCCACGTGCGTGCGTTGTGCAGGCGGTCGGCGAGCTTGAGGAGCACCACGCGCATGTCATGTGCCATCGCGACAACGAGCTTGCGCACCGTCTCCGCCTCTGCGGCATCGCCAAACGTCAGCCGGTCGAGTTTGGTGACCCCGTCGACAAACGATGCGACCTCGTCACCAAACTCGGTGCGGATCTCCTCGAGGGGAAAGTTGGTGTCCTCGACGATGTCGTGCAGCAGAGCGGCCGCGATGACGGTCTCGGGCAATCCGAGCCCCGCGATGATCTCCGCCACGGCGATCGGGTGCGTGATGTACGCCTCGCCGCTCTTGCGCAACTGGCCCTCGTGCGCCTGCTCCGCCACCGCGTGCGCCCGCTCGATCAGCGCCGTTTTGGCGCGCGGGTACATTCGGTGATAGATGTCCAGCAGCGGCGCGATCGCGCTCGCCTCCTTCGCATTCCTGCGCAGAGACAAGGACCTGCCCGGGTCGGAGGCTGGACGCGTGTCTGCCACGGTTGCCTCCTGTCGGTTGGGTGCCGATCAGTCTACTTGCGCGGCTTGCGCCTCGGTTGCGCCGCAGTGCCCTTGTGGTGACCCGCGACCAAAGCGCCCACGCGCACAGAGCCATCGGGGCGCACCACGTCGCTGCCGCCAGAAGCCCTGAGCGCCAGCACGTCCGCCGTGTGCTCCTTGATCTTCGGCTCACGATCGCGAAGTGCCACCTCGAGGGGTGTCGCCACGAAGATCGAGGAGTAGGTGCCCACAGCCATGCCGACAAACAGCGCGAGCGAGATGTCCTTGAGTGTGCCCGCACCCAGCAGGAACGAGCCGATGAAGAGGATCCCGCTGACGGGCAGCAGTGCGACGACGGACGTGTTGATCGAGCGCACCAGGGTCTGGTTCACAGCAAGGTTGGCCAACTCGTCGTACGTGAAGCGGTGCTGAGTCAATACCTCCGCGGTGTTCTCCTTGACCTTGTCGAACACCACCACCGTGTCATACAGCGAATAGCCAAGGATCGTCAGGAAGCCGATGACTGAGGCGGGGGTGACCTCAAAGCCGGACAACGCGTAGATACCGACAGTGAACAGCAGGTCGTGGAGCAGCGCTACCACGCCGGCAACCGCCATGCGCCACGCCCTGAAATAGAGGGTCATGACGATCGTCACGAGAACCAGGAACGCCACGAGTCCCTGGGTGGCCTTGCCCGTGACGTCCTGGCCCCAGCTGGGCCCGATGAAGCTCGAGCTCACCTCGGTTTGGACGTCAAGGTTGTAGGCAGTGGCCAAACCTGTCGCGAGGGTTGCGACCTTGTCCTGCGGCAGTTCGCGGAGTTGCACCCTCAGGTCCGAACCGACCTTCGCCACGCGTGGCTCTTCGCTGGGGAACGCCTTCGTCACGACCTCGTGCGCTGCGGCCGTGCTCTCGCCGCCGACGCCAACGAGGGTGAACTCCGTACCGCCCCGGAACTCGATTCCGGGGTTGAGTCCCTTGAACACGAGCACGAGGATCGAAAACACGATGAGCGTGGTGCTCACCGCGAGCCAGCGCTTGCGGTGCGACACGATGCCGTAGGTGGTCTCGCCCGAATGGAGGCGGTTACCCCAGCTAGACAGGTTGGCCATGACTACTCCTTCTCGGCGGTGCCGGCGGCCGCGCGGGCCTTCTGCGCCTTGCGCTCGGCGAGCGTGAGCGTGGGCGTGGGCGTGGGTTGGGCCGCACCATCGGGAACTACGACTCGCCCGCGCCCCTTGTAGATCGCGTCTCGACCCAATTGCCTCGGGTCGAGGCCAGAGAACCTGTGGCCGTCACCGAAGAACTTGGTGCGCGCCAACAGGCCCAGGGTGGGGTGAGTGAACATGAAGACGACCAGCAGGTCGACGAGGGTGACGAGACCGAGCGTGAAGGCGAATCCGCGCACGCTTCCCACCGCGAGGATGTACAACACGAGCGCCGCGAGGAAGTTAACCGCGTCGGCCGCCAGGATGGTGCGGCGTGCGCGTCTCCATCCGTGCTCAACGGCGGCTACGAGTGATCTCCCCTCGCGCAACTCGTCCTTGACTCTCTCGAAGTAGACGATGAAGGAGTCGGCGGTAATACCGATCGAGACGATGAGCCCCGCCACACCAGCCAGCGATAATCGATAGCCGATCCCCCACGAGAGCAGCGCGATCACCACATACGTCAATCCAGCGGCGACAACGAGCGAGCCGATCGTGACCGAGGCCAGTGCGCGGTATTGGAACAGCGTGTAGATCACCACGAGGATCAGGCCGATGAGGCCTGCGATCATTCCGTGCCGCAACTCGCTCGCGCCCTTGGTGGCCGCGATGGTCTGCTCAGACTGGACGTCCAGCGTCAATGGCAGGGCGCCAAACTTGAGCTGGTTGGCCAGTGTCTGGGCCTCAAACTGCGTGAAGGTGCCGGAGATTTGCGCGGTGCCACCGGTGATCGCGCCGTTGCGGACGCCAGGTGCGGAGATGACGACGCCATCGAGCACCATCGCGAACTGGTCGCGTGGCGCCGCCCCCGCCTGGTTGAGTTTGTAGAGCCTCGCCGTGGTGGTTGCGAACTTGGAGGAACCGCCGCCCGTCATCGTCAGGCGCACCTCATACGTACCGTCCGACGTACTCGCGGCTGTCATGTGCGGTCCCGATGCGGCGCTTGCCACATCCGTTCCGTCCATCTCGACGGGCCCCAGGATGTACTTGACGGGATTCACCGCGTCACACGTGACAAATGCGGCTTGAGGGTCTCCCACATCGCCGCCGCCCGCTCGGCTCTGGTCGGAGGTGCAGTCGAGCGCGTCGAAGGCGGCCTGGACCTCGGGGGTGATCCACGCGAGGTCGGAGGGGTCCGCGGGCGTCGTTGTGGACGTGGGCGCGGGGGTGGGGCTCGGCGTGGCCGACGGCTGGGCGGTGGCGGCCGGGGTGGGCGTCGCCGCTGCGGTGCCTGCGGCCGTCTTGACGTTCGCCATCTCGCCCACGGGGCTGCCCGTGTCGATTCCGGACGCCGACGCGGACGGCGTCGGGGCGATGACCGCACCCGCGGACGGCGGGGTTACCGGCAAGACGGTGGGGCTCACTGTGTCGCTCGTAGGTGCTGGCGTGGGACCCGCGGAGGGCACAATCGTGGTGGAACCCGTCGATTGCGCCTCGGCGAGGACGGGACGGAACTGAAGCTGCGCGCTCTTTCGCACGAGCTCGAGCGTCGCTTCATCGGGTTTGCCAGGGAGCGACACGATGATGTTGCGTGCACCCTGAGTCGTGATCTCTGCCTCGGACGTGCCCGACGCATCGACGCGCTTGCGGATGATCGAAACGGCCTGGTTCATGTCCGTCTGGGTGATCTCTGAGCCGTCGGTCGTCCTCGCCTGGAGAATGATCTGCTGACCGCCAGCGAGGTCGAGCGCCAAGCCCGGCTTGACACTCGTTTGACCCGTCGTCACCCCCACGGTGAGCAACGCAAACAGGATGACGATGATCCAGACGAGTCCCAGCAGAGTTCTGCGGGCGCCCTTGACTGCTGAAGACACGCTTTTCCTACGCTTTCCATGCGGATGAAGTTCCCGAGCCGTGCGAGAGCCCACGCGATTCTAGGCGAGTTGCGGGGGCCGCGTCGAACAGGCGCGACCAGGGACCGCCCAGATCAGGCCTCAAAAAGTCGAGAATGACCGTCGTTTCCCGTCAACGCGCCGGGCGTCGACGACGCTCCCGCCGGTGGCGTAAGCCCCATGTGAGCCCATGCGTCCGGGGTCGCCACGCGTCCGCGAGGCGTGCGCGTCATCAATCCCTCGCGCACCAAGAAGGGCTCCGCGACCTCCTCAACCGTCTGAGGCTCCTCGCCTACTGACACCGCGAGCGTCGACAGGCCCACCGGCCCGCCCCCAAAACGCGTGCACAGCGCGCCGAGCACCGCGCGGTCGAGCCTGTCGAGTCCGCGGTCGTCGACCTCATACACGGTGAGCGCCGCACGAGCGGCAGCCAGGTCTCCCCTGCCGCTGCCGTGGATCTCGGCCCAGTCCCTGACGCGCCTCAGCAAGCGGTTGGCGATCCGGGGCGTCCCGCGCGAGCGAGAAGCGATCTCGGAGGCGGCATCGGCATCGACATCGAGAGCGAGCAGTCCTGCCGAGCGGGCGATGATGCGCGCCAAGTCGGAGGCCTCATAGAAGTCCAGGTGCGCGGTAAACCCGAATCGGTCGCGCAGCGGCGCGGGAAGCAGTCCCGCCCGCGTGGTCGCGCCCACCACCGTGAACGCGGGCAGGGTCAAGGGAATGGACGTCGCGCCTGGGCCCTTGCCCACCACCACGTCCACCCGAAAGTCCTCCATCGCGAGGTAGAGCATCTCTTCGACGGGGCGCGCCAAGCGGTGAATCTCGTCCACAAAGAGGATGTCGCCCTCATCGAGAGATGACAGGATCGCGGCCAGGTCGCCCGCGTGCTGAATCGCAGGACCCGACGTCACCCTGAGCGACTGGCCCAACTCCCCTGCCACGATCATCGCCAGCGTGGTCTTGCCAAGCCCTGGAGGCCCCGAAAGCAGGATGTGGTCCGCGGATCCCCCTCGCCTCACCGCCGCCCTGAGCACGAGCGCGAGCTGGTCCCTCACTTTGTGCTGGCCCACGAACTCCTCGAGAGAGCGTGGCCGGAGCGCGGCCTCGACCGAGCGCTCGATCGCGTCGGCATCGGCGCCCGTCACGCGCGGGGGCAGGTCGCCCTCGAACGCCTCAGCCACGCGTTCCGCCGAGCGACTGGAGCGCTGCGCGCAGCACAACGGGGACGTCTGAAGGTGCGACCGGCCCCGAAGACACCGAATCCACCGCCGCCGATGCCGCCCTGGCCTGCCAACCAAGCGACACCAGGGCGTCGACAACCTGATCGCGGGAGTCTGGGGCAGCAGACGACGCGGGCGCGGCGCCCTCCGGCAGCGACAGCTTTCCGCCGAGCTCGAGCAGCAACCGCGCGGCCACCTTGGCGCCAACGCCAGGCACCCTCTCGAGCGCCTTGCGGTCCCCCGCCGCAACGGCGGTGGCGAGCGCGTGGGGGTCAAGAACAGACAGGAGCGCGAGAGCGAGCCTCGGCCCCACGCCCTGGACCGACTGCAGGGTCTCGAACATGTCGCGCTCGTGAGTCGAATCGAATCCGAACAGCGTCAGCGAGTCCTCGCGCACCACCAGGTGCGTCGCAAGGCTCGACTGTTGGCCCGTGTGCAGACCCCCGAGCGTCGCGGGCGTCGCCAGAAGTCGGTAGCCGACGCCCGCCACGTCGAGCACGACGGCGGACGCCCCGACGCTCAAAACAGTGCCTGTCAGTTGCGAGATCACCGCGAGCCTTTCGAACGTGTGTACGAACAGAGTAGGCGGCGTGGCACTGTCAGTTGCGACGACGCGCCGCACGCTCGGCCTCAACCCAGCGCTGTTGGGCGGGCGTGGCCGACGCGCCCGAGGCCGCCAGCCGGCCCCCACCCTTCAGAGCGTGGGTGATCGCGATTGCGAGGGCATCCGCAGCATCGGCCGGCTTGGGGGGCTCGTCAAGTCCGAGGAGTTTGGCCACCATGTACGCGACTTGCGCCTTGTCGGCGCGCCCGTTGCCCGTCACGGCCGCCTTGACCTCGGAGGGCGTGTACAGCACGACGGGGAGCCCCGCGCGGCGCGCGGCGACCATCACCAGACCGGACACCTGGCCGGTGCCCATGACCGTGCGGACGTTGAGTTGGGCAAAGACGCGCTCCACGGCGACGGCATCGGGCCGATGCTTCTCGATGGCGGCATCGATCGCGTCGGCGATCGTCACGAGGCGATCGGGAGTGTCGGCATCGGCCGAAGACGAGGCAACGGAGACGTCAATCAGCGTGAGGGTGCGCGCGGCGGGGGCGTCGATGACACCCAATCCGCACCGCGTAAGGCCGGGGTCCACGCCGAGGACGCGCACCCCTTCTCCCCTACTCGCTTGCTTCTTCGAGCACCTCGTCGGAGGCGTCAAAGTTGGCGTGAATCTCCTGCACGTCGTCGGAGTCCTCGAGCGCATCGATGAGCCTCAGCACCTTGCGCGCGCCGTCGACGTCGAGCTCGACCTTCATCGAGGGAACGAACGTCGCCTCTGCGCTCTCGTAGTCGATTCCGGCGCTCTGCAACGCGGTACGAACGGCCACGAAGTCGGTCGCCTCGGAGATGACTTCCCACACCTCGCCGAGGTCGTTGATCTCTTCGATGCCCGCCTCGAGGGCGGCCTCCATGATCGCGTCCTCGTCCGCGGCCTCCTTGGTCACGATGACCTGGCCCTTGCGGCCAAACAGGTAGCCCACCGAACCGGGGTCGGCCAGCGTGCCGTTGTTGCGCGTGAGCGCCGTCCGCACCTCCATGGCCGCACGGTTGCGGTTATCGGTCAAACACTCGATGAGCATCGCCACGCCGTTGGGCCCGTAAGCCTCGTACATGATCGTCTCGTACTCGGCGCCGCCTGCCTCGAGTCCGGAGCCGCGCTTGAGCGCGCGGTCGATGTTGTCGTTTGGCACCGATGACTTCTTGGCCTTCTGCACCGCGTCAAACAGCGTCGGGTTACCCGCCATATCGTTGCCGCCCACGCGCGCGGCCACCTCGATGTTCTTGATGAGCTTGGCAAACAGCTTGCTGCGTTTGCCGTCGATGACGGCCTTCTTGTGCTTGGTGGTTGCCCACTTAGAGTGTCCGGACACGATGCTCCTCACCGACGCTTGAATCGCAAGCCAGTCTAGGGCGTCGAGCGGGAGGGCTCCCCCACCGCCACCCCTGTCGATCTGAGCTCGAGCGAAGCGAGGGCGCGCATCGCTGCCGGATTCCCGGCCCTCCAGGCCGCAGCGGGTTCGTCGATCGTCCGCAAAATCGTCGCGGGGTCGACCGTCAGCATGGCCCGCAGAGCCAAGAGCTCAATCGCTCCCGGCTGGCCAAGCAGCTTCCGCGCGCGAGCCGCGCGCCAGGCGAATCTCACCCTGGGCACCAACCAGAGGAGCGCAATCGCTGTAAGCGGCAGCAAGGCCACGCTCACCGCGACGTTGATGGCAAGGTCGCCCACCGCTGACTGCTGCTCGATGCCTGCGGACTGCAAATCGGCGCCCGCCTTCGCCGCAGCCGCGAAGGGCTTACTGATGCCATCGCCTATGAGCGGAACGCCCGATAGCGAGTCGCCGATGTCCGTCATCGTTGATCGAAAGCCTGCGCCGGAATCCTCCATGCGCACACCGAGCTGCTTGAACGCGTTGATGCGGTCCCCCAAGGCGCGTGCCGCGGCGACGATGAACCAGATGGCGACGACCGCACAGACGTCCGCGGTGACTTGGCGGATGCGGTGAACCGGGTAATCCGAGTAGAGCTTCATCGCTCCATGGTGGACCAGCGAGCGCCAGACGGCTAGCGGCAAGAGTTCACGAACAGTGCGTGGACCCTGTCATCTCCCGAGATCTCCGAGTGGAAGCTCGTGGCAATGGCCCTGCCCTCGCGGACCGCAACCACTTGGCCGCCGTGGGCCGCGTCGACGGCGAGCACCTCGACACCAGGCCCACACGATTCGACCCAAGGGGCCCTGATAAACGTCGCGTGCATCGCGGAGCCATCGGGAAGCCACGTCAGCTCGACCTCGGAGGAATCCACCTGCCGCCCGAACGCGTTGCGTCGCACGGTCATGTCGATCGCGCCAAGGGTGCGCTGACCCTCGATGCCGCCGGTGATGTGCGTGGCCAACATGATCATTCCCGCGCAGGTGCCGAGCACAGGAAGGCCATCGCGAATGTGCGCCTGGAGCGGATCAAACAGGTCGAAGGCCCTCAAGAGCTTGTCGATCGTGGTCGACTCACCGCCGGGAATGATGATCCCGTCGACCGCCTCCAGTTCGGACAGCCTTCGCACCCGTACCGACGTGGCGCCCAGGCGGGCGAGCGCGGCCTCATGCTCGCGCACGTCGCCCTGCAAGGCCAATACGCCGATCGTGCTCACTCGTCCACCTCCCCGAAGTCTCTCGTCACACCATCCCACTCGAGGAACGTTCCCCACGACTCGAGCAGCCTTGCGGGGAACACCTCTCTCGCGTCTGACCGGAGCTGCTCGAGAGTGAGCCACGAGACCTCGTCAATCGACTCGACCTCTTGCTGGGTCCAGACCGCCTCTGAACGCTCATGCGCCTCGGCATCGGCGAGATCCGCCACGAAGATGTCCTCCGTCTGCGAGTACGGGAGCGAGGCGAAGTCGAATACCGCCGTGCGAGTCCACACGGGGCCTCGGAGCTCGTGGGTCTCGAGCACAAAGCCCGTTTCCTCCGCGAGCTCGCGAACGGCCGCCTCGCGCGCCGACTCCCCCGCCTCTATGCCGCCGCCTGGGGTGAACCAGAAGCTACGCGCGGGCGCATCGGGATCGTGTCCGAGCATCATGAGCAAGCGGGGAACCGTGTGCGCGCGATCGACAAGCAGCACGCGCGCGCCGCGCCGGTGCAACCGACCATCGGCCCCGAGCCCTTGCTTATCAAGCGCAGGCCCCTCAGGCGGAGCGCTCTCGCTACCAGCCACGCTCTGCGAGCCGGTGAGGTTCGGGGATGTCGGCCACGTTGATTCCCACCATCGCCTCGCCAAGCCCGCGCGACACGGACGCGATCACGTCGGGGTCGTCGAAGAAGGTGGTGGCTTTGACGATCGCCGCGGCGCGCTGTGCTGGGTTACCGGACTTGAAGATGCCGGAGCCCACGAACACGCCTTCGGCGCCCAACTGCATCATCATCGCCGCGTCGGCAGGCGTGGCGATGCCGCCCGCGGTGAACATGACGACGGGAAGCTTTCCGGTCGCTGCGACCTCCTGAACCAATTGCAGCGGCGCCTGGAGTTCCTTGGCCGCCACGAACAGTTCGTCCTGAGGAAGCGCGCTCAGTCTCAGGATCTCGGCGCGAATGGTGCGCATGTGCTTCGTGGCATTGGAGACGTCGCCCGTTCCTGCCTCGCCCTTCGAGCGAATCATGGCCGCGCCCTCGGAGATGCGACGCAGGGCCTCGCCCAGGTTGGTCGCTCCGCACACGAACGGCACTGTGAACTTCCACTTGTCGATGTGGTGCGCGTAGTCGGCGGGCGTGAGCACCTCGGACTCGTCGACATAGTCCACGCCGAGGCTCTGCAGCACTTGCGCCTCGACAAAGTGGCCGATGCGGGCCTTGGCCATCACGGGGATCGACACGGCGGCGATAATTCCGTCGATCATGTCGGGGTCGCTCATGCGCGAGACGCCGCCTTGGGCGCGAATGTCCGCGGGCACGCGCTCGAGCGCCATGACGGCGACGGCGCCAGCATCCTCGGCGATCTTGGCCTGCTCGGCCGTGACCACGTCCATGATCACCCCGCCCTTGAGCATCTCAGCCATGCCCCGCTTGACGAGGTCTGTGCCGACCTGTGGTGCGGCGGATGCAGCGGTGTCGCTCATGCTGGAATGTCCTTTGCTCGCTGGGGGGAAAAGCTCGCGTCAAGTCTAATGGCGTCGGCGTACGTTTCTTCGATGCGTGGCGCTACCTGGTGCCAGTCGAAGGTGCCTGCCCGCACCCTGCCCTTGGTTGCCATGGCCGCGCGTTCCACCGGATCGTCAAGAAGTCGGCAGACGGCCGCAGCGAGGCCCTCGGGCTCGCCCACGGGGAAGAACGTGACGGTTTCTTCGCCCGTGTCAGATGTGGCGACATCCTTGAAGGCCGTGAGGTCGCTCGCCACTACGGCGGCTCCCGCCGCCATCGCTTCGACCAGCACGATGCCAAAGCTCTCGCCGCCGAGGTTGGGCGCGCAATACACGTCGACCGACGCCATGAACGTGGCCTTCTCCGCCTCATCCAGCTCGCCGACGACCTCCGCGCCCGCGCGGGCTGCCTTCGCGGCAACTCGATCCGAGAATCGCCCCGCTATCAAGAATCGTGCACGCGGGTGGCGGGCCCGAATCAGCGGGATGGACTCGAGGTAGTCATCAAGGCCCTTGCGCGGCTCACCGAGGCGACCAAGAATCCCGACTGTTGGCGCGATTGCGGTCCCCTGCCACTCCTCGCGAGGCATTGCATTGAGATACGCACCCGTGTCGACCCCGTTGGGGATGATGTGGGTGACGCCCAATCGCAGGTTCTCCCTCACCGTGCGTGCGGCCGAAGGCGACACGGCGATGCGCGCGTCGAGTTCCTCAAAGCCCGGCTTGATCCACGGCTTTCCCAGTTTCATGACCCGCGAGTCCTCGGTTGACGCGTGAAAGGTTCCCACAGTTGGACCGAGTCGCGCCCACATGGCGATCACGCTGAGGGAAGGCACGCCCGGTTCATGCAGGTGCACCACGTCGAAGTCGCCATCGGCGAGCCACTTGCGCACCTTGGATGCCGCGGCAAGCCCAAACGTGAGCCGCGCCGTCGCGCCGTTGTAGTGCACCGGAATCGACCTGCCCGCCGTGCGGACATAAGCGGGAACCTTGGTGTCCTTGGCCGCGGGGGCGAGAACTGACACGAAATGGCCGCGACGGATGAGCGCCTCGGCCAGGTCGATCACGTGCAATTGCACGCCGCCTGGACGGTCGAGCGAGTAGGGGCAAACGATTCCGATGCGCATTAGGCCTCTATCCAACCGAAGCGTTGCAACATGTGCCAATCCTCGGGGTGTCGCGACACTGCGTCGGCCACCTGCGTTGCCCATGCTTGAGACAGCGCATCGACCCTGCCCTCAACGGGAAAGTCATCGGGATACAGCGGTGTGCCAAAGCTCATGACCGTGCCCCAGCGCGACTTCGCGGCGCGCCTGCGTGTGCCGTGAAGGCGCTCGTAATACACGGCGACGGGGATGACTGCGGCATGCGCGGCGTGAGCAAGAGCGGCCGGTCCTGGCGCGACCCGCACGCCGTGACCCCACATGCGCACCTCGACACCCTTTCCCGACAAGTCGCGATCGCTCAGCAAGCACACCAACGTCCGTTCCGACCGAGCGAGCCGAATGAGTTCTCTGAACGTCGCCCCGCCTTCGTGTCCGAGAATGCGCATGCCCCACTGCTCGCGCAGAGCGACAAACTCGTCGAAAACTTCGCGGGGCTTGAGGACCTCCGCGACCGCGGTCACCTTGATGAGGTGCCTGCACGCGTAGGCGCCGACGATGTCCCAGTTCCCGTTGTGACCAAGCACGGCCACGGTGCCAGTCGTCTCCGCCATTGCCACCTTGGCGGCCTCGAAGCCTTCGAGGCTCACGCGCGCGTCGACCGTCTCCGGCTTCATGCGCGCGAGTTCGAGCGTCTCTGCGTAGTAGCGCGCCGTCGAGGCCAAGCCACGCCTGGTGAGAGCGCGCAGGGGCTTTCCCGTGAGTCCAGTGACCTTCGCGAGGTTCTGCTCAAGGCGAGTCGCGCCCTTGCCATGGGTCGCCCACCCATACATCGAGAGCGTCCATGCGGCGCCCCTGATCACACTCACAGGGAGAACCTTGGAGGCCTTCCAAGCAAACAGAAATGAGTTCATCGAGGCCTAGCGGCCCGCGGTGGTGGCCGCGTCGTGCGCCAAGGTGTGGTCAATGCGATTTGCCTTCACGACGGCCCACGTGCGCTGGCCCACGGTGATCAAGGCCGCTACGGCAAGCAGGGTGAGTGTCCATGTCAGCACCCACAGGGGAAGGCCAAGACCCACGAGGCCCGTCGCGGTCAGGCCCACCACGAGGCGGTCCGACCGTTCGGCGATGCCCATTTTGGCCTCGATTCCGAGCCCCTCGGCCCTCGCACGGGCGTAGGGAACGAACGAGCCGACGGTGAGACACATCAGTGCGGCGAGGGCTGTGTTGGGGTCTTCAACCCGGAATGCCCACACCAGCGCCCCGAAGATCGCGGCGTCTGCGACGCGATCGAGGGTCGAGTCGAGGAACGCTCCCAGGCGCGATTCCTTGCCTGACAACCGCGCCATCGTGCCGTCGAGCATGTCCGTCATCACAAAGAACGAGATGACCATGACGCCCCAAAACAGCATCGTCCCTCGCTGCGGCAGGAAGAACACGGCCCCGAAGACCACCCCGACCGTTCCAGCGATGGTCATGGCGTTGGGGTGCACACCAGCGTCTACCAGCGCACGCGCGGGAGCCTTCCAGATGGCGGCCATCAAGGGTCGCAGCTTGCCGAACATTCTTCTCCTTGTCGCGGGACCTTAAGAGGTCCACGCCTCGCTCACGCGCTGCCAGGTTTCGTCAAGCAATTCTGGTAGCGCCTTTGTACGCCCGATGATGGGCAAAAAGTTCGCGTCCCCCACCCACCTTGGCACGAGGTGCTGGTGCAAGTGCTCGTGAATGCCCGCACCTCCCGTTCTGCCCTGGTTGATGCCGATGTTGAAGCCCTGAGTTCCAGTCAGGCCCTGAAGCACGCGCATCCCCGTCTGAGTGAGCGCTGCGATCTCGTTGCGTTCGGCATCGGTCACCTCGGTGTACCAACCGATGTGGCGATACGGACACACCATGAGGTGGCCTGGGTTGTATGGGTAGATGTTGAGGACCACGTAACAGGTCTCGCCCCGATGCACGATGAGGTGGTCGCGGTCGTTGTCCTCGGGCGTCTTGCACAGGGGGCACCCCGCCCCGCCCTCGTTGTCCGGGCGGACGGACGCGCTCCTGACGTACGCCATGCGATGGGGCGTCCACAGGCGTTCGAAGCCGTCGGGCTCCCCGCCCATCGTGTCGGCGTCCACCCACTCGACCATCAGACTTGCGCCCTGCTCGCGATTGCCTCGACGACGCGCTTGACGGCATCGGCAACAGGCACCTGGTTGTCTTGGCTTCCGTCGCGGAACCGGAAAGAGACCGCGCCCGCTTCGGCGTCCTCGCCACCCGCGATGAGCACGAAAGGCACCTTGTCCTTCGACGCGTTGCGGATCTTTTTGGGAAAGCGCTCGTCCGACGTGTCAACCTCGACGCGCACTCCCGCCGCCTTGAGCTGGGCCGCGATGTCCTGCAAGTAGCCGTTGAACGCCTCGGCGACGGGAACACACAGCACCTGCACGGGAGCGAGCCACACGGGAAACTGGCCCGCGTAGTGCTCGGTCAGGATCGCGAAGAAGCGCTCGATCGAACCGAACAGTGCGCGATGGATCATGACGGGGCGCTCGCGGGTGTTGTCCGCCGACGTGTATTCGAGTTCGAAGCGCTGTGGAAGGTTGAAGTCCAACTGAATGGTGGACATCTGCCACGAGCGGCCGATTGCGTCTCGAGTCTGCACGGAGATCTTGGGGCCGTAGAACGCGGCGCCGCCCGGGTCGTCCCGCAGCTCGAGACCTGACTCGATCCCCACCTGACGCAGAGTCTCGGTGGCCTCCTCCCAGGCATCGTCCTCGCCCACGAATTTCTCGGGGTTCTTGGTCGACAGCTCCAGGAAGAAGTCGGTCAGGCCGTAGTCCTTCAGCAATCCGAGCACAAATTTCAGCGTCGTGGTCAGTTCCGACTTCATCTGCTCGCGCGTGCAGTAGATGTGGGCGTCGTCCTGGGTGAAGCCGCGGGCTCTCGTGAGGCCGTGAACAACGCCCGACTTTTCGTAGCGGTACACGGTGCCGAACTCGAAAAGGCGTAGCGGAAGCTCGCGGTACGAGCGGCCTCGCGACCGGAAGATGAGGTTGTGCATGGGGCAATTCATGGGCTTCAGGTAGTAGTCCTGGCCCTGCTTCGTGATGTTGCCTTCTGCGTCGCGCTCCTCGTCGAGGTGCATGGGCGGGTACATGCCGTCCGCGTACCAGTCGAGGTGCCCGGACAGCTTGAAGAGGCTCGACTTCGTCGCGTGCGGCGTGTAGACGAACTCGTATCCCTCTTCAATGTGCCGCTTGCGCGAGTACTCCTCCATCTCCATGCGGATGATCCCGCCCTTGGGGTGGAAGACGGCAAGCCCTGAGCCAATCTCTTCGGGGAACGAGAACAGGTCCATGTCGAGGCCCAGCTTGCGGTGGTCCCTTCGCTCGGCCTCCGCGAGACGGTCCTTGTACGCCGTGAGCTCGTCCTTGGTGGGCCAGGCGGTGCCGTAGATGCGTTGCAGTTGAGGGTTCTTCTCGCTGCCGAGCCAGTACGCGGCGGCGGAACGCATGAGGCTCCAGCCGTTCTGGAGCACCTTGGTCGAGGGTGCGTGAGGGCCGCGGCACAGGTCCTTCCAGACCACGTCGCCCTGGCGGTTGAGGTTGTCGTAGATCGTGGTCTCGCCCGCGCCCACCTCGACGGACACGCCCTCGGCGCCGTCGACGCCCACTGCTCGGTTCAGCAACTGGCACTTGTACGGCTCGTTGGCAAGCTCGGCGAGCGCCTCGTCCTGAGTCACCACGCGGCGGCGGAACGTCTGCCCATCCTTGACGATGCGCTGCATCGTCTTCTCGATGGTCTTGAGGTCCTCAGGGGTGAAGGGCTGCGCGACGTCAAAGTCGTAATAGAAGCCATCGGTGATGAAGGGGCCAACGCCCAACGTGGCCTCAGGCCACAACTGCTGAACGGCCTGGGCCATGACGTGGGTGGCCGAGTGGCGCAACACGTTGAGCCCGTCGGGTTCGGAGATGAGCACTGCCGCGACGGTCGATCCGGCCGGGATAGGTGCAGCAAGGTCCCGGAGCTGTCCGTCGACCCTGACGACGATCACGTCGCGCCTGTCTCCAAACAGGTCGGCGCCCGTCGTGCCCGCGTCGAGCTCTCGCTCGTCGCCATCCACGGTCACGCTGATGCTCGCCACGTCTGCTCCTTGAATTCACTCACGGGATTCGCTCTTGCCCCCCATGATGCTACCGACAGTCGGGGCGCGTCGTTGATACCCAGGGGCGACGCGAGCGCTATCGCGACGTGTCGAAGCAGTCACCCGCGCCGGGCGTTGCGGTCTGCGCCGTCGTCGCGTTGGGCGCCTGTGGCACGGCAACGGGCCCCACCCGAAGGTGAGGCCCGTTGCCGCAATCTCCGCGTTGGTGCGCCGGCGCCCGCGGGACGTACGGCTAGCGCCGGTGGTGCCACGTGGTCGCGAGCAACCCAAGGATCACTCCGACGACGAGGATGACGAGCCGCAGGGTGAAGGACGCGCCATCCATGACGAGGCCGAGCAACTCGATGAGGGCGATTGTCGCCGCCGCGATCACGGCGTACACAGCCCAGTTGAGCTTCCCTACCAGCAGGAAGACGACGAGCCCGACGCCAGCGGCAAAGAGGACGAGGCTGTAGGCATGGCTAAGGCCATCGGTCGAAAGGGCGAACCCCGTACCTGTCATGAGTGCCGCGAGGGCGATCAGGACGCCGCCAATAATGCCGAGCAGTCGATTATTGCTGGTCTTTGCCATGTCTTGTGAACTCCTTGGGATGATGGTGCGTGAACCGCACCCCTGGGCGAGACCTTGGGTGGGATAGAGACGCTCCCGCTAAGCGGCGCCAGGCCATGAGGCGGCGCTTGTGCATCCACCCGACCTTGGTTGCCAGGGTCGGACGTGGGGTGTTCGGAAAAGGCGCGCTGCCTGATAGTCGCTGGCCACAAAGACGTGAGCCAATTGGCAAACTAGCACGGTATGCGCAGACGTCGGTGACGAACGGTCCGCGCCATCGCGTGCATCACCGTGCATGGTCGCGGCAAGGCGCTAAAGCGCGTCGCCCCGTTGCTCGTCCTGCACGGGCTCGCCTTCCGGCAGGACGTCCTCGGCATACTCGTCCTGCACGGGCTCGCCTGCCGGCTGGACGTCCTCGAAATTCTGGGGCTGGTCGGGCTGCTCGGGCTCGGCCTCCGGCTGGAAGTCCTCGGCACCTTCGGGCTGCTCGGGCTCGGCCTCCGGCTGGACGTCCTCGAAATTCTGGGGCTGGTCGGGCTGCTCGGGCTCGCCCTCCGGCTGGAAGTCCTCGGCATGCTCGTCCTGCACGAGCTCGCCCTCCGGCTGGACGTCCTCGACACCTTCGGGCTGCGCCGCCACGGCAACGTCGTCCGTGGCACCGCGTGCACGGGACTTCGCGTCCGCACGTAACTTCTTGGCCTCGCGGGCGGCCCGCTCCTTGAGCTTGGACTCCGCCTTCTTCACGGCGGGCTCTGCCTTCTTCACGGCGGCCTTGGCCTTCTTGGCATCACGCTTCGCCTTGGCTGCAAGGCGTCGCGCCTTCTTGGCGTCGTTGCCGAGAGTCGCGGCCAGATCACGTGCCTCCGCAGCCGCCTGCTTCGCGTCCGAAAGCGCGCCCGATGTGCGCTCCACCTTCAAAGCCAATCCATCCATCGTGTTCTTCGCAGTGGACATGACTCTCTCGCGCTCCCTCGATGACTGACACCTTTACAAACGACTCTACTCGCGGGGATCTCAGCGCGTTTGCCTGCGCATCGCGCCAAGCCGGCCGCATCACGGGCGCCGCCCGCGGCATCGTCGCCGCACTCGGCAACACTGACGAAAACGCGCCGCCCCCTCGTACAAGGAGACGGCGCAGAGTCCGCTCGAAGCTTGTCAGTCGTTGTTGTGGTCCTTGGCCCACTGCTCGGCCTTGGCGACCTTGATGGCCGCGTCATGACCGGTGTGCTCCTGAACTTTGTCAGCGACCTTATCGATCTGCTCGTCGTCCGGCACGGCGTCCTTTGCCTTGTTCTGCATGTCCTTCATGTCCATGGGAATGTTCCTTTCTGGAGAGGAATTGCATCCAGTAGAACGTGTGGCCGCGGCGGCCCGTTCCGGCATTGCCCGCGTCATGTGACAAACCACGCGCCGCAGGCGCCGGGTTCAGCGAACCACCTTGATGGAAAACGTCGGGGTGCCCAGGGCCCCCCAAAGGCGCAACCACAGGGGAAGGTACATCTCGGTGCCACGTGCGGTGGTGATGTCGCCCAGGTCGATCACGTCGCGGTGACCCAGGGTGGAGAGCAATTCGATGACGACCCGCTTTGCCGCGTCGTCGTTGCCGGACACGAACGAGGTGTGATGCCCATCACCCAGTTGGCGTGGGTCGACCATCAGGTGAGCGCTCATGGTGTTCAGTGCCTTGACGACCTTGGTCGCGGGGAACGCTCGCTGAATCTGTTCTCCGAGCGAGTCGGTGTTCAACACGAAAAGCGATGGCGGCATCCCCTCCGAGGATTCAAGTGGGTTTGCGATGTCAAGGAGCACCGTGTCCGCAAGGTTGTCGGCCCCTGCCGCTTTCAACGCCGACAGCGACCCGGAACCGCTCGTGGCGTTGACCACGAGGTCCGCATCCGCCGCGGCCTCGGAGTACGCCTCGACCTTGATCGCCGGGTGGTTGTGGTGCCACGCCGTGAAGGGCGGGTTGCTGGACGATTCCGGCTCGGTCCGCGCCAACGTGGCCTCCACATCGCGGGTACCCACCACGACGTCGTGGCCCAACTCTCCAAGCGCGTGCGCGACGGTCCGTCCCACGGATCCGGTTCCAAACACAGCAATCCTCATCGCGGCTCCTCAATCTGGTAAGTTCACCAAGCAGACAGGTTTGTCTATCTCGGTGGTGAGAAGTTAACAGACCGGTCTGTCTATGTCAACGACCGATATCCCCGCCCGGCCCAGGCGAAGGAGTGTGGCAAAAGTGCTCGACGATGCAACCGAGTCGGCGCCCACAGCGCGGCCCAGTGAGGCGCGCAACCGGATACTCGACACTGCGAACCGACTCTTCTACGCGCAAGGGGTGCGAGCGGTCGGAGTGGACACCCTGATCGCGAAGTCCGGCGTAGCAAAAGCCACCTTCTACAAGCACTTCCCCTCAAAGGACGACCTTGTACTTGCCTACCTCGACGCCGTGGACAAGGCTTGGACCGGTCAGCTGCATGCCGCCGCGGCTGCCGCGGGCTTAGACCCAGCCGACCAACTCGTCGGACTATTCGACGCCTTGACAAGCGCATGCGAGCGCGATGGCTACCGCGGTTGCGGATTCATCAACACCGCCGCCGAGTCCACGCCTGGAAGCCCCGCGCACGTGCGCACGATTGCCCACAAGCACGCCGTGCGCGCCTGGATTACCGACGTGGCGACCCGCGCGGGCGCACCCGACCCCGCCGCCCTTGCGCGGTCCCTGACACTTCTCCTCGACGGCGGGCTCGCGGCCGGCGCCTTGGACGCCGACCCCCTCACCGCCCTGGCCGCTCGCGACACCGCGCGCGGAATCGTCGACGCCGCGCTATCGGCTTAGCGACCCGCGCACACAGCGCTCAGCCCCGTTCGACGTACATCTCCCCCACCGGGACCTCGGCGGCAAGGCGGTTTCCCACTCCCGGCAACGGGCAGGCCCACGCCTCGTCATAGGCGCACGAGGGCTGATAGGCGAAGTTGAGGTCCACCACGAGACCCTCCGCGCCACCACCGAGGTCCGCACCCTTCGTCGTGTCCAAAACGTATCGACCTGCCCCGTAGGTGGTCACCCTACTCGTGGCGTCGTGGAGCGGGACGAAGATGCCCCCTCCGTAGGAGTCAAGCCACCACACGTCGAGCGAACCAAGCCCGTCGAGGCGCACCTTGCCGATGCGCGTAAAAGGAACGACACCGTCGGTCCCCGTCTGAACCTCGCGCCGCTCTGGCTCAACCTCCGTGTCGACGGCGACCACGAAACGGAACGCTGGGTTGTACGGGGCGGCGCGGCCGCCCCCGAACGCGGCGCGCTCGGCGGCTGGAACGGGCGAGGCGGGGTGCGTGGTCAGGAGTTCACGGCGCGCGTCCACCCACGCGCGATGCGCGTGCGCGGCATCCGGGTCCGCCCGCACATCCCCGTAGATGCTCGCGACGCGTCGGCGCCAATCAAGGACGTCCAGCGAAGCGGTGGCCATGTCGCCACCGTAGCTCGCCCGTGCCTCGGGCGAGGACTTTCGCTTGCCGGGTACTCGCCGCCCAGCGCAAAAGCAGATTCGCGAGTATTTTCGTGCCATGACCCCAGATCCAGTTGAAACGAACCCAGACCACTACTCCGTCATCTTCGAGAACGAGAGGGTGAGGGTGCTCAAGTATCACGATGTGCCCGGCACCCTGACGCTCCCCCACGATCATCCCGATTCGGTCATGATCACGGCAAGCAGCTTTCGCAGGGAACTCATCCAAGGCGAACGCACCGCAGAGGTGGAGTTGCCTGCAGGCAAGGCGATGTGGATGGCCGCGCAATCCCACGCGGGTCACAACATCGGCGAGACGGACACGGATGTGTTCTTCGTCGAGCTCAAAGAGCCCGCGCATGCGGGATATCCCGCAAGCGCGACCGCTCTGGGTCCTGTCGACGGGTCCTGACGACGCGTCCTGACGGGCGTCAAGGCGCGCCCCGCGCGTCATCGTCGAACCCGACGCTCCCGTGTCCACGAGCGAACCGACAAGGACGGCAATCGGCTCACCACGTGAACCCTTCTCTCATTCAGGGGTGCCCACGCTGCCACTGCAAGGCGCACCCGGCTCGGGGGTCTGCTCGCCCTGAACGTACGTGTTGAGAAACTGCTCCACGCGGGGATCCGACGGGTCGTCAAGCTCAAGTTGTACCCCCCAGGCAGTCAGCACCACGGGGGCGGCCAACGCGTCGATTGGGCTCAGCAGCGTGTACTCGCGCTCGCGAGTGACGGTCTGGAGCACATCGACCTGCTGCTGATCAAGCCCCGACCGATAGGCGATCCACACCGCGCCGTGTTCCAGTGAATGCACCGCCTTCGCCGTCTCGACGGGGTCGCTGTATACCCCGCAGTTTTGCAATTCGGGATCGTGAGGCCCGCCCGCCGGCGGAAGCACAGTGCCTGCAGACGTCGATGGTGCCGGCTCAGGGAGCGCGGTGACGTGCTCGGCGGTGAGACCCGGCATGTCGCTCACGCCGACAATCGGCACGCCTGCCGCCTGTTCGTTGGAGGCGACGCTCTTGCTTTCGGCTGCAAGAACACCCCACACCACAGCAATGAGGGCGAGCACGGTGACGACGATCGCCGCGGTGATAAGCACACGGCGGCGCAGCTCACGGGCGTTTTGTTCGGCGCGCATGCGTGCGGCGACGCTCGCGCTCTTTTCGGATGCGGGGGTCTGGACCATGGTGTTTCCTTTGCGTTCTAGCGCGTCGAGGCGCTTGATTGAGACCGGCGATTCTTGGGGCCAAGCACGGGGCGCCGAGTTAGCCGACCACGAGCAACGCGTACATACCCGCCGCGTAGTGATTCTCGATGTTGCAGACGATCTCGTAGCGGCCGGCAGGAAGATCCAAGGTCACCCAACCTGTCGCGCCCGGCTCGATGCCGTCACCTGGGCCCTCGCCGCCGGTCTTTGACGCCTCGCCGAGGCTGTCCGATTCGCTGACACCTCCGTCGGCTCCCACGGAGCGGCCACCGACCTGTTGACCGTCCGCCAGTGGCAGCACCACAAGTTCGTGCTTGATCGTGCCTGCGTTGTACAGCCGGAGAGTCAGGGAGCCCGCTGGGGCGTCGACGCGGTCGGAGACGAGGCGCATCGTGCCGTCCATCATCCCCCCGGAAGACCCCATCATTCGACGGCCACCCATGTCCATCGCCACCACGTCGACGACGGTCCCCGTGATGCCCGCAGACGGGCCACGTGGGGCAGTCGCGTATTGGTGGTATCCGCGCCAGCCGTATGAGCCTTGCTCGCGCGTCGACAGGTGAACTGTCACGGCGACCGAGGCCAGCAGCACGGCAACGGCCGCAAACAGCCCCGCGAAAGCCCATCTGCGCGTCAGGCCGGTCATCGATCGCCTTCGCGATTTTCGATGAGGGCGGCGCGGATGGTGCGATATTTGTCGAGGTCGATCTCGCCATTGGCCAGGCGCTCGTCGAGGATCGCCAGTGCGGGCGCCGCTACAGATGGCGCAGCGAGCGCCGTCGGTGATGCGCTCGCGGGCTTCGCTTCGCGTGGCTTTCCAGGGAATAGCCGAACCACGAGCCAGACGATCAATCCGAGCAAAGCCAACCAGAACAGGCCCATGCCCATCCACGCGAAGCCTGTCATGCCTCCGCCGTATGAACCCATCATGATGGTGCCCTTTCTCTCGTCGTTAAGTTCAAGCATCGACGCAAGACATGGGGATTTTCGTAGGTGTTTCACGAAGTTTTGATGAAGAACGCGGCATGTGCCCCGTCCCGGAGGTCACTCCTTGGTGACTCCAGTGGAGTCGAGGTCTCTCGACAGTCGCGGCAGGGTGAGGCTAAACGTGGCGCCCGTCGAAGGGCCATCGCTCGTTGCGACGAGCGTGCCGTCGTGAGCGATGGCAATGGCCATGGCGATCGACAGCCCGATCCCCGAACCTCCGTGAGCACGGTCCCGCGCGACGTCGACACGGAAGAACCTGTCGAAGACTCGAGGGAGGTCTCGTGCCGCGATGCCCTCGCCTGAGTCCTGCACGCTCACGCGCACGGATGCGGCTTCCGCAATCACGTCAACCTGTACGACGCCACCCGAGGGAGTGTGCTGTCGAGCGTTCTGGAGCAGATTGGTGAGAACCTGACCAATCCGGTCTGGGTCTGCGTTCACCATGAGGCCTGGCTCGCTGGTCAGTTCAAGCGTAAGCCCACACTCGGCAAGGCGGTCGGACGCTTGGGCAACCGCCCCCCGCACTACCGTGTCGATGTCGATGGGGCGCCGGTGAAGGGACAGCCGGCCCTCCTCCGCCGAGGTCACGAGGGCCACATCGGCGGAAAGCCGCGCGAGTCGATCCACCTGGGCCTGCATCGTCCGAACCGTCGGCTCGTCGAGACGCTCCACGCCATCCTCTACCGCCTCGAGGTAGGCGGCGAGCACGGCGAGCGGTGTGCGCATCTCGTGAGCAAGGTCGGCGAGCATTCGTGTGCGAGTGTCCTCGACGTGCGCCAATTCAGTTGCCATGGCGGTGAAGGCTTCCGCAACCCGATCAAATTCTGGCCCGATTCCGGGAGCGACGACGGTGACGTTGCGTTCGCCTGTGGCGACGCGATGGGCGGCCTGCGCGAACGGGGCGAGCGACCGTCGAATCCGGCGCGCAATGAGGACGCTGACGCCCGCCGATGCGATCAAGGCCGTGAGCAGAGCGATCGAAAGCGCGATGGCCGATGCCGTGCCATAAGCACGCTCGGCATGGTTCGTCGGGCTTTCGCCGGTTTCCACGGCGCGGAGAAGATGCTCATGGAAAAGGCTAGGACCTATGGTCGCGCCGACGGCCCAGGCGGTAGCCGCTCCCACGACGACCACGACCGCGATAGCCAATATCAGGCGAGTGGCCAGATCAGTGCGATCCACCGGCGCCATCCACCGCCTCACGTGCCCGGACCAAGCCGGTAGCCGTATCCGCGCACGGTTTGCACATACAGGGGTGCGGCCGTGTCGTCGCCGAGCTTTCGACGCACATGTCCCAGGTGAACGTCGACAAGGTGCGGGTCCCCGAACCAACCGGAGCCCCATACCTGCTCGGTGAGCTGGTCCCGCGAGAAGGCCCTGCGCGGGTGCCGCACCAATACCGCGAGCACATCGAATTCCGTGCGTGTGAGGTCAACGACTCGGCCCGCGACGCGGACCTCTCTGGCAGTGAGGTTCATCGTGAGTTCGCCGACGGTGAGCAACTCGGTCGGTTCCGGATCGGCCACGCCACCCACAAAACTCCTTGGGCGCCGCAACATCACACCCACCCGCGCCACAAGTTCGCGAGGACTGAACGGTTTGGTCAGATAGTCGTCTGCACCGACCGACAACCCGATCAAGCGGTCGACCTCCTCGACCCGCGCGGTCAGGATGATCACGTAGCAATCGCTGAAGGTCCGGAGTGTTCGGCACACCTCGATGCCATCTGCGCCAGGCAAGCCGAGGTCCAAGACCACGACATCGGGCGGATTGGCCCGCGCGAACGCTATCGCCTCACGACCATCGCGCACCACGTCCGTGTCGTAACCATCGCGCGACAGGTACGAGGCGATCAATCGGCCGAGCGACTCTTCGTCCTCCACCACCAGGATGCGCGCACGCACCGAGGGCCCTTGCGAGGCGACTGGAGTGCTCATGGGCCAATCCTGACACTTGCGTGGGAGACCGTGCACATCCTCACAGATGACGAACTCCCCAGCATCCCCCCGCCAGAGGGAAGACCAGGGCTTTTCCTGGTGGGCGATACTGGGATCGAACCAGTGACCTCTTCCGTGTGAAGGAAGCGCGCTACCCCTGCGCCAATCGCCCCTAAGCGGACTCCATAGTAGCCGGTCCGGCAACCCCCTGCGCTACGTCGCGTCCCTGGTCCGCGCGGGCGCGGGATCGGATTCAATATCGGCGTGGAGTTCGTACACGTCGGACAGCTTGGTGAGCAGCGGCCCCGTGGCGACGTCGACGCCGTCGAGCCACACGATCGGCTGGACCCCACGGGTCGATGACGTGACCGCGGCAAAGGCGGTGCCACGCACCACCTCGTCAAGCACCGACATCTCCAACTCGCCGGGCGCCGCGACCCGCACGGGCATTCCCGTGCCCGCCCCCCACTCAAGCGCAAGACCTCGAGTAATGCCCGCGAGACAGCCCGAAGACAGTGGCGGGGTCAGGATTT
The DNA here is from genome assembly GCA_038248935.1 of Actinomycetales bacterium. Taxonomy (GTDB): domain Bacteria; phylum Actinomycetota; class Actinomycetes; order Actinomycetales; family Demequinaceae; genus Demequina. The sequence goes on from JBBRWX010000002.1 coordinate 35,977, forward strand.
CCCCTCGCCGCTCGATAAAGATGTTCGATCCGGTGCCCTCACACAGGTAGCCGTACGTGTTGGACATGATCGCCTCGTCGGCTCCCTTGCCCGCCGCAAACTGCGCCATGACCACGTTCTCGGCGTAGGAGGTGGACTTGACACCCGCGATCGCCGACCGCTCGTTGCGCTTCCATGGAACCCTCGTGGCCCTGCACGCGCTTGGCACGGCGCCCGGACCTCCCCAAATCACGACGTTGGGCGCGCCTGTGCCCCGCACGGAGCTCATCGGTCCCGGCCCGGAAACGACCGTGATGCGCAACCTCACCACGTCGGCAGGGCTCGTCGCGACCACTTGCCGCACGCCTTCCCTGACGACCGCCATGTCGACCGAGCGCATTCCCATGCGGTCGAGCGAGTACTGAAGGCGGACCAGATGGCGCGTCAGAGCGAAGGCTTGGCCCTTGCGCACCGCCAGGGTCTCAAACACCCCATCCCCCACGGTGAAGCCGTGATTACCGGCCAAGATGACCGGCTCATTGACGGCGTGCAAGGCTCCATCTACCCACAGGACGGCACTCATGTGCCCATTGTGTCTGTCGAAGCCAGGCCGATCAACCGCCGCGCCTTAAGCCCCGTCTCTTCCCACTCGGCCGCGGGCTCAGATCCCCAGGTGATACCCGCGCCGGTACCAAAGCGAAAGGTACCTCCAGCATCGTCTTTCCACCAGAAGGTGCGAATACCGACGGCGAGTTCCGCGATCCGCAAATCGGCGTCGATCCAGCCGATCGCGCCGCAATACGGTCCTCTCGCCACTGGCTCCTCCCTCGCGATGATCCGCAGCGCCGATGCCTTGGGCGCCCCGCTCACCGAGCCCGGCGGGAACGTGCCGTCGAAGAGCGCGCCCCACATCCTCTCGGTCCAGTCGAAGGAGGGCGCCAGTCGGGCGCTGACGGTCGACTGGAGGTGGGAGAGGCCCGGGTGCTGATGCACACCCAGCAACTCGGGCACACAGACGCTTCCGGGCGCCGCGACGTGCGAGAGGTCGTTGCGAATTAGGTCCGTGATCATGACGTTTTCGGCCTCGTCCTTGGGGAGCATCGGCACCCCAAGCGCGGCCGTCCCCTTGATGGGCGACGACGAGACAACACCCCCGTCGACCCTGAGAAACAACTCAGGGGACGCCGAGACGATCCAGGCGCCAGGCATCGAGCCCGACTCAGGGATGACGATGCGTGCCGCATGTCTAGCCGGGTTGCCTTTCGACAAGACGTGGGACAGCGCGACGGCGTCGGGCCCTGGGGAAGCCGACGGCAGCGGCGCGCTCATCACCCTGCACAGGTTGACCTGGTACACGTCGCCGTCGCGAATGTCCGCCCTGATCGCATCGACCCCCTCCATGTAGCGCGCCTCGTCCAAGGACGTGTCCCACGCGGAGCGCGCCGGGCCTTGCCATTGCCGCGCGGCCTCCCTGGGCTCCCGCACGCCCGGGCCGCGTTCGACCTCGGCGAACCGCCAGGCGTCGATCCGGCCCTCAAACGTGGCCACCACCACCCAGAAGCCACCCGCCGCCAGGCGTTCGGGGTGCGCCGCGGCATCGACGTATTCGACAGGCCTCGACGCGCGCACTCCCCTGAACGCCGCGCTTCCACGCCTGCGGGGATCATCGTTCCAGGTCATGCGCACACGCTAGTCGTTCACCCTGCAACGCGCCGGGCACGATGAATTGGTGTTGACGGCTCCCATCGGCTAACGTTGTCACTCGGTCCGGACCCCAGGTTTCGGACCATGCGGACGTGGCTCAGTTGGTAGAGCATCACCTTGCCAAGGTGAGGGTCGCGGGTTCGAATCCCGTCGTCCGCTCGGTGGGCCGGCACCTTTTCGGCGCCGGCGATCACAGCGGTGGAGTGGCCGAGAGGCGAGGCAGCGGCCTGCAAAGCCGTCCACACGGGTTCGAATCCCGTCTCCACCTCGTATCAAGCAGTACCCGAGCTCGTCTCGGGCGATTGGCGCAGCGGTAGCGCGCTTCCCTGACACGGAAGAGGTCACTGGTTCGATCCCAGTATCGCCCACCAGTAGTTCTGAATTTCAGAGGCCGTTTCGGACACCGTCCGGAGCGGCCCTTCTGCCGTTGCGACGCAAGCGGGTGCGCGGCGTCAGCGGAGGCATCTTCAGCGCCTCGCGCGGTTCACCTGCCTGGGCGAACCGGTCGAAGATTCACCGGATAGCCTCCGGGGCGAGAATACCGAGCCCCGTCGTCACCAGTCGAGCGGGCCATCCACAACAATGTCCGCCGAGAAGCTGCGGATCGCCGCGACGGTCTCCTCCGGCAGCGTCTCGGACGCGGCGGCTATCGAGTCGTGCAGCAACTCCACGGTCCGGGCCCCAGGGATCACCGTGGAGACGCTGTCATTCGCCAGGAGGAAGCGCAGCGCGCCCTGCGGCACAGAGACCCCCTCGGGCAGAAGCGAGCGGAACTTGTCGACGAGGCCGGCCCGCAGCGCGACGTCCTCGCGGGACCAACGCGAGCGGACCCCGCTAAACACCGTCTCGGCGGTGTACCTGCCCGAGAGCCAACCGGACTCCAGCGGGACCTTAATGATCGTGCCGACGCCCCGTTCGCCGGCGCGCTCGACACCTGGCCACGTCTCCTGGAACAGAACGGACATCCGCACCTCCAGGGCCTGGCTCGCACTGGTTTGCAGCACAGTGTCGATGTCGGCGCTCCAGTCCACCGAGGCCCCATAGGCCCGGATGATCCCGCGCTGCTTGAGCTCCTCGAGCACGTCGTAGTGCTCGCTCAGGGTCCCATCGAGGACCTCTGACGGCGGCGAGTGCAGCAAGACGATGTCCAGGTGGTCGGTGCCCATGCGCCCGGCGCTGGCCAGAACCGAATCCTCGATGCTGCTCGGGTCCCAATCGCTGATGCCATCGGCGCGATGCCCGAACTTGGTGCAGAGCACGACGCCGTCGCGTCGTCCGCCCTGCAGGGCTGCGCCGAGGGCCGTCTCGCTGCGACCCTCGCCATACCCCGGGGCGGTGTCGATAAAGGTGACGCCAGCGTCGAGCGCCGCGTGGACCAGGCGGACGGCCTCGTCCTCGTCAGGGCCGTCAGGCCATTGCGACGATCGGACGAGCTGCCAGGCTCCAAGTCCGACCTCGCTGACCTCGATACCGGTCGTGCCAAACACTCGGGTTTCCACGATAACTCCTCTCGCGGGCACGCCCGCGGTGCGACGTACACAACTGCAAATTCAACCTAGCACCGTGCTCGGCGGCGTCGAGGACGGTCCGCTCCTAACGTCGCTCACCAAGCCCCAACGCCCCGCCAACCTCGGGGTGGGGCCTCTGCGTCAGCCGCCTCCGCCGAGGGAGCCGACAGCCCTGGCGATGACGAGTAATGAAGTCAGGAGTGCAGCGGTCGCCTGTAGGCCCATGAGAACCTTGGCCCTTGAGGACAGCGGCATCGTGTCAGTCGGGCTGAAGGCGCTCGAGTTCGTCAGGGACATGTAGAGGTAGTCAACGAAGGTAGGCACCCACCCGCTGGGCACACTGGCGCCGATCGCAACCTCCGGGGCAGCGTCGGCGTTCTCGTCCTGGGAGAAGCGCCAATCAGCGGGCGGCATACGGTCGCGGCGCTCGGTTCTTCGTGCGACTGGCCCTCCCCGGTCGATCTCCCACGCGAGGAGTGCAAACCCGATGACGTTCGTCAGCCACACCTGCAGCCCCCCGACAAGCAGCGCGGTCGGCGGAGCGTCTGGCGAACCAAGGCTCGCGACGAGCAGGCCGAGAGAGAACAGATTGGCGAGGATCACGACGGCGGCGAGAACCACCGACGCCCATCGTGACCAGCGGGTCCGACGCACCATCCGCCACGGGTTGGCGGCGACAAGCGCGGCCAGAAGAAGGAGCTCGAGCGCCGGAATCACCAAGCGCGGCCCGAGAAGCAGCGTCTGTGGTAACAGTGCATAGGTCACCGCGGCGACCGCGACCGCCAGAGCGGGAGGCCAACGGTGCTCCCCGTCTGCAACACGGCGGAGCGCGAGCTCCTCGTCCAACGGATCCTTGGCGGCCACGACCCATCCTTCGTTCGAGGGTCCGGAGCCCCGGACCAAAGGCCCAGGCTACCCGCACCTCGCCGAATGTGCCGCGCACCTTCAACCCGGACGTCAGGTGGCAAGCGACGTCAGTCCGAGTCCCTCACTGCACGCGATTCGATCTCCGATAACACCTCATCGGCGGCCTCCGGGCTCACGCGTCCGGTGCGCCGCGCCTCGATCGCCACCTCGCGCTCCACCTCGGCGGCGACCCTCAAAAGGTCGGCCACTGCACGCTCATCTCCCGTGTCGTCGTCCACATCGCTCGCCCCGTGTCGTGCCGCGTAGAGAGCATCGTGTGCGGCGAGATATCCCTCGTATTGGAGCACCACCGCGCCGCGCACCCTGTCGGACACCTCGTCATCGTCCTTGCGCAGGCGGGCCAGAGCGGCCTCGAAAGCCTTCCGCCGCAACCTGGTCACCTCACGGCTCACGTGGGACTCCCCACCCACGCCCAGGCGCCTCACAAGCGGCGCGAGGGTGAGGCCCTGGACCACCAAGGTAGCGAGCACCGTCGTCAGCCCAACAAAAACAATGGTGTGTCGCGCGGGGAAGGCGGAGACCCCAGGGATCGTGGCAGGCAATGCGAGCGCCGTGGCAACAGTCACCACCCCCCTCATACCCGCCCACGCGGTCACCAGCGTCTCCTTGTGACCAACGGGAGTCGCCTCCGTCCTCCGGAAGACTCGTCGCGCCCTGCCAATCCACACGACAGCGAACAGCCACGCAAACCGCAACACGATGAGCAATGCCACCACCGCGATGGCGAGCTTCACGGTCGCGCGATCAAGAGGCTCCGACTCCAGAACATCGGTGAGTTCAAAACCGATGAAGACGAAGACCAAGCTGGTGATCAGGTAGTCGGCGTACTCCCACACCGCCCTGCCAAGCAGCCAACCGCCCGAAGTAATCGCGGTGTGGCTGTGGCTGCGCAAGAACAGGCCCAGGACCAAGACCGCGAGCACTCCCGACCCTTGAAGGTGGTCGGTCACCACGTAGACCACAAAGGGCACGGCGAGGGTCACAGTCGTTTCTGGGGCCGCAAGGTGCAGCTTGGCCAACGCGAAGTTGGTGAGCCACCCCGCGGCGAAGCCGATACCGACGCCGACGAAGAGGGCGAGCCCGAGGCTCTTGCCCAGTCCCCCCGACGAGAACCCCCCCGCAACCACTGCGCCGAGCGCGACCTTGTACATCACGAGCGCGGTCGCGTCGTTGAACATCCCCTCGCCCTCGAGGATGGTGACGAGTCGTCCCGGAAGCCGCAAGCGACGCGCCACGGCCGTCGCCGCGACGGGGTCCGGAGGCGCGACGATCGCCCCCAAGACGAATGCGGGGCCCCAATCCATGCCCAACCAGTGTGCGACAACCGCGGTCGCGGCCGCGCTCGCGACGGTGAGCCCCACCGCGAGGACCACGATGGGCCTTGCGTTTTCCTTGAACTCGCGCGCGCTCGCCTTCTGAGTCGCGGCGAACAAGAGCGGCGGAAGGACCAGCGGCAGGATGAGTTCCGGCTCGATCGCGATCGAAGGGACTCCTGGAACGAACGGCATTGCCAGCCCGAAGAGGGTCAACAGGATCGGCAAGGGTACGCGCCATTTGTCCGCGAGGGGCGTGAGAACGACTATTCCGGCGAGCAAGGCTCCGATGAGCAAGACAGTGGCCACGGGACCAGACTCTCACCCTCGCGCGCATGCATGCGAAACGGGCGTTTCGCCAGCGGTCTGCTACAGCCTTCGTGCCGCCACGACAAGTCTCTCTGCGGCATTGAGTAGCGCATCGGAATCGAGCGTCTGTGCCAGGGCGGCGCAGCGCTGCGCAAGGTCGTCGAGGTCCTGCATCTCGCGCAGTCCTGCAGAAAGCCGACTGTCGATCGGATCTACGAGCGCCCCAAGACGGTGCGACACGCCGGATCGCACCACCACCTGCCGCCAATTGGTCAGCATCCGTTGGAACGCCTGCAACGCTTTGTAGGCCTCGCCAATCGCCGCCACCACCTGCTCGAGTTCCTCTCGCACATGGCGGCTCTGCCGCTCGCCCTCGCGCACCGATGCCGCGACCGTCGCACCCAAGAGCAACACCGTGCCCTCGGGGTCACCCACGGAGGCCCCTGACGCCAGCTCGCTCGCGAAGACCATCGCCATGTCGTTGTGCAGGACCGACAGCGCAAGGCTGGCGCGCAGGTCGAGCACGCTCTCACGCACGTCCGCAAGGAGTTGGGAGAGGGGGCTCAGGTCATTGCGCGCCGTCACCGCCAGGGAAAGCGCCGCTTGAGCGGTCTTCGAGGCTGCGGGCGCCTCCGTCGCAACGGTCGCCGCCGCATTGGCCGCCGCGGCCGCCGCGGCCTCCAAACCCGCGAGGGTGACGGTGAATTCGGTGTTCGCGTTGTCGAGCCTTCCGGCCACCGCCGTCGCATCGTCATACCGCGTTCGCTGCGCCGCCAACTCGCGGTCGAGGGTGCTGATCGCCAGCACGACCTCGTGGAGCATTTCGCCCAACTCGGTGCGCGGAGGGTGAGAAGGCGCAAGCCTGCGTCGCTCGTCCACCTCGGCCGGAACCAGCACGCGGATCACATCGTCGTAGGTTGCGAACCCCAAGGCGGCGAGCCTGGCCGAGAGGTCCACGGCACCCTTTGATGCCGACTCGGTCTTCGACAGTCCCTGTGCGCGCCATCGGTTTTCCATCTCGCGGGTCTGGGCGTACGCCTGCGAAACGGGCCCCCACAAGTCCGGCCGCGTGACGGCGCTTCTGACGGAGATGAACCCGCCGTCCATTGGCGTCACCGTCGAAAACGTGAGGTAGTGCGCGCCGTCCTTGGCCAGGTTCGTGACGTATCCCATCATCGACTTGCCCGCGCGCAAGCGCTCCCACATGATGTGGAACACCGCCCCCGGCATGTCGGGATGGCGGATGAGGTTGTGCGGAGCGCCGACCAGCTCACGCTCGCTGTATCGCGATAGCCCAACAAACGTCGAATTCACGGCGCCAATGACCCCTCGCGGGTCGGTCGTCGAGAAGAACATCTGCTGGGGGGCGTAGTCGCGGCGCTCCCCTGTCGGTTCAACGCCGGTCGATGCCATGCGTTCAGCCCTCTCCGAGCCCGGCTCCACAGCCGAGCCTCCGCTCAGAAATCGCACTTTAGCCCGAAACGGGCCCGTGACCTTCTTCTGACATGATGGAAGAACCGGAAGAGAAGGCGAATGGCAGACTCAACCCACGAACGGACCAAGAGACTCGGACACCGCGCGGATGCTGCAGTGCCGGTCTCGACCTATCGACTCCAACTCACCGCGGACTTCACCTTCGCGGACGTTGAGGCGAGGCTTGATTACTTTGACGCGCTCGGAGTCACGCATCTCTACCTATCCCCGATTCTCACGGCGGCGCCGGGCTCGACCCACTTCTACGACGTCGTTGACCACTCACAGGTAGCCGCGGTCCTCGGCGGCGAAGACGGGCTCCGTCACCTTTCCTGGGCCGCAGGCGAGCACGGCATCGGCCTCATCGCGGACGTGGTGCCCAATCACATGGCCGTTCCGACTCCCGCGTATCACAACAAGGCGTTGTGGTCTGTGCTCGCTCTAGGTAAGGCCTCCCCCTTCGCCCATTGGTTCGACGTGGACTGGTCCAGCAACGACGGCGTGCTCATGCCCGTTCTTGGCGACCGAATCGGCACGATCCTCGCCCGCGAAGAACTGACGCTCGACCACATGGTGGTTCCCGGCTTCGAGGACAAAGGGGCGGTGCCCGTCCTCAGGTACTACGAGCATGTCTTCCCCGTGCGAGAGGGCTCGGAGAACCTGCCGATGGCCGACCTCGTCGTCGACCAGCCCTACCGGCTTGCCTACTGGCGCGTCGCCAATGAGGAGCTGAACTACCGGCGCTTCTTCGACGTCGGTTCGCTTGTCGCCGTGCAGGTCGAGAACGACGACGTGTTCGAATCGACGCACCGCGTGATCGTCGACCTGGTCAATGACGGCACGCTGAAGGGGCTGCGTATCGACCACCCGGACGGGCTTGCGAACCCCGCAGGTTACATTGCGAAACTTTCCGACGCGACGCACGGCGCGTGGCTCGTCGTCGAGAAGATCCTCGAAGACGACGAGCACCTGCCGACGTCTTGGAAGACGGCGGGAACGACGGGCTACGACGCGTCGTGGCGCATCGGCGCCGTGTTGCGCGACCCCTCGGGAGCCGCTCCCCTCGCCGGAACGCTCTATCAACTCACGGGCGACGCCATGGGCTCCCTTCCCGGTCTCATCGATGCCGCGAAGCGCGAAATCGTGCATGGCTCCTTGTCTTCCGAGTCCCGACGACTCGCGACCCTCGCTCACGACGTCTGCCGTTCGGACGTGCGGCTGCGCGATCACACCTGGAAAGCGCTGTATGACTGCTTGAGATCCATGCTCGTGAACTTCGGCAGGTATCGCGCGTACATCGTTCCTGGTACACTACCTAATCCGACGTCTCTCGAGGCGATCGACGCCGCGGCAGCGCGCGCCAAGGCCGTCCTGGATCCCGAGCGTCACGAGACCCTGGACGTCGTGGTCGACCTCCTCAAGGGGGCCGAGGTCGGCTCCGCGGGAAAGACCCTCGAATCCGCGCGCATGGAACTCGTGACGCGGTTCCAGCAAGCATGCGGCGCGGTCATGGCCAAGGGCGTTGAGGACACCGCGTACTACCGCTGGACGCACCTTTTGCCCCTGTGCGAGGTCGGCTCCCCCGCGGGACGGTTCGCGATCCCCCCGGCGGCGTTCCACGCGTGGGCGAGCGAGCAACAGCTCACCTTCCCGCATGGCATGACGACGCTGACCACACACGACATCAAGCGATCAGAAGATGTGCGCGCTCGCCTTGGCGTCTTGAGCGAGACGCCGGAGGCATGGGACGCCTGGCTGGTGCGTGCCCGCGCAGCATCGGCCGAATTGCGGCCAAGCGAGCTCGACGGACGGACCGAGAACCTCTGGTGGCAGACGCTCGTCGGCACGGTCGCACCCGAAGGCGAGCCCATGGAATGGGACCGTCTCGAGGGCTACCTCATCAAGGCCATGCGCGAGGCCAAGTCGTACACGACCTGGACCGACGTCAACGAGACGTACGAGACGGCGGTGCTGTGGTTCGCCCAGACCACACACGCGGACCCCGCGATCCAGGCTCTCGTCGCGGAGTGGACCACGCTTACCGAGGAGGGCGTCCGCACAGCGATCCTGGCGCAAAAGCTCATCCAGCTCACGATGCCTGGCATTCCCGATGTCTACCAAGGCACCGAGGAGGTGCGCCCGCTGCTCGTTGATCCCGACAATAGGCGCGCCGCCGACTTCGACCACCTCGCCGAACAGCTGGCACTCGTCGCAGGAAAGTCAAAGACTCGCACGCTGTCCGAAGAGAAGCACCGCGTCGTCGCGCGCGCGCTCATGGCCCGCCGCGACCACCAGGGTGCCTTCGTTGGCACGTACGCGGGGTACGTGCCTCTGCCTTCGTCATCGGGGCACGCGTTCGTGTTTGCTCGCACCGAGGCAGACTCGGCCGAGGTCATCACGGTCGCCACGCGGGTGGGCATGGAACTCCAGAGGCTTGGCGGCTGGGGGGAACACACCGTCACGCTTCCCGAAGGGCAGTGGCGCGATGTGCTCACCGGCACCGTGACACACGGCGGGCCGACTCCCCTTGCCGCGCTCCTCAAGACGCTCCCCGTGGCGCTCCTGGAGCGCACCTGATGGCCACGGCTCCGGTCTCCGTGTGGGCGCCGGAGGCCTCGGCCGTCACGTGCGTGTCTCGGGAGGGCGCCGCAGGTGCCGGCTCCGAAGCTCGGTCGCCGATGCTCCACGCCGCCGACGGCTGGTGGACCGGCCCCTCGCTGCCCCAGGGAACCGACTACGCGTTCGAAATCGACGGCAGCGGCCCCTTCCCCGATCCGCGCAGCCCGTGGCAGCCGCACGGCGTCCACGCGTTCTCTCGCACCTTTGACGCGACAGGTTTCGGCTGGACCGATGGAGGCTGGTCAGGGCGTGACGCCCGCGGCGCCGTCACCTACGAGCTTCACATCGGCGCGTTCACCTCCGAGGGCACCCTCGACGCCATCACGAGCGACCGGTTACGAGACTTGGCGCGTCGAGGAATCGAAATGATCGAACTGATGCCCGTCGCGGCCTTCCCCGGAAACAGGGGCTGGGGCTACGACGGCGTCGCGCTCTACGCGGTGCACGAGGCGTATGGCGGCCCCGCCGCCCTGCAGCGCTTCGTCGACGCGGCGCACGCCGAGGGCATCGGCGTGTGTCTCGACGTCGTGTACAACCACTTGGGACCCGACGGAAACTACCTCGCGCAGTTTGGGCCGTACTTCACCAGCGCCCACGAGACGCCGTGGGGATGGGCGGTCAATCTCGACCAGCCCGGTTGCGACGGAATGCGTGAGTTCATCATCGAAAACGCCTTGCGTTGGTTCACCGATTTCCACATCGATGCGCTCCGTCTCGACGCGATCCATGCACTCGTCGACGACTCCCCCGTGCACCTCCTCGCGGAGCTGTCAATGCGCGCGTCGGCTCTTGCCGAACGTCTCGGCCGGCCGCTGTCCCTCGTCGCAGAGTCCGACCTCAACGAGCCTGCAACCATCACCCCCGTCGGCGAGCACACGGCGGCAGGCGCGCCGGGTCTCGGAATGACCGCCCAGTGGGCCGACGACGTGCACCACGCGCTCCACACGTACCTCACGGGGGAACGGCACGGCTACTACATCGACTTCGGCTCGATCGAGACGCTCGACAAGGCGTACCGAGAGGTGTTCGTCCACGACGGCGGTTTGTCGACCTTTCGTGGCAAGAACTGGGGTGCACCGGTTCCCGCCTCCATCGACAGGCGCCGATTCGTTGTGTGTGCGTCAAACCACGACCAAGTGGGAAACCGTGCGCTTGGCGACCGGCCCTCGTCGACGCTGTCGCCCGGCGCTCAGGCGGCTTCGCTCGCTCTCATCCTGCTGAGCCCCTTCACGCCGATGCTCTTCATGGGTGAGGAGTACGGCGAGACGCGGCCCTTCCTGTTCTTCACCGACCACGCCGAGCCTCTCGGTTCCGCCGTATCGGCCGGTCGAATGAGCGAATTTGGGGGCCACGGTTGGGAAGACCTGTACGGAGGCGAGGTCGACGTGCCGGATCCTCAAGACACGAAAACGTTTGTGCGTTCGCAGTTGCGCCCCTCAGGCGAAGAGTCGCTCCCCGCTCACCGTGCCATCGAATCGTGGTGTGAAGCAGTGATGTCCGCCCGCCCACTGACGCTGGATCCCGACGCGTGGCTGCGCCACCCCGTGTCCGTCTCTGAGGCATCGGCAAGGCAGCTCACGATGACGGGACCCGTCACGGTGCACGCAAACCTCTCGCACGAGCCGATGCACCTCCGCGGACCGTTGCTGAGCACACTCGGAATCGTCGAGGCGGACGGCGAGAGCTTTGTGCTTCACCCCGATGCGGTCGCCCTCGTGGGCGTCGCGCCGATCGGGACGGCACTCATCGAGACTGCATTCATCGACAGGGCAGTGTCCGAAGTGACGGAGGACTGATGGGCAAGAAGGATCGCGAGTGGCGGGATTCTCCTACGCATACGCTGCGGGTCAATGCGGGCTTCTCGATCGCGGAGTTCGACTGCGCGGCCACCCCCGGGTTCACAGGCGATGAGGATGACGCCACGGACCTGATGGACCGGCGCGGTCGAGAACTCTCCGACCTCCAAGAGCAGCTCTTTGCGGAGGGCCGCTCCGGAGGAACACGGTCCGTGTTGCTCGTCATTCAGGGAATGGACACCGCAGGCAAGGGCGGCATCGTGCGCCACGTCGTCGGAATCGTCGACCCTCAGGGCGTTCAGCACCACTCGTTTGGCGTCCCCACCGAGGAGGAGAAGGCGCACCACTATTTGTGGCGCATCGAGAACGCGCTCCCCACCCCCGGTTACATCGGCGTCTTTGATCGATCCCACTACGAGGATGTCTTGGTCGTGCGCGTCCACAACTACGTCGAGCCCGCCGTGTGGGGCGAGCGCTACGACGAAATCAACGCGTGGGAGGCGAAGGTCGCCGCGTCGGGCACCCTCATCGTGAAGTGCGCCCTGATGGTGTCGAAGACCGAGCAGCTCAACAGACTTGAGGCCAGGCTCGATCGGCCTGACAAGTACTGGAAGTACAACCCCCACGATCTCGACGAGCGGGGCTATTGGGACGCATACATGGAGGCGTACCAGGCCGCCTTCGACCGTTGCTCGACGGACGTCGCCCCTTGGCACGCGATTCCCGCGGACAACAAGTGGTTCGCACGGCTTGCGGTGACGGAACTCCTCACTCAGGCTCTCGAAGACATGAAACCCACGTGGCCCGCGGCCGACTTCGACGTCGAGACCGAGAAGAGGCGCATCGCCGCGCTGCGGGATCGGGACGAGTAAAACTGCGCGATAGCGACGAGTGAAACTGCGCAGGAGCGACCAGTGAAACTGCGTGGCTCCGAGAAGCAAGACGGTGCCTCACCATTACTCCGATTCCGACTTCAACCCCTTCAGCCTGCGACTCGCGGCACGGCTCACATCCGGCGAGGCGTGCTTGACGAAACGTTCGAGATCGTCCCCTGGCAGGTGGGGGTTGTTGAGCAGTGCCGTGATCACCAAGTGGTGTCGCTCCTGCTCGAGGCACGCTTCCAACGCGACGGTTGGAGTTGAGGGGTTTTGGGCGGCCCACCAGCGCACGTCTTCGTCGGCGTCCAACACGAGCGCCGCAAGCAGGTCGGGATCGGTGTCGACGTCCGATGCGTGGCGCATACGTTTGACGCCATCCGTGCCCTTTCGGATGTCACCTGCCACGTGCGTGAGGGCCTGCGCAATGGCTCCGTCGCCCGAGGCGTACGCGGTGGAGACCTCAATCACGTAGTCAGACAGGTCGACGGCCTCCTCGGCCCTCGCCCTGACCTCGAGGGTCGATCTCGCTTGAGGATCAATCACCTCTTGTCGGATCATCAGGGACAGTTCGCGGAGGACGTCCGCTGTCCTGAACGAGGGGTGGCTCGAGTCGCCATTCGCATCGGCGCGGAACCCTCCCTCGACCTGTCCGATGATCGCAAGAGACTGCGCCACGGCCTCGAGTTTGCCGGCCTCGTGAGCAGCAGCGATATCGTCGTCCGTGGTGCGAAGGGCCGCGATGTCCGCATCGATCCTGCTCTTGGCGCGCCCGATGTCCATGGGCCGCGCCCGACCGTAAATGTTGACCACTCGCCCCACCTTTCGTGAGTGTTTTCCTCGCGCTGACATCGTCATGTCGTGAAGCCCGCGACTCTCCTATCGGTTCCGGGATGGGTTTCGGTAGCCGCGTGAAGCGCGCCAGGCCGAAATGGAGTGTCAGATTCCCCACTCTCCTGCGACTCTGGATGTCACCCCGTTGCTTCAGGAGGGCTCGCTCATCGACGCCAGTCGCGAGAGGGCGCGGAAGTACTTCTTGCGATAGCCGCCCGCGAGCATGTCCTGCGGAAAGATCTCGCCGAGCGATTCGCCGGAGGCGACCACCCTGACATCGGCGTCGTAGAGGCGGTCCACAAGGCTCACCACACGCAGAGCTTGGGATTGGTCGGACACGGCGCTGACGTCGGTCAGTCCTAGCCAGCGGACACCCTCGACGTAAGGGCCAAGCCTGCTGGGATGCACGTTGGCCAGGTCAGCGACCAAGGCGGGCCACGACTCGAGGACGCCACCCCAGCGGGAAACCACTGCGCGTGCCTCTTCCGTCGTCGACATCACAAACGCGGGTTCTCCGCGATGACGATAGTCGGGACCGTCGATCGAGACCGCCTCAAACACCTTGGAGACCGCCTGAATCTCGCGCGCAAAGTCGGCCGCGGCGAAGCGCCCCTGGCCAAGCGATTCCGGCAAGGTATTCGACGTCGCTGCAAGCGCAACCCCCGCCTCGGCGAGTTCACGCATGAGTCGCGCCATCATGACCGTGTCTCCAGGGTCATCCAGTTCGAACTCGTCGATGCACACCGCGCGAAACTGGCTGAGTGCGGCACGGGCCTGCGCAAAACCAAGCGCGCCCACAAGGTGCGTGTACTCGACGAAGGTTCCAAAGGCCGACTCGGGCCCCACTTCGTCGGCGATCGCCGCGAGCAAGTGGGTCTTGCCCACCCCAAATCCGCCGTCGAGATAGAGCCCTCGCCCTGCGGACGGCCGACGCCTGCCCACGGCGCCCACCGCAAACGCTCGGGCCTTGTCGCGCGCGGCCGCCTGAGAGGGGAACGCAGGATCGGGTCGATACGTGTCAAACGTCGCATCGAAGAAGTGTGGGGGGACGGTCAGTTGACCGACCAAGTCCTTGGCCACGACAACGGGTCGACGTCCCACGAGCATCACGGTGTCCCACACTAGTGCGGACTGGAGCGGCCCTCTCACTCACATCGGGCGGAGGTGCTCCTACGCCTCCACCTCGGTGCGGTCCGACGACCACATCGTGTGGAAGGTGCCCTCACGATCGATGCGCTTGTAGGTGTGGGCCCCAAAGAAGTCGCGTTGCCCCTGTATCAGGGCAGCGGGCAAGCGTTCGGAGCGCAAGGAGTCGTAGTACGACAGCGACGACGAGAAGGCGGGAGCCGGAACCCCTGCGAGCGCGGCCTGAGAAACGACGCGCCTCCACCCCGACAGCCCACCCGCAACCGCGTCCGTGAAGTACGGGTCGACCAACAGGGTCGGAAGCTCAGGATTGCGCGCGTACGCCTCGGTGATCCGGTTGAGGAAACGGGCCCTGATGATGCAGCCGCCTCTCCAGATGCGCGCCATAGCGCCTCTGTCGATGTTCCAGCCGTACTCCTCGGACGCCGCTTGGATTTGGTCGAATCCTTGCGCATACGCGACCACCTTGGACGCGTACAACGCGACCCTGACGTCCTCGATAAATCCCTGACGGTTGCCAATGTGGAAGTCGCTCGCGGCTCCGGACAATACCTCACGGCCCGCCTCGCGCTGAGCGGTCTGCGAAGAGATCGCCCGCGCGAACGTCGCCTCGGCAATACCGGTCACTGGCACACCAAGATCGAGGGCGCTCTGCACCGTCCACCGCCCTGTGCCCTTCTGGCCCGCCTCGTCGAGGATGACGTCGACGAGTGGTTTGCCCGTCTTTGCGTCTGTCTGCTTGAGCACCTCGGCTGTAATCTCGATCAGGAAACTCTCGAGTTCGCCCTTGTTCCACTCGACGAGAATCGCGCCAATCTCCTTGGGCGACAAGTGCAGCCCAGCCCTCAGCAGCGCGTATGCCTCTCCGATGAGTTGCATGTCGGCGTACTCGATGCCGTTGTGCACCATCTTCACGAAGTGACCAGCGCCATCGGGGCCCACATGCGTGCAGCACGGCACTCCGTCGACATGAGCCGAAATCTTCTCAAGAATTGGACCCAGCGCCGCGTACGACTCGGCCGGACCGCCGGGCATGATCGACGGGCCCAGGAGCGCCCCCTCCTCGCCGCCAGACACGCCGGTGCCGACGAAGTGAATCCCCTTGTCACGCAACGCGGCTTCGCGCCGCCTGGTGTCAGGGAAGTGCGCGTTTCCCGCATCAACGATGATGTCGCCCTGATCCACAAGCGGAACGAGCGCGTCGATGACCGCGTCTGTCGCAGCTCCTGCTTGGACCATGATGATGATCTTGCGCGGCTTCTCGAGCGCCGCGACGAAGTCCTCGAGGCTTGTGCAGCGGACGAATGTGCCTTCGGAGCCGTGCTCGTCAATGAGCGACTGCATCTTTTCTACGCTTCGGTTGTGGACCGCGACCGAGAATCCGTTCCTGGCGAAGTTTCTGGCCAGGTTTCGGCCCATCACGGCCAGTCCTGTCACACCAATCTGGGCAAGCGTCATGTCACTTCCTTGTCGAGAGGGGTCTCGCAACAGCCTAGGGGGTGCGCGTCCCGTACGTGTCAAGGGCGACGCGTGGCGTATCAGCCAAGAACGCTTCGCGGCCAATAAGGTCAAAGGTATGAATGAACCGGCCATCCCGGCCGCGTTCCGTGAGGCGCTTCTGTCGCTGCAACGGGCGCAGACGCGACGCGATGTGCGCTTGGTCGAGACTCCGGCGCCCTCCCGGATTGCCCCCTATGCCGTTGCCGTCAACGGCACGGTGCTTCCCGAGCATCTTGAGACGACGGGTCGATTCGTCGTCCTGCACGATCCCGCTGGGCAGGATGCGTGGGAGGGGACATTTCGCGTGATCGCGCTCGTTCAAGCCCAGGCCGATTCCGAAGTCGGCAGGGACGACATGTGGGCCGACGCGGCGTGGTCTTGGCTCGACGAGGCGCTCGCGGACGTCGAGTACGGTCAGCTCGGAGGCACCGTTACCAAGATCGTGTCGAGGTCCTTCGGGCAGTTGGCCGAGAAGGATGACTCCGTGTCTGTTGAGTTGCGCGTCTCGTGGACGCCCGCGGACGCAAATCTGGAACCCCACGTTGTTGCGTGGACCGAGCTGCTTGCGATGTGCGCAGGCGTTCCTCCCGCACCGGAGGGCATCACCGTCTTGCCTGGAGGGCATGCATGAGTCAACCCGATCAGGACGCCACAGGCACACCGCCGAGCGCACCGCTGTTTGTCGCACCGAGGTTCACCGAAACCGCCAACAAGGCGGCACATGAAGTCGTCGATACAGCCACAGACGAAACCACAGACGAAACCACAGACGAATCGACGGACGTGAACGATGGACCTGCGCCGATCCTGTTGACGGAACCTGAGGGCGGCGTCCCAGCCGTGACGAGCACTGCCGCAGAACTGGCGGACGTCGTGGCGGCCTTCGCCGCAGGAACGGGACCCATCGCAGCGGACGCGGAGCGCGCCTCTGGCTTTCGCTACGGTCAGGCCACGTATCTGGTGCAATTCAAGCGAGAAGGCGCGGGAATCGCGCTCATCGACGCGCATGCCCTCCCCGATCTGAGCACGTTCAACGCGGCGATGGGAGACGCCGAGTACGTCTTTCACGCGGCGAGCCAGGACCTCCCTGGAATGCACGACCTCAGCATTCGTCCGGCCGCGGTCTTTGACACCGAGCTCGCGGCGCGCCTCCTCGGTTGGCCAAAGGTGGGCCTCGCCGCGGTCATCGAGCATGAGCTCGGCTTCACCCTCGCCAAGGAGCACTCGGCCCAGGATTGGTCCGTGAGACCCTTACCAGCGTCGTGGCTGGCATACGCCGCGCTCGACGTCGAGGTGCTCATCGAATTGCGCGAGGGGCTCGCAGGTCACCTCGTCGATGCCGGAAAGCTCGAGTGGGCTCGCCAGGAGTTTGAGGCGGTTCGCCTCTCTCCTCCTTCGGAACCTCGCATCGAGCCCTGGCGCCGCACCGCTGGGACGCACACCATCCGCGACACGCGGGGCCTCGCGATCGTGCGCTCGCTATGGGAAGAGCGAGATTCTGAGGCCCAACGCCGCGACATCACGCCCGGCAGAGTGCTCAGGGACGCCGCCATCGTTTCCGCCGCCCGAGTCAAGCCCTCATCGCTTGATGCTCTCCTCCAGATTTCCGAGTGGCAGACACGCGGGACGAAGCGCGCCGCCGCGCGCTGGTGGCCCGCCATCGAGTCCGCGTTGGCCCTCAAGGAGACTCAGTTGCCCGCAAAGCGCGCGCCACACGGAGATGGCCCCCCGCAGCCGCGCATGTGGGCCGACAAGCGCCCGGAAGCGGCCTTGCGCCACAACGCCGCGCGCGAGGTCATCGCAGGCCTTTGTGACACGCACGACCTCCCCGCAGAGAACCTGCTGCAGCCCGATGCGCTAAGGCGATTGTGCTGGGAGTACGTGGACGGAGGTGAGGAGTTCGTCCGAACGTTCCTGGCGGCGAGGTCGGCACGCCAGTGGCAAATCGACCTCGTGGCAGCACCGCTTGCGGCGGCCTTTGGAGTGGCGACCTCTGTAGTGGCGGCCTCTGTAGTGGCGGCCTCTGAGTCATCGGCCGCGGTCGAGGGGCCGTCCGCCTAGCGATCGTCGCGTGGCAACACGGCGTCGCTCACGCCAAGCGGACGATCGCGGCGTCCGCGATGGCCGTCGAGTCGAGGCCTATCTGCTCCAAAATCTGCACGCGGCTGGCGTGAGGGAGAAACTCGCGCGGGACACCATGGTGCGACCACGACACGGTCCGGCCAGCGAGCCGCGCGAACTCGGCCCACTCCTCGCCAACGCCGGCGTCGGTCAGCCCGTCCTCGACGGTCACCACCAGCTCCGCCTCACCGACCACCTCGAGCAAGCCCTCGGGAACCGGATGCACCCATGTCGCCGTTGCCGCAAGAACGGACTCGCCCTCTGCGGCAAGTTTGCCAGCGACCTCGATCGCTGTTGCCGCCATCGAGCCAATACCGAACACGACGACGCGCGGCTTCTCTCCATGGATGGCCAACACATCGATGTCGTCGACGGAATGCAACGCGGGCAGCGGTTGGCCAACGTCGCCCTTGGGATACCGCACCACGGTGGGCGCGTCGTCCACATCGAGCGCTTGCCGGAACGCGGCACGCAAGGTGGGTTCGTCGCGAGGCGCGGCCAAACGTAAACCGGGGACGTGCCGTAAAAGGGCCATGTCCCACATGCCGTTGTGGCTGGCGCCGTCGTCGCCCGTGATTCCCGCGCGGTCGAGCATGAACGTGACGCCCGCCTTGTGCAGCGCGACATCCATGAGCAATTGGTCGAAGGCCCTGTTGAGGAAGGTCGCGTAGACCGCCACCACGGGGTGCATCCCTGCGAAGGCCAAGCCCGCCGCCGCCGTCACCGCGTGCTGCTCCGCAATTCCCACATCAATGACGCGATCGGGAAAGGCGTCGGCGAACGGCTGCAAGCCAACGGGCGCGAGCATCGCCGCAGTGATGGCGACAACATCGTCGCGCTCCGAGCCCGCCGCGAGAATCTCGTCCGCAAAAACTGACGTCCACCCAAATCGCGAGGGCTCGATCGGCAGGCCCGTTTCGGGGTGGATCTTGCCGACCGCGTGAAAGCGGTCCGCCAGGTCTTGCTCGGCGGGCTCGTAGCCGCGACCCTTGTCCGTGAGCACGTGGACGATGACGGGTGCGCCAAAGGCCTTTGCGTGGGTGAGGGCCGCCTCGACTTGAGCCAGATCGTGGCCGTCGACGGGCCCCAGGTATTTGAGGCCCAAGTCCTCGAACATTCCTTGTGGGCCGATGAGTCCCTTGAGCGCCCTCTTGCCGTGCATCACCGTCTGGTACATGAAGTCGCGAGCCGGTCCGCGCCCAGAGAACGTGCGCTTCCCCCAACTCAGGAAGTTCTCATAGGCGCTTGACGTGCGAATGCCGTCGAGCCTTCGGGCAAGTCCGCCAATAGTGGGTGCGTACGACCGGCCGTTGTCGTTCACGACTATGACAACCCTGTCGGTGCAGTCCGCCAGTTGGTTGAGGGCTTCCCACGCCATCCCGCCTGTGAGCGCGCCATCGCCGATGATCGCGACCGTCGTGCGGTCGGTCTCGCCGCGTAAGGAGTGGCCTCGCGCAATTCCAGCGGCCCACGACAAGGCTGTCGAGGCGTGCGAGTTTTCGACGATGTCGTGGTCGCTCTCCGCCCTGGATGGGTATCCGGATACTCCGCCGCGCTTGCGCAGGCTCGAGAAATCGCGCCTTCCCGTCAGCAACTTGTGCACATAGCTCTGATGCCCTGTGTCGAAAACGATGCTGTCGTGGGGAGAGTCGAACACGCGGTGAAGCGCCAGCGTGAGTTCCACAACGCCAAGGTTGGGTCCTAGATGCCCGCCGGTTTGCGACACGGAATCGACCAGATAGTCGCGAATCTCCTCGGCAAGCTCTCTCAATTCAGGGTGCGAGAGCGCCCGCAGGTCGTGCGGTGACTCGATGCGCTCCAGCACGCTCGCTCCTGACTATCGCTGTGGTCCCACTGTACGTCCTGCAACGCCTGAGGCCCGCGAACCCTTCCGAAGGCGATCTAGGAAGCTACCAGCGAACGGAGCACGTACTGCAATATGCCGCCATTCCTGTAGTAGTCGGCCTCACCAGGGGTATCGATGCGCACGGCGGCCTCGAAACTGACGGTCGAGCCATCCGCCCTTGTCGCGGTCACAATGAGCGACTTGGGGTGCTCGCCAGCGCTGAATGCACTCACGCCCTCGATGCCAAACGTCTCGGCGCCCTCCAAGCCCAGGCTCGCGGCCGTGTGGCCCGCGGGGAACTGCAAAGGGATGACGCCCATGCCGATGAGGTTGGAGCGGTGAATACGCTCGAAGCTCTCCGCAATGACTGCGCGCACGCCAAGCAGGCTGGTTCCCTTCGCCGCCCAGTCTCGCGAGGATCCGGATCCGTATTCCTTACCAGCCAGAATGACGAGCGGCACGCCAGCCGCTTGGTACGCGACCGATGCGTCGTAGATCGTCGTCTGCTCGCCCGTCAGGAAGTTGCGCGTCAGGCCACCCTCGACCACGTTGCCATCGGCATCGGCAAGCAACAGGTTCTTGAGGCGAATATTCGCGAACGTGCCGCGAATCATCACCTCGTGGTTGCCGCGCCTACTTCCGTAGGAGTTGAAGTCCAAGCGGCCGATGCCGTGGTCCGCGAGGTACGTGCCCGCGGGGCTGTCTGCCTTGATCGAACCGGCGGGAGAAATGTGGTCGGTCGTGACCGAGTCTCCCAGGAGCGCGAGCACGCGCGCGCCGCGGATGTCCTTGACGGGCACTGCCTCCATCGTCATGCCCTCGAAGTACGGTGGCTTGCGCACGTACGTCGACGCGTCGTCCCACTCGAAGGTCTTGCCCGCGGGTGTGGGAAGGCTCTGCCACCGCGCGTCCCCCGCAAAGACGTCGGCATAGTCCTTCTCAAACATCTCTTGGGTAATCGACGACGACACGACGGACTCGACCTCAACGGGGCTTGGCCAGATGTCGCGAAGAAACACCTCGTTGCCCTCCCTATCCAGCCCCAGGGATTCGTGTTCAAAGTCGAAGTCCATTGTTCCCGTGAGCGCATACGCAATGACGAGCGGAGGCGAGGCCAAGTAATTCATCTTGACGTCGGGGTTGATGCGCCCCTCAAAGTTGCGGTTGCCAGACAACACCGACACGACCGTGAGGTCGTGCGCGTTGACGGCGGCGCTCACCGGCTCGGGCAACGGGCCCGAGTTGCCGATGCACGTGGTGCAGCCATAGCCGACGAGGTGGAAGCCGAGCGCCTCGAGGTCGGGCCATAGGCCAGCCTTCTCGTAGTAATCCGTGACGACTTGAGAGCCAGGCGCCATGGACGTCTTGACCCATGGCTTGACCTTGAGGCCCTTCGCGTTGGCGTTGCGTGCGAGAAGCGCTGCGGCGAGCATCACCGACGGGTTGGAGGTGTTGGTGCACGAGGTGATCGACGCGATGACCACGTCGCCGTCCTTGAGCGGCACCACGGCGCCGGCCTCATCGACGTAGGTAGTCCCTTTGGCGTCGCCTGTACGCACTTGCGAGATCGCCTTGTCGAACGACGCCTTCGAGTCGGTCAGCGCGACGCGGTCCTGGGGACGCTTGGGCCCCGCGATGGAAGGGACGACCGTGGACAGGTCCAGCGTGAGGTATTCGGAGAACACCGGCTCGACGTAGTCGGAAGCGGACGGGTCATGCCAGAGTCCCTGCGCCTTCGCATAGGTCTCTACGAGCGCCACCTGATCCGCGGAGCGGCCGGTGAGGCGCAAGTAATCGATCGTGATGCCATCGATCGGGAAGATCGCCGCGGTCGAGCCGAATTCGGGGCTCATGTTGCCGATGGTCGCGCGGTTGGCGAGCGGCACGCGGCCCACTCCCTCGCCGTAGAACTCGACAAACTTGCCGACCACGCCGTGCGCCCGAAGCATCTCGGTGATCGTGAGCACGACGTCGGTCGCTGTGGCTCCCGCGGGAATGGCTCCCGTGAGCTTGAAGCCCACCACCTTGGGGATGAGCATCGACACCGGCTGGCCGAGCATGGCCGCCTCCGCCTCGATGCCGCCAACGCCCCAACCGAGAACGCCAAGGCCGTTGATCATCGTGGTGTGCGAGTCGGTGCCCACGCACGAATCGGGATACGCCTGCACGGTTGTCTTGCCGTCCGCCCCGTCTACCTCGCGCGTCATGACAGCGCGCGCCAGGTACTCGAGGTTCACCTGGTGAACGATGCCTGTGCCTGGCGGCACGACCTTGAAGTTGTCGAACGCCGTCTGCCCCCAACGGAGGAACTGGTAGCGCTCGCGATTGCGCTCGTACTCGAGGGCCGTGTTGAGCTCGAGAGCGTCTTTGTGGCCAAAGACGTCGATCACCACCGAGTGGTCAATCACCATCTCGGCGGGCGCGAGCGGGTTGATGATCGAGGGGTCTCCCCCGAGTTCGGCGACGGCCTCGCGCATGGTGGCGAGGTCAACCACGCACGGAACCCCAGTGAAGTCCTGCATGACGACTCGAGCAGGCGTGAATTGAATCTCGGTGTCAGGCTCGGCCTTGGGGTCCCATGCGGCAAGCGCTCGCACGTGGTCGGCGGTGATGTTCGCGCCGTCTTCGGTGCGGAGCAACGCCTCGGCGAGAATCTTGAGCGAGTACGGCAGCTTCTCGAGTCCTGGTACGGCGTCCAGCCTGAAGATCTCGTAGGACGCGTTTCCCACCGTAAGCGTGGACTTGGAACCCAGGCTGTTGACGCTCAATTGCACTCCTTGACTCGGGACGACCCATTCTAGCGAAGCGGTTGTGTCGGGAAGATGACGCCTAACGAATGAACGTGGCGATGGTCTCGACGTGGTGCGTCATGGGGAACAGATCCCAGGCGTCGGCGCTCTCGAGCGTGTAGCCGTGCCCCGCCAACAGCGCGGCATCGCGCGCGAGCGCAACTGGATCGCACGCCACGTAGACGATGCGTCCAGGCTCAAGCGCGGCCATCGCGGCCACCGTCGCGGCCTTGGCGCCCGAGCGCGGCGGATCGAGAACGATCGCGCCGTCGTGGAACAAGACGCCGTCCTTCGCCATGAGCTCGAGCGTGCGCCTCGCGTCACCCGAAATCTCCATGCTCGTCTCGTACGGAGCAAGGTTGACGGACAGCGAAGACCTTCCCTTGCCGGAGTGCAGCTCGACCGCGGTGACCATGCGGCCCTGAGAAGCCATTGCGACCGACAAGAGGCCCGCGCCCGCATACAAGTCGAGCACCCGTTCGGCGTCACCGATGCGTTCGACAACGGCCTGGGCCAGGAGGGAGGGCGCCTTGCGGTGCGCCTGCCAGAAGTCGCTAGACCGCACCCTGAACTCGAGCTCGGTGCCACCGACGGGGACGCGTTCGATGACCGCAGAGCGATCGCCGGCGTCGGCCCATGCCACGTGGGTCCTGCCGTCGGCGCTCACCGCTACCTCGATGCGGGTCCCTGGCGTGGCGCGCGCGGCGAGGAGGGCCTCCTCCGCTGCGGGCACCGCGAGGGGCATCGCAGTCAGACGCTTGCGATCCGACGTGCCAAAGACGGTCATGGCGGCTCGGCCCTGCTTGTCGGCAACCGCCGAGACACGCGTTCGATAGCCGAGGCCTCCACGCTCGTCATCTCCTGGCGCCGCGTGGACCTGTCCGTCGAATGTCACCTTCGCAAAGCGATCGAATGCTTCCGTCACGACCGCGAGCTTCCACTCGCGTTGTGCGGCGAGCGCGACGTGACCAAGCTCGCCGCCGCCGACTCCGCCTGGACCCGCCTCTGGCCACGGGCTTTCCACGCGGTCGTCCGAGGCCTCGAGCACCGTGACAGCATCGGCCGTCCAGAAGCGCGCGGCGGGTTCGCCCGACGTGATCCTTGCTTCAACGAGCTCCCCTGGGAGGGCGTGCCTCACAAAGACCGCCCTGCCTTCGTGACGCGCGATGCAGTGCCCGCCGTGAGCGGGGGCGCCCACTCGCACGGTGATGACCGTGTCGTCAACCATTGCGGCGCCGAGCACCGTGGCGTCGCTCATGAGAGCTGGCTTTCGGAGTCGACAACGACGTCAATGGGGCCCTCGCGACGCGCAGATTCGAGTTTCCACGGCACCGCACTCACCACCACGTTTGGGACGTTGAGCAACTGGACGCGCAAGCGCGCCGTGTTCCTGTTGTGCAGCAACTGCTCCCACCATCTGCCGACGATGTACTCCGGCACGTAGACAAACACTGCCTCACGGGGCGACGCCCTGTGCAGGCTCTTGACATATTCGAGCACAGGGCTCACGAGGTCCCTGTAAGGCGAGTCGAGCACCACGAGCGGCGCACCGAGGTTCATTTGCGCCCACCGCTTCTGAAGCGCGAGCGATGCGCCGCGATCGACCTTCACCGTCACGGCCTTCAGCGTTGTGTGCCTGGCCGCCTTTGCATAGGCAAGGGCGTGCAGAGCCGGGCGGTGCATCTGGGCCACCAGAACAATACCGTGCGTGGCCGAGGGCAGCGTGGGCGCCTTCGTGTCCCTGTCGAGCGCAATGTCGATGCGAACGGCCGAGTAATGCCTGCGAATGGAGTGCATGAGCACCACAACAAGCACGATGAGCACGATGGCGATCCAGGCGCCGTTGGCGAAGTTGAACACCGCAGTGATGAGCAAGACCGCTCCCGCCGCGCACAGAGCGACGATGTGGAGAGTTCTCCTGCCAAGGAGTTCCCATCGCTCCCGTGGCTGAGTGGCGAGTTTGCGACGCGCACCCGTCCACTCGATCATCGCGCGCTGGCTCAACACGATCGCGGTGAAGACACCTACGATGTACATATGCACCAGTTGCTCGACACTTGCCCGCGACGCGATCACGATGACGACCGCCAATACGGCGACGATCAACACCGAGCCTCGCTGAACGAGCCTGTCGTTCCTCATCGCCATTTGCCGCGGAAGAACGCCGTCGGAAGCCAGTAGGCCCGTGAGGCGTGAGAATCGACGGAACACCGAGGTCGCCGCCGCATACAAAATCGCGACGGCCGAGATGCCCACGATCCACGTCACGACGCCGTTGCCGAACACGCGGGCGGCGACCTGCAGAAATATCGGTCCATCCGCCCAGCCGGAGAGCCGGTATGCCCAGGCTAGCCACGCGACGCCATAAAACGCGCCCGCGCCAGCGATGACCGCTACGAGGAGCGTCCTTGACGCCCTCCGCCCACGCGGTTCCGCGTGATACGGCCCTGACGCTGCGAGGTGCTCGATTCCGGTCGCCATCACTGCGCCCGATGCAACTGCTCCAGCGAAGGCCACGAGGATCGACCAGGTCTCGGGGGAGCCGGTGTCCAGAGGCGCTGCAGGAGTTTGCTCGTGCCTGGCCCATCCGAAGACGAACATGACGACGAGGACCAGCGCGAACCCATGCCACACCACGAGCAGGACGCGGCCCCTGTCACTGATTCCCCGTAGATTGACCATGGTCATGAGACCGAGCGCTGAGACGGCGATCGCCGGTTCCCAACCGTGCCAGGAGGGCAACAGGTAGATGACCGCCTCGGCGATCGCTGCAACGGAGATGGACACGGTAAACAGGTAGTCGATGAGGAGCGACGCGCCGGTGATCATGCCGAATCGCTGGCCGAGCCTGTCTCTCACGACGCCGTAGTCTCCGCGCTCGTGTGGGAAGGCGCGCACTTGAGAGCTGTAAGCGAGCCCCAGCAACATCAAGATGACGACGGTACCGCCCGCCATGAACGGAATCCATGATTGCTGCATGCCCGATCGCAGCGCGTCTATGAGGGCGTCTGGACCGTAGGCGACCGCCGCGAGAATGCCTGCGCCGAACACGGGCAGGGCCAGCCTGGTGCGCATCGTGACGGGTCTCGCGACGTCGGTCGCAACCGGCGCCCCGAGGAGGACACGCTTGAGTCGTTCCGAAAACCGCTGCACGTCGCACCATCCTAGGCTCCATGCGGTATACCGTGGGGGCGTGCACGTCGTGATCATGGGTTGTGGCCGTACAGGCGCCACGTTGGCAAGCGAATTCGAGACGCGCGGCCACTCGGTTTCCGTCATCGATGTCAGGGCGGACGCCTTCAGGCGATTGCCCTCCGACTTCAAGGGTCAGAAGATCACGGGGCTCGGTTTCGACAGGGACACGCTCACGGCCGCAGGGGTTGAAAGCGCGTACGCCTTCGCCGCCGTTTCCGATGGCGACAACTCCAACATCCTGGCTGCGCGCGTCGTCAGAGAGACGTACGGAGTCCAGAACGTCGTGGCGCGCATCGCGGACTCCGGTCGCGCTGCCGTCTACCGACGGTTGGGAATCCCCACCGTCGCTCCCGTTCCGTGGACCGCGGCGCAAATCGTGACGAGGCTCTTGCCAGGAGGCTCGGACTCGGAATTTGACGACGCCGACGCGGGCATCGTGATGCGCAGGGTTCCTGTGAACGACGGCTGGGTGGGCCACTACTACATCGAACTTGAGAAGACGTCTCAGGCGCGCGTCGCGTACGTCACGCGCTTTGGAGAGGCCATTCTCCCCGATGCCAAGACGGCGATTCAGTCGGGCGACGACGTCCACTTCCTGCTCGCGTCGGCCACCGAGAGATCGGCTACCAAGGCCATCGCACACCCCCCGAAGGCGGCATCGTGAAGGTTCTGATTGCGGGTGCCGGATCCGTCGGCCGGTCGATCGCGAGCGACCTCATCGCGCACAACCACGAGGTGCTGCTGATCGACATCAACCCCTCCGCAATGCGCGTGTCTCAAGTGGCCGAGGCGGAGTGGATGCTGGCCGACGCTTGCGAACTCACCGCCTTGAGGGAGGCCGCCGTCGAAGAGATGGATGTCGTCGTGGCCGCGACAGGCGATGACAAGGCCAATCTCGTCATCTCGTTCCTCGCCAAGACGGAGTTTGGCGTGCCTCGCACCGTCGCTCGCGTCAACAATCCCCGCAACGAGTGGATGTATGACTCCCAGTGGGGCGTCGACGTCGCGGTCTCGACGCCGCGCATCATGACGGCCATGGTCGAGGAGGCTGTCGCGGTCGGCGACCTCGTGAAGGTCTTCACTTTCCACCAGTCTGGCGCCGCGATCATCGAGGTGACGTTGCCAACGCAGTCCCCGCTCGTCGGAACGGCTCTGAGGGACATCGTTCTCCCGCCCGACACCGTGTTGTCGTGCATCGTCCGCGGCGACAGGACGATCGCACCGCGCGAGGATGACACGCTTGAGGCGCTCGACGAGCTGCTTTTTATTCTGTCGGCTGAGGCAGATCCTCAGGCTCTTCAGGAAGTTCTACGTTCCGCACCAACCGCCACATAACGAACAGCGCGACGGCAAACCACGGGATGCCGAGAGCGAGCTTCGCGGTGCCAAGCGCGGCCGTCGCTCCTGCGAAATAGAGGGGCAATTGGACCGCAAGCTTGACCGCTTGGGTGCCAATGTAGAAGGCAGTTGCCGCTTGGAAGCGGCGCATCGCCTGTGGCGATGTCCTCCACCTGCTCCCCCAGCCCTTGAGAAGCCCCACTGCGATCCCAACCGCCGGCCAGCGCACAGCCATCGACACTGCCATGGCGGCCGCATAGACACCCGTGTACCAGAAGCCCGGTACGAAGTACGCGTTGGCGTCGCCCGCCCTCCAGGCCCACACCGCGCCAAGCACCACGCCAAACAGCCCGCCAAGAGCCTGGGTCACTGGCGTGCGCTCGATCAGGCGAATGGCGACCATCACGACGACGGTCACAACCGCGGCGACCACCGGAATCCGAAAGCCGCCCCAGATCAAGAAGGCGGCAACAAAGATCGCGCCTGGCGCGACCGACTCGGCGAGACCCCTCCATCCGCCGATGGCATCCGCCCACTTGAAGTCCTCGCCGAGCAAAGAGGCCGCAGGTGAACTCACGGGTGGATTCACGGACGGGTCACTCACACGAGCCGCAACTCGTAGCGGGGATTGAAAATGACCTGCACGTCGTCGCCAGGCGCAACCCGCCCCTCGATGGCGACCGTCGCGCCGGGCTCGAGCCCAGCGATGAGTCGCCTGCCAAGGAAGACGCAATCGATCGCTCCCGAGGGGTCCACGACCCTCACGGTGAGTCGGGCAGGCGCGTCGCGTGGGCTCACTTCGATGTACAGAATCTTGCCGCCAGTCGTCTCGATGGCGCGGGTCTTGACCTCGCCGATGGGGGTCCACTCTTTGCGCGGCCGGGCGGCGTCCGTCACGCTCATGTCGTTCCCGTCGACCCGAAGCCGGATTCGCCCCTGTGAGACCCAGGCAAGCGCGACACGGGAACGAAACGAGCAAGTTCGACACGCTGGATCACCAACTGGGCGATACGGTCTCCGACTTCAAACTCGACGCTCGTGCGAGCATCGGTGTTGAGCAGCGTGACCTTGATCTCTCCGCGATACCCAGCATCGACGGTGCCTGGCGCATTGACAATCGTCACTCCGTGGTTTGCTGCGAGGCCAGAACGGGGGTGAACCAGCGCCACGTAGCCCGCGGGCAGGGCGATGCACACGCCCGTCCGCACCGTCGCCCGCTCCCCTGGCGCAAGAGTGACCGACTCACGCGTCGTGAGGTCGGCTCCCGCGTCGCCTGGGTGGGAATAGGCCGGTATGGGGACGGTCTCATCGGTGGTGCTGATGAGCACCTCGATGTCGGTCATTGCTTCAGCCTAGGTTCTCTACCGCGAGACAACGGGGACGTTAGCCCGCGCACTCCGAGCAGATGGGCTGGTCGCCCTTGAACTCGGCCAACTGGCTGCGGTGGTGCACCAGGAAGCACGACATACACGTGAATTCGTCCTGCTGGGGAGGCAAGACCCTGACCGAAAGCTCTTCGCCTGACAGGTCGGCACCTGGCAGTTCGAAGCTGTCGGCCGCATCCGCCTCGTCTTCGTCAACGACACCTGAGCTCTTGTCTGAGCGGCGCGCCTTCAACTCCTCAATGGAGTCAGCGGCGATCTCGTCGTCGGTCTTGCGCGGCGCGTCGTAATCGGTCGCCATCCAGGGGTCTCCTTCACCTTGTGGGTGTCTACACAATGCCCAGGGATGCAGTTTTGTTCCCGTGGCGCGCACGCATTCTGCCCCACAATTGCCGTTTGCGCGAACTCAGACGCGCGGGAGGCCCCAAGGTTGGCGTGCGCCCGCCGCTTCGAGGGCGTCTCTTAGCTCATTCCAGACCCCTGGAATCGCCGCGATCGTGAGGTGAGAATCGGGATCTCCACCATCGATTCCGGCCACCCGCAACCCCGCTTCTGAGGCGATCAAGGCGCCCGCGGCGAAATCCCACGGCTGCAAACCGTGCTCGTAATATGCATCGAGGGTTCCCGCGGCGACGAGGCAAAGATCGACGCTTGCGGCGCCGAGCCTCCTGATGTCACGAACCTGCCCGAGCATGTGAGCCACGATCTTTCCTTGGGCGACCCGGCGCTGTGCAATGTACTGAAAGCCGGTGCCCAGAAGAGTCCCTGACAGCCCTGGACCACCGGTGCGCGTGAGTCGCACTCCGTTGCGATAGGCGCCGTGTCCGAGCGCCGCCGTCCATTCGACGCCCTCTGCGTCAAAGACCGCTCCTGCGATCCGGGTCCACGCCCCGCCCCGCACGTCTCCAGTGACTGCCGCAACGGACACGGCGTAGTGCGGGATTCCGTAGAGATAGTTCACGGTGCCGTCAATGGGATCGAGTACCCACGTGATCCCCGAAGTGCCAGGGACGTCCTCCCCCTCCTCCCCAAGAATCGCGTCGTCAGGGCGCCACTGCGCGAGTCGCTCCCTGAGGAGAGTCTCGGATGCGACGTCCATCTGAGTCACGATGTCGACGTCGGATGACTTGGTTGAGGCCACCTCTGCGTTCGCACGACCGGCTCGGATGAGCGCTCCCGCCTCTCGAGCGAGGCGACTGGCAACGTCCAGCAGCTCTAGGGGTTCAGGCATGTCCACCATGCTTGCACACGGCTCGTGCGCGCCGTACCGCACGCGGGACGCCCCCACGTGGCACAGTGGAGCAATGATCGGAGCAAGCCTCAAGGGCCTATCGGAGGATGGCACCCACCTACTTGTCGTCACCGACACCGGCGAAGAAGTCAAGGTTGCCGTCACGGACGAACTGCGCGCGTTGGTGAGGCACGCCAGGATCGCCATCCGCGACGAGAGGCCCGCCTCGTCGGGAATGCCTCCTCGCGAAATACAGCAGCGCATCCGCGCGGGCCTAAGCGCCGCCGAACTCGCGCACCTCACTGGCGAGCCGGTCGAGGCGCTTGAGAAGTTCGAGGCACCCGTTCTTGCGGAAAGGGCGTACATCGTCGAATTGGCCCGCTCTACTCGCATCGGCAGGGATTCGACCTCGCCGACGCTTGGCGACCTCGTCGGCGATCGCCTTGCTGGCCGCGCGATTGACCCCGCTTCCGTCGAATGGGACGCATGGCGAGAACTCGACGAACCATGGCGCGTGGCCGCCGACTTCGCTACGGCGGGACGCACGGTCCGGGCGATGTGGACCTTCGACCATGTGGCCAAGGCGTTGACGGCCGAGGACGAAGAATCAACCTGGCTCACCGAGACCGAACTGCTCGAGGCGCCGATTCCGCGCAGGCACCTCGCCGCAGTGAGGCCTGATCTCGCGTCGGGGGCTATACCGCTTGCCGCGACGCGGCCCGCCGTCCCAGCCATCGTTCACGAGGCCCCTGCGGAAGACAACTCCGCGGGCGACGCCTTGCTTCAGGAATTGGCCGCTCGTAGGGGAACGCGCGAACCGGTCGAGTTCGACGACGACGCCGACGATGACGACGAGGCATTCGAGGGTTTCGGTCCCCGCGGTGCGGGCCCCGCTTCACCAAAACCGCCGGTGACACCGAACCGGCCCCAGACGCCGCCTTCCCAAAACCAGCGCACGTCGATGCCGCATCCTGCGGGTACCGCCAGGGAGACCCCCACGAGTCGCGACGCCGACGCGTCGAAGTCACACACGTCGTCGTCGAACGCCTCGCCTGCAGGCGCTGATCCATCAGGCTCGGCGGAGTCGCCCGATAGGCGGAGCCGCAAGGGAAGGGCGTCGATTCCCAGTTGGGACGAGATCGTCTTTGGGGCCAAGAACGACTAAGCTCGACCGGCCGTACGTTTGCCAGGTTGTACGTGTGAGCGGCGAGCCGTCAGTTGCCCTGAGCCATGAGCAGTGGAACCATGAGTTCTTCGGGCGTGAGCGATCCGTGCACTCCAATCAGGGCCATTGACTGGCGACTCTGGGTTCTCGAATCGACCACCGTCGACCGCCCCGCCATTGCTACCACCACATCGCCGATGCGGGGACGCGCCAGATCCGAAATTCGGCCAAAGATGCCCGCTTCTTCAGCGTCAGCTTGAGTGAGCGCCAGGCCGTTCTCGCCAAGGATGGCCTGCCAACGGTCCGCGACGGCGGGGCCACACCCATCCCGTACGTGGAGGTGAAGCGCCCTCGGCTCACCGGCAACGAGTTCGACGTCGCGAGCGAGCTCGGGCTCGGCGCCGACGTCCCATCTGGGCGCTCCCGTCACGTCAACCATGCCGTGGTCGGCCGTGACCACCATGAGAGTCTCCGGGCCCAGGCTCGCCGCTAGCCTCTTGAATTCGCGGTCGGCGTCTTCGAGAGCGGCGACCCATTCCTCCGACTGCCAGCCATAACGGTGACCTGCAGCGTCGATCTCACCCCAATAGCAATACGAGACCCCGGGGGTCTTTGTCGCCGCCAACGCCACGTCAATGCGGTCGGCAAGCCGCTCCGCCCCCACAAACAGTCCGCCCCTCAAGACCGCGTGAGTGAGTCCGGATCCCGCGAACGCCCGCTTGCCGAGCGTGGTTACTGTGACTCCCGCGCGATCGGCCTCTTCGAGGAGCGAGGGCATCGGTTGCCACTCCTCGGCGGGATCTGCCCCCTGCCACGAGATGAGGTTCGCAAGTTCTCCCGTGCGCGGGTTGCGAGCCGAGTACCCTGTCATTCCTGTCTGCCCGGCGGCGTGACCTGTGCCGAACAGCGACAGGGACGTCGCCGTCGTGGTCGGATAGCCCGCCGTCACGACATTGGACTCGATCGACCGCAGGAAGGGCGCGTGACCTCGCCTGGACTCGAGTTGATAGTGACCAAGTCCGTCGAGAATGACCAGCACGACGTGGCGCGCCTTGGGCAATCCCAGGTTCAGGCGGTCGAGCTCAGCATCGCGCGCAGGCACCACGTAGGCCGCGCCAACGGCCGCGAGAGCGGCAGGCAGCACCGCACCCAATTCCTTGTTGCCGTAGTCAGGCATAACGAGGCCAGCAGCGGCCAAGCGATCGACAGGGTGCACTTTCAGTGACCCACGGCTATCTACCCACGGCTATCTACCCACAACTATCGACCCACAGCGTGGTGCAGGGCTCGAGCGAAGTCTTCAAGCGCCCGCACGGAATCCTCGCCATCCGCAATGACGCTCACGCGAGACAACGTATCGTCGCCTGTGATGTCGCCCGTGTAGCCATGGTCCGCGTCGCAAGCGTCGTCTCCGCATGTGGCCGGCTCAAGGTCAATGCGGGCGTGGATTCCCCAGCCGACGGCGAGCACGAGTTCCGTGGGAACATCACCTTCGCGAAAGCTCTCGGGCTCGTGAACGACGTGAGTGACGGCCACGGAAGTAATGGAACTGAGCTGGGCGCTCTCGACAGTCGCCGACGCGGCATGGGCGCCGCCGCTCTCGGGGCCAGCGCCGTCATCGATGTGCATGCGCAAGAGGCGGGAATCGGTCAATACCAGGACCGACATGTGCCTTCGCACCTCTGTCGAATCGAAGGTAGTCTCCGCGTGGACGAAGTGAGCCTTGACCTTTTCGTCTCCGATTGCGGTGCGCAAAACGTGTTGCGCGAGGGCCGGGTAATAGCCGGCACCCACAACGGCTTGTGCGAGTGTGGACGACATAGGCGCTATTGTCGCACCTGCTCGCGTGGCGCGGCGACCGGCCGCGCCCCATCGGGAGACAATGCCGTGAGTCCCCCGCCACCATGAAAACGGAGTGTGCATGCCGCAGCCTGAGGGTCACGTCGTCGATATTGACGTCAGTGCCGAGATGGAGGCGTCGTTCCTCGAGTACGCCTATTCGGTGATCTACTCGCGCGCCCTGCCCGATGCGAGGGACGGATTGAAGCCCGTCCAGAGACGCATCATCTACACGATGGGCGACATGGGCTTGCGGCCAGATCGCGCCCACGTCAAGTCCTCTCGCGTCGTCGGCGAGGTCATGGGCAAGCTCCACCCACACGGCGACCAGGCCATCTACGACGCCCTCGTGCGGATGGCCCAATCATTCTCGCTCAGGCTTCCGCTCGTCGACGGCCACGGAAACTTCGGGTCTCTCGACGATGGCCCTGCCGCCTCGCGCTACACGGAGGCCAGGCTCGCCACCGCGTCCATGGCCATGATCGGCGACCTCGACGAGGACACTGTCGACTTCGTCCCCAACTACGACAACAAACTGCAGCAACCCTCGGTCTTGCCAAGCGCGATTCCGAACCTGCTCGTGAATGGCGCTTCAGGCATCGCCGTAGGCATGGCGACCAACATGGCGCCGCACAACCTCGTCGAAGTCATCTCGGCGGCAAGGCATCTGCTCGCCAACCCCAAGGCAAGCCTCGACGAACTGATGAGGTTCGTCCCAGGTCCCGACCTGCCTTCGGGCGGAAAGATCGTCGGACTTGATGGGATCCGTCAGGCATACGAAACGGGAAAGGGCGCGTTCCGCACCAGGGCGACCGCGCGCATCGAAAACGTCAGCGCCAAGCGCAAGGGCATTGTCGTGACCGAGCTGCCCTACACGGTGGGTCCCGAAAAGGTCATCGAACGCATCAAGGACGGCGTCTCGAACAAGAAGATCCAGGGCATCCAGTCCGTGGTCGACCTCACGGATCGCCACCACGGACTCCGCTTGGTGATCGAAGTGCGCACGGGATTCTCCCCCGAGGCGGTGCTTGAGCAGCTCTACAAGCTCACTCCGCTCGAAGAGAACTTTTCGATCAACAACGTCGCGCTCGTGGGTGGGCAGCCGCGCACCCTTGGCCTGCGCGAGTTGCTTCAGGTCTGGGTCGAGCATCGCATCGATGTCGTGCGCCGTAGGTCACGTCACCGCCTCGGTGCTCGACTGGATCGATTGCACCTAGTAGATGGCCTCTTGATCGCGATCCTCGACATCGACGACGTGATTCAGATCATCAGGTCCTCCGACGACAGCGGGGCGGCACGCGATCGCCTGCAGACGGCGTTTGATCTGTCGGAGATTCAGGCCGAGTACATCCTCGAGCTCCGGTTGCGCAGGCTCACCAAGTTCTCACGCATTGAGCTTGAAAACGAGAAGGCTCAACTCATGGCCGAGATCGCCGAACTCGAGGAACTTCTCGGTTCGGACACTGTCCTCCGGTCCGTCGTCGGGCGCGAGATGGACGCGGCAGCCGCGGCCTACGGCACCCCGCGTAGGACCATTCTGCTGGCGGATTCCGGCGTCTCGCCGGTGCTCGCACTGTCGCTCAGCGCCCCCGTGGGGGCGACAGGTGCCTCGGCCTCGACATCGGCGCGTTCGCCAGGCCTCGAGATCCCCGACACTCCATGCTCTGCGCTGTTGTCGACCACCGGACTCGTGGCACGGACCGCGGACGACCACCCGGTCAATCGCGAGGGACGGAGGGCGCCTCACGACGCGCTCACGTCTGTCGTTGCGACCACCGCCCGTGCCGACGTGGGGGTGCTGACGTCCGCGGGCAGGATTGTGCGGCTGCAGATGCTCGAAGTCCCCGCTTTGCCATCGACGGACGACCCTCCCTCGCTATCGGGAGGCGTTCCCGTCCGAGAACTGGTCTCTCTTGACAAGAACGAGGAGCCTGTCGCCTTGGTCCTTCTTGACGGAGAGACCCCCATCGCCATCGGCACAGCCCACGGAGTCGTCAAGCGCGTGGCGGTCGAGGCTGCACCTGCTCGCGATGCGTGGGAGGTCATTTCCCTCAAGGAGGGCGACCGCGTGGTCGGCGCGGCGCCTGCGGGCGATTCCGCCGAGTTGGTCTTTGTCACCACGGACGCACAGCTCTTGCACTTCTCGGCGTCCGCCGTGCGCCCCCAAGGGCGCCCCGCTGGAGGCATGGCGGGCGTCAACCTCGCAGCCGGTCATTCGGTCACGTCCTTCACCGCCCTGGACAATGCCGCCGACGCCGTGGTCGTCACGATCTCGGGATCGTCCGACGGCCTCCCTGGAACGCAGCCTGGTGCCGCTAAGACGACGCCGCTCAGCGAATACCCCTCAAAGGGTCGCGCGACTGGAGGTGTGAGGGCTCACCGCTTCCTCAAGGGTGAGGACACTCTGCTCGCGGCGTGGGTTGGCCCTTCGCCCGCGCGCGCTTCTGCGGGTTCCGGTCAGCCTCTCGAGCTTCCCGCCGAACATGGCAGGAGGGACGGCTCCGGCCACCCGCTGTCCGCCCCCGTGGGCGGAATCGGCTAACAACTTCGGGTGGCGGAGCGTCTCTTTCTCAATGCTCCCGTTTTCAGTGCTCCCGTTCGAATGCCCAGTGTGGGTCGGTGAGGTACTTCGCGACCACGAGGCCAACAAGGATCGCGAACACCGTGAGCAGCACCTGCAGGATCCCGGCGGTCGCGTCGACGTAGCGGGCCTCATTGAGGCTCACCACGGCCTCGTGGGCGAGAACTCCAGGGATCTGAACAAGTGCGGCAGGGACCTGCAAGGTAATGACTGGCCATCGCCCGCCCTTCGCACCAACTGCCGCGAGCAGCCCCAACACGAAGCAGGCGAGGAACGTCGCGGTCTGGACGGCCATACCATGTTCGATGAGCACGATCCGAGGGACGTTGACCAACCCGATCACGGCGGCCATCAGCGCCATTCGCCACGGCGAATTGAAGAGCATGGCGAAGCCGCCGACACCCACCATCGTCGCTATCGCCTTAATGCCGAGGTCGGCCCACAGTGGCACGCCGAATGCCGGACGCGCCGACGTGTCAAGTGGGCTAATCAACGACACGCCCCACACGGCAACGGCCGCGGCCACAGTCAGCGTCGTGCCATGGACGAGGCGCACTATTCCCGCAGAGTAGTCCGACTTCGCCAGGTCGAGGGCGCCCGTGATGAGCACAAAACCAGGGAGGAGATACAGCACGGAGGAAATGTAGCCGGATGCATGACTCTCGAGACCCGCGCCGATCACACCGAGGAGTGCAAGCGAACCGACATACACAATGGTCGATGTGACAGCAGCCACGAGGACGGTACCGAATGCGTTGAACTGCCTGTGGCCAAACTCCCTACGCACCCACTGGCCGATGAATGCGGCCAAGAACACCACGAGCACCTCGACAAAGCGAGCCCTATTCAGCACCGCGAAGCCCGCGCAGGCGGCGCCTGCGAAGGACGAGTTCAGCCACTTGCTGTACATCGCGCCGTGCTGTTCGATCTCGTCGAGAGCCTCGTGCACCTGTGCCGTAGTGATGCGACTGGGAAGCGCTCGGCGGAAACGATCGAGGCGTGCAATTCTGTCGGCGTTCACCGCGTGGTGTCTGAGTTCCGACACCTCGGTGCGAAAAAGGGATCCGATGCGCGAAGTCGTCGTAATCTCAGTGAGCGTCACCTGCTGCGCGTGCTCCACCACGCCCAAAGCCTTGGCCACGGTCGCCATCCCTTGCTTCACGCGATAGCTCGCCGTCCCTGAGCCAAGCATGAGCAGACCAACGCGAAGAATCGCGGTGGATCGCCTCCCGAGTTCGTCGGCGTCGATACTCGGATCAAAGGGGGGTGGAGAAGTCACGGGCCCATTGTGGCGCACTCGCGACCGCAAGGATGCGACCTCGGGCCTGCAGCGCATTGACCTGCACTTCGGCCAGCGCCGCCCCAAGTCACGTGACTAACCGCGCGCCTTGCCGATCACGGCGAGTCTTGCCTCGATCACGGCTTGCCACTGGAGAGCGCGCCGACGTGCCTCGATCGTCGCGAGAGCGGCGGGCGCAACGAGAGCGAAGGCGGCCGCCGCGGGAATATCCCAACCGAGCGCAAGAAAGGCCGCACCGAAAGTGGCTCCGATCGCGATTCCGCCCGCCGCCGACCAATACGAACGCGCAGCGCCCACCATCGCACCGAGTGCGCCGGCGTCGGAACACTCGTGAATCGCGCGCACGGCGTCGGCAGTGACGAGCAGCGGAAGCGAACGCTCCCAGCCGAGATCGGGCAATTGAGGATCAAGTTCGCGGTAGAGGACCATGCAGTCCACCGTAGTCGAGCCCGCGAACGACGTTCCTCAAGCCTGCAATGTTCCAAGCCTGCGATTCGAGAAACCGATGATTCTAGAAACCGACGCGCTTGCGCCAATCGAGAATGCGACGAAGTCTCACTGTCGAAATGTGAGCCGCACCGACCTCTATGAGCCCACCCAGGGCGGCCGCGACCACCAGCGCCACCGCCACCGCCCTCATCGACACGCCAGAGCTCGAGTCGCTTCGCGCCGCGAAGCCGACGA
Organism: Actinomycetales bacterium; assembly: GCA_038248935.1. Classification (GTDB taxonomy): domain Bacteria; phylum Actinomycetota; class Actinomycetes; order Actinomycetales; family Demequinaceae; genus Demequina. The sequence continues at coordinate 73,431 of JBBRWX010000002.1, forward strand.
ATACTCCGATGCTCACACTCACGACCGCGGTGAAGATCCGGGCTCCGCGGCCCGTGTGCTCGAGCACCCACAAATAGTCCATGAGGTCGATCTCGCGATCGGCGTCCATGAGCTCTGTCTCGAGGACCGCGCACCTGCGCGGAAGGCCGACGACGGACTCGGGGCGGAAGATGCGTCGCGACCCGGAAGGCAGCACCTGATGGCGATCGTGGTACGTCGTGGGGTGCACAGGGCAAGGCGCTGGGGTCGACTCGATCATGCGTCGATCTTCGCACGATCTAGGCCTTCGCCTCCTGCGACAATGAAGTCCCTCCTAGGGCCGACGTCGTTGCCCATGAGCAGCTCGAAAACTCGCTCCGCAGCCTCCGCGTGTGCCGCGGTAATGCGCCTCAGAGTTCGCTTTCCAGGGTCCATCGTGGTGACGGCCAACTGGTCCGCATCCATTTCCCCAAGGCCCTTGTACCGCTGAATGTCGTCCTTGACCTTGCGGCCAGCCTTCTTGAGATCGCGGAGGCTTTCCTGAAGCTCTGTCTCCGAATAGGTGTAGATGTACTCGCGGTCGCGCCGCGGCGACCCGACGATCTCGAGGCGATGCAACGGCGGAACCGCCGCGTAGACGCGGCCCGCGTCGACCAGTGGCCGCATGTAGCGGAAGAACAGCGTCAACAGCAGCGTGCGGATGTGGGCGCCGTCAACGTCTGCGTCCGTCATGAGGATGATCTTTCCGTACCGCGCGGCCTCGAGATCGAAGGTGCGACCGGAGCCCGCTCCTAGCACCTGAATGATGCTCGCGCACTCGGCGTTGTGCAGCATGTCCGTCACGGACGCCTTCTGCACGTTGAGGATCTTGCCTCGAATGGGAAGCAACGCCTGGAAATCGGACTGGCGGGCGAGTTTGGCGGTCCCGAGCGCGCTGTCACCCTCGACGATGAAGAGCTCGGACTTCTCGATGTCGTGGGTTCGGCAGTCGGCGAGTTTGGCGGGCAGGGACGAGGTCTCGAGCGCGTTCTTGCGGCGAGAGATCTCCTTTTGCTTGCGCGCGGCGACGCGCGCGCGCATCTCGGCAACGACCTTTTCGAGCACCGTGTTCGCTTGCGCCTTGGTGTCTCGCTTGGGCGAGTTGAGCATCGCGGTGAGTTCCGTCTCGACCACCTTCGCGACGATCGCTCGCACGGGTGCTGTACCGAGGACCTCCTTGGTCTGTCCTTCGAATTGCGGCTCCGAGAGCCTCACCGTCACGACGGCAGTGAGGCCCGCCATGATGTCGTCCTTCTCGATGCGTTCGATGCCGTCCTTGGCCATGATCTTGAGCCTGCGAGAGTTGGCCTCGATGAGCTTTCGCAGCGTCTTTACGAGGCCCTGTTCAAAGCCTGCAAGGTGGGTACCGCCCTTGGGTGTCGAGATGATGTTGACGAATGTGCGCACCTCGGTGTCGTACCCAGTCCCCCACCGCAACGCGACGTCTACCGTGCAATCGCGCTGGACCTCCTCGGATACGAGCTGGCCGCCTGGCTTGAGCACGGGAACCGTCTCGACGTAGTGCCCGCTCCCTGTGAGCTCCCACGTGTCGGTCACACCCGGATCTGGCGCGATGAACTCGACGAAGTCCTTGGCGCCGCCCTCGTAGCGGAAGGTCTCTTCCGTGGGGCTCAGCGGGTCGCGATTGTCCTTGACCGAAAGCGTGAGCCCCTGCACAAGGAACGCCGTCTGACGAGCCCTCGTGAGCAACTCCTCGTAGGCGATTCCTGCCTGCTTGTTGAAGATCTGGCGATCGGCCCAGTAGCGAATGCGCGTGCCCGTGACGTTCTTGCCCACCTTGCCAACGACGGTGAGTTCGGAATTGGTAATAAAGGGCGTAAATTCTGCGTCGGGCGTTGGCCCGCTCGAGGGATCCGCCCAACGGCCGGGCTCGCCGCGTCGGAATGCCATGTGGTGCGTCTGGCCGCCGCGGTCAACCCACACGTCCAGCCTCTCGCTCAACGCGTTCACCACGGACGCGCCGACGCCGTGGAGGCCGCCCGTTGCGGCGTAGGAGCCGCCGCCGAACTTTCCTCCCGCGTGGAGCTTCGTCATGACGACCTCGACGCCGCTCAGGCCGGTCTTTGGCTCGATATCGACGGGGATCCCGCGCGCCGTATCGCGCACCTCGATCGAGTCATCCGGGTGAAGGATGGCCTCGATGAGATCACCATATCCACCGAGCGCCTCGTCAACGGAGTTGTCGATGACCTCCCACATGCAGTGCATGAGGCCTCGGGAATCCGTCGTGCCGATGTACATGCCTGGGCGTTTGCGGACAGCGTCCAGTCCCTCAAGGACGGACAGGTGTCGTGCGGAATAGTCAGAACTCACGCCGGAAGTCTAGGCGCCCACACCTACTGGTCCCGAGGGGCGCGCCACACGCCCCCAGACACTCTCCCCCGAACAAAAGGGTTTACGTCACGCGCCACGTCATCGGAACCCCACGTACGTCGTCGGGGTAGTTCACCCGCGGCGATGCGACGAAGCCGCTTTTCTCATACAAGCGTCGGCCAGCAGGCGATGAGTGAAGCGTCACGACATCGAGGCCTCGAGCCTTCGCCTCGACCATTGCCGTCGACGTCAGCGCCGCTCCCAGGCCCTGGCGTTGATACCGCGGATCCGTCACGACCCACTGGAGGTAACCCGAGTGAGAAGCCGTCTGCCCCGGCAGGGGCAGGCTCGGAGCGATGCTGAGCAGCGCACACGCCGCGAGCGCTCCTTCGTGACCGTCGACCACCCAGCCGGTCAAGCCGGCTGCGCCCAGGCGCCCCGAAAGCAACCACGTGACCCGTTCGGTCCACGCATCGGCGGGATCGATGCCGACGCTCGCGTACATGAAGCAAGCCAAGCGAACAATCTCGCGAATGTCCGCGGCACCCGCAGCACGGATCGACGCGGCCATGCTCGCTATTGCCGCATCAACGGCGCGTCGGGTGCGGCATCGCCCCTGAGCGCCATCATCGCCACGTTGTCGGCCTTGACGAAGAAGCCAAACTCCTCGTACAGGGGCCTGCCCAACTCCGTCGCGTGCAGTTCGATCACCTCAATGCCCCTGCGGTCGGTCTCCGCAAGCAACGCCTTGGTGACGGCCCTCGCGTAGCCCTTGCGGTGATGATGCGGCGCCGTCGACACCCACTGGATATACGCCGCCTCGTGAGAGTGCCTTCCAGGGCGCGGCAAGCGCGGGACGATGTTGATGAGCCCGCACGCCGCGAGCCCGCCCTCCCCGGCATCGATCACCGCACCGTATAGGTCACGACCAAGACGATCACGAACCCACGACGTCGACTCGAGTGCCCACATTGGAGTGGGACGCGCGCCGACGCTCGCGTACATGAGTGCTCCGAGGTGGACGATTTCGGCGGCATCGCCAGCAACCGCCTCCCGCACCAGGTGGTCGGGCATCCGCTACGTCCAGGCGACGGCCACGATGACATTGACCGCAGTCAATGCGACGATCAGTCGCGCCGAGTTCGGGATCGTCACCTTCTTCGCGTTCATCTCGGCAACGGCCACCACGGCAAGCGCGATCAACAGCTTGACGCCGATCTTCACCTGATTGGCATCGGCACCGTCGTCGGCCGTGGAGGCCAACGCCGCGAGGGCGAGACCCGTCAGGAGTTGCGCCCGCGCACCCCACAGCGTGACGGGAGTCGTGAGCTTCCCTGACGTCCGCCACTGCTCAAGCGAACCGCCGAGGATCGCTGCAAGGCCGATAAAGTGCAAAATCAGTAGGGTCGTGCGCAGGGCGTCCAAGGGAATCTCCTCCGTGTCTTAGCCGATGCTAGCGCTTTGAACCGCCGGGCAGAGTCGGGCCCCGCCGCGGCCCTACGATGTGCCCATGCCGCCCGATCACATCCGATCCCCGCTTCGCGGCGCTTCCTACGCTTTGCTCGCTGCCGCGCTGTTTGGCGTCAACGGCTCGGTCTCCAAAGTGGTGATCGCGGCGGGGCTGAATCCGGCGCAGGTGACGCTCATGCGGGTGGTCGCCACTGCGGTCCTGTCTGGCGTGTGGCTTGCGATCGCGGGACGGCGGCATGTTGCCCCGTCACACGGCGCGAACTCGCGGCGCTGGCGCTACTAGGGGTCGGCGGCCTCGCGATGGTTCAGTGGCTCTACGGGGTCGCGATCTCGATGCTGCCCGTGGGTGTGGCGCTCCTTTTTGAGTACACCGCGGTCATCCTTGTGGCCCTGACCGCGTGGCTCATCTTTGGTGAGAGGATCGGCGCTCGGCTGTGGTGGGCCATCGCGGCGGTGCTGTTGGGGCTCGCCGTGGTGGCACAAGTGTGGGACTCCCAACTGCGTCCTCTTGGGATCATCGCGGGCCTCGGTGCGGCCATCGCGTTCGCGTTCTACTTCCTGGCCGGCGAGCGTGGTGTTGCGAAGAAGCATCCCGTCGCCGTGGCGTTCTGGGCCTCGACGTTCGCCTCCGGCTTTTGGACGATCTTTTCGGGGTCGTGGAATATCGATTCCGGACTGTTCATGCAGCACGTGTCGCTCACCGGCGCCCTCGAGTCCGTGGTGATGCCCCTGTGGATGCCCCTGCTGTACGTCCTGACGCTGGGTAGCTTTGCGCCGTTCGTGCTTCTGTTCATGGCCTTGAGACACACGACCGCCACCGCTGTCGGCATCGCCGCCTCGTCCGAGGTGTTGTTCGCATTCGCCGTGGCGTGGCTGTGGCTCGGTGAAACGCTATCTGGGTTGCAGGTGGCAGGTTCGGTTGTCGTCTTCGGAGGTATCGTGCTGGCTCAGACAGCGAGGGATTCAGCGACAGCCGCCCTCGAGCCTCCGGCCGTCGGCGAGGTCCCGCAGCCGACCACTTAGTCGCGGAATCGATACGTCGCGGAGCACGAGCAGGAGACGCGGTGCACAGTCCCTCGCCGGCCAGGGGCGAAGCCCGTGCTCGTTGGCGGGGCGGCCCTCGCACCGCCTTGCTCGGGCTTTCGTTGACATCACGATTCGCGATGAATTTGTGGCCGCCTTTGCGATCAGAAGGCAAGATCCCAGACGCGCCAAGATGATCGTGGCGAGGCTCAAGGGGGCCTCTACCCAGGGAGAATCATGAAGGTTCTGCTCACGCTCACCGTCGCCGACCCTCACCGAGATGTCCATCGAGGATGCGGGACAGCAGTACCTCGACCTCGTGAGTCCGCTCAATGAGTTCCTCGACGCAGCACCACCGAGTGAGACATGGCAGGAAGCGGCCGCGCCTGACGCCCCACACGTTGCCTTGATGCGGGAGTTCGGGGATCTGCTCGTGGCCGCCGAGTGGCCCGAGGACATCCAGCCGTACGTCGACGCCGTGGTGACCGACAAGGATAGGGATATCGCGTACTACCTCGCACGGGCAGAGGCCAAGACCGAAGAAGAATTCCTCCTCGCTCAGGAATCGGGCGAGGATGTCAATGCCGCGTCGGAGGAGTTCAGCATGCGTTTGGGCCTGCCTAGCGCCGGCTCAGGCGAGCGACGCACGGCGGTCCGGTGATGCTTTGGTCGCCGTCGAGACACCACCGTGCAGCGATATCCTCGCGAGTAGAGTCGTGCGGCTGAACCACTAGCGTGTCTCGTCGGTGAATCCCGCTGTTTATCAGCGCTTTTCATACTTCCGACGATGGACCACTAGTCAAGGTAGTCGCGCAGCACCTGTGAACGGGAGGGGTGGCGCAGCTTCGACATCGTCTTGGACTCGATCTGGCGGATGCGCTCGCGAGTGACCCCGAACACGCGGCCAATCTCATCGAGCGTCTTCGGCTGACCGTCGGTGAGGCCAAAGCGCATTCCTACGACGCCGGCCTCGCGGTCGCTGAGCGTGTCCATGACCTTGCTGAGCTCCTCCTGGAGCAGCGTGAAGCCCACGGCATCTGCAGGGACGACGGCCTCTGAGTCCTCGATGAGGTCACCGAACTCGCTATCGCCATCCTCGCCGAGCGGCGTGTGGAGCGAGATGGGCTCGCGGCCGTACTTCTGGACCTCGACCACCTTCTCGGGCGTCATGTCGAGCTCCTTGGCGAGCTCTTCGGGAGTGGGCTCGCGGCCCAGGTCCTGGAGCATCTGCCGCTGAACGCGCGCAAGCTTGTTGATGACCTCGACCATGTGCACCGGAATTCGAATGGTGCGGGCCTGGTCAGCCATGGCGCGCGTGATGGCCTGACGAATCCACCAGGTTGCGTAGGTTGAGAACTTGTAGCCCTTGGTGTAATCGAACTTCTCCACGGCACGGATGAGACCCAGGTTGCCCTCTTGGATCAGGTCCAGGAAGAGCATTCCGCGGCCCGTGTAGCGCTTGGCCAGCGAAACGACGAGACGAAGGTTGGCCTCGAGCAAGTGGTTCTTCGCGTGGCGACCGTCGTTGGCGATCCACTCGAGTTCGCGGCGCGCCTTGGGTGCCATCTTGTCGCCCGATGCGATCTTTTCCTCGGCGAACAGGCCAGCCTCGATGCGCTTTGCGAGGTCGACCTCTTGCTCGGCGTTGAGGAGGGCCACCTTTCCGATCTGCTTCAGGTAGTCCTTGACGGGGTCTGCCGTCGCGCCCGCCGTCATGACCTGCTGAACCGGGGCGTCGTCGTCCTCGCCAGAGATCACAAAGCCAACGACGGCCTCGTCGTCCTCGTCGTCACCTTCGCCCTTGGCAACGCTGACGACTTCGGCGTCAGGGTCAACGGCATCATCTGCGACGTCTGGGGATTCCGGGCCGACGGTGGCCTTCGCGGCCGTTTCACCCTTGGGCGCTGCTTTGCGACCGCGCGTTGCCTTGGCGGGTGCGGTGCTGGGGGTTGCGGCAGTAGCGGACGTGGTGTGCTCCTTAGGCGGCATTGCGGAGGTGGGACGATTGCGACCGGATCGTGAGGAACTTGCGGAGCCTGTTCGGTCAGGCGACGCAGGCGTCCTCTCGATTCAACATTTAGGGGATTGCCGTGGCCTTGAGCCGCGCAGCAAATTCACTAAATTGTAGCGTCTTTGTCAACGTGCGAAACGCAAGAATCGTGCCATGGGCGCGCCGCACGGCGGAGCAGTTTCTTGATGAGCGCTATGCAGCGTGAATCCACCCTGGCGGCATGTGCGCTTCTAGCGCGCACGAGACGAGCTCCGCCAAACGATAGCCCGGCTGAGCCGCTAGAGCGCACGCAATCGCGTGATCGGCGGTCGAATCGTCACCGCTCCACCACAACGCGAGACCCGCGAGCGTCAATGCGGGCGCGGCACCTTCATCACAGAGCGACGCGACGTGATCCGCAAGAGCGACGAGCGCGAAGACGTCCTCCTCGCGCGGTCGCACCGCGTCTTCTGAGGCGATCATGACGGACAGCGCCTCGCGGACGCCCTGCGTCGCGGGGTCATCACACAGCGCATTGGCCACCTCGGACCTTCCGGGGACCATTGAGATCACGGCTGCGTCCCTCACCACGATGTCGCAGAGTCCGGCAGCGAGCTTTCCCGTCTCGGCGTCGCTTGGCAGCGTTCCCGCCAGAGCGTGTGAAAGCGCCGTGCGCCAACCGTCGAGCCTTTCGCGTCGCCAGCGCGCCAATTCCGGATGCCGCTCAGAGTCGCGCAGATCGGGCGGCCCACCTGCCGAGTCACTCATGGCCGTGCCTCGCGGCCCGCTCTGCGCCGTCGCACGAGCACGCAATGCACGCCGGAAGGCGGCCCTGGCCTTCTTACGCCGATCTCCTGCAGCGGGGGCCGAGCGGGTATCGCGTGACCCGTGGGCGACCGCCTTTGCGGAGCCGTACGAAGGCATGCCCGCGGGCGCCGGAGGGACTGCCCTGCCTCCATCGGGGCAACACCCACGATCGGGGCACTCGGGAGCACGAAAGCGCCCATCCGCCACGACCCACGCGTCGGCCACCTCGACGTGCTCGCCTACCAGGGGTCTGAGCGCATCGAGGGCCGCACACTGGAGCTTCCCGCCGCCTTGCCTAAAACTCACCAGCACCACCCCAGTGGCACGCGCTCGCGCCAAGTGACCCGCCACCGCCGTGGCCACGCTCTGAGCCAATTCGGGAATGAGGCAATCACTCCTGTCGAGGCGAACCACGGGGGCGACCCGACCCGACGCACCCACGCCGACCACCACGATGGAGTCGAGCGGGACAAAGCCCAGAAGCACGGGAATGGAGGCGATGAGTTCGCCAGGAGTACGCACGTGAACCGTCATGAGAAAATGCTGCGTCTGCTCGCGCAACGTTGCGCCCCGTGTCCCCGGCAGGTGAGGACGGCTCCCAAACTCCGGCCCTGGGTACGACGCTCCCCTAGGCTGGCGGTCATGCAACACAACACGCCGGAAAAAGTCGGCACGGTCGTCGGAGCGGCCATGGAACGCCTCGCGCAATCCGTCGCGCCCATCGCGGGCCCTGGCTTCGATCTCCTGGAACCGCTATCCGTTCTCGCGTCCAAAGGCAAGAGGCTGCGCTCGACGCTCCTGATGATGAGCCATGCGGCGGCCGGCGGCGGCAGGGAGGACGTTGCCCTCCGGGTCGCGGCGGCTCTCGAGCTCTTCCAGGTGGCTGCGCTGGTCCATGATGACGTGCTCGACGGCTCGGATACGCGCAGGGGGTTGCCCTCTACTCACCGCGTCATCGAGGGATTGCACCTCGCGTCGGGCTGGCGCGGGGACTCCACTCGTTTCGGCACTAGCGGTGCGATCCTCGCGGGAGACCTCGCTCTCATGGCCTGTATGGGCGAACTTGTCGCTGCCCTGACCGGCGTTGACGGGCCCGTCGCCGCCGCAGTGGGCGAACGATTCACCGTGATGACAACCGTGTGCACCGCCGGGCAGTACCTCGATTTGCGGCTCGCTGCCATGCCGGTCGAAGAGTTCGAGAACGAGCGCGAGGCGATTGAGGCCGTCATGCAAGCAAAGACCGCGTCGTATACCGCTGTTGGTCCCCTCGCGCTGGGAGCGGCCCTCGCTGGTTGCTCGGTAGCGACGGTCGACGCGTGGGCTGCCGTGGGACTCCCGCTGGGCGTCGCGTTCCAGTTGCGGGACGACGTGTTGGGAGTCATCGGCTCCCAGAGCGAAACCGGAAAGCCTGCAGGAGACGACGTGAGGGAGGGAAAGCGGACCCTGCTGCTTGCTCACGCGCTCACTTCGTCGGGGCCCGAGGACCGCGAACGCATCGTCTCCGCGGTGGGCGGAGACGCCCACGCTGTCGCGGAGGCCGTCGACGCGCTGGTGCGCTCGGGCGCGATCGATGCCGCTGAGTCCGACATCACTCGCCTCGTCTTTGAGGCGAAGGCCGGTCTCCAGGCGATCCCAATGGACCCGGTCCACCTGGCGCAACTGGTCGTCATCTGTGACGCGATGTCCGCGCGCGCGTACTGACGGTCTGAATCGCCGCACGCCGAGCGCACTGACGGTCTGAATCGCCGCACGCCGAGCGCACAAGGGCCGCGAGGCCTCGCTCGCCGACCCAAGAGCGACAACGTTTAGAGCGACAACGTTTAGAGCGCTGTCTGGGCCAATCGCCTGACGTGCGCCCTCTGGCCCGCCCGCAGTGCGTCGAGTGGGCTTCCCTCGAGTTCATCGTGAGGGCTCACGAGCCACGTCACGATGTCGTCGTCCGAATAGCCCAAATCGGCGAGCACCATGACGGTGCCGCGCACTGTCGCGAGCACATGGGGGCCATCGTGTTCCTCGCCCGTGACAATTTGCCCTGCGGGCAGGTAGACGGCGTTGTTCTCGCCCCTCCTCGTCGCCACGAGTTTGCGCTCCTTCAACAATTCGCGCACGCGGGACAAGGACACGTCGAGCGCCTCAGCGCATTCGGGAACACTCATCCATTCGGTCACGCCCCTAGGGTAGCGACCCCGCGGCCGGTCTTGTGCGACGGGCGCAAATCACCTACAGTCACATTTGTCACATACGTCACATGTATCACTGGTGCCCCACCAGTCCCTGCACGGCCGGAGGCTACTCCACATGGACCTCAAAACGGCGAGCATTCGCACCGTTTCAACATCGCTCACCGCGACCGCGGCTTTGGCCTTGGTCGCTGCGCCCGCGCACGCCCAGGATTACGTGGTGCAGCCGGGAGACACGGTCTCGGCGATCGCCCAGGGACACGGAGCGAGCGTTTCCACGATTGTCGCGACCAACAGGCTCGACGCGCGCGCTACGATCTTCGTGGGTCAACACCTCACCCTCCCCACCGGCTCGGCGACGCAGGCCGCAGCATCGGCACCAAAGACGTACGTGGTTGCCAAGGGCGACACGCTATGGGCCATCGCGAACAACTTTCACACGTCGGTAGCCGCCGTTCAGCTCGCGAACGGCATGGCGGACTCCACGTTGATTCGCATCGGCGAGATCCTCTCGATCCCGGGAGGCGCAGGCGCTTCCGCCGCCGCGACCGCAACGACGTCAAGCGCAGCACCCTCCAGCACAGCAGCCAGCACATACGTGGTTCAGTCTGGCGACACGCTGTGGTCAATCGCCCAGAAATTCGGCACGTCGGTCGCCTCAGTCGCTCAACTCAACGGCGTCGCAAACCCCTCGCTCATTCGGGTCAACCAGCCACTCACGATTCCTGCGGGCGCAACGGCGCCCGTCGTGTCGACCACGGCTTCGATCTCGGCCTCCCAGACGCTTTCGTCGACGCACATCGTGGTTAAGGGCGACACGTTGTCGAGCATCGCCTCTCGCTTTGGCACATCGGTGTCCGCAATTGCCTCGGCGAATGCGCTAGCGAACCCCTCGATCATTCGCACGGGCCAGAGCCTCACGATTCCGGGCGGCACGCCCACCGGGCTCGTGGGCGCCACGTTCCTTGGGCGCACCTACCCGGCGGAGGTGGTCGCCGCCGCCAACGTCAACAAGGCAACCCTCAACGCGATGGACGTTCCCAGCAGGGTGCAGATGCAGCAGCTCGTCATCGACACCGCGAACGCCATGGGAGTCGACACCGCTCTCGCCCAAGCCATCGCCTACCAGGAGTCGGGCTTCAACATGAGGGCCGTCTCCCCCGCCAACGCAATCGGGTGCATGCAGGTCATCCCCACGTCAGGCGAATGGGCATCGGGCCTGGTCGGCAGGGATTTGAACCTACTGATCGCGCAGGACAACGTGATCGCCGGTGTCGCGATTCTCAAGCAATTGCAGCGAAAAGGCACGCCAGTCGAAACCGCAATAGCCGGCTATTACCAGGGAGAACGATCGGTTCGCGAACGCGGGCTCAATCCCGATACCAAGAATTACGTCGCGTCGGTCGCCGCGTTGACCAAACGTTTCAAGTAGGCCACAAACCACACCGACGTCCCCGATGCCCCCCCATCAAGAACCTATGATGTGACGGTGGCCGACACTCTGACCGACCCCCTCTTGGGCCGTCTCATCGACGGCCGCTATGAGGTGCGCGAACGCATTGCCGCTGGCGGCATGGCGACGGTCTACTTGGCTTTCGACAAACGTCTCGAGCGGCTCGTCGCCGTCAAGGTCATGCATGCGACCTTTGGCAAGGACTCCGACCAGGGCGAGTTTGCCTCTCGCTTCAGGCGCGAAGCGAAGGCGTCGGCCCGGCTCACTCACCCAGGCTTGGTGAGGGTCTACGACCAAGGAACCGACGGCGACCTTTCGTACCTCACGATGGAGTACGTCGAGGGCGAGAACCTCCGTGCGCGGCTCAATCACGAGTCGACCCTCACCGTCGGCGAGTCGCTCGCGATGATCGACGCGATCCTGGACGCGCTGTCCGCTGCACACCGCCTCGGGCTCGTCCACAGGGACGTCAAGCCCGAAAACGTGCTGATCGACGAGGATGGAAGGCCCAAGCTTGCCGACTTCGGCCTGGCACGCGCCGTCACGGAGGTGACGCAGACCTCGACCGGCACGGTCATGGGCACCGTCGCCTACCTCGCACCTGAACTTGTCCAACGCGGCGAAGCCGACGCTCGCACGGACATCTACGCCGTCGGGATCATGCTTTTCGAGTCGCTTACCGGTAGGCAGCCATTCACCGCGCCTTCGGCGATCGAGGTGGCGACGCGGCACGTGCACGAAGACGTGCCTCCGCCGTCGACGTATGCTCCCTGGCTTCCGGCGGAGATCGATCTCTTGGTTCTCGCTCTCGCCTCGCGAGAGGCCTCCGGCCGCCCGGCAAACGCCACGGCCGCGCTCGCAATGGTCAGGCAGACGCGAGCTATGATCGACGAGCCGACGCTCGATAGGAAGGCGGATCCGCCCTCCGGTGCCCATCGCGTCGTCGACGATGTCGATCCGGATGCCACCACCGTGTTCGACCCCATGCCTACTGGCTCGACGATTGCTCTCCCCATCGGCCTCAACGAGCCACTCTTCGCCGCGGTAGAGGCCGAGATCTTCGACGACCCCGACGCCGTTGAGCCGATGCATAGCCGTCCGCGGTGGACGGTGTGGGTCGTTGCCGTGGTGACCGCGGTCCTGCTCACCCTTGGGCTCGGCGCATGGTGGTACAACACTCAGGGCCCCGGCGCCTACACCGTGGTCCCTCGTGTGGCAGAACAGACGGCCGACGAGGCGACAGCGATCCTCAGCGCCGCGGGCCTCGAAGCGTTTGTTCTTACCGAGTACTCGGACGACGTGCCTGCGGACATTGTGATCCGCACAGAACCCGACGCCCAGCAACAGATCGCCAAGGGCGATACCGTCAAGCTTGTGGTATCGCAGGGGCCGCGCATGGAGATCGTTCCCGCGGTGGTCGGCACGGCCGAGGGCGATGCCATCGACACGTTGTCCAAGGCCGAATTCTCGGTGGGTAAGACGGACAGGGTGTACTCCGACACGGTGCCAAATGGCCAGGTGATGTCCACAAACCCCGTCGCCGACGAATCCGTGAGGCACGATCTCCCCATCGACATGGTCGTCTCTCAGGGGCCTCGGCCGGTCACGATTCCCGAGCTGACCGGGGTGACCGAGGAGAAAGCCAGGGCGACACTGAACGGCGCCGACTTTGCGATGATCGTCACCGTCGAGTACGACAGGACGACGGACGTCAAAAAGGGAGAGGTCTTTAAGACCGACCCTGCGGCGGGTTCCGAGTCGACGCGCACGGCGAAGATCACGATCTACGTGTCGGAGGGCAAGCCGCAGGTTGAAGTCCCCAACTTCGTGCAACTGACCATTCAGGAGGCGCAGAAGCTGGCCGACAAGCTCGGTCTGGTTCTCGACTTCACGCCCAAATGGGGTGTGTTGTCTGGTAGCGCGAAGCCGGACAAGATCATCACCGACCAGCGCGAGGCCGTGCAAACCCAGGTTGAGGTCGGCTCGACCATCCACCTCCAATACGACTCGAAGTAGTCGCCTCTCCAAGGTGCCTACGTATGCCTTGCGAGGCCCTCGTCGTCGATCCCGGCGGACTGCCCTCAGGTAGCTCAGTTCGGCGCCACCGACAGGCCGGCAGGCAGGAAATCGCGAGGGCCGCCATCAACGTAAGCGGTGAGCCAGTCGTCGAAGGCCGCCGCCGGAATGGGCCGGCAAAGATGATAACCCTGGGCGGCGTCGCATCCGTACGCCGAAAGCTGCGCCAAGGCGCCGGGGTTCTCCACGCCCTCGGCGACGATGGTGAGGCCCAGATTGTGCCCCAGGTCGACGACGCTGTGCACGATGAGCGCGTCGCTCGCGTCGTGGTTCATGTTCATCACAAACGACTTGTCGATCTTGAACTCCGTGATCGGCAGGCTCTTCAGTTGGCCGAGGCTGGTGTAGCCCGCGCCAAAGTCGTCAATGGATATCTCCAACCCGAGAGCGGCCAATTCGCGGAGCACCCGAGCAGCGCTGACGGGGTCGGACATGATCGCAGACTCGGTCACCTCGAGCTTCAGGAGCGAAGCGGGCACCTCGTGCGCCGCCAGGGCGTCGGCGACCTGGCACGGCAGGTGCTCGTCGAGAAGGTTGCGGGCGGACAGGTTGACGGCGACGGGCAGCGGCCGCCCCGCGTCGGACCACGCCTTGACCTGAGTGAGTGCGGCGTTGAGGACGAAACCCGTGAGGGGCCTGATGAGTCCAGTGCGCTCGGCGATCGGAACGAAGTCGTCTGGGTACACGATGCCCTTGGTGGGATGTTGCCAACGGACCAGGGCCTCAACACCGATCACCTCCCCCGTACTGATCCTGACCTTGGGTTGGAAGTGCAAGAGGAGCTCGTCGTTTTCTATGGCGCGACGCAGCTCCCCGAGCAGCGCAAGCCGCCCTGGGGAATGCCTGTCGCTTCCGGAGTCGTAGGCGAAGATGCCCTGGTTCTGGCTCTTGGCCACGTACATCGCGATGTCGACGTGTCGCAACAGGGTTGCAGCGTCATCCCCATGGTCCCCGGAGATCACGACGCCGATGCTCGCCTCGATGTCGAGATCGACTCCATCGACCTGAAACGGTGCCTCGAGGGCATGTTGGAGGGAGTCCGCGACGACGATGGCTGTGTCCAGGTCGCCAACATCGGGAAGCAGTACAGCGAACTCGTCGCCTCCGAGCCGAGCAATCATGTCACCGTCCCGCACGTGCGCCCTCAGGCGTGGGCCGATCTGGGCCAGCAGCTGGTCCCCATAGTGATGCCCAAACGTGTCGTTGATGTCCTTGAATTGGTCGAGGTCGATCAACAGGAGCCCTGTCGCGGAACCCGCTCGCGCGCCGTCCTCGAGCACCCTGCCAAACCGATCGGCCAAGAGGGTCCTGTTCGGCAGCCCGGTCAGTGCGTCGTGCAGGGAATCGTGAAACGCGGCGGTTCGCTCGACTTCCAGCAGCCTCCCGTACCCGCGAGTGATCGAAGCCAAGAGCGCGACGAGCAGGAGACCTATCACGAAGACACCAGGAGTGAGCGTGCGGGTCACCCTCTCCAACCGCTGCAGGTCGTCGATCTTTGCGATAGCCACCGCGCGCTCCGCCACGACTTCGTTGGCCACCAAACGCTGGGTCGCACCGAACATGGGGTCAACCTCTTGGGTATCGATCCGCAACACCTCGTCGGTATTGCCGTGGTCGACAGCCAGGAACATCCGATCCACGGACGACCGGTAGGTCTGGTGAAGCCCAAGAACGCGGTCGACCAGGTCTTTTTGTGCTTGGTCGCCGTCGGCACGTGCCCGTGTCAAGGCCGCCACTACGTCCGTTGATGCGGTGTCGAAGCGCAAGCGAACATCGGGACCAGGCTCCAAGCGGTACTTGCGTTCCAGCGACTCCTCCGAGGCCACAGCGGACGCCGCCTGCGCAAAATTTTTCGCGATTCGGCACGACGTGGCCGCAGTCGCCGCAGCGTCCGCTGTCGCCTGCGAGGACCACACTGCGAAGATGCTCACCGCGAGCAACACCAGCACGATTCCCGCGCCTGCCCACCGACTCCGCATCGCCTGGAGCCTCTCGCTGCCCTCCTGCTTCGAAGAGCGGATCGCGCTTCGGACATCATCCACGTCGCCACCCGGCGTGTGAGGGCGGGCGAGTCCTGACGGACGGGCATTCATGGAGTTCCAATCGGCCTGGAATTCTCAACGATGAGAGGTGCTCCCCGGTTGCTGCCGAGGTGCGGTGGACGTCGACTACGCCTCGCCGATGTCGTGGAGCGAGGGGTGTTCGCGCTGTGACAAGAGCTCCGAAACGAGGAAGGCAAGTTCGAGTGACTGCTCGTGATTGAGCCTGGGGTCGACCTTGGTCTCGTAGCGCATTGCGAGTCCTTCGTCGTCGATCTCCGCGGTGCCGCCCATGACCTCTGTGACGTCGTCTCCCGTGAGTTCCACGTGGATGCCACCAGGCACTGTCCCCAGGTCGCGATGCACCTCGAAGAAGCCCTTGACCTCGTCAAGGATCGTCTCGAAGCGGCGCGTCTTGTAGCCGGACTCCGACGTGAAGGTGTTCCCGTGCATCGGGTCGGAAAGCCACGTGACGAACACGCCCGCATCGCGGACGCCCTCGACAACGGAAGGGAGCGCGTCGCGCACCTTGTCGGCACCCATGCGCGCCACGAACGTGAGGCGCCCCGGGATGTTGTTGGGGTTGAGTCGCTCTGCGAGAGCTATCGCGTCGGCCGCGGTCGAGGTGGGGCCAAGCTTCACGCCGATCGGGTTGTGGATCTTGGACATGAACTCGACGTGAGCGCCGTCCAGTTGGCGCGTGCGCTCTCCGACCCACAAGAAGTGACCCGAACAGTCGTACGGAAGCCCATTCCGTGAGTCGATGCGCGTGAGCGCACGCTCGTAGTCGAGCAGGAGCGCCTCGTGGCTCGAGAAGAACTCGACGGTCTTGAGTGCCTCAAAGTCGCCGCCCGCCGCGGACATGAAGCGCACCGCCCTGTCAATCTCGCCCGCCACCTGGTCGTAGGCGGCGTACGCGGGGTTGGCCGCGAAGCCCCTATTCCACTGGTGAACGCGGCGCAGGTCGGCAAAACCACCCGTCGTGAATGCCCTGATGAGATTGAGCGTCGACGCGGACACGTGGTACGCGTCAACGAGTCGCTGCGGGTTCGGAATCCGCGACTCTTCGTTAAACGCCGAGGAGTTCACGATGTCGCCGCGGTAGGCCGGCAAGGTCACCCCGTCGCGCGTTTCCAGGTCCGAGGACCTCGGCTTGGCGTACTGACCCGCCATGCGGCCGATCTTGACGACCGGAGTCGACGCGCCGTAGGTGAGGATCACCGCCATCTGCAGGATCGTCTTGATCTTGTTCCTGATCCGGTCCGCGGTCGCCTCCGAGAAGATCTCGGCGCAATCGCCTCCCTGGAGAACGAAGGCCTCTCCCCTGCCCGCGGCAGCGAGGTGGCCGCGCAACACGTCGGCCTCTCCGGCGAACACGAGCGGCGGCACCTGCTTCAGCTTGGCGACCGCGCCTGCGAGCGCTTCGCTATCCGGCCACGAGGGCTGTTGCCTGGATTCGCACGCTAGGTACCCGTCGACGCCCGCCGCGGCAAGAGCCTCGTCGGTGGCCGTCATGGCTGCCCGATATCTTCCAGGAGCTCGGTGTACCACTCGGTGGTCGTGTCGAACGGCTTGTGTCCGGCGATGCGTGGGAACGCGATCGCCTTGAGACGGTCGCCGTCCTCCTCGTCGTGGCCGATGACGCCCGCCTCGCCGCGCAAAGCGCACTCGACGGCCAGATCGACCATCGACTGGATGAGGCGCAGGTCCTCGGCGTTCGCCTTGGCCGAACGGGAGAAGTAGCCCGACTTTTGGACCATGACCTTCTCGGCTCCTAGTCGGTCGGCGAACTGCTTGGCGAACCAGTTACCAGGGTTGATGGTGTCGAGGCGCACGTGTCCGAAGGCGTCGCGCTTCACCGTGCCGCCTGCCTCCTCGATCTCCTTGATGATCTCGGGGACGCCCGCGCCCTCGGACAAGAAGATGGTGACGTTGCCTTGCGAGTCCATGATCGCCTTGAGGCGGTCGGCCTCCGCGTCAATGTCGATCGACACCTCGGGGATGTAGACGGCGTGAATGTCCCAGCGGCCCTTGGTGAGGCCGATCTCGGGCAAGAACTCCTGAGTGCTCAGCCACTCGCGGTACTTCATGGCTGCGGCCGCAGTGAGCCAGCCGCACGAGCGGCCCATGACCTCGTGCACGATGAGCATGCGCGGGCCCGAGCGGTGCTCGCCGATCACGTTCTGGGCGAAGACGGAGGCCTGCTCGGCCGCCGACCATGCTCCCAGCGACTGCTTGATGGGCACCACGTCATTGTCGATCGTCTTCGGAAGGCCAACGACGGTGAGGTCGTAGTTGTTTTCGTGAAGGTACGCGGCGAGGTCGGCTGCCGTCGTGTTCGTGTCGTCGCCGCCGATGGTGTGGAGCACGTCGACACCGTCGGCCTTGAGTTGGTCCGCGGCCACCTGCAGGGGGTTCTGGCCGTCCTTGACGAGGCCGCGCTTCACGCAGTCGGCCGCGTTGGTGAGCTTCACTCGCGAGTTGCCGATGGGCGAGCCGCCGAAGTCGTGCAGCACAGCCGCCTTCTCGCGCACCACGTCGGAGATGACGATCTTCTTGCCCTGCAGCAGTCCCCAGTAGCCGTGCTCGTACGCGATGATCTCGATCTCGGGCGCGATCTCGGAGTAGCGGCTAATGAGGCCGCCGACGGCCGAGGACAGGCAAGGGGCAAAGCCACCTGCGGTGAGAAGCGCAACACGACGAACGGACATGCGAGAAGCCTTTCGGACGAGGAGTTTCCCGCTCATTCTAGGGGTGAGCGGCGGTCGAACCGGCGCGACACAGGTCCCGCAGTAGCGCTAAGCGTCGCCCTTTGCACGCGCTTCGCGTTCGGCCAACGCGAGAGCGCGCTTGTACTGCGCCGAGTCCCTATCGACGTATTCCTGGCCCGAGAGTTTCCCAATCGCGGCCATGACCTTGTCGGTGAGTTCGCGCAGTGCCTCGCGATCATCCTGGCGACCGTTGTACACCGAGATATCGATGGGCTCGCCGATGCGCACCCCTATCTCGACGCGAGATGGAACCTTCTGCCCCACCGGCTGGGCCACATCGGTGCCGATCATCGCGACGGGCACCACGGGCACTCCCGCCTCGATTGCCAAGCGTGCGACCCCCGTTTTGCCGCGATAGAGCCTGCCATCCTGGCTCCTAGTGCCCTCGGGATAGATGCCAAGGAGTTCACCTGCGTCGAGAACCTGCATGCCCGTGCGCAATGCGGCCTCGGACGAGCGCCCGCCGCCGCGATGCACGGGGATGGTGCCAACGCCCTCCATGAATGCCCTGGTGGCGGCGCCCTTGAGGCCCTTGCCCGTGAAGTACTCGGCCTTGCCGAGGAACACCACCTTGCGCTTCAACACGAGCGGCAAGAAGATCGAGTCGGAGAACGAAAGGTGGTTCGACGCGAGGATCGCCGCGCCGTCCTGGGGTACGTTCTCGAGACCCTCGACCCACGGGTGGTAATACGCCTTGAGTCCAGGGCCAAGCAACACGTGCTTGAACAACTTGTAGTACATCGGTCCTCACATCCTCAATCTGGGAAGAGGGTTCAGAATTCGAGCGGAACGGCCTCGCGTGCGAGCGCGGCCGCCCCAACGATCCCGGCGTCGTTTGCCATGTCGGCCGCGAGAATCGGAGCCAAGGGCCTGTGACCGCTCGCGGTGAGGTGCTGAGCAAACGCCTCCCTCGCTGGTCCCAGCATAAGATCACCGGCGGCGATCACGCCTCCTCCGATGACAAACACCTCAGGGTCGAGAACCGCGGCGATTGAGGCACAGCCCTCGCCGATCGCGCGTCCGAGGTCATGTAGAAGCTCAATCGAAAGCTCGTCACCGTCCATCGCCGCTTGCGTGACGTGCGGGCCCTTGATCGCCCCAGGGTCTCCCCCCGCCTTCGCCAAGAGGGTGGCGGCCCTGACGGAACGATCGGCGGCCGCTCGGCGCGCCTCGCGCGTCAGGGCGGATCCCGATGCGTACTGCTCCCAGCAGCCGCGTTGTCCGCACCCACACGGGAGGCCGTCAGGAACCATGCACACGTGGCCAAGCTCGGCCGCGAATCCGTATGCGCCGCGCACGAGCTCGCCGTTGACGACCATCGCGGCGCCCAGTCCCGTGCCGATCGTGAGCATCACCATCGTGCCGGTGCCCTTGCCCGCCCCGTAGGCGTACTCGGCCCAGCCGGCGGCGTTCGCGTCGTTCTCGACAACCACGGTGACGCCGTCCTTGCCAAGGAGCGCGCGGATGTTGTCGCCCAACGGATAGTCGCGCCACGCGATGTTGGGCGCAAACGTCATGTGATTGCGGTCGGAACTCGCGAATCCTGCGGCGGCCACGCCGACGGCCTTGATGTCGTACGTCCCCGAAAGCTCAGCAATAGCATCGGCGATCGCGGTGTCGATGCTCGCCGGATCCTTCGGCTGGGTGGGACGACGGACCTTCGCGAGGATGCGCCCCGAGGGGTCGACCACTCCCACCGCGATTTTGGTCCCCCCGATATCGACTCCTACGGCGTCCACTGCTACCCCTTCGAAAATGCTTGAAAACCTCTCCGTCGAGGGTATCGTGAGCGCAACCTCTTGCCTTGCCAATGGAGTCAGACATGGTCGTAGTTTCCGAGGCGCGCAACATCATGGCGTTGGTGACATCCTCGTGGCGCCTGAACGCGAACGCAGTGGTGATGCGCTACACCGACGGCGACGACGAATGGCTCTCCGTCACGGGCGCCGAGGCCTCCGCTCACGTCGCTGCGGTAGCAAAGGGCCTCATCGCAAGGGGAATCGCTCCCGGCGAGTCCGTAGGAATTATGTGTCGTACCAGGTACGAGTGGACCATCCTCGACCTTGCCATCTGGTCTGCCGGCGCGATTCCAGTGCCCATCTATGACACCTCGTCGCCCTCCCAGATCGACTGGATCACGTCCGACGCTGCCATTCGCACACTGTTTGTGGAAACCGAGGCGCACGCGGCGATGGCCAGAAACGTCGCTTCCGACTCCGAATCGCCCCTCCTCGCGATCGAGGTCATCGACAAGGGCGCGATTCCCGCACTTGTCGCCGATGGCGCCCGAGTCAGCGACGCGGAGCTCACCACGCGCACCGAGCGACCGGGTCCCGATGACCTCGCGACGATCATCTACACGTCGGGAACCACAGGCAGGCCCAAGGGTGTGCGCCTGACGCATCTCAACTTCTCGGCTCAAGTGCGCGGCGTTCAGGAGGTCCTTCCCGATGTGCTGTTCGAGGAAGGGGCGTCGACCGTCCTGTTCCTCACTCTCGCGCACTCCCTCGCGAGGCTCGTCGAGGTGGCGCTCCTCGCGTCGGGCACTGTTGTCGGCTTTTGCCCCGATGCAAAGAAACTTGTGCCCTCCTTCGGAACCTTCAAGCCGACGCTCGTGCTGGCCGTTCCTCGCGTGTTCGAGAAGATCTACAACGCCGCCGAACAGCGCGCGGCCGCGGGCGGCAAGGTCAAGATCTTCAGGTGGGCTGCGAAGCAGGCGATCGAGTACTCGGAAGCCCTCGACACCCCAGCGGGCCCATCGACCGGACTCAAGCTGCGCCACGCTCTCGCATACCGCCTGGTATTGGCAAAGATCGTCGCGGTGCTCGGTGGGCGCGCTCGATGGGCGATTTCGGGCTCCGCACCCCTCGGCGCCAGGTTGGGGCATTTCTATCGCGGGCTCGGCCTCACGGTTCTCGAGGGATATGGCCTCACGGAGACGATGGCGGCCTCACACGTGAACCCGCAGGGTGCGCCCAGGATCGGCACCGTAGGCAGGTGCATCCCAGGCATCGAGGTCAAGATCGCCACCGACGGCGAGATCCTTCTCCGTGGCGACCAGTTGTTCGAGGGCTACCACCACAACCCCGAGGCGACCGCGGCGTCGATCGTTGACGGGTGGTTCCACAGCGGTGACATCGGGACTGAGGACGCGGACGGGTATCTGACCATCACGGGCCGCAAGAAGGAAATCATCGTGACAGCGGGCGGCAAGAACGTCGCTCCAGCGGTGCTCGAGGATCGCCTGCGCGGTTATCCCCTCGTGTCCCAGTGCGTCGTGGTGGGAGACGGAAAGCCGTTCATCGGCGCCCTCATCACGATCGACGTCGATGCACTCCCTGGCTGGTTGCGCGGCAAGGGATTGCCCGAGATGACGATCGCGGAGGCGGTTCAGCACACCTTCGTTCGCGACCACCTCGACAAGGCTGTTGCTCGCGTCAACAAGGCGGTCTCGCGGGCGGAATCAATCCGCAAGTACGACATCCTTCTGGACGACTTCACCGTGGAGAACGGGTACCTGACGCCATCTCTGAAGGTCAAGCGCGCCTCAGTGCTCGAGGATTACAAAGACATCATCGAGGCCATGTACGCCGAGGACACTCGCGATTGACTCCTCCGCGCGACTGCGCCTTGGAGCGACTGAGCCTTGGAGGTTACGAAGCTCTCTCGTCGGCGCGGACGAGTCGGAGCGGGGGCACGAGCCCCCCACCCGCCAAAGCGGACAACGCCGCGGCTTGGTCGCTATCCACCTCGAACGCGCCAGGCCTGCGCTCGATGGTGAGGAACGAGACGACGCAGTCCCCGCACGCGGGGCCACGCTCGGTGCACTCATCGCAATCGATCATCATGTTCTCCACGCTAGGACCCACCCCTGACACGCCCACGCGGCGAGCCTCCGCGTGTCGGACGAGTGACGTAGCGTCGGCGCTATGACCGCCCCTCTCCCCAACCTCGCTGGCCAGCTCCAGGGCCTACAAATGGGGCTCGACGAGATCGGGGAGCCCCTCCACGCCACCACGTTCGTGGTCGTCGACCTTGAGACCACGGGTGGCTCCCCCGCGTCGTCGGCCATCACCGAGATCGGCGCCGTCAAGACCAGGGGCGGCGAGGTCATTGGCGAATTCCAGACCCTCGTGGATCCTGGCGGCCCGATTCCCCCCTTCATCGTGGCGCTCACTGGAATCACCGATGCCATGCTCGTGGCCGCTCCCCGCATCGACCACGTGCTGCCCGCGTTCCTGGAGTTCCTTGGCGATGCCGTCTTGGTAGCACACAATGCCCCCTTCGACGTCGGCTTCCTGAAGGCCGCGTGCAGGCAACACGGGTATCCATGGCCAGGCAACGAGGTGGTCGATACTGTCACGCTCGCGCGCAGGGCGACCACCAAGGAAGAGGCGCCCAACAAAAAGCTGTCGACTCTCGCTCGCGTCTTTGGCACCACCGTGACCCCCAATCACAGGGCGCTTGAGGACGCCAGGGCCACATCGGAGGTGCTGCACGGGATGCTCGAGCGGCTCGCACGCTTTGGCATCACCCACAGGGAGGACCTCGACGCGCTGCGCAACCCTGTGCCAGAAAGACTACGTATGAAGGCGCCGATGGCCGATCGCCTGCCGTCGCAGCCCGGTGTCTACGTGTTTAGGGGACCCCAAGGCGAGCACTTGTACGTGGGCACCTCCAAGAACATCAGGTCACGCGTCAAGACGTACTTCACGAGGGGCGAGCAGCGCAGGCAGATCAGGGAGATGCTCGAGCTTGCCGTTGGGGTCGATGCTCACGTGTGCGCGACCGACATCGAGGCGCGAATCGTCGAGGTGCGCATGATCGAGCGCTATCGACCGCGGTACAACAGGCGATCGGTGCGTCCGGAACGCACGCCGTTCCTCGCGTTGACAGACGAGCGCTACCCGCGACTGAAGGTCACCCGATCGAGCGACGGCACGGATGCCCTCGTCGGCCCTATGCGCGGCTCGGCAAACACCCGAGCGGCGATAGAGGTGATCGAGAGGACCCTCGGCGTGCGCACGTGCACCACGCGGCTCACGATTGTGCCGCGGGCGGGCGCGAGGGCGTGCCTGCTCAAAGATCTTGGCCAATGTGCCGCCCCCTGCGTCGACGGCGGTTCTCAGGAATACGACGACGCAGTCGCCGCCACGCGACAGGCTCTCACCAAAGACCCCTCGCCAATCGTCGACGTCATGGCTACCGCGATTGCCCAGTACGCGGAGAAGTTCGAGTACGAACGAGCCGCCGAGCTGCGCGATGGCGTCTCTGCGATCATCGACGGCGTGTCACGGGCGCAGCGCTTGCGTTCGCTCGCCGGAGTGAGGTTGGTGGCCGCGCGGCGTTCTGGGCACGCGTTCGACGTCGTGTCGGTGGTGGGCGGCACCCTCACGGGTTCCGCGCGCGTGAGCGAGGGCGTGTGGGCAGTGTGCGCGCGTCTGCGTGACGACTGGGATGAGGCACTCTTCACGGCGCCCACCGCGGCGCTCGTTGAGGAGCGCGAGATGATCGCCCAGTGGCTTGAGGCCGAGGGCACCCGCCTGGTATTCGTCGATGGCGAGTGGTCGAGCCCCATCAACGGGGCCGGAAGGCATTCGCGTTGGTTGACGGCGCCGCGAAGCGATCGCGACACCATCACAACCTTTGACCGTCAGGGCGCCGCTACGCACCCCTCTCGCGACCGCGGGGCTATGACCGAGTAGCCTGCGACCACCGTTGGAACGTGGCGTCTGCGGCGCCCGAATCAATCGCGTAGGCCGCAGCTCTCATACCCGAAAGCATGCGTTCCACCAAGGTGCCTTCGGACGTGCCTGGAAGGGTTCCATCGGCCGCGAGGGCGATCGCCGCGTTTGCGATGACCGTCTCACGGATTGGCCCGCTTTCACCTGCAAGAACCGACCGCGCCACCGCCGCGTTCTCGTTGGACTCGCCGCCCGTCAACGCGGAGATCGGGATCGGGTGGAGTCCAAGATCGGCGACGGGGTCAATCGTGCTGCGCTCGACCACTCCCCCGCGTACCTCCCACACGGTGGTGGTCGACGTCGCCGCCAGTTCGTCAAGACCGTCGTCGTTACGGAACACGATCGCGTCGCGGCCGCGCATGGCAAGCACCTCCGCCATGACGGGGGCAAGCTGCGCCGAAGCTGCGCCGATCGCGCTCACGGCCGGCTGGGCGGGGTTCGTCAATGGACCCAAGACGTTGAAGATTGTCGGGATTCCCAGTTCTTTGCGCACGGCACCTGCGAAACGCATTGCCGGGTGAAAGGTCGGGGCGAAACAGAACGTGATGCCCACCTCATCGAGAATCTCGACAACGCGCTGAGGGCTCACATCGAGGTTGATGCCGAGCGCTGCCAACACGTCGGACGATCCCGTCGTCGACGAGGCCGCCCTGCTGCCATGCTTCACCACGCGAAGGCCGGTGCCTGCAATGACGAGTGACGCCATCGTCGAGATGTTGACGGTGTTCGCCTTGTCACCGCCCGTGCCGACGATGTCCACTGCGCGGCCTGGGACTACGATGCGCGCCGCGTGCGCGAGCATCGTGTCGACCATTCCGGCGACCTCAGGGGCGGTGGCTCCCTTGGTCTGCATTCCCATGAGAAACGCGCCCAGTTGGGCGTCCGTCGCGCGGCCCTCGAATACCTCGTTAAGCATCCACCCGGTGTCCGAGGCCTCGAGGTTCTCGTCGAAGGAGAGTCGCATGAGGATGTCCGGCCACGTTGCCATGAGTTCGCCTTTGGGGTTCGGGATTTTCGAGAGGGAAGGGTGAGGCGCTTAGGCCTGAGCGGAAGCGGGTGTGAAGAACGCGTCGACCGCTGCCTTGACTTCGAAGGGGTCGAGGGGGTGCGCCACTGCGGCCTCAGCCTCCGACCACGTGGCTAGCCACGCATCGCCCATGCGACCCACGAGAACCACGATAGGCGGGCACGCGAACAGCTCGTGCTTGAACTGGCGCGCGAGACCCATTCCACCCGACTTCGCTGCCTCTCCGTCAAGGATCATGAGGTCAAAACTCTCGGTGTCGGCCTGCATCAAGGTGCCCTCGTGCGTCGCTGTCTCGATCCATTGAATCGGGCGACCGGCGCTGCGGGGGCCGACTGCCATGCGGACCTTTTCGCGCGTGTTCGCGTCGTCGCTATACAGCAGGATGCGAATGGCGCGCGCCGCTGCCTTATCCAGGTGCTCTGCGACGGGGGACTCTGCGACGGGGGACTCTGCGACGGGGCTCACGATGTCGTTCATGCGCCCATTCTGACACGAGTGGAGAGCATGTGGCCTGGCCTTCGCGCGGCGCACAGCAAAAGTAGGCTTTGGGTGCACGCGAAGGGGCAAATGACAGGCATAATAAGGGGCATGTCCCACGCACCAGCGGCGATGCCATCCCCAATCCACGCTACGCGCCCCAATCAGGTCGCGGTTGGGACCATAGTCTGGCTCAGCTCCGAACTGATGTTCTTCGCGGGTCTGTTTGCGATGTACTTCACCTTGAGAGGTGAAGCGCCGTCCGAATGGGCAACGAACACTCCCCTGCTCAACGTTCCCTTCGCGCTGCTCAACACGTCGGTGCTCGTCGCCTCGTCGTTCACTGCGCAGGCCGGAGTGCTTGCCGCCGAACGCTACCAGCGCCGACGCGCGGGAGCGCTATGGAATGTGCGCAGCTGGGGCATGCACGAGTGGTTCATCGCCACCTACGTCATGGGCTCGTTCTTCATCGCCGGTCAGGTTTTCGAGTACACGGGCCTGATCCACGAGGGCCTGACCATTTCGTCGTCGCCCTACGGATCCGTGTTCTACCTGACCACCGGCTTTCACGGACTTCACGTGATCGGCGGACTGATCGCGATGCTCTTCGTCCTTGGCCGCTCCTTTGCGGCCAAGAGGTTCGGCACTGTCGAGGCCACCACCACCATCGTCGTCTCGTATTACTGGCACTTCGTTGATGTCGTGTGGGTAGCCCTCTTCCTCGTCATCTACGGTCTGAAGTAGGAGGAATCATGCATCGCCTGAGCCTCACTCGCTACCACCGCGCGGCACCCTTGGTGCTTCTTTTCATCTTGCTCGCGGGGATCACGACCGCCGCCTCCTTTGTACAGTCCCAACCGGCGAACGCGACCGCCGCGGCCTCGACAGACGACATCTCCGAGGGCAGCAAGCTCTTCGCGGCCAACTGCGCCACCTGCCACGGCCTCGCCGCACAGGGCCAGGACGGTGTCGCCCCCTCGCTCATCGGTGTGGGCGCGGCCGCGGTCGACTTCCAGGTGGGAACGGGTCGTATGCCGATGCAGGCCTCCGGTCCGCAGGCGCCCGCCAAGACGGTGCAGTTCAGCCTGGACCAGATTCACCAGCTCTCGGCATACGTCGCCTCGCTTGGCCCAGGCCCCGCCGTTCCCGATGCGCAAGCGGTCGATCCGGCATTGGGCGATGCCTCCAAGGGAATGCAACTGTTCAGGACCAACTGCGCGATGTGCCACGGTTCGGTAGGTGGCGGCGGCGCACTAAGCCAGGGAAAGTACGCGCCCTCGCTCATGAAGACCACACCCACCCACATCTACGAGGCGATGCTCGTTGGCCCCCAGTCGATGCCAGTGTTCAACAACGCGAACATCACCCCTGAAGACAAGCGCGACATCATCGCCTACCTCGACGAGCAGCGTCAAGGCGCACCCGGCGGGCTCAGCTTCGGGTCGATCGGCCCCGTGGCCGAGGGACTGTGGGCATGGCTGCTCGGCATGGGGCTCATCGTCGGGTTCACCGTGTGGATTGGAGTGCGATCGTCATGAATGCCGACAACGGGAACATCACGAGCGAGGCGCACGAGACAGGCGTGGTCAACGGCGAGTTTGTCGATCCGGGAGTTCCCACCGAGCACCGTCCCCGCCGCGCGGACGTTGACCCGAAGGCAGCGAACAAGGCCGAACGCCAGGTTGCCGCACTCTTTGGCCTCTCTGTGCTCGGCACTGCGCTCGCGATCTACGGCTACGTGACATCGGATGCGAGCGGCGGCGACCTTGGCGCGGTGCAACGCACCACGATGCTCATGGGCGTGGGCATCGCGCTCGCGATGTTCGGCGTTGGCACCGGCGCGATCCACTGGGCCAAGACGCTGATGCGCGACCACGACATGGTCGAGGAGCGTCACGCGCTGCGGTCATCCGCCGAGGCGCGGGCCGGAGCGATCCAGGTGCTCAAGGACGGTGCCAAAGATTCGGGCGTCGGCGTGGGCAGGCGCGGGCTCATCAAGGGCTCTCTTGTCACGGCGCTGCTGATCGCTCCCCTGTCGCTGCTCGTGCCCGCAGTGGGCAACCTGGGCGGCGACTGGAACGTCTCGCAGTTCAAGCACACGATGTGGCGCAAAGGCATGAGGCTTGCCAAGGACCCGGATGGCACGCCCATCAAGGCGTCCGACGTCACGATCGGCTCGGTCTTCCACGTGATCCCCGAGGGCCTCAACGAGCTCGAGCACGGCAAACTCGAGGAGAAGGCCAAGGCGGTCGTGCTGCTCATCCGCATGGACCCCCGCGAGCTGAACGTCCAACCAGGCCGCGAGGACTGGTCGTTCGACGGCATCATCGCGTACTCGAAGATCTGCACCCACGTGGGTTGCCCAGTGGCCCTGTATGAGCAGCAAACGCACCACTTGCTGTGCCCGTGTCACCAATCCACGTTTGACGTGGCCAACGGCGCAAAGGTCATCTTTGGCCCCGCCAAGAGGCCTTTGCCGCAGTTGCCCATCATGGTGGACGACGAGGGCTACATCGTGGCCAAGGACGACTTCAACGAACCCATCGGTCCGAGCTTCTGGGAGCGCCTCAAGTGACAACTAAGTCAGCTGGCCCCGCCATTTCGGCCTCACCTTTGGTGCCATCGTCGAGCCGGCTCAACCGCGCGGCGGGTGGCACCGCCAATTATCTGGATGAACGCACCAGCATCGGCGCCTTCACCAAGTTCATGGCGCGCAAGATCTTTCCCGACCACTGGTCGTTCATGCTGGGCGAGATCGCGCTGTATTCGTTCGTGGTGTTGCTGCTTTCCGGCGTGATCCTCACGGCCTTCTTTGTGCCGTCGATGGACGTGGTGCGTTACGAGGGCGGGCTCGCGCAGCTTCAGGGTCAAGAGATGTCCAAGGCGTTCGAATCGACGATTCACATGTCGTTCGAGGTGCCTGGCGGCCTCCTGATGCGCCAGATCCACCACTGGGCCGCGCTCATCTTTACCGCGTCGATCGTGACGCACATGGCGCGCATCTTCTTCACCGGTGCGTTCCGCAAGCCGCGCGAGCTCAACTGGCTCGTGGGCTTCACGCTCATGATCATGTCGCTCGCGGCGGGCTTCACGGGCTACTCGCTTCCCGACGACGTGCTCTCGGGCAACGGCCTGCGCATCATCGACGGCGTCATCCGCTCGATCCCGCTCATCGGCACGTACATCTCGTACGGCCTGTTCGGCGGGGAGTTCCCCGGCGAGGCTCTCATCCCCAGGATGTTCACCGCGCACATCCTGTTGATCCCAGGGATCATCCTGGCGCTCGTCGCCCTGCACTTGTTCCTTGTGTTCCTGCACAAGCACACGCAGTACCCTGGGCCCGGTCGCACCGACAGGAACGTGGTGGGCCTTCCCCTGTTCCCCGTCTACACGGCCAAGGCCGGCGGGTTCTTCTTCGTGGTGTTCGGCGTGATCGCGCTGCTCGGGGCGGTGTTCCAGATCAACCCCGTGTGGAACTACGGCCCGTACGACCCAGCCCCCGTCTCTGCGGGCACCCAGCCCGACTGGTACATGCTCTTCATCGACGGCGGGCTGCGCATCATGCCCGGCATGTTCGAGGTCGGCATCGGTGGCTACACGTTGTCTCTCAACGTGCTCATCCCCGCCGTGGTGTTGCCCGGCCTGTTCTTCGGGTTCCTCGCGATCTATCCGTGGCTCGAATCCTGGGCTACCGGCGACCGCGGCGAGAAGCACGTGCTCGACCGCCCACGCAACGCGCCGGTCCGCACCGGCCTAGGCGTCGCGCTCATCACTTTCTACATCGTGCTCGTGCTGGAAGGCTCGAACGACATCGTCGCCAACCTGTTCAAGTTGTCGATCAACGACCTCACCCTCATGTTCCGCATCCTGGTGTTTGCCCTGCCCGTTGCCGCGTTCCTCATCACCAAACGCATCGCACTGGGACTTCAGCGCAAGGATCGCGAACTCGTGCTCCACGGCCAAGAAACCGGACGCATCGTCCGCTTCGAATCCGGCGAATATATCGAGGTTCACGAGCCGCTCACGGAAGACGAGCGCTGGGTGCTGGTGTCGTATGCGAACCTCAAGCCACAAGAGATCGGCCCGGAGGCCAACGACCACGGCGTGCGTCGCAAGGGTCTTCGTTGGCGTCGCTTCAAGGCCTCGCTGTCGCGCTTCTACTTCGAGGATCGCATCGAGCCCGTCACCCCTGCGGAGCTTGCCGAGGCACACGTGCACCACGCCCTCGAGATCGAGGCCAAGAAGAACGCCGAGCCGCGCGACGCGGCGTCTTCTCACGCTTAATTCCCATTGTTGACGCGACGCGCGTGGTCCGATTCCGACAGAATGGAATGGTCACCGCGGCACGCACGTTGACCCTGTAGGACCGATGCGTACCTCCTGGTATGCGCCACAACGAGATCCTCGGCATCGCCGGGGGCACTTTGGAGGAAGAATGGCCGACTACACCCTGCCAGACCTTGCCTACGACTACGCAGCACTCGCGCCGCACATCGCGGGCGAGATCATGGAGTTGCACCACTCCAAGCACCACGCCGCCTACGTGGCCGGCGCGAACACCGCTCTCGAGAAGATGGCCGATGCGCGCGACACCGACAACTTTGGCGCGATCGCGGGCCTGGAGAAGGCCCTCGCGTTCAACCTTGGCGGACACACCAACCACTCGATCTTCTGGACAAACATGTCCCCCAACGGCGGCGACAAGCCCGTTGGTGCGCTCGCCACGGCGATCGACGAGAACTTCGGCTCCTTCGACAAGTTCACGGCGCACTTCACGCACAACGCCATGACGGTTATGGGATCCGGCTGGTCGATCCTCGCGTACGACACGATCGGCCAGAAGCTCATCATCGTGCAGCTGTACGACCAGCAGGGCAACGTCCCCGTCGGCCTGATTCCGCTGCTGATGCTCGACATGTGGGAGCACGCGTTCTATCTTCAATACAAGAACGTCAAGGCCGACTACGTCAAGGCATGGTGGAACGTCGTGGACTGGGCCAACGTGTCCGCCCGCTTCGCCAAGGCCTCGTCGACCACCGGTCTGCTCGTCTAGGTTCTTTTCGCTTCGCTGAGACGCTGTCCCCCTTCCCGGGTTCGCCCGGTACGGCGTCTCCCTCCGCCGAGGGCGGGTCTGCCAGCAATGGCCGGCCCGCCCTCGGTCTTTCCCCTTCCGCCCTCACCGTCGCCGCGATGGCTTGATTCGTACCGGCTCTGGGGTCCTGCTGGCCGCGGATGGCTTGATTCGTACCGGTTTCGGGGTCCTACTGACCACAAATGGCTTGATTCGTACCGGCGCGAGCTGCGGTCAGACTTGCCCCGCGAAGAGCGCCTCTACCTACTCTCTAGGGGTGAGGCAGGGTTGGCCGCGTCGGCTGGCGCCGTGCCGCGATTGAGAACCCGGAGCCGAGTGAGAGCAATAGCGCCCAGCGACGCGACTCCGAGCAGTGCGGAGAGCGGGTAGACGATCGAGGGCGCAACTGCCACGAGTAGTCCGCCGATGCCGATGACGGATAGCGGCCGCCGCACCCACGTGAGCGCGGCGCCAAGGAGCCCGCCCGCGACGAGCGCGATCAAGATGGGGTTCGCGGAGAACCAACCTCCGACGCCGAGGTAGATGACGGCGTCCAGTGCCTCCACCATCGCGAGTCCGCGAACGGTCCACGTGAGGATGCGTATGGTCGTGGCACGGTTGCTCGTGACGGGCACGTCGGCATCCTCTCGATAGGGACCTCTAGGTTTCCATCGTAGATTTTCGTGCTCTGATTGGCGAGGGGGTGCGCACAAGCCGGGTTGGCTGCACGGCTCCTTTCCTTCCCGAAGGAAAGGTTGGTAAGGGCACCGCCTTGCGGCAGGACGACTTGCCCGTCTTTGCTGGACCGCCCCTACCCGTCGTCAGGTCGCGGGGACGAACTCAGCCTCGACCCACGGTAGGCCCCGGATTCAGTCCTTCACCAGCCCACGAATCTGTGTTCAGCGCGCCGACTGGTCGCGAGACGTGTCGCGACTGGATGTCTTGGCGATAAGCGGGTTGCAGGCAGGGTCGCCCCACAAGCGAGCTGACCAAGGTGAACCCAACGCGGCTGTTCTGTTCGATCAGCGGACCCGGTTTGGTTCAGTGGAACGCGCTCACAGAACGCCCAGACGGGTGTGGAACTCTTCGCAGCCGCTAAGAGGATCGGTCTAGCGGTCGATTCGATGGTGTCGCGCGGCTCGGACGCGACTCGGGACGCCGAGGCCGATGCGTGCGCCGGCGACTTCGCCGATCACAAGGGCATCCGGCGTCAGATCGTCTGCCGCAGCAACACGAAGCAGCCCCGCCAGCTCTCCTGGGGTCACGGTTCCTGGGATCTCGTCGCATGCGAAGGCGCTCCAGCGTTATGGGAACTCGATCCGGTCGGGGTAGAAATCGAGTTCGCCGCCCTCCCGGCACTCTCCCGAGACGTAGTCGTCGCGCTGGCGCGGATAGTAGTCCACGTAGTAGCGCCGTTGCAGCTCCCGAGCCTCCTCCGGCGTCGCCCCGAGCTCCTCCGCGACGAAGTGGTTGAGTTGCGCCGCTCGGCACTCGGCGACCGCCTCACTTTGGACGCCGTTGATGTGCTGGGCCTCGTGCGCCACGATGTGCACCGCGAGGATCTGCCCCTCGGTTGGGTTTGCCTGCCCACCGTGGGCGTAGTCCCACAGGTTGTGGCACACGTTTCGTCTCAAGTGGGCGACGTTGGAACCGTCGTAGTAGACGTAGCCCTGGTACTGACTGACGTTGAAGAGCTCCTCGCTGAAGCGCTCGCAATTAGCACTGGCCCCCTTGACGTCGGACAGAACGCCCAGCGCCTCGGTGGCAAGCTGCTGGCGCTGTTGGTGGGCCATCTCAAAGTACCCGGCGGTTAACGCCAAGATAGAGACCACCACCGTGACCACAAGGCGAAAGCCGCGCCCATAGGTCTCGTCCCGACGGGTGAACACCCGGTACCAGGCAACCAAAGTCATCACAGCGAGGATCGCTGCGGCAACGGTCAGTACGCCGATATCCACGATTCCTTACTTTGCCACACTCGAACGAACCCCGGCAGAACGAAGAACACCGGAGTTGAGGACACGCCCGACAACCTCTGTCTTCACGGAATGCGACGCTTCTGGCGAGGGCGTCATTGACACCAATGAATGGCGCGCGTCCCCCAGAGGGCGAAGGTGTGGATGGACGAGTAGCGGGCTTCGCCACGACTGTGCGGCCCCAGCCTCGGCCCTAGTGCGGACGCCTCCAGTTGAGCGCTCCTTCGGCCTCGGGTGCACCGCCTGAACACGACTCAGCCCCGTTGCTAGGTAGGCGATTTCGGTGCGCCGCCGCGCCACCAGGCCTAGAATGTTGACATCTACTTTGGGGGCAAAGATGATGCTCTTCACAGGGCCGGCCGCGCACCAGGGATCCTCACCCACCAGAGATCCCCGTATCCCAGGAGTCACGTCCGGCGGCGACGGCGCGCAACCTGCGAGCTCGCGGCCGCGCCGCGAGATCCTCATTGGCGCCATGGTGCTGGTGGCGTGGCTCGCGGCACTCGCGGCCTGGATGCTCTTCAAGCCAGACGGGCCCGACACCGCAGCCCGGGCCTCGGCCGCCGAGTCGGGGCTGACGGTGTCAAACGACTGGCATGTGCAGGCCATCCACGGCGGCTTCCGCCTTGTCAGGGAGTTCACCGGCGACCACGTTCAGATCGGTGCTGGGTATTACTTCGATATCGTCCAGACTGCGGCCGTGGGGGCGCCCGCCGACGCCTCGACTTGGAAGCCCCAAGTTTCGGGAGCCACGGCCTACGCGGAGGGCGAGCCGCCGATCCGGCTCCTCATCGACGCCGGCACGCACCGCTGGATCGTCACACCGCGCACGCTGAAGATCTATGCCGACGACGGGCAGGCGCGCGCGGCCTGGTATGACCTCGCGAACTCCATCAGCTTCACGTCTGGACCGTAAGACGGGATCCGACCTTCCTGAAAGGACGGAAGAGCTCCCTGAGCTCGGCCGCGTAAAGTTCCGGCTGCTCGAACGGGGCGAAGTGGCCCCCGCGCGGGGGGTGGGACAGGTAGATGGTGTTTGCCGTGCGCTCGAGCCACGCGCGAGGTGCCTTCAGGAGGTCGCCGGGGAACAGGGTGAAGCCGGACGGCGTCTCGACGCGACGCATCAGTTGCTCGTCTGGAATTGCGAAGTTCGCGTGGTACATCCTCATGCTGGAGCCGATGGTGCCCCTCACCCAGTACTGCGAAATCAGCGTCAGAATCTCGTCCTTGGTAAAGACGCTCTCCAAGTCTCCGCCGCAATCACTCCAGCTCCGCAGCTTCTCCACGATCCACGCAGCCAGCCCTGCGGGTGAGTCGGTGAGCCCCACCGCCGCCGTCTGAGGCTTGGTGCGGTGCATCGCCCCGTAGGCGCCCTCCGCCGCTGACCACGCGACCGCTTCCGCCATCCAAGCGCGTTCCTCTGCGGTGAGCGTTTGCGGATCGCCCGGGAAACGTGACACACCCACATCCATGCGGTGAACCGCCGTCACTCGCTCGGGGTGGTCAAGCGCCAGATACCTGCCGACAGCAGAGCCGATGTCGCCGCCGGCAGTTGCGAATGTCTCGTAGCCGAGTCCTGTCATCAGTTCGGCCCACATCCCGGCAACTTGGCGCGCGTTCAGTGCAGCGCCTTCCGGGATCTGCGAGAAACCGAAGCCGGGCATGTCGGGGACGATCACGTCGAAGGCATCGGCCGGGTCGGCGCCGTGAGCGCCCGGGTCCGCGAGCAGTGAGATCACCTTGAGGTAACGCCAGTGCGAGTCTGGCCAGCCGTGAGTGAGGAGGAGCGGAATGGCGGACGCAGTCCCGGCAGACCGTGCATGGACGACGTTGATATCGAGCCCCGCGACCTGTGCCCTGTAGTACGGGAGCGAAACCATCGACTCTTGGAATGTGTTCCAGTTGAAGCCATCCGCCCAGTAGTCGATCAGTCCTCGTAGGTAATCCACATCGGCGCCCAGCGACCAGTGCGCGCCGTCGGGGGCATCCGGCCAGCGCGTGGCGCGAAGCCGCGCACGCAGATCCTCGATCACCTCCGGTTCTACGGTGGGTGACTCGCGGCGGGCAAAAACCTCGGCAGACGTCATTCTTGGATTCTACAAAACCGGAATCGGGGCGCGAAATGCTGGCCGGCGCGGGAAGGCCGCAGCAAACTGGAGATAATCAGATCCACGGCTCCGACAGTCGTCGTGACCGCCCCGGTCCAGTCGCAAAAGGGGTGTCGGAAATGACTAATCTCTCCCGTTCGACAACCGATGCACCCACTCACCGGGCTTGGTGGTCGCTGGCGCTGTATCGCGTGGCCTTCGTCGTGGCCTTCGTCGTGGCCTTCGTCGTGGCGGGCGAGGGCGTACCGTCCTAGTTTGGCTGCGCCGAACCGTCGCCCGACTCGACGCCCTGGTGAGTGGTTGCGCTCGTATTCGTCCCTGGGCTCCTGGGCTCCTGGGCTCCTGACGGCGCTCGCATTCGTCCCTGGGCTCCTGGGCTCCTGAACTACGGAGCACTGTTCGTGCTCACCGCCCGCCTGAGTGGCTCAGCGGTTGCCGAGCATGAACAAAATGGGCGCGTGCCACTCATCTTTGCCGCTGTGGCCTTCGCTCTCTTCGTCGTACCGAACCTCGTGGGAGGCATCTTGCAATTGGTACTTTGACCGCCACGGGATCCCAACCCCCATTGGAAACGGCCCGCGTAGGAGTTGGCTGACGACAAGCCTGATTTGTGGCTTGGGTCGAACTCGCGAGTGGTCACCAGCGCCGACTCAGGTGCACGGGACGCCCCCGAGTGGTCACCATCGAGGTCCGTCGACTCCGCCATGCGTGTGCCGACGTATTCGACGAGTCTCACAACGACGTGAACTGCATCGTCTCCAGCACTCGTACGCGATTGTTGCCGCTCGGAATCTCAAGCGTCGCAACGCACGCACCAGGCGGTGGGTAGATCACCTGCGTCGTGCCTATTCCGTTCGCGCCGATCACCAGAACAAGTGTCGTTGAGTAGACGACTACGCCGTTGACGGTGCACTCGACCCGCACCTGGTAGGAATTTCGGTTGCTCGCGCCCGCCGCGGTGAAGCTGACGCCGCCGTCCTGGGAAACGTTCATCGAGAA
The DNA here is from genome assembly GCA_038248935.1 of Actinomycetales bacterium. Taxonomy (GTDB): domain Bacteria; phylum Actinomycetota; class Actinomycetes; order Actinomycetales; family Demequinaceae; genus Demequina. The sequence goes on from JBBRWX010000002.1 coordinate 108,994, forward strand.
CGGGCTCGTCGCGGGTGCCGCCGCGGTCGTCGTCGATGTGGCCGTCGCCGTCGTCGTCGTCGTCGTGGCGGTGGGTGCCACAGTTGCGGTCGCGGTCGTGACGGCTTGGCCTTGAATCGGCGCGCCGACGAACGCGGTGTCGTCGGTCCGGAACCGGAAGGAGTCCACCGACTGGCTTGCGATGGTACCGAATATGCCCGTCTGCCCGTCCGCAAGCGGCGAGTTGAATACGTAGGAAGTAATCACCTGACCGTCAAGGGTGACGGTGACCACCGTTGCCTTCAACACCAGGTTCAATCGGTAATCACGACCAGAGACGAGGGTCTTCGAGATTGGGCGATCAATCACCCATCCCGCGCGTGCCGAGAAGTGCCCGATGACGATGCGGTTGCCCACGACATCAAGAGCGACGAATTTGAAGTCGGTGGCGCTGTAGTAGTCGAAGACGATGCCGCTGAAATTGCGTGCGGCGAACACCGCCTCCACCTCGAGGTAGCTGGCGGGTTGCAGACGGACGCCGTTGGCCGATGCGGTTCCGTCCGCCGCATAACCGACCAGTGCGATTGCCACGCCTGTCGACCCTGGCGTGCCGGTGTAACGGCCGGCACCCGTGCTCCATGAACCCGCCGCGGGAGTGAACGCCGCCGTGGCGCTATCAAACAGTTCCGTGCGGTCCAGCGTGATCTCAGGAGAGATGACCGTCACGTCGATGTTGTCGAACCAACCTTGCGCCTGATTCGAACCGAACCCGACCATGCCGCGGTTGAGCGCCACGGACTCGCCGTTCAGGATGCGGGGCGAGAACTGGTAGTTGAAAGCGTTCTTCCCGTCAATGGTCACCGTGACCACAAGCCCATTCACGATCACGCTCAACTGGTAGAACTGGCCCGACTTCACTCCCCCAGGCACTGAGCCCTGCGCGTCGTAGTGCCACCCGCTCGCGTCTCTGTGACCAATCACCATCTTGTTGGTCGACTGGTCAACGCCGGCAAACTTGAAGTCAAATGCTCCAAAGTAGTCGAAGATCACAAAGGAGTTGGCCTTCCAACCGCCGGTCGGCTTGTCCATCGCAATCTTGGCGGAAAGTTCGAAATAGACGGACGTGTAGGTGTCTGAGTAGAACACCGCCACCGCATCGTTCGAACTGCTAGTCGCAGTGACCTTGAGGATGCCGGATTGCACAGTGAACGCACCGGAGTCCACCGCAAAGCCCTGCAGGGTTCCGTCGTTGAAGTCGGCCCCCCGGATCGTGTCGCGGCGCCCGCCAGGGATGTTTCCCGCCTGTGGGTCAGTCGGTCCGCCGGTCTGCGTCTGCCACTGGCCGTGGTCGTGTTGCGTGATGAGGCCCAGTTCGCCGAACGGTTCGCCGTTGCGGGCCGGATCCTCGCCGGTATCGGTCGCCCTGGTCGGGTCGGCGCCTTGGCTTCGTGACAGCGCGTAAAGGAATTCGGGCAGCTGCGGATTCACCTGCCTGCTCACGGTGGCAATTCCGAACGGCGAGAACGGCACGAGGTAGCTGTTGAACTCGCCGACCCAGTCGATAAGTCGGTCGCCGCCCGTGTTGCCGATCAGGATGTCGAGACCGGCGCCGCCGTACACCCGATCCTGGTAGCTCGAGTTCACACCGTCCGGTGCGTCGTTCAGACCGCCATTCGTGGTGAGTAGGTCATCAGCGTTCGAGAGATCGTTGCCCCAGCCAGCCCAGATGGCGTCCTCACCCGTGCCGCCGACAGACCAGTCGTTTCCGAGATCACCGAAGATCACGTCGTTGCCATCAGAAGGCTGGTTGGCGATCGTCGCGGTGCAGGCACCCTTGTTGTCCACGGCGACGCAAGCGGTCACCCAGTTACCTGATGTGGCATCGTTATTCAGGAAGAAGGACCTGTTCCATGGAGCCAGACCGCCCTTCCAGACTGTGCCGTCGGTGTTGAACAGGATGACGCGGCGCGGGTCGTACTCGTCGTAGAGCAGGAACTCGCCGAGGCGAAGCGCGTTGTGGTTGTTTGAGTGCCACGCATTCGTGTCGGCACCGAAGTGGAGCACGTCACCGGGGTTCCATGGGTGGGCGAAGTCGATGTACTCGAGACCCACCGGGTTCCCGACCGAGTCAAAGTGCTGCGCGTAGCCGACCGTCAAGGCCTCGGCACCCGAGATTGCGTCATCGCCTGCACCGCCGTGGATCCAGTCGCTGCCCCAGCCGCCGAAGATGATGTCGTCGGAGTTGTTCGCGTCAAAAGTCGGCTGGTTGGCCACATGCTGTTGGCTCATGTTTTCGTTCGGGCCGAGGTTGTAGACGGTGAGGTCGGCCGCCTTCGCGAGTTGACCGGCCACATTGATGGTCGCCGTCTGCACCTGGCCTGGCGTGTAGATGAACTCGCTCAGCACATCGCCCTGGCTGGTCCGGGTGTCTGGGTCGACGGTGCGGAACTTGAGGACGCCGTAGAGCGGTTCTGCGTACTGGGTGCACACGGCCGACGAGCTGACAGAACATCCGGTGTTCCTGCTGGTGAAGATGCGGCCATCGTCACCGAGAATGCCGTCCGCACCCGTGCCACCGGAGATCCAGTCGTTGCCCCAGCCGCCGATCAGGTCGTCATCCTGCGCGTCGCCGAAGACGATGTCATGGTCAGCGCCCGTGTAAACCGTGTCATCCCCTGTTTCGCCGTGCACCTCATCTCGGCCACCGATCTGGAGGTACTTCCACGTGCCTGTCGCGGTGTCGAGGATCGCGGAGCAGGTGGGCTGCGTGGCCGAACCGTTGCAGTCTGAACCGACGGGCAAGCCGAAGTTCTCGGGTTTGAAGTCCGGACCGCCGACCGTGTAGTCGAGCAGGTGCACACCCCGCACCACAAGCTTCTGCAAACCATAGGTGTCGTAGTTGAAGGTCACGTAGTTTGCCTGGCCGGCCGCCCCAGATGGGTTCACGTCGACGCCGCTGACACCGACGATGCGGATAATGCGGCCGTTGTCGGAGACAATCGTGTCGGCGTCACGGGCGTGCATGTTTGCGGCCAGCGTGCCGTCACCGAGGATGCCTCCGTCAAGGCCAGGAACGCTCGCTGCGCCCGAAGTCTGGTTGTTGATACCAATCTGAGTTCCCGCGCCGCCGAAGATGATGTCAGCTCCGCGGTCATCGCCCGGCGCATACCAGGACGCCGGGTTGTGCACACCGTCGGGTCGAAGGTCTGGGCTCACGAGACTGAAGAAGTCGCTGGAGCCGCCGACGATGTCGTCCTGGCCAAGACCGCCGAAGATACGGTCGTTGCCCGCGTTGCCCTCGATGTAGTCTTCGCCGTCGGTCGCAGCCTCGAACGATGGCACGACCACGAGCAACCCTGTGTAGTCGCAGACCATGGCCCCAGGGGCGCCGATGCAGCCGAGCGGTGTGCGCGATGCGCCTACGTGGGACGTCACTGTCGGGTCGTCGACCATTCTCGCGAACGCACTCCCGATTCCGCCGTCGCCCTGGATGGTGTCGTTGCCGAGCTGGCCAAAGATCACGTCGTTCGCCTGGCTGCCGGCGAGGTAGTCGTTTCCGAAGCTGCCGGCGCCAGCGGTGCCCTCATCGAACGTGACGGTGTGGAAGAGGTTGGTGACGTCATACTCGGCCCACCACGGCGCCCCGTCCGGGTCGCGGTAGGCGCGCGGTGCGCCGTCAGTCAGCAGGAGGCCGGATGTGTCCTCACCGAAAACCCCTCCGCAGGCATTGGGGCGGTCGGTGCGGCTGTAGAGCAGCGTGCCGCACAGCGTCTGGAAGTGCAGGCTCGTCCAGTCGCCCAGGGTGCGCACGAAGGTCGCATTGTCGCCGAAGATGATGTCGTCTGCCTCGCCACCGTCGGCCATGTCGTGCCCGGCACCACCAACAATCACGTCGCGACCCAAGTTGCCGAAGATGATGTCGTCGCCGCCGCGCTGGATGTTGCGGCTCTCGATCGACAGGATCGTCGAGATCGCCGTCGTCTGAATCTTCTGCAGTCTCGGGTCTGGGAGGTTCGGGTCTGCGACATCCTGGATGATCGCGCCGTGGTCGCCGAAGATGATGTCGTCATAGGCCGACTCTGGGCTGCCGGTCACGGTGCCAGCACCTTCGCCGAAGAGCAGGTCGCGACCGGCAACCAGCAGGTCGTCACGTACCGGCGATGGGTAGGGCTGGATGGTCGTTCCGTTATTGAGGTATCCGGCCCCGGTAACGGACGGCTTCGGCGAGCGATCGGTCACGGCGATGTCAAGTGCCCTCGTGAAGAGGTTGACGGTGATGCCAGAGTCGCCGTAGATGTGATCGGCCCCGCGAAGCCCGCGGATCTCGTCGTTGCCTGATCCACCTGCGAGGTGGTCGCCTGCCTGACTGCCGATGATGAGGTCGTCGCCGAGCCCGCCGTACGCAGTGAAGCCGACCGTTGGCAGGTTGTTTGCGGCGCGGTTCTTGAACAGGCCCGACGCGTCGATAATGTCGTTTCCGGCGTACAGGTAAGGGTTGGCGAGTCCGAGCACCCACTCGTCATCCTCGTTCTGGGCGTCAGGGATGTTCGTGAAGGGGTCGAACGGCTTCGGACCAAACTCCATTCCGAGCACGTCGTACGGGTGGCCGGAGTACCAGACTCCGTCTTGCGACGTGTCTCCGTAGACGACGAGCGGGGAGCCCGGACCTGCCGTGGCCTCCTGGTCGCAGGCCACGCCGTCGATCGGGTTGACGAGGTTGCACACGGTGATGATGTCGCCGCCGATGCGGTAGCCGCCATCACGGCTCGGGTCGTAGCCGGTGATGGTGAAGGATGGGGCGCTCCACACCGCAATGCCTGCAGCGTTCAGCGATACGGTCGGTTGGAAGGCCACATTCCAGAATGTCATTGTCGACGCGGTGAGCGCCTTGATCGTGTAGGGACCAGGCATTCCGGAGATCCGCACCTGCATGCCCACGCTGAAGCCTGCCGCGAGGAATGATCCGCCATCTGTGCGCACGATGAAGTCGGTGTGCACCTGGATGGGCGCCGTGACGGTGATCTCGACCGGGTTTGCCACGTGGATGCTCGTGGCGACGGTGCCAAGCGATCCACCGTAGACGGGCCCGGACAGGTGCACGACCGAGCCCTCGCCGCAGTGCGGGAACGGATCACTGAACGGGCATGGCGCATCACCGAAGCCGAGGATCATGCGTGTGAAGCTCTCACCAGCCAACTGGACGTGCTGCGGACCGTTGGCATAAGGGTCGCCGGCGACAAAGCCGCTGCCCGCAAGGAACGGGGTCAGACCCCACGGCAATCCGTCGAGGCGGGTCAGCACCAGGGCCGAACCTGCGGGCGCACCGGCCGTCGGCAGCGCGCGCACCATGGCGAACGAGTTCGTGATCGGCGAGTTGCCACCACCGTGCACCGCGGTGATCCCGCCGTGCGGCCCTGGCACGAAGACCATGCGACTGCCGGTGGACGATGCGGAGATCAGGTCGCCGCGGCGCAACGTCAACGTCTTTCCGTCGGCGGACATCTCCATCAGGCGCCACTGCCCGGTGAGCCCCTGAATCATCACGAGCTGTCCGACCACGAACCCGTCGGCTGCCCAGCTACCAGTCGAGCGAGTGAGGGTGCCGCCATCGCCCTGGGCGTTCGGCGTGATCACAACCGGAGTCGTGGCGCTCACGGGCACATCAGCTCCGATGATGCTGCGGAGGACGGTGCCCGTTGTCGCAGCGCCGCTCATGAGCGTCAGGTACATGACCGTGTTGTCTGTCGTATCCGATGGGTCGTCGTCGCCGAAGCCGACGACCTTCCATGTTCCCGTCATTCCACTGAGCGTCACGGGCATGCCAACCAGGAAGCCCTGTGCCTTCCAGTCGAACGGAGCGGGACGGCTGAGACGGTGGGTGGAGGTGAACTGGCCGGCGGATGCCGAAAGCACGACGCTACCGGTGAGCTTCACCGCCTCATCCGGCTGCAGCGTGCCCTGGATGTCGAGCCGATCGTTGCCCGATCCGAGCAGAAGGTTGAGGACCTCGATCGTGCTCTTCGCGCCGTTGGTCACGAACTGGCCGTCAATCACCTGCACGGTGCCGTAGCTGATGCCACCGGGGAACACCTGGGGCTCGCCGAAGGTCTGCCCATCGGCGCCGCCATAGCTTGAACCGAAGTCGAGATCTTTCGCCATGCCAAAGCCACGGAGCGTCGTGCTGTTCATCACTCCACGGCCGTTCGCCTGGCTTGAGTCGTTGTAGATGTTCAGCACGTCGATTTGCTTAGTTTCCGGCGCCTGCGCCCCGATTGCGAACAGCGGTCCATCCTGTTCGCCTGGCAGCTTGAGTCCGAGCTCCAGCGAACGGTCGGCGCCGGAAACCCCACCCTCGACGGCGAGCGGTCCACGGAGCTTTGACAGCAGGTGCGTTGACGTCGGGAAGATCTTCACGCCAACGCGTTGCAGCGGCTGGTTGTAGGCAAGATCCGCTTGAAGCTCGATGTACTTCTCCATTGCGTAATCGTTGCCAGCGGCGACGAAGGTGGCCGAAGCTGCGATGCGCACCACGGTGAATTGTCCACCTGAGGTGAATGCGGCGAGCGAGTCCCCCGACAGCCCGAGCGATCGCAGCTCGAGTTTCTCGTCATGGCCTCCGTTGTCGCCACGGAAGACGGCGATCTTCGCGCGGACGCAGGTGGCACCCTGGCAGATCTCGACCCACTGGCCTTCAAGGAATCCATCAGCGAGCCAACTGTCGGAGGCGGGCCGCACGAGACGCCAGGCACCACCGACGAGTTCCGTCGTCGCGCCGCCGTTCCAAATTCCGGAGCGGGTGAGCAGGTTGATGGAGGCGCCCGTTCCCGACCCACAACCGGAGACCGGGCTGTTCACGACGAGGCTCTTCCCGTCGGCAGCAATACTCACGATGGTGAAGATCGTGGACCCGCACGTGGAAATCGTGATGCGCTGACCCGCGGCAAAGCCCTCGTCAGTGAAGTTTCCGAGGTCACTGCCATTGGCCCGCGTCACCGTGCTTCCGGCAAAGCTCAGGTTGCCGAGGAACAGGCGGCTTGGAATGTCGCCACCGATCACGACGTAGTTGGCCGGGGTCACTGCAACGCCGCCAACCGAGACGACATCAACGAGCCCATCGGTGAGAAGGGAGATGGTGACGGTGCCGGTCGGCGCCTTCGCCAGCCGGATCGTGTAGCCATCTGTGCCGCCAGGGATCGTGCACGCCTCGTTGCCACACTTGATCACGACGGTGTCTGTGCCTGTCGGAATGCTCACCACGTTCGGGGTCTCGTCGTCATAGACGAGCACGTCGGTGCGCTGCAGGCCACTTCTGAGGTTCGGGAACGGGTATGCGGCCGCCGCGGCAGACGGCGTGAGTGTCGTGTCGAGCTCGTAGTTCACCACTGCGGTGAGCGGGTCTCCCGGATCACTGTTGTTGCGCGCATGGACTTCGATGCGGAGCGGGACATCCCAGTTCGTCGAGTCGAATTTCACCGAGTAGTAGGTGCCGCCAGCGCCATCCGCGAACTGCTGCCAGCGAAGAGCAGGTACCGCGGCGAAGTCCAGCGTAATGAGACGCTGGCTGTCGGCGTCCATCCAGATCTTCACCCAGATCGTGTCACCCACTGCCGGCGCCTTCGCGAGCGAGAGCAGGATGTCGTCGGTGCGTTCCGTCGCGGCGCTGCCCTCGATGACGAGCGTGCGGCCGTCCAGTGCTGTGCCGCCAGGGGTGACCGGCACCGCGTACACGCCAGGGGTGTCATTGTCGTAGACCAGTGCGTTGACCTGGCGCACTGCCGCGCCGTTGAACCGGACATCACTGCTGATCACCGAGTGCTGCACGACGACGACACGGTCACCTTCAGCGCGCGGGTCATCGACCGCCCAGAGGTACACCCGCTGCGGGGTCTTCCAGTTGTCGCCCACCGTGGTGAACGTGAGCACGATCGCGCGGCCCGCCTCATCGACGACGACGCCATTCACGACCTTGTGGCGCTGGAACTCACTGATCTCGTCACATTGGCTATCGGCGGTTCCCACGCAGAGCCAGACGCTGTCACCGATGCCGTCAAAGAGTGGCGACGGGTTGAGGTCGGCGCCATTGGCCTCCTCCGACGGAGACCACGCCGCGGACACAGTGACGTAGACGTTCGACGTCGGCTTCACGGCGAGCTCCACCGTGTAGTAGGCGTAACTCTTGATCACGGCAGTACCCGCAGCAGCACCCTCGCGGACGACCGTGCCTCCGGTGGCCTCGCGGATGACGACGATGCCCTGGGTCTGTGTGGCGAGGTTGTACGGCACGCCATCCGTCGGCAGCCCGTTATAGCCAGGGTCATTCGGAGCAGTCACGATGTGGTCGACGGCGCCTGAGAGCCCCTCGAACTCGCGGGTCACGATGTCGGAGGTGACATCCCCTGTGACGCTGATGGTGTCGGAACCTAGACCACCGATCACGCGGTAGGCAACCCCGTACGCGGTGGATTGGACGAAGAACTGGTCGTCACCTTCAAGGCCGTCGACCTCGACAACCTCGATCGTCGTGTACTTGACGTTGAGTCCACCGCCGAAGATCCCCTTATCGGTAATCGCGAAGTCGTCCGCGAATTCGGTCCCGAGGACGACAAGCTTGTCGAATCCGGTACCGCCATCGACGTTGACAGGCGCATTCACGTTGTACTGCACCTCGTCATCGCCGCCGCCTGCACGGATGTCGAGCGGCCGGGCGGTCGAGAACCCGAGCCCGATGATTGGCACCGCGACGCCGTTCGCGTCGAGCGGGATGATGTCGTCCTGCCACATCGTGTTGTCGAGGTCGACGTTCGACCCCGCCGTGTGGTTGTAGGTCATGTGGGCATCGGCGTTGTTGCAGACGTTGTCGCCGTTGTTGTCGTAACGGATGTAGCCGTTTGCGAGCGTGCACTGGCCGCCAGGAACATTCGGAACCGGGAACGCGCCCGTGATCGGATCCGCGGCCAAGTTGACATCGCTGAGCCCGCAGCCCGCAATGTTGTCGGCGTTAGTGTCGCACACCGCCGCGATGGCGAAGGCGCGGACGACGAAGATGTCGTTGTTGTCGTCACCGTTCAACTGGATTTCGGCCTGGTTCGAGTAAACGGTGAAACGGTCGTTGCCGGTGCCGCCCGTCACGAGCAACGGCGCGTGCGCACCTGGGCTCAACCAGCCGCGCGTTGTCGGCACGAGCGACGGGAAGGTGTCCGCGGCCAGGAGAGCCCCGCCGTCAGGCGACTGTTCACCGTCGCGCTGGGTGCCGAAGATCTGACCGATCTGGAAGGAGTCATTCCCAGCGCCACCGTCAAGGGTGATGGTCGCACTCGTGTCGTCGACGAAGAACGCGTCGTTGCCTCCCTCACCGAAGACCGTGATACGGCCGTTAAGGGCAGTGTCGTAGTTAATGCGCTGGACGAGCGCGCTCGGCTCGTTGCCCGCAATGCGGTCACGGTAGCTGCCGAGTCCGCCATCTGCTGCCCCTGAGCCGGCGAGAAGTGCAACGAATGCCGGCCCGTTGGCGACCTCGGTCGGCGTGAGGCAGCCGTTTGGCACGCCGCCGCTGAGCGCGTATGGGCTCTCGTTGTCGATGCACTTTAGTGCACGGAGCAGGAAGATGTCGTCGGTCGCAGCATTGGTCGTCGTGCCGGGCAGGTAGCCGTTGTAGGCGGCGGCTGTGCTGTCGTAGCCGTAGATCGCGAGCTCGTCCACACCCGCATCCGGTGCACCGGTGTCAAGAACGTTGATGACGTAGTTGCGGGTGTTTCCGTGACTGCCGTTCGTGTAGACAGCGTAGTAGTCACTCTCGCCTTGGCCGTCGAGGTTCAGCGTGTGACCAGCGCCGACGCCGGTCTGCAGCCCGGTCGGGCTTGTGACGACGTTCATTGACTGCAGGTACCAGACGGTGATGCGATCCTCGCCGTCACTCGCGAGTGAGTTCGTGGTCGCGTTGCCGTGGATCGTCGTCTTCGAGCCAAGGAAGATGTACCCAGCGTCACCCAGCTGTTCCTTGTTGAGAGCCGGGTTTGAAGTCTGCGCCAGATCGAGTCCGGAGGGGTCTCCAAGCTGGATGAGGTCGACATCGCTGCCGCCCCAGACATTGGTCTGACGGCCAGCGACCGGGTTCGCTGTGGTGGGAGTGCACACGCCCATCGGCTCGTCGCCGGGACCGCCTGGCGACATGACACAGTCGGCAATGATGCGGCCGCGCAGGATCATGCTCGTGCCGTACTCGTCCGTCGGGGTGGCAAGTGTGCCGCCGGTGTCCGCGTTGCCGAAGTCGCCTCGGATGTCGATTGAGAGCTTGGCGAGAATCTGCGAGTTCTGGTGGAGTGTGATGTCGTCGCCAACGCGCAGTTCGACGCTACCGGTCTCGGCAAGCACCGTACCGTTTTGGATGACACGTGGGTGGTCTGCGTCGTTCGTCGGTGCAGTGGTGTTGTCCTCGGCGAAGTTCGCGGTGCCGTTGCGGATGAGGAACAGGTCCTCGTCGAGCGCAGAGGTCTCATTGACGGTAATCCGGATGTTGCCTGTAAGTGCGTGCGCGAGGACGAGCCGCAGGTATCCGCTCGTCTCGGTGACGTAGATCCCGGTACCACCTTCAAGTGCGACATCGTCAGCGACCGCCGCGAGGCCGACATCGGACGTGCCGTCAAGGTTGTTTGCGCAGTTCACGTTCGTGCATGCGAACGGCGAGCCCACGAGCGAATCGATCTCAAGGTCGTTCCCTGCGGTACCGATCGATCCGCCGTGGGCGTCGATGTCGATCGTCTGTCCGATGACGTCGGCGCCCACATCGTTTTGAGCGTCGAGAATGCTGCCAGCCCGAGTCCGAAGCGACACGTTGCCTGTGCCGAGCGAGTTGTCGCCCGCGGTGTGCACGATGCCGATCTGCAGGTCACCCGCCACCTGGTCGATGTAAATGCCCGCCGTCTTGTCCTCGTCCGCCGCGGTGTCATAGGCATTGAGGATGCCGAGAGGACCGCCGACCGCGTTCACCTGGATCTCGAGGAAGTTGCCCGCCAGTCCGATGCCGCCGAATCCTGAGATGCTGCCCGGCTGGCCGAGGAGGTTGTCGCCCGCATAGAGGTTGATGTTGCGACCTGTCACGTCGACGCTATTAGGGGTGCCGGGCGAGCAGTCCAGGTCGTAGGCGTCGACGCACGTGCTGTCGTCATCGGTGTCGATGATGCCTGCATCGAGTTCAGCGTCGAGGATCATGCGCGGTGAGCGGAGCGTGACATCTGCGGCAATTGTCGCCGAACCACACGCCGTCGTCACGGAGCCCGAGCAAAGGCCTGTCGCGTGGATGTGCCCTACCCGCAGGTCGCCAGCCGCGCTTTGCTCGACCACGACGATATTGCCGTTGGTGAGCACGTCGATCTTGCCAGAACCGTCCGTCACTCCATGGCTGGCGGCGGTCTCGTCGTCTACCCACGTCGCATCAACATCGGTGTATGCGATGACGGTGATTTCTGTCGCGGACGACGGGTGGAAGATCCCGATATTGTGTCCGGCCCGAATGTCGCTGAACGTGTAGTTCGCCTTGCGCGCGCTGACGGTTGTGCCAAGCGCGACGAGGACGACACGGCCGCCGACGATCACAGGGGTGTCCACGCCGCCCGTGCACGCTGCGCCGTCTGGACGGAAGTAGCACGTGGTGGGCACCGTCTCGAGCACGGTTCCGCCTGGAAGGTTGTTCGGCGTGAAGGTCTGCACGTTCACGTCTCCGACAGGTGACGGGTCGATGCCTTCTGCGCTGTCGCGGAGGATCACCACAGCGTCGTGTCCCGCCTTGATCGGGGAGATGACCGGGTTCAGCGCTGCCGTGTTCGCGACGAGCGAGTCGCGGCGGACGGTCGTGACGTCGAGGAAGATGTCGACGCCTGCCTCGGCGTCGAGGTGGATCAGCTTAAGCGTCGCCGGAACGCCAACTTCGCCGGTGTGCGTGATCTGGAACAAAACCAGGGTGATCGGCTGGGCCACCGTTCCAATGGAGCCGAGTTCCGAATCGAGCGTGACCCTGTTTGCGTAGAAGGTCTCGGAACCCGCATCCACACCGCGGAGGATCGAGCCGCGGTCATTGGTGATCCGCAGGGAGCCGAGGTTGTTGACGATGTCGCCGTCGATCGTGATGTCGTAGCCCGTCGTCGCTGTGCCGCGAAGGCTCTCGATGACCACGTCGGTGGCGGGGAAGATGTGTTCGATCTTCCAGAACCATTGTGTGAGCGGGGGTGCGTGCGCTCCGTTGTCGACCGACACGTTGATGGCAGCTTCGGGCGTGGTGGTGAGGTTCGAGTTGAGCGTGTTGATCGACAGACTCGGTGACGCTGCCGTGCCCTTGACCACGACGGCCTGTTCAGACGAGTTGCGGATCAGGACGGAGTTCCAGGTCTCTTGCATGTAGAAGATCCCGCGGGTCCCGTGGATGAGGCCGGTGCAGGCGCTGGTGCAGCCGTCCTGGTGGTTCGCGTCGAAGAGGGCCTCCGGCTTCTGGTCATACAGGATCGGGTCGACCCAGATCGTGCCACCGGTGACCACATCCCCGACGCCGAGCGGGGTGCCAAACTGCGTCGCACGTACTGTGACATTGTCGGTCTTGGCCACGATCGTGCCGCTCGCGTCGACGATGAGGATCGGATTGGGTTCGCCGAGCAGATACACGGTTGACTCCCACAAGATGTCCCGTGCCGGAGCGTAACTGAGGTCGGCATCGGCACTGCCGAAGTCGAGTAGCCCACCAGAGCGGTGTGCGTGCACGTAAAGGTTCGCGAAGTATTGGTAGGCGGCTACGTGAAGACCAGCCGTGCGCACCACCGATTCGTCTGCACCAACCACCGCCGAGGTCGTTGTCGCAGTGACGTTTGCACGGGCATCTGTGTCACCGCCACCACAGCCGCAGTTGGAGTTGGCATCGGCCTGCAGGTTGAGGTTCTCATGAGCCGCGCGAACGAACACGCTCGCACCTTCGACCGATGAGTTCGTCGCCAGCGTGACGGTCGCGGTGCTGTTGAGCTTGACGTAAGCACCGGCGTCGGAGTCCGCGCCGAGTGCGTAGGCATTGGAGGTGGAACGCGAGATCCCGCGGGCCTCGAGAAGAGTGCTGTCGATGGCGCCGTTCGTGCGGTTGACCGTGTATTGGCGACCGACCGCGGCGGAGAGCTGGACGTTGCCACCGAGAATGCTGCCGGTGCCCGCGAGCGTCGTGCTGACCGAGGCTGAGTGGTCATGCCCGACCTGAACGCCCTGGCCTGAATCGTCGTTCGCGTCGGAATTCGTGCCGAGCCCACCTGAGCCAGATGATGCGTTCGCTGTCGCGTCGAATCCTGCCGCCGCATCGACCAGAACCGTGCGGTTTGCGACGATGTCGCCGGCGATCTGAGTGCTCACCGCGAAGCCGAGTTCGAGGTCCACGTCGGTGTCAGCCCCTGCGATCAGGCCACCGGTGCGGTTCACGGCCTCCCCGTTGGCCGTGATGAAGCCCACAGCGGTAATTTCTGCATCGCTTGACGAGAAGATCGAGGCACCATCTGCGACCGTCACCGTGACCGTGTTGACCACGTCCGCGGTGGCATTCGAGGCGCCGAATCCGAGGAACCCGCCCCCCTTGCCCACCGAACTGACCGCCGTGTTGGCGTAGGACGTGCCGTTCACCTTCACGGAGCCACCGCGCAGGGTGCCGCCAAGCACGTCGGTCGTTACCGTGGGCCTCACGTCAACTTCCGAGTAGACGTCGCTGAAGCGGAACAAGCCGCCGCCGATGCCTGTGGAGGTTGCGCTCACCACCCCGTTCGTCGATCCAGACGGGTCCGCGAGAAGAGCGCCAGGCCCACCCACCCCGATGAGGATGTGCGGCGTGCCCGCGAGGGATCCGGAAGCGAGGTCAACGTACAGTTGCTGGTTGCCCGTGCCGCCGGAGACCACGGCGATTCCCTCGTTGACGAGGCGATGCGTTCCGGACTTGCTCACCAGGCCGCCCTGCACAGTGCCCGCGGCATCCTTCAGCTGGAACGTCGTGCCGCTCGTCACCGAGATGAAGTACATGTTGCCCTCGACGAGTCCGACTGCCTCGTAGCCCACGCGCCGCAGGCTGTGGTTTGCCTTGAGCCCTGCAGGCGTCGTGTTGGGAACAAGCGCAATGATCTGCATGACTTCGGTACACGGGTGAAGATCGACTCCGGCGCCCGGGTCAGCGTCATACTGGCCGATACCCGCGTGGCATGCAGAGTCGGCGAGTCGGATCATGTGGTTGCCTGCCGCGAACATCGGGCCGAGCCCGTCGAGATCCTCTAGCACGATCCAGACGTGCTGTCCGTTGAAGAGGCCACCGATCGCGGGCCCGTCCGTGACGGTGTAGACCCACTCCGAATCGTCGATCGAACCGTGGCTCGGTGCATAGACGGTATTCCACGAAGCGTCGTGGCTGATGGCGCCGGAGCTCTGGTCGAGCTTGCCTGACCCGTCGGTGTGCACGTCAACGAGGCTGCTCTTGAAGTCGATCGTGGCCGGAGCGTGGTAGACAACCGCTTGCCCGTCGACACCCGCCGTGCTACCAACGGTGAACGTGTTTCCCGAGCTGACGGTCGGGTTGACGAGCGAGACAACGGTGCTGCCTGCCTGCGAAAGGGCGGTGGTCGATAGACGCAGGTTGAACTCATCGACCGCGTACACGTAGTAGGCGTTGCCGCACGTGAGGCCGCTGACAGGGAGGGTCCCGAGCACCCCGCCCCCGTTGCAGTTGTAGACGACACGGTCGCCTGTCACGAAGTTGTGACCCGCAGGGAAGTAGAGCGTCGCGGTTGCCGCGGCCACAGCGCTCGCTCCATTGAATTGCACTCCGAGTCGGAGGGTGAAGTCGTCGACCTTGATGACACCGTAGGTGCGGCCGTCACCCAAGCCGCCGATGGCATTCGGGTTCTGGATCGTGCCGTTCTGCACGTCTGGGTCTGTGGACGCCGGGGCACTGTATGTCACGGTGTTGCCGGTGTTGATTCCGTGTGGCAGTGCGAAGCAGATGGTGTCGGAACCGTTGCAGTTGATCGCCTGGATGGTGCCGTCTGACAGCGGCGCGAGCGCGCTGCCGTGCAGTGCCCTCAGCGACAGGAGGCCCCCAGCCTGCACGAATCCACCGGTGATGGTTGCGGCAACCTTCGGCTTGTCGACCGCCTTCGCTGTGAATCCTGCCTGGATGTCGATGATGCCGCCCGAGACCGCGTTCGCGTACGAGTCCGCGTCGGTCAACGCCTGCGCCACCACGATCACATCCTGCGTTGCGGTGACCTTTCCGCCGCCGAGCGTGGCCAGCACCTGAGACTCGGTGTGCGCGAGTGCGGTCGATGTCGACACGGCAACGAGTCCGATGCTGAGGCTGTCGACACTGGAACTCGTCGCGTCGTCACCGATCGCCTTTACCTCGACAGTCAGGGCGCCGGCATCGCCGACAACGCCGATCGCGGGGTCGATGTGCGTGGTGCCTACATCGCCATTGAGCTCGGCCTTCGTGATCGCCTTGTCCACCGCCGACGGGTAGATGACGCTGATGCTGACGCCACCGAAGCCCTTGCCGCCCGCCACTGCGGTCGCACGGTTGACCGCGTGTGCGTACACGAAGAGTTTTTGGGTGAGTCCCGAGATCCTTGCGGCCGATCCGACGATCGCCGAGGTGACGGCGGTGTCGGTGATGTTCGCATTGGCTGAGCCACCCGTGACCGAGCCCAGACCTGTTGCCAATACCTTCAGGGTCGACTTGGCGGTATTGGTGGCGTCCGCCTCGACCGTCATGTTGCGCCCGGCAGTCACCGTGCCGTCCCATTGGGCACGCGTCGGGGCGGAGATGTCCGCGGTCGGTGCGCTGACGGCGACCCCGAGGAGAATCCCACCTGTCATCACATTCGACTTCGCGGTCGACAGGTTGACGCTCAGTGCGATCAGCGAGATGTCTGCACCGGCGGCGGCGACGGAGCCCGACCCGCTCGCAACCGTGCCTGCGCTGATCTTGGAGTCCGAGGCTCCAATCGCCAGAGACGCGAGCGCCACTGACCCCGTCAAGATGTCCGTCTCCGCGGTGTTGTGCGCATCCGCCCTGACAGTCACGGCTGTCGCGGCAGTGACGGCCCCATCGAGGGTGGCTCGCGTCTCGTTGAGGACCTGACCGACGGCCACGAATGCCTTGAGGTCGGCGAGACCCGCGACAGAGGCCGAGTCGATGATGCCCTTCGCGTGGTTTCCGTCGCCCTGGGTCTGCGCCTTGATGGTGATTGCGCCTAGGGAGCCGAGGCTTGAACCACCCTCGGCGATCGCGCGGATGTAGGCATCGCTCGTCACCTTCGCGCTCGCCCATGCGCCCGTGAGGCCAACCAGGGAACCACCGAAGAGCTCGGTCTTCGCATCGGCGAGATTCGAGGCCGTTGCGATCACGTCTATCGAGCTGGCTCCGCTGACGGTGCCTGTGGCCCGTGCCGAGGTGTGTCCAGAGAGCACAGCAAACACGACGGTAATGCCGATCGAGACAGCGCCCACCGCAACGCCTGGGGCCCTCACGACCGCGGAGTTGGTGGCCGTCACCTTCGAACTCACTGGTCCAGCGGTTGTCGCATTGCCGCCGATGACAGACTCGAGGTTTCTTGCGGAGTTGGCCCTCGCCGCGGTGATGCCTACCGCCAGCCCGCCGACCGTGACGTTCAGGGTGTCGACCCGCACCGTACGTACGCCCGTGGCCACCGCACCGAATCCGCCACTTCCGACAGTCCCTGACGGCGATGCCGATGCCTTGGCCGTGCCGTCAAGGCTGACAAGGGTGATGACACCGCCGATCGCGCCTGCGCCGCCAGCGACGCTCACGCCCAGACCCGAGACGTCGATGTTGTCGGTGGTCGTCGCCGTGAAGCTTTGTACATTGCCGACCGTGCCGACCGTGACCGTGCCCGTCTCTGCGGTGTTGTCTCCAGAGACATTCACGACCGAGACCGAGACGCCGACTCCGATTGCGCCGACCGCCACGCCGATTGAGTAGTTCTTGATGTCCCTGTTCGCCTCAGACGCGACCAGAACACCGCCGCCCGCACGCTTGATCTGGGCGCCGCCTTCGATGTGTGCGCGCTGGGTGCCCGTGTCGTTGATGACAACGACCTGGCCGGCAATGCCGACGGCACCGACGGCTCCGGAGAAGCCGAATCCGACGGAATCTTCGTCCATCGTCGCCTTGACGGTGACGTTTCCGCCCGCTCCCGCGCCGGCCGTGACCTGTGCAGAGGACCCGATACCCGCATCCGTGTTGCTCTTGATGTTCATGACAAGCACCGACATGCCGACACCGACAGCGCCTGCAGCACCTGCCCCTGCAACTCCGAGCACCAAGAGACGATCAACGGCGTAGACGTGCACGTGGCCGCCCGCGTTCACGATCGCATTGAGGGTGGCTGTTGTGCCGCCTGTCGGCGTCGCTCCGAGGGCGTCGCTGCCGGGGTTGGTCGTGGGTGCCGAGCCGGAGATCGTGGAATTGACCGAACCGAATTGGGCCGCGATCCGCTGGTTGGTTTTGTCTTCAGAGCCGGAGTTCAACTTCCAGCGTGTCGTGTCCACCTCTGGGTTGCCGTTAGCGGCGTTGCCCGCGATGTCGACAAACGCCGAGTAGCTCTTGCCGTTGAAGGTGACCCGGTTGCCGGTGCTGTAGCTCGTCGTCGCAACCCAGCCGGGTGCTGCCGCTGCCGTCGTGCCGTTCAGGGTGTTGTTCTTGTACCCGTCGCCACCACCTTGGGCTGCTTCGCCACCCTGGTTGACAGAGTTGAGCGCGCCGCCCTCCTTCCACTTCGAGGCATCGGTATGGGGGGCGATTCCCGTGATTCCGTCGGTGCGTGCCGTGTAGTACTTGTTGTCGAAGAGGTCGCGGACCTCGTCGCCCTTGTTGTAGTACTGAGTCGCTACGTAGTCGCCTCGACCGAGTGCGCTCGTCTCGCCGAGCCACTTCGCGGGGTTGTTCATCGGCGATGCGCCACCGAGAAGGTTGTCTTCCTTCGCCGAGTAACGCTTTCCGTCACCGGTGTCTGTGACGACGTCGCCCTGACGGTATGTCGTCGCGGCGCTCCAGTTGCCGCGGTCGTCACCGCCGGATGCGGCGTGGTAGCCACCGTTCGGGGTCGTGCCGATGCTCCACACCGAGACGGCGGCTGCGACGCCAACGAAACCGCCCGCGAAGCTCACCGCAAAGCTACTGACATCCTTCTTCGACACCGCGTAGACCTCAACGTCGCCGCCGGCGGTCACCACGAGCCCTGCACCCAGAACCGCCTGCACCGAGTTGTTTGCGACACCGATGTCGACACCGCCTGCCACGCCGACAAACCCGCCAGCGATACCGCCCGCGATCGTGAGCGACTTGAACCGATCGGTGGCCGACACGTTGACGCCACCGCTCGAATCAACGGTTCCGCCGCCACCGATGAACGCCTTCACTAGCACGGTGAGCAGGGTGACTGAGACGCCACCTGCCACTCCAACGAAGCCGCCCGCCACTGCGGGAACGAGTCCGAAGATGTCCTCTGAAGAGTCGGCCCGAACGATGACACCTGAGAAGCTCTTGCGGCCGAACCCGCCTGCGCTGACGGTGCCGTCGGAGACGCCTCCGATTGCGGAACCCTGAGCGAGTGCCGTGACCGCACCGCTACCGCCGAGGTAGGCCTCGACCTTCTTGTTCACCACGGCAACGCCCACAGCGGCGCCGACGCCGACGTAGCCTCCGGCGATCGCCACGGTGATAAGGACCATCCTGGTGTCATCCGTTGATGACACGAGCACGTTGTTCTCTGCCCGCAGGGTCGGCCCAGTTCCCAGGCACTCGTACGCGTCGGCGCCCGTCGGTGCGCCTGTGCAAGCGAAGGTGTGCACGTTCAGGACAGTGACGGCTACTGTTCCGGCGATGCCGACCGTGCCGCCGCCTGCACCGACCGCGACGGAAACGATGGTGTCCTTGGCGTTCGACGTGACCGCAATGTTGTTGCGGGCGTTGACTGTCGAGCCGGTGCCAATGTAGGCGTAGGTGTCGATGCCGACCACCCGCACCGCAATGGGTACCGCGATGCCCGCCGTCCCACCGATCGCAAGAGATGCCGCAATGCCCAGTTCGTAATACTGGTTCGCTGCAGACACCTGGACCGATTGCCCGATGTTGGCCCCGGCGACGTTGCTCGCGCAGTTTGCACCGCAATTGACTTGGGCGTTGGCTCCAATGTGGGCCGAGGTGCGGATCGTGTTTACCGCGATCGCGCCGGCGAGTGAGACGCCGACAGTGCCGCCAATGGACACGCCAACGCCGAAGGCTCCCACGTTGTCGGAGTTATTGGCTGTGACGGCGACGCCGCGGAAGCTCGAATCGCTTCCTGACACGATGGTGCGCGGGCCCATGGAGCTCGGGTCGCCAGCCGGCGCGGTGCCTGACTTGGTGATGCTGTGGCCACGTCCTGTGGTTCCCGACAGGCTGATGGCGATCGGGGTGCCGCCGTCGGCGCTCTTCTTGTCGAGCAGTTGGAAGGTGTTTCCGCCGAGGCTCTTGTAGTAGTAGGTGCCGCCGTCGATGAGTCCTGCGATGGGCGTCCCGCCGCCGGATGAGTACACGACGGCATCGTCGTTGGCCGCGCCGACCGAGTATGGCGTCGTGATCTGGTTTCCCGAGACGGCGGTCTGCGGGTTGAATCGCTGCGTTGTGTCGACAGGAACGTTCGCTTCATCGGTCCTGAAGAACCGCTGGTTCTCGGTGGAACCCTGGCCGGTGATGTCGACCGGTGTACCGCCCTTGGTGAGCGAAACCTGGAAGGTGTTTGGCGTTGCGCCAACAATGTAGTAGATCCCACGGTGGATGAGCCCGTCGGCGCCACAACTTGGCGAACCGTCGACATCACAACCGGCGTCGTACTGCACCTGGTCGTCATTCGCGAACCCGTGCCCGACAAGCGTGATGGTGTTGGTCCCTGCGTTCACGTCCGCGGGTGCGAACCGCATGTCCTTGGTGGTCACGCTGTAGCTGGCGGTCGCGACGGTGACAGGGGTGAGGCCCTTCGCGTTCACCTTGGCGAAGTTACCAATCCACGCGTGCGTGTCCTTCGTCGTCACAGGTACAGCCACCGAGGCGCCGACACCTGCCGTACCGCCGATCGAGATGTTTCCACCGATCACGTTGAGGGTCAGGTTCTCATCGGCCGCGACGCGCACACTCCCGTCGACGTTCACGACGACGGCCATGCCTGCGCTCGCGGCATCGGCGAGGAAGGCCTTTGTCGTGATGTTCAGTGCGGAGACTGCCGCGTTGACGTTGACCGCTGCGGTCCCTCCAAATCCACCGCCAACCGAGATGGAGGTGATCGTCTCCGTCGACTTCGCATCGACCGTCAGATTCCCGGTACCTGAGATCAGCGCGCCTGCGCCAACCCAGGCCTCGGTGTCCTTCGTGATGACCTCAACATCGACTCCGGCACCGACACCCGCAGTACCGCCGACCGTCAGCACACCTGCGAGGGAAAGGACGGTCGTCGTATCCTGCGCCAGCACCGCGACGTTTGTGGTCGGAAGGCTCACTGTTGCCCCACCGTCGATGTGCGCCTTCGTCGTGTCATTGAGCACATCGACAACGACCGATCCTGCGACGCCAGCCGAGTTTCCGCCCGCGCCGGCGACCGCAATGAACTTCCAGTCACCTGATTGCACCGCGCTCACGGTGAGCCCAGTGCCGCCGGCCTGGACGTTCGATCCATTGGCCACGATTGCCTCGACGACCGAACTTCTCACAACGATCACCGCCGAGGCGCCGATGCCTGCTGAGCCTCCGCCGATAGCGATGTTGCCGGCCGCAAGCGGCCCGCTCGCCGTGCGGGTGGCAAGAACGCTCACTGCGCCGAGCGCGTGTACCTCGCTTGCGCCGATGCTGGCGAGTACCTTCGGCGAGCTTCCACCCTGGTTGAAGACGAACACAAGGATCGAGCCGGTGACGGCTGCCGAACTCGCGCTGCCCCCGCCCGCGACCGCGATGACGAACCAGTCCTCGCTCGCCGTCGCCTGCACGGTGACCGATCCCCCGGCCCTCACCTTCGCGGAGTCACCGATCGAGGCTCGAACGTTGGAGTTCACGATGTCGATGACCGCAGTGAGTCCGACGCTCGCGGAACTCTGGCTTAGGGCCAGTGCGCCGCCAACGTTCACCACGCGGATCGCATCTGCTGCCAGAACCGAGACGGTCTGTCCGCTCCCGCCGATCGCACCCTCTTGATTCAGTTGCGCGCCATTGGCGATCGAGGCCCTCGTGTCGAGGCTGAAGATATCGACGACGAACGCTCCGGTCACTGCAGCCCCGCCACTCGACGCGCCTCCCGCGATCGCTACCGACGTGAGCTTCAGCCAGTCGACCCTGCCCTTCACCGGCTCCGGAACGTCAGGAACGAGCGGATCAAGTGAGCTCTTCGCTGTGACGGCAATGGCTCCCGACGCGTCCGCCTTCGTGATGTCGCCCACCGCAGTCGATGAGTCGATTCGGGCGGTGGTGGTGATTTCCAGCCAGTTGACGACGAACGCGGCTCCAACGGCCGTGCCGCTGTTTGTCGACAGCGCACCCGCGATTGCGAGGTTTTGCAGACGCACAGGGTTGAACGCCCCGACGGTAATGCCGCCGGCAGGGGCGTCGAGTTCGGCTCCCGCACCAACCCACGCATTCGTCTTCAGCAGAAGGATCTGCACCGCGGCCGTTCCGGCGACCGAAGTGCTCTTGCCGCCAGCCGCGGCAAACGACCACACGATGAAGTCGTTGAAGTCCACGCCGGGGCTTGGCACCGTCGCCTCGACAACAACGCCACTTTGACCAGTCACATGGGCGTCGGTGCCAATCGAAGCCTCGTTGGTGATGTCCTGCACATTGAGGCCGATGGTGGCACCGACGCGCGTGCCGTCCTTCTTGAGGTCAATCGCAGAACCCATACCGAACGCGTTAGCGCCCACAAGCACAGTCGACCGCACGGTCACTGCACCGGTCGTCGCGGTCACCGTCCTGTTCGCGGTGATGCGCGCCGTGCTCGTGGCAACCACCCAGTTCACGGCAATCGCCGCGGCCACTCCTGTGCTGCTGCTCTGCGAGCCTGATTGTCCGCTCTGCTGCGAGTTGGCGCCGTTCGCACCGTTCGAGCCGCTCGTGCCACCGCTTGACGACGGCATCCCCGCGGTGTCGGACTTCGTGCCCTGGGTGTTCGGGTTGTTGCTGCCGTTAACCTCGCCGTTCGCCTTGCTGTCGCCAGAGTCGCCGCTGTCGTCAGACCCTGTCGCGCTCGCAACCGACTTGGCCTCGCTGACGATTCCGGAAACCGCGAACACGTTCACCGCGGTGCCGGTGACATCTCGTGAGATCTCCGCGAGGGTGTCCCATCCGACGACGGCATTGATCGCAATGTCGATCCCGACCGCGGTGCTCTTGCCCGCCGCCTCCGCGCTGCCCTCTGTCACGAGGTGGTTCTGGTGGGTCGCCCGCACCATGACAATGCCGGTGCCGACGTATCCGGTACCCGAGGTTCCAAGACGTGCCTTCACCTGGTCATTCACGCTCACCAAGAGCGCGACAACCGGCGTGATCGCCGTCCCACCTGCGGTGCCGCCCTCGGCCTTCGTCAGCACCTCGCGGAAGCCAAACGCATCGACTGTGAGCGAAGACCCGCCGGTCAGCACTGCCGAATCCTGCACTTCGGCCCGCACCACGTTGTCGTGGATGACCTGCAGCGCGATGGACGCGCCAACGCCGGTGGCGGAGCCGACCTCCGCCTTCGAGGTCGCGGTGGCCCGGTCGAGCTCGTTGGCGAGGGCCGATACGGTGACGCCAGAACTCGTGAGCGTCACTGACGCTCCAGGCGAGACCAACGCCTCAGTCGTCGAGGTCAGGATCGCAATTGCCAGGGCACCTGCAACGCCCACCGAGGTCGACTTGCTGGCGCCTGCGCGCGCCGTTGTCGTGATCTCGTGCTCCCACAGCCGGAACATTTGGTCGGTTGACGGGGCGGCAGGGACGTGGTCGCCGTCAGTGATCGCCGCGTTCGCGAACTTGAACTCCCAGGTGTGGTCACTCTTGCGCTTGTAGAAGCCAGGCGCGTTGGACCCGTCCTGCTCTGTGAGGCGGAACCAAGAATCCTTTTCGACCAGGTCCTTCGGAAGCTCAACTTTCTGATTCACGGAGAACTGCGTCACGAAGACCCAGCTGCCGCCGTCCCTCTTCCACATGCTGTTCGCCGGGTGGCCGTCCTTCGCGCTCGTCAGGTAGTAGTACTCGCCATCGCTCGGGGATGCGGGCAACGCGGCGACGGTTCCTGTCAGCGTGACATCCGTCTCCAGGGACCAGCTCGAGCCGTCGAACTTGTAGAGGCCGTCATTACCGTCGTCGGTGCCATCGCCGTTCTCGTCTCCACCGTTGGTCCGCACGAAGCTCAAGTCATTCTTTGACGGGCCTGGCAACTGCTTGCCCTCAGGGACGATCTCCCATGCCGACCCTGTCCAGCGGCGGATGACGTCGTTGGTGTCGCCTCCCGCTAGTCCCGCGGTGACCACGAGGCCAGTACCCGTGATGATCGAGTTGCCCGTCATCGCGCGGTTCACAATGGTGACGGCGTTGACGGCAACACCTGCTCCGACGCCGACGGAGCCATCGGTCGCGGAGTCACCCTTCGCGTTCGCCGAGACATCCGTGTTGGCGAGCGACTTCAGCGTGACGATGCCGCCCGAGTTGATGACCACACCGTCACCG
>JBBRWX010000003.1:0-113417 GCA_038248935.1 Actinomycetales bacterium
CCCACCGAGGCGATCAACGGCCGCCTCGAACACCTCCGCGGATCCGCCCTCGGCTTCCGAAACCTCGCCAACTACATCACCCGCAGCCTGCTCGAAACCGGCGGCTTCAGACAAGCACTACACCCTTAAATGTGAAGAGCCTGCTTTCCTCGCCCGACTCAGCGAGGTCGCCGAGTCAACGCCATGCCCCAATTGCTTCGGTAAAAAGCAGTCGGAGTTTTGCTCCTCGAATTTCCACCAGCAGTTCGGCCGATCTTCCAAGATCTTCAGTTACTCGGCGTTCAGCGGTAGAACTTCGGGCTGGTCTCTGAATCACTTGACGTTGGAAGCGTTGGGTGAAGAGCGGAGACTTCTCGCTCGAATGGCCGGTGCTGTGGATAGACGCGAGGTTGAACCTGACTTTAATCTTATGGAGGGAATCTTCTACGGCATCGCGAGCGAGGGGCCGCTTCGAGGTGTGATGGGCACGCTCGTCACTGGTCCTGTCCGCGATCATGACCGGTGGCTCACGAGCAGTCGGGCCAGGCTGATCGAAGGGGTCGTGGCTTACGCCGCCGAGACCTCAGTGAAAGCCGAGACCTCAGTGAAAGCCGAGACTGATCGGCGGTGTGAGGCTACTGACAATTGGCCTCTACACGGTGCGCTTGATCTTATGGAGGGAATCTTCCACGCCGTCGCGAGCAAGGGGCCACTTCGTGGTGTGATGGGCACGCTCGTCACTTGTCCTGTCCTCGATAATGACCGGTGGCTCACGAGCAGTCGGGCCAGGCTGATCGAACGGGTCGTGGCTTGCGCCGCCGAGACCTCAGTGAAAGCCGAGACTGATCGGCGGCCCGAGGCTACTGACAAGTGGCCACTACGCGGTGCGCTTGTGGACTTCACAGACGAGCGTCGTGCCCTGGAGTTGCGACGCGCAGCGGTGTTGATTGACCGGATTGCGGCTGTAAAGGCCCCGCGTGCGCCTCCCTCGAGCCTAAGGCGCGGGCGCGGCGTTCACGCTACCGGAGTACCCATGGGAAGCGGACCTCGTGTTGTCGGCTGCTGCTCTGCGGGAGATCGGCCGCCTTAAGGGGGCGTCTCGCTCCAATGCGGCCTTGTGCCACTCTGATTCCGCGCTGTGCTCGATAGAGGCGTGGCCAATCGCTAGGTTGACGGGCGCTAATTCGCGCTTGGGCGAGGTTGGGAGGGCCGTTGCTAGCGACAACGTCTTGCATGCCGGGGTGGGGAATCCTCGTGAGGTCGCGCCGAACCCAGCCCGTCCTGCGTAACCATCATGATGTAGACAGTGAGGCGAGCAATACACATACTCACTCGTAATGAATAGGTCAAGAGTTCGATTCTCTTAGGCGGCTCCACGGTTTACCAGGGGTTTTGTTGGATTACATGGCGCTGACCGCACCCTGGGTCAGCCATCAAGGCAGCCATAGGGCCTTGATCGGCTATTGGGCGGGCTGTTTGTGAGAGCCGCCTTGACTCCCGTGAGAATCTGGTATTGGTCGATTCGGTCCGTCGAACAACTTGGGTTGGCAGATAGCCTGACTAGCGGCTCGCTAGGGGCAGAGCACCGTGAGGCGCGATCTTGCACGTGTCGACCGTGACCTAAGTGTTGAGGCAACTCGGTGATGCGAAGCGGGACGCCTGGCGAAGGCTGATGTCCAGATTGGCTACCGACGAGTGCGGCGTCGTTGGACGGTTCAACGTGCTGCAGCCAATTCTCGGGACAAGACATCATGAGAGGCCGCGCTGGACCAATGAGGCCCCGGCTTACGCAGGCGTGTCGGCCCACGGCGAACTTGGCCAAATCTCTTGATCCCGTTGACCCGCAACTTGGCCACCAAAGCGCGCATGCTTCACTTGCCTTGTGGTCCCTTGAGAACCGAGACACGATTGGGTCCGTAATGTTTTGGCACTCCTACATGGAGACAGCGGCTATGGCGATCCCGTCATTGGATTCTTTGGGCAAACTTTCTCGTGCAAAGGTGATCGATGATCACGGCTTCTCCAACGAGACCATTCCCGTCGCCTGGTTCGACTCACACCTTGCGGCGGCAGGCGTTCCCGGTACTGTCCGGTTAGACGCTCCTGAACGGCCCGACCGAACAGGTAGGATTTCTCGCGGTGGGCTGTTCGCCTTGGCCGAACCTTTGGTCCAAGGCGCAGCAAGCGACGAGCAGGTGCTCGACCTATTTTGGTCTGTCCTCTGCTGGGGATCCGATCATCGCTCGCGCAACAACAAGCAGCGTATTTCCTCGTTCGTCGACCACTCGGATCGCAAACGCCACATTGCTTCCCTGAGGTACGCCGCGGCGCTCATCGTCAAAGGTGACGCCAAGGAGTCCTATCGGGCACTTGTTCGCAATGGAGCCGGCTATGAAATCCCCTCGCTCGGTCCGGCCTTCTTTACCAAATGGCTCTACTTCGTCGGAGCAGGTGATGTGCGTCACCGAGGGATCATCCTTGACGACCGGGTTGCAAGGGCGCTTACCCTCATCGATTTGCCAGAAGTTCAGGCCCTGAGAATCAAGCCGGGCGAAACATGGACCTCCAACCAATACCTCGGCTATGTCACGCTCGCCACGCGGTGGGCCGGCGAGTGCGAGCAGGTCGCGCAACGATCGGTAGGGCTTGACGAAGTCGAGAAGGACCTGTGGGCGTCCGGGGGGTAAAGGCGTCACCGTGTCGTTGCTCAGTGCAGGGCTTGGTTGTCACCTACGCGACGAGGAATTCACCGTGCATCCTCAAACGGGTTGCAGTTTCGTGCCCTCAATTGCTTGACGTGACCGTGGCATCGTTAGATTCTCGAGGCGTGGGAACACAGCAGAGGCGCGAGGGTCCGAGGGAGCGAGCGGTGCGTACTGGCACTGAGGTGCTAGATGCTCGTTGGGCGGTACTTCATCCAAAGGTTCGGACGCGCAAGGACAGAGTTTTTCGCCCTGATCAGTGTGCGAACTGCATGGACCCCCTTCCTGCTGACGAACGAGGTTTGTTTTGCTCCGACTGGTGCCAGGAGACGACTAAAGACGTTCGGTGGATGCGGCGCGCTGCTCGCGAGGGTCGGGTGGAGAAGGATCCGGAGACCGCGCAAGCGTTGGTGGTCCGTGTAGATTTTCTGTACCGAGGTGGCTACAAACGACTCGACCGCAACGTGGCGCCCGCCACTCGGGTCCTCGTGGTTGAGCGGTCAGGTGGATTGTGTGATGTGTGCGGTCTGCCCGCGCGCGACCTTGATCACATTGCTGGGTCGAGCGGTGGCGCCGACAACCTCCAGTTGCTGTGCGCGACGTGTCATCAGGCGAAGACAAATGCATCGCTGGGGACCGCACTCGCAGCAGAAGGCGAAGAGGGTGAACCGTGGTTCGAGGCGCTGCCTCCGGTGCTGCAGTCGATGATTATTCGCCGGGTTTTTGGGGATCCGCCGTTGGTGCTCGCGGACGATGAAGACGAGTGGCCGGGTTCTTGGTCGCGCCTCCGCTCAGAGAGGAGGCGCAGACTCGCGCTGGCCGAACCAAACAGTACTTTGTGACTGGACGACCTAGGCCGCGATAGAGGAATGACTCTCGGCACAGGACTCGTCGTTTCAAAGAATTTGGTACGTCGCTCAATCTGATTCGGGAGGTAGCGATCATGGCAAAGTCCAGTAGTCGAGGTGGCGCGTCCGAGAAGGTCAGCCCCGCCCGTCTCAAGCAGAAGTCTGGCTCCAGCCACTCCTTCGGTGGATTTACCGAGGCCCACCTGGCCCCAGGCGGATTCAGGATGAAGAGGAGGGGCTCCGCGAAGTAACTGCCTGGCGAAACGGTTGCACAGCGGAATCGAGAGCCCCCGCAAGGCTCGTGTCTCGTTGGGTCGCAGCGAGTTCGGGAGAGAGCGCAGGGCGCGCCAGGGAAATGCTCATTGCCCGCGAAGAACTCTGTACCAGCCTTGCGTGACTGCCCGGCGCGAACACCGCGCGGTCTGATTGTCTGCCCCACTGGATACCGTCGTTGCCAGGAGGTTTGATGATGAGGCGCGGGAGCACACGGTCCATGGATCCCCTGCGCGCCATGGCACGAAGGGTCTCAGCCTGGGGGCGCCCGGATGGCCCTGGGAGACTGCCTATGCCCGTCACGGCGCCCCGGCACCGTGCGCTTGCCCTGCCCAAGGCGGGGCCTGTGCGCACCCCTTGCGCAACGCATGGGCTCCGGAGGTTTTCCCTCGACCCTCGCGACGATGCGGATCGCAGCGCGGGACAAGAAGCGCGTCGTACCCGAACGATGGGTGACCCAGCGACGACAACGCTTGAGAAGCCAGCACTGGTGCGGCTTTCTCGGCAGGTATCGCTATGACCGTTCCCGTGTTCGTCGACGTCGACGGCGTGATCAACGCATTGCCTGACAGCCCTGCCGACCTCGCACACTGGCCGGCCGATACGTGGCGCAAGGATTTCATCTACATGCCCAGCCTTGCGATGGCGCTGAGCATCAATTGGTCCACAGCGGTGATTGACCGGTTGCGGGCGGTTGAAGCGATGCCGCAGTCCGTCATGATGTGGTCCACGACGTGGCTTGAGAAGGCTCCCGAGTTACTGGCCCCTGTCGTGGGGATGGGTCACGAGTGGCCAGTTGCGCACCCTGTCGGGGTGCAGACGGACAGGTGGTTCGCCTGGTGGAAAGCCACCCGCGTGTACGAAGCCGTCCAAGAACATGGGCGGGCTGTGTGGATTGACGACGACATCGACGCCTGGATGAGCACGCTCCGCATCGGAGGCCGCACAGACGAACTCGACTGGATCGACGAACGTGTTCTTATCGTCTGCCCGGCCAGTCGACAGGGCCTCACCGACGACGACCTCACCAAAATCGAGGAGTTCCTCAAATGAAGATCGGCTTGCTAGGCGACATGCACGGCACTGAGTACTGGCTCAACCGCGCCGTCGACGAGTTCGCGAAGCAGGGCCTAGACACGATCATTCAAGTGGGCGACCTGGGCGTGTGGCCGGGTCACATCGCGACCGCCATGTGGGATCGCGTAAACAAGCGTCTCAGGCTCGCTGGGATCACCATCGTCTGTGCTCCGGGGAATCACGAGGACTATGACCAGATCGAGGCACTGGAGCCGCGTGAGGACGGGTGGCTGCCTTTTCGCGAGCACATCCTGTTGGCGCCCCGCGGTCACCGTACCGAGATGGGCGGCCGCGCCTTCGTGTGGCTGGGAGGTGCGGGGTCGGTGGACCGCAAGCAGCGACTGATTGCCGACTCGGCGTTCAACCGGCAGCGTGAACACTATGGATCGTCGCAGCGGCGCAAGACCTGGTGGGAGCAAGAAGCCATCACTGACGCCGACGTGGCATGCACCGTGGCCGGCGGCGGCGCCGACGTGCTCGTCGGGCACGAGGCCCCTGCCCGTGTCCAGGCCATCGCCTCACGACTGCGCGGCAACCCCGGCGGGTTCCACAGGCACGACATCGACTACGCCAACCGGGTGCGAGACAAGTACATGGAAGCGTTCGTCATGGTCGAGCCTGCGCTGGCGCTCCATGGGCATTACCATTTTCCGGTAAATGAAGTGGTCGAATTTTCAGGGTTCACCACTCGCGTGTTCGGCCTCGCCAACGACGGCCAGCCGTACTCGATGGGCGTCCTCGACTTGGACACGCTCGAGCCGTCATTCGTGGTGCGCAAGTAGCAGTGGTCCACCCGCGACTGCCGGACGGCACGTCAAAGAACACCGCGGCGGCGACTCGTCGAACCGACCCAGACGCGCCACACCCCGCCAGGGCGAACCGTGGCGGGGTGTGGCGGGAAGGCGCGGGAACTAATAAGAGACGACAGTAACCCATCCACCGACGCGGGAGTCATATATCTGCGCCGACAGGTGCTCAAGGCCGTCGCTTGAAACCACACCCAACTGTGCGATCTCTCCGGGGTTGATGACGCGTGTTTTGCCGTCAATCTTCGGTGTCACCCCGCCCATGACATAGGCGATCGCCTCAGCCTTCGTGTC
Source organism: Actinomycetales bacterium (assembly GCA_038248935.1). GTDB lineage: Bacteria > Actinomycetota > Actinomycetes > Actinomycetales > Demequinaceae > Demequina. Next base: position 5,980 of record JBBRWX010000003.1, read on the forward strand.
GAAGGTGAGAACGGAACCGATTACGTGCCCCCCAGCGCCAATCGTGACGCTGGTTGGGTAGTCCGACCACTTCTTGTCCGAACTGCGAGAGACCGACGGGTCATGCTCACTGATCGCGACCACGTACGAGTTGTACCCAAAGTCGAGCCCGGACGACGACCCCGACAGATTATGCATCATCGCGACAACTACGTCGGTGTTCGCTGACGAGAACACTGACCCGTCGGTCACCTCGGGCTGGAAACGCAGCGGCAGGTCCACCGTGCCCTCGTACTTCACCCCGCCCACGTACTGCACCAGCGCGCCTGGGGTCCCCCTGTCTCCGGGCGCTGCCGGCAGGATATTCGGAACTGTCCACGTGGTGGTGGTGACCTCGCGCACACCTTGCGTCCACAAGGCCGGGTAGTTCTTTGCCAACCACTGCTCCTGTGGGCCTTGCGGTGTGTCAGAAAATGCGTAGTCCTTGGATGCGGCAGGCCACTCACCGGCCGGAACGACCGCCGGGTTCGAAATGTCGACCGCAGGCGAGGCCGACGGGCTCGGCGACGCAGAGGGTGAGACCGTCTGCTCCACAGAGGCTGTCGGACCGGAAGTTGTGGGATCTTTCGCAGTTGAGCAGGCGCTCAACCCCAGGACCATTGCGGCGCCTAACACTGTGGCTGCCGTTCTCTTGCTGTTCAACACTGGCATTTCGGCTCCCCCTCTTTCGTTCCTATCCTCTAGCGGCCTGATGGTGCCGCACGTTTTCATTGTCGAAATATCGATCACCGGCCCCCACCGCACACCCCGCCAGGGCGAACCGTGACGGGGTGTGGTGGGAAAGGTGGCGACGGTGAAGGCTACTTGGGCCCTGCGGCGAACACCCAGTCGTTAGTGCTCGAGTCGAACACCCAGAGCGTCATGTCGGCCGAGTGGTGTGGGGCTCGCAGCACCTGGACGCTGGCAACCTCGCCCGGGTTCAGTTCCCTGTCCATGCCCGGCACTGCGTACCCATGCGTTTGCGCGTATGCCCACGCTGATTCCCAGCCATCGAAGTACTTGACGCCGAGTCTCTTGGTCGTGGAAGCGTTGATGAACTGATAGACCCCCAGCGCTGTGCCTTTGGGGTCCTTCTCGTTGATGGCGACGAGGTAACCGCCCTGGCCGACGTTGCCCGCAGGCCACGCGCCGCGGCCGTTGACCGCGGTGATGACGTTTGCCACCGTGTCTGACGGCAACGCTTGCGGATCCGCAGTCTTGCCACGAAAGCCCAAAGGCTCGCTGTTTGTGCCCTCGTACCGGACACCATTGATGTACTGAACCACAGCGCCGGGAGCGGGCGGGTCGGCAAAGTTGTAGCCAGGCACCATCTTTGGCGACAAGGCCCGCACACCCTGCGCCCACAAGTCGGGGTAGGTGTCCTTGATGAACTCCTCAGACTTCGACTGCGGCTTGTCCGAGTAGACGTAGTTCGCAGCCGTCTCGGCCGGGTAGTCCAACGTTCCCGGGTTGACATAGCCGGAATGCGAGGGCGAGGGCGACGCAGAGGGCGCCACCGCCTGTTCGATCGTCGGTGCCCCGGACGGGCCCGCGCTCGGGTTCGCGGAGCCCGAGGGCCCCGTGGCGGTGGAGCAGGCGCACAACCCCAGGATCACCCCGGCTGCCACCGCCCCCGCTGCGAGCGTTCTGCCGCACCCAACTGCCCCCATCGTTGCTTCTCATTGTTCTTTGCCTGTGTCATGTTGTCCTGCGTGTCCATCATCAAATCGCCGCCCGTTCCCCAAGCGCCGGCGAACCGTGACGGGGTGTGGCGTTTCAGAGGCGTCTAGTGGGTGCCGTCCGTCGCCTGTATCCAGGAACTGCCAGCCGGGTCCCACACGTACGCCGCGAGGTGACTGTTGCCGTTCGCGTCGATGACCTCACGGCCAACACTGACTTGGGCGACTTCGCCCGGGTAGAGGGAGCGCTCCATACCGGTGACCTTGAACCCGTTGGTCTGCAAATACGCCCACGCCGACTGCCAGTCGGCGAAGCGCATAGTCTCCCCCTCCTGCTTGCCGTCGCCCGTGGTGACGAGCAGTTGGGTGTCGTTCGACTGGTCGATGCCGTTGTGTCCGCGCTCCATGAACCTGTTCTCGATGATGCTGATCTCGTACCCGCCTTGACCAATATTCCCGGTGCGAGTCATTGGCGCACGGAGGGCCGCAACCATGGAAGCGATCGCGTCCGTAGGCATTTTCGACGGGTCTGTCAGTTGCCCTCGGAACCCCAAAGGCATCTGGTTCGTGCCCTCGTACCGCACCCCGTTCACGTACTGCACTGTGGCGCCAGGAACCTTCGGGTCCCCATAGTTGTAGGCGTCGATGTACTTCGGAGACAACGCGCGCACGCCCTGCGCCCACAAGTCCGGGTACGTGTCGGCGATGAACTGCTCCGCTTCCGACTGCGGCTTGTCCGAGAACTTGTACGTGCTGGCGTCAGCCAGCGCAGGCCAGTCGGCCTGCGTTGCCGTGCGCAACACAAACGGCGCAGCCGAGGGTGACGGGCTCACCGTCTGCTCGATCGTCGGACTCGCCGAGGGACCAGGACCCGGGGGTGTGGCGCGCGAACACGAACACAACCCCAGAATCGTGGCGACACCAAGGGCGCCCGCCGCAACCTGTCTGCCGGACAAATGTGCCACCGCGTATTCCCCCTCGATATTCAACGCCGTGCACAAGGCGCGACCATTCCACTATCGGCAATTGCTGGGCAGTCGTGAAGGTTACCGGAGTCGAAAGGGGAGACGTTGTTGCGCAAGACCCTGGCACCGCAGGTGCGACGTGGATGCGTGCATCGCCGCGCGCCATAGGGGCGCGGCGCCCGGCCGGGCTCGTGGGCGTGCTGATTGTGAAACATCCGCTTGCGGCCAATCCCACGGTCTAGTGTCCACCGGGCAAACGCCTGCCTGTTGCGACGTTGGGCTCGTTACCTGCGCCAGGCCCCGACAACATGCTTCCACCCACCGGTGCGGACTATGAAGCCGGGGGAGCCGGGGGTGCTTGCGTGCGGCGGGTCGGCGTCGGCAGAGGTGCTCGACGAGGCGTGGCGAACGCTTACCGGCCGCCACCGGGCCCACCGATCGCCGTCGTGCGGCTTCCAGCGCCGACTGATTGTCTGCCCCACTCGATACCTTCATGACCAGGAGGTGTGGTCATGGGGCGCACGGTGTCGATGGCGAGGAACCCGCTGCTTGGCGAGGATGAGGGCCCGATCACGTATGTCTTGCCGGAGTTGCCTAGGGAGGTGACACTCACTTCCAGCGACGCGGTTACGGCTGCCCTGTGTGACGCTTCACGGGCCATTGGGCGGCTTGAAGGCGCACGGAGGGCGGCAACGCCCTGGCACCAGTGCGCAGCAGTCCTGGCGTCCTTTGAAGGGTGGGCGTGCGTCCTCGCCGCGGACCGAAAGGTGTCGTGGAGTGCGGTGAGCAAGGAGTTCTCAGATCCTCAACTTTCCTACTCTCGAGGCACTACCGATGCCAGGGTTGCTGCGCGTCTGATTGGGTTTCATGCAGGCCTTGAAGGGTTCATGGATCGATCCATCTACACGGGGGTGGTCTCAAGCCCATTGTGCGAAGGAGAGTTAGTCTCGCCGCGGTTCCGATACGCGTTCGAGGAGGGCGTGGACCAGTGGCTGGAGCACGGGCCAGGATCGGGGCTCGTGCGGGCAATCCTGGTGATGATGAGTATGGCCGCGAGCATGCCCGAGTCCGACCGGTTGGCAATGAACGCCCGGGCGACGTTTCCCTGGATGGCACGGTTCACACTGGGCTCGGACCTCATGATCCCTATCAGTGCAGGTTTCCTAGGGTTTCGCGACGAGTGGGACCTGGTCGCACGAGCCCTGGGTGATCCCCATGGTTACGACTCCGACACGGTGAACCGTGCCATCGAGGTGTCGCTGCGTGCGGTTGAGCGAGCATCGATCGCCGCAGCCTACGAGGTCGAGGTGCTGGACTCCCGAGGCAGGGGCGCCAGCGTCGCGGGGTGGTTGCCCACGACGATTCCCAGCGCGCGGTACCTGTTCTACTTGGTCAACGCGTTGCCCCCCGTGACCCGTGAGCAGTTGCAGGTGCTGTCGGGCTTGAGCGCTCGGGGCGTCAACAAGGCCATCCGGATTCTGGAGGACAATGGCGAGGTGATCGTTTCGGGTCGGGTGCGCGGCGGCGGCAACTATGTGGTCCGCTCCCGCAACGCGTGGAAGCCTTACCCGCAGGCCGCACAGCATCACCCGTCAGTGAGTGCGGCACCGGAAGGCCAGCGGTAGCACCGGCTCACGTAATCCATGAAGCGGGTGGCGTCCCCACGCTCCCGAAGGTCCTCCAGCGCTTTCGCAACGTAGTCGCTGGCAAGAGAGGGGGCCGGCACGACCCGTGGGTACTCCTCGTCCAAGGGGGTGTTGCCGCCCCATCGGAGAGGAATTCTGGGCCAGCCTGCGGCCATCACGAGCGCTGTGGCCCAGGACGTCGCAACAATGCCATCGACCGCCGCGGCGATAGATTGGGCAGCGAATTCGTACGCCCGCTCGATGGGGCAATCAATGGTGGCAGACGGGGTAAGGCGACCGGCCACTTCGACGAAACCACCGTGAGCGATGTAGGTAAGCGCCAACTGTTCTGCGTGAGCATGCGCCGTTGATGCAAGCCAATACCGGGCTATGGTCGGGGGCAACGCACCCCCACCCTGCTTGTAGGTTTCGATCTGGTTGGTGTCGAAATGTCGGTGCAGGCCCATCCTTTCAATCCCAAACTCGACCACGTCGGGGTCAATTTCGAGGTCGGCGGACACGTAGTCATCGATACGCAGGGGGCCGCTGTGTGCGCGGGGGTCGGTCCAGTTCCAGCGTGCGTCGGTCAGACGAGGCCGCAGCGTGCCCAGCCTCTTCGCCTCGTCGATACGACGACGGAAGGCATCAGCGTCGTAGGTCAGGGCCTGTCGCGCAGTGTTGGGCGGAAGCAGGGTCTCGGGCGTAATCCGGGAGGTGAATTTGTCCAGGGGTTCACCTGACACGCGTGGCGGCTTTTCTGGATCTGGCGAAGATGACAGCACGACTGGGGGAGGCTGCGTGTCGACGATGCCGCAGTCGGGGTAAAGCGTCAGGGCGACCTCAGCAGCCGAGGCGTCAATGGGGACAAACGCCGTGCCGGGAGGGCTCCCTTCATTTCTCGTCGTGTCCAGAAACTCGATGGCCAACGAGGCGGTAAGCGGGATCGGGGTGTGGCCTGCCACCCAATGTGCCCACGCGTCTTCACGTGACAGGAGTACCCCATCCAGGGCGAACTCATAGCGCTGTTCAGTCTGAGGAGCCGCGAGGCGAGCCCAATACGGGATCGTGATGCGGCTCGGCCCATCGTCGCGGTGCAGGCGTCCGTCACGGCGCCATTCGGTGACTAGGTCGATGCTGACCGCAGGGCCACCGACCCGGTGCAGCCTTCCCTGGTTGAACCACGCGAACCAGCCCTCACCCCACTCGATTGCGGGACCGTCTACCCGGTGGCACAGGCCGTCAACAAAATACGCGCGGAGGTCCTCAGAATCGATTGCTGGCCCGTCGAGCCGGTGTAGACCAACTCGAGGTTTGTAGTAGCGGGTATGGGGCCAGGGTGCATGGGGGCCGCTGTCCAGGTGAGAAACGCTGCCGCGGTCATCGACCAGCGCGTAGACGTGGTCCGGGTTGTCGACCGTTCCGCGCTCGACGGCGCACGCCAGGCAGCCTTCACGCTCGAGGTCATCAGTATGGGCACCACGCTTGCTGCAGCCGAAGGCATCGAAGCGACCCGCAATCAGGGGACCCAACACCCGCTCAGTCATGCCCTTCATCACTGGTCCTCCTTCCCCAAAAGAGTATTGACAGGGGCTGACGTGAACTCGAGGCCGGTGTGACGGCGAGGGCGACCGCCCAATCGGTCCGTACGCCAGCGGGGGCCGAGAGCGCAGTTGCCCCAACTCGGCCGAGTCACTCACATTTCTGGTTCCACGGTTCGAAGGTTTTCACGGGGGAGTTGCCCCAACTGTGAGTCGGCGCGCTACCGCGACGACGACCGATTCCGGGTCGAGGCCCGGTTTCGGGTGTTGCTGCAACTCAAGAGATCATTCGAAAATCGGGTCCACGAATCTGCGGATTTTGAGCGTGAGTTGCACCAACTCGGGCCACTTAAGCCGCGTCGTCCCCTCCATCCCCTCTGCCCCAACCTCGCCTGCTGGGCCGTGCGACGGGGTATGCCCGGTAGCGGCCCGCCACACGGCGCGGGGTGGCATGTGCTCTGTGCCGCCATGCCCCTGGCAAGGCAGTTGCGGACGCCGTCTCGTGGCGCGCGAACGGCGACGAACACCACGACGCGATACATGTTCACGAGGTCAACGACGCTGCTTGTGGCACACGCCTCCTATCAGTGACGGGCGATAGAGTCGGCACTGTTGGCTGAATAGGCCACGCAGACCTACGCGTAAGGTCGCCGAAGGGGGCGTTGTGAGCCAGAGTGTGCATGAGGCACTGCCGTCGCACTCTGCCCGCCCGGCCACCGGCGTCCGCTTCGGTCCTCGTCACGTGAACACTGCCCGAGGCGCTGTCCTTGCGCTCAATCCCCCTCAAGGAGACCTCACATGAGCGTCGTCAACATGTCCTCGTTCGTGTGGGGGATCGCAGACCAACTGCGCGGATCGTTCAAGCCTCACCAGTACGGGTCGGTCATCTTGCCGTTCGTGGTGCTGCGCCGGCTCGACTGCGTGATGGAGCCGCACCGTGACGCGATGAAGCAGATCGCGGGCCAAACATTGCCGCCCAGGGTCGCGCTAATGCAGGCACATGAGCAGACCGGCCTGTGGCTGTACAACACGTCCCCCCACTCGATGGCGTCCCTACTGGACGACGCCGACGCTTTGGCCGACAACCTCATCGAGTACGTCAACGGATTCTCCGACAACATCGACGTGTTCAAGCGCTTCAAGTTCGCTGACGCCATCACAGAACTCGACGAGGCGAACATCCTGTACGCCGCGGCCTCACGGTTCGCTGAGGCCGACTTCCACCCAGACGCCGTGTCGAACTCCGAAATGGGTGACCTGTTCGAGGACCTCATCCGCCGCTTCTCGGAGATGTCGAATGAGACCGCGGGCGAGTTCTACACCCCGCGTGACGCTGTCCGCCTCGTCGTGGACCTCGCGATCGCCGAGGACACCCAACTTGGCAGCCAGGGTGTGCCGGTCCGCACCATTTACGACCCGACGGCAGGAACCGGCGGCATGCTGTCGCTGGCCGAGGAACACATTCGTGCACAGAACCCGAAAGCGGCACTGACGCTGTTCGGGCAGGAGTTGAACCCCGAGTCGTACGCGATTTGCAAGTCCGATTTGCTGATGAAGGGTCACGACGCGGACAACATCAAGTTTGGTGACACTCTCGCTAACGACCAGCACGAGGGTCGCACCTTCGACTTCTGCCTCGCCAACCCTCCCTACGGCGTCGACTGGAAGAAGTCCGAGAAGTCGGTGCGCGACGAGGCGGCACTGGGCGGCAACGGCCGGTTCGGTCACGGCCTCCCAGCCGTCTCAGACGGCCAGATGCTGTTCCTGTGCCACCTCGCGTCCAAGATGCGCCCAGCAGGCGCTGACGGCACCGGTGGAGGCCGTGTGGGTGTGGTCCTCAACGGCTCACCGCTGTTCAACGGTGGAGCAGAGTCCGGGCCTTCAGAGATTCGACGCTGGCTGCTGGAATCCGACCAAGTCGAAGCCATCGTGGCACTGCCGACCGATATGTTTTTCAACACCGGCATTTCCACGTACGTCTGGGTGCTCGACAACACGAAGCGCGAAGAACGCCGCGGCAAAGTGCAACTGATCGACGCCACAGGCTTCAACACCAAGATGCGCAAAGGGCTCGGTTCCAAGCGTGTGGAGATCGTCGACGAGCACCGGACCGAGATTCTGAAGGCGTATGCCGCGTTCGAGGAGACGGACATCTCCAAGGTGTTCGACAACGAAGACTTTGGCTACTGGACCATCACCGTGGAACGCCCACTGCGTCTTGCGTTTGACATCACCGACGAGCAGATCGAAAGCGTCACCTCTGACAAGCGGTTCAAGGCTCTCGATCCGGACGACCTCACGAAAGCGCTCGACGTAATGAAGGGCACCCGCTACGACTCACGCGACAAGTTCCTCAGCGCATTCAACGCTGCCTTGAAACGCCAGAACGTGAAACTGTCGGCAGCGCAGATGAAGGCGGTCGTCGACTTCGTCGGGATCCGTGACGAGACCGCAGAAATCTGCCGCGACAAAAAGGGCAACATCGAAGCCGACACCAAAGGTCGAGACACCGAGAACATCCCCTTCGGTTGGAACGACACCGACAAAAGCGCCCAGTACAACGGCGTGCGCGACAAGGTAATCGACGACTACATGGCCGCCGAAGTGCTGCCCCACGTGCCGGACGCCTGGGTCGACCTCGACAAGACCAAGGTCGGGTTCGAGATTCCCTTCACGCGCCACTTCTACACCTACGTGCCGCCACGACCACTCGCAGAAATCGACATGGACCTCGAACGAGTCGCCGGCGAAATCATGGCGATGCTGCAGGAGGTCGAGGGATGAGGTTTCCGCAGGTGCCTTTGCGTCGCTGGGGCCAGATACACGGCGGCGGAACGCCTACCTCGGCGCTAGAAAACTGGGACGGAAGTGTTCCGTTCGTGACGCCACCAGATCTTCGTGGCCTTGATGGCAAAGAGATAGCCGCTGCCGCCCGAACCCTCACGGAGGCGGGCGCGATGGGAAGCACCGTTGCGCCAGCAGGGTCAGTGATGGTCTCCACGCGGGCTCCTATCGGCTACGTAGCCCGTCTCGTGCACCCGTCAGCGTTCAACCAAGGTTGCCGGGCAATCACCGCACGCTCGATCGACCAGGGCCGCTTCTTGGCGTATGCGTTGGTCTCTGTGCGCGAAGAACTTGAGGTTCTCGGACAGGGCACGACATTCAAGGAGTTGTCGGGGGCACAGTTCGCGGGCATCAGCATCCCGCAGCCACCCCTCGACGAGCAGCGCGTCATCGCGGAGTACCTGGACGACGCCACGACCCGCATCGGCAACCTCATCGCCAAACAGCACGAGATGGTCAGTCTGTTGGAGGAGCGCAAGTCGGCGGCCTCGACGCAACTTGCTTGGCGTGGCGTACTGCCTTTCGATGAGTACACAGCCGGCCCGACGGATGGCGTACCGGAAGTCCCCTCTCATTGGGAGTGGACACGAAACAAGAATCTGCTGACCGAGCGCCCCGATCTTTCGCGTGCTGGCGAGGAAGAGTTGCTCACCGTGTCCCACATCACGGGTATCACGCCTCGCTCGGAGAAGAACGTGACGATGATCGCGGCTGAGAGTCATGAGGGATACCGGCTCGTCGAATCTGGCGATCTGGTGATCAATACGATGTGGGCATGGATGGGCGCGCTCGGCGTATCGCATCATGACGGCATGGTGAGTCCCGCCTACGGTGTCTACATGCCGCGAGTCGGCGCAAGATATGAGCCTCGATACTTCAATCTGCTCTACCGTTCCGTTCCGTATGTCAGTCTCATGACGCGGCACTCCCGGGGTGTGTGGTCCTCGCGATTGCGCATCTATCCGGAGGTCTTCCTCTCTTTACCGGTGGTAGTGCCGCCGCTCGACGAGCAACGGGCCATCGCTGCTCGCCTTGATACGGAGACCTCGAAGATCGACGCACTGATCGCCAAGACCCAAGAGCACATTGCTCTTGCCAAGGAGCGTCGTTCCGCGCTCATCACCGCGGCCGTGACTGGTCAGTTTGACGTGCGTACCGCAGCCCGGAAGGTCGCATGATGGCGAAGGACAGCGAGCGGTCTTTTGAGGATGAGTTCTGTGACCACCTCGCGGTAAACGGTTGGTTGTACTCGCCTAACGATGTCGGTTACGACAAGAAGCGGGCACTGTTCCCTGAGGATGTGTTGGCGTGGTTGTTGGAGACTCAGCCTGAGGCGTGGGCGAAGGTCGTCAAGGCCGACGTCGGCACCGCGGAGCACACCAAGCAGGCTGACCGTCTGTTAGATCAGATCGTCACGCACCTTGATACGAGCCTTGAGCAGGGTGGCGGAATGCTCAGTCTGCTGCGCAAGCCTCTGCGGGTGTTGGGGTCGCCGAAGCCGATCTTGATGTGTCAGTTTCGGCCGAACACGACCTTGAATGAAACGCTTACTACGAACTTCTCTGCCACCCGGCTGCGGGTGATGCGGCAGGTGCATTTCTCGTCCATCCCTGGCGACACAAGGTCGGTCGACTTGGTGCTTTTCATCAATGGGCTCCCGGTGGCGACGATCGAGTTGAAGACCGATTTCAAGCAGTCCATTGGGGATGCGATCAAGCAGTACAAGGAGACGCGCCTGCCTAAGGACAGTGGTGGGCATGTGCAGCCGCTGTTTGGGTTCGGCACGCGTGCCTTGGTGCACTTCGCGGTGTCTAACGAAGAGGTCTATATGACCACCAAGTTGGCCGGCGACAAGACCCATTTCCTGCCCTTCAACCAAGGCCACGATCACGGCAAGGGCAACCCCCCTCGCGAGGGTGAGTCGGCCACGGCGTACTTGTGGCGGGACGTCCTTGAGCGTGACACGTTCCTGGACATTGTGGGCAAGTTCTGTCACCTCGAAACCAAAACGGAGTACGACCCGATCACGGGTAAGGCGTCCACGAAGCAAAGCCTGCTCTTCCCGCGCTACCACCAGTGGGACGCGGTCACGAAGGTGTTGGCTGACGTTCGCGCACAAGGGCCCGGTTCGCGGTATCTGATTCAGCACTCTGCGGGTTCGGGTAAGACGAACACGATCGCGTGGACGGCGCACCAGTTGTCTCGCCTGTTCACGGACGCGAACGTCAAGGTGTTCGACAAGGTCATCGTGGTGACGGATCGCACCGTGTTGGACAATCAGTTGCAGTCTGCGGTGCGTCAGATCGACCCGGCGTTCCGGGGTGACAAGGACACCGATTCGCCGGTCGAGACGATTGATGACAAGGCGGTGCGTGAGGCCGGTTCGAAGTCCAAGGCTCTCGACAAGGCTTTGAACTCGTCCAAGCACATCATCGTTGTCACGATGCAGACGTTCCCGTACGTGATGGACGTGCTCGCTGACATGGGCAAGTTTGCGGACAAGAACTTTGCTGTCATTGCGGACGAGGCGCACTCGTCGCAGTCGGGCAACGCTGCGGCCACATTGCGGCAGATCCTGTCCTCGGCCAGCATCGAGCATGAAGACGCGGAGGAAGGCGACGCGGACGACTTCGAGGCTCAGGACATCCTGTCGGGTCTGGTGCACGCCAAGGCGAACACCCCAAACATTTCGTTCCTTGCGTTCACCGCGACTCCTAAGGGCAAGACGCTGGAAATGTTTGGTACCGATACGGGTGGCACCAAGAGGGCTTTCCACCTGTACACGATGAAGCAGGCGATCGAGGAGAAGTTCATCCTCGACGTGCTGCGTGGCTACCAGACCTACGACACTGCTTTCCTGATCTCGCGCGAAGCCCAGGGGAAGGACCTGGTGACGGTGGACAAGGCGGAGGCGACCAGTCAGGCACTTGCCTGGGTCAAACTCCACCCCACCAACATCGGCGGCAAGGTCAAGATCATCGTCGATCACTTCCAAAAGAACGTGGCGCACCTACTTGAGGGGCATGCGAAGGCGATGGTCGTCACCGGCTCCCGCAAGGAAGCCGTGAGGTTCAAGATCGCGATGGATGACTACATTGCGTCGCGCCACTACGCACTGAAGACATTGGTGGCGTTCTCCGGCAAAGTGATTGACGAGGAGTCCTCACCGGACCCGTTCACTGAGGTGTCGATGAACCCAGCGAACATCGGCTCCGATCTTGCCTACGCGTTTGGCGGCCCCACCTATCAAGTGATGATCGTGGCCAACAAGTTCCAGACCGGTTTTGATCAACCCCTGTTGTCGGCGATGTACGTCAACAAGCGCCTGTCCGGTGTGATGGCGGTGCAGACTCTGTCGCGCCTGAACCGCATGTATCGCACACCGGCGGGGGAGAACAAGACCAAGACTTTCGTGCTGGACTTTGTGAACGAACCCGAGGAGATCCGCAAGGCGTTCGAGCCGTACTACCTCGACGCTCACCTTGAGACCGCCACCGATCCGTTGATCGTCTTGACGTTGGCGAAGAAGTTGGAGCAGGCCGGCATTTTCACCGATACGGACGTGCGTGCGGCCGCCGCAGCGTACCTGGCCGGTAAGGGCAACAACGCGCTGTCAGGGATTGTGAAGCCCGCACGGGATGAGTTCTTTAACCGTCGCGACGCGGCGCTGAACAGCGGCAACCAGGAAGAGGTCGACGCTTGCGACGTGTTCCGCAAAGACGTCGGCACTTACGTGCGCGTCTATGACTTCATGAGCCAGGTCTTCGACTACGGCGACCCGTCGCTGGAAGCGTTGGCCATCTATCTGAGGCTCTTGCAGGCCGTCATCGCCGAGGACGCGCAGCGCCAAAGCATTGACCTGTCCGACATGAGCCTTGCGGTGACCCACACCAAGGGCACCTCGGTAGACATCTCGCTGGGCGGCGACTCCGAGGCTCTGACCGGGATTACCGCAGCCGGCTCGGGCGCCGCACGCGACAAGATCATGATCGCGATGCAGGAAGTGATCGACAACATCAACGCTCTGTTCGGCGCAGACTTCGCACCATCACAGTCACGGGGCATCGCCGCGATGCTGCTGGGCGCGCTCATCGAGAACGAAGCCCTGCGCGAGCAGGTGGCCTCCAACACGCGTGACCAGTTCGTTGACTCACCCAACCTCCACATGGCGATCCTGCAAACCGTGCTGTCCAACAAGGACGTCCACGAGAAGTTCGCCGAGTACATGGTCGAACAAGGAGGGACGCAAAACAAGATCATCGCCTCCGTCGGCGCCATGCTTTACACGGCGGTCACTGAGGGTTCGGCGGTTGCGCAAGCGAACGAGCAGGACAACGCCGCGGAAGAGTGAGGCGCTTTGCAGTGCGTCAGAGTCCGATTGGCAGACCAGCAGCGCCCGCAATTTCGGGCCTTGGTAGTGACGATCGGCCTGCTCCTAGAGGGTCATACCTCGTAGCAGCGCCAGCGAATGCGCGACGGGCACCCGGTTCAAGAAGGCCGGAACACCAGGCTTGGGCGGCGGGGCGAGCGCGCGACGTCTCAGGGCCGGATGAGTGGCCCAGGCACGCACGGCGAATAGCACAAGATGACTGAGTGCATCAACTTAGGCGGGTAACCGCGTCTTTCGCTAGTCCACCCGCTGCTGACCTGGCAAGGCGGAGTTGGTTAGCAGGGCCCCCGTCGACGACGTTGAGGCGCGGACGGGGGCCCTCTTCAATCCCGTGGACGATTACCCTTTCGACCGCCGGGGATCATTTCCGTAGGTGTTGCGCTCGTTGATGGCGTTGTTTTCCTTCTTGTGCCCGAGCCACTCCGAGTTGGTGCTCCGCGCGAGATCCTGCCCGCGCGCCGAGGCTTCGGCCTTGGTTTCATGACGGCTGGAAGCGCGTGAGGCTCCCACGCGCTTGTTGTACCAGTCGTCGCTCGACGGGTCGTACATCGTGTGAACGTCGCCGTTCGCCATGATGGTCTTCCTTGTCTGGAACGCAATGAGTGACCAACTCAACGCCGTGGCTCGCGACATCTGGACGCGAAGGGCGCTAGCCTTCAAGAGAATCCACGGTCCAAGTTGATTCGCTTGAAGCCTGAGAGCCGGTCCACCTGGTTATCAGGTTTTCTTGCTTTCCGCCCCAAGTGTCGCCTGGCGCGCTGACGCGTCTAGCGCGACACGCCGAAGGGATCGACATCCCACACAACCAGAGCGCGGCCGCGTATAGTGGCACGTGGTGTTTTGTGACCAGGGTGTAACCAGGGCAAGACCGGCACGAAAGTACGGGGACTCGGCTCTCCATGGTGGCGCGGTTGCCGCGCGGCTGGCGGAAGTCTCTGTCGCATCGGTTGGAACGCGCCGAGCGCTAGCGGGGGTCAGACAGTAGACGAACCCGCATTTCGTCAATCCACCCGGACGGTGTGCTCCGTCCGGTGCGCCGCGTCGGGATTGCGGACCAACCCGGGTGATGTTCGCGAGAATGCCGCGTAGAAATTTCACTGCCCTGTTAGCGTGGAAGATCAATACAGGATTTCGCCTGCAACGCTAAGAAGCGTTCTTCGGCGGCCACATAGAGGGGGAAGATCGGAATGACACAACAAGCCGCGGCTGGGTGGTACAAGCAACCCGATGGAAGTCAGCGCTACTGGGACGGCGACAAGTGGACTGAGCACACCTCGCCAGGTGTTTCACAGCAGGCCACTGCCGGTGAGCCGGGTGGCAAGAGGCCATGGTGGAAGATGAAGAGATTCATCATTCCCGCAGCGGTCTTCCTGGCGTTCGTTGGGCTGGCCGCCGCTGCCGCGCAAGGTGAGGGTCCCAGTTCCGACCTGGGATCTAGTCCAACACCTTCCGCCACTCCGAGCCCGAGTCCAAGCCCGAGTCCGAGTCCGAGCGAGACTCCGGAAACCTTCACCATGCCCATCGTGGCGGGCATGACTCTCCAGGCGGCGCAGGATTCACTTCAAGCGCTGGGTTCGTACGTCATGGACCAGGAAGATGCCTCGGGGGATGGGCGGCTCCAGATCAACGACTCCAACTGGAAGGTCTGCACCCAGATCCCGGCCTCCGGCGAAGAGGTCCCAATTGACACCATCGTGGTCCTCGCCTCGGTCAAGAACGACGAGTCCTGCCCAGGCGCAGCGGCTCCGGAAACCACGGCTCCGGCAGAAACCACCGCGCCCGCCAAGACGACGGCTCCCGCGGAGACCACGGCTCCGTCCATGACAGTGTCGCAAGAGCAAGCCGTACGAACAGCCAAGCAGTACCTCGAGTACACAGCATTCTCGCGAACGGGGCTCATTGATCAACTCGAGTACGAGGGGTTTTCAACAGGCGACTCAACCTTTGCGGTGGATCAACTCGGAACAGACTGGAACGCGCAGGCAGCCGCGATGGCACAGCAGTATCTGGACTACTCCGGCTTCTCGCGGTCCGGACTGATCGATCAGTTGGTTTACGAGGGCTTCACGCAGGCGCAAGCGGAGTACGGCGTCAACGCCGTCGGCTTGTAGTTGTAGATCGACCTCGAGTCGCGCCCAGGCTCGTTGGCAACCCTGTCTATCGCCAATACACACCGCCTTGAAGGGGAGGGCGCTATCCGAAGTACTGAGGGCAGTGTGCCGAGAGCGGACGCGCTACCCTCCGAAGCATGAACCTGACATTCGGGATATTTCCCTCGGGCGGCGTCGATTGGTCCTCATTTTGGCCCGATGTGCTTGTTGGAGCCTTGACCGGTCTAACTGTTGGTCTCGTGCTGGTTCTCTTTGAATCCGTTCGCACGTCCAATGGTCAGGCCGCTGAAGATACTCGTTTGTGGTCTCGCCAACTTTCGTCCTGGGCTCGGGCCGTCGAAAATGGTGTTCCGTTGGATAGGTCGGGGTTCGCGGTTGACCCTGTAGTGGTCGCGAACGCGGCCCGATGGCTGGAGAAGATCGACACGACGGCACGTCCTACATTTCGCGAGATTCCTGGTCTGCGGATCGTCGGGGACTTGTTCGAAGGCATTGCTACGCTCGACAAAATCGGCAAGGGATTGGAAGCGGAACTCCGCAGTGCGCTGTCCGGTTTGAACGAGACAGCGGAGGCGTCATTCATTACGTTGAGTGACGTATCCGGCAACATCCGGGCCCACAAGGCATCGGAGAATGGTGCCTGGTTGAGTGAGTGCAAACCCAATGTTCGGAGCATCTTGGAAGCAGACCAAGGCGTCGCAGAGCAAGTTTCCAGTTACCAAGTCATTTGGGCGTGGAGCAGTTGGCTCAGCGAAGAAGTTGGATTGTTGGCGGGAGCGATGCACTACGGCGGGTGGCTTGGCTCTCTCGAACTCGCTCGGCATCGCCGGATGCTTCGATTCTGGGACCGGAAAGCCAGGAGCAAACGTCGTGAACCCATGCTCGCCGCGGCCGAAGCGGCGCTACGTAGGTATGAGCGCGCGAGGCAGAGTCGCGATGGGTGGGCGGACGCCCAGAGCGCGGCGTAGCCGCGCACTTCACCTTACTAGCAACATAACTCTTAGAGTCCCTGGAGGGGTTCGCGGTCGTTGTGGACCACGTGCTGGTTGTCGTGCGGACCGCCATTGGTGGCAGCCGCGCGCACGCCGTCTCCCGGGACCAGATCGCCGAACCGAGAATCTGGGTCATCAAACTTCGGCCGCAGAGTCGTAGCCTCTTCGTCTGGCAGCGCCACAGCGACGTACACCAGGCAAGAAATCCACGGGCGCAAAGAGAGCCCAGTACGCCGAAGGGTTCAAAGTAGGTTTGCGTGCCCAAGAAGGGCGTCAGCGGGATGGACTGGCAGTTGCGGCACTTGGGCGCGCACCGGAGGCGTTCGACGCACCGCTCGATGCCTGATCTGCCAGATCCCACGGTGTGGGTCCCTCACCCTTTGTGATTCGTTGCGGTACCCAAAGGCTCGGACCGCCGCTCGCGTCGGCGGACTGTTCGTTGCTCTGCCCATAACGCTGCTCGTGGGAGGCGTTGCGCGCGGACCCTGGCGGGTGTGGGTCGGTCGGAGGCAGAGCGGTCCCTGGGGCTCGTTCGTGACGAGCCACAGGAGACGCGCGTCGTTGTATCTGCCGGTTCGCGGTATAGGTACGGTCGTCGCGGTCACTCAAAGAGTCAGGACGGGAATTGTGGTGGGAGCCGCTGAACGTGTCGCGCCCGGTCTGCCTTGATCGCGACGGCTCGCTTCACCACACGGGGGGACTGTGTCCCTTTCACGGATGTACAGGGCTTGTGAGGCCTCACGGGTGTTAGCGCCTTGTCCTTGGCGGCCGGGCCTTGCACCCTGGATCGTCTGTCTGCTTCTCTGCCCGACAGCAGGCCATGGAGTTGTTGTGCCTTGTGTTCAGTCAGGGCCCATTAGCACTCAGGATGAGTTCGATCGCAAGTGTCTGTGACAAGAGTCACTTGTCGTTTTACCTGGGGGTATATTCACTGTTGGCTCGAAGGGTGTGGTAGTCGCTTGTGCTGTTTCACGGCACAGTGGCTGCCCCACAGGATGTCTACCTGCGCAATTAGGTAGCACCGTAGCGAATGAGGTGTGGTAGCCCTTCGTGCGTACCGCGCTACCGGTGGGACGTATCGTATGCGGCGGGCGCAGCGATTCGGTTTGGATGTGACCGCGAGCGGGTGGTCACACCGCGCTGCAAGAGCCGGCGCGCTCCGTGTGCAGATTAATGCGCGGGATTCTCGCCAGCGGCCAATTCGCCGAGGGCCTTGGCCACATCGCACTGCCTTTCGCGGGTGACGTGCTGGTAGCGCACGACCGTGTTCGGTGATGTGTTGCCGAGGCGCGCCACCGACCACCGAATTGTGTGGTCCGGGCGCTCTTGCTCCGAGGTCGCGCACCTGCAGATTCAACTACTGGGCTTCGGGGAAGATAAGGCTCATGCGCCACTGCCGCAGCGACTCAAAGTCATCGCGGGACAGGTACGAATGTTTGCCGCTACGGCGGGCCTCGATGTTGCGTTGGGCAAGCCAGCGGCGAAGGCCTGTGTCGCTCACGCGGAAGACGCGACGCACCTCGACCAGAGGCACGAACTCGGAACGCGGCTTCAACGTCACCGCGGTACCCGATGCGACTTCGCACAGGGCTGTGACGATCTCGCTCATCGCTGCCATCGCCGGCGCCTTCAGACGGCGGGTGGCGTAGTCGAGGCCCGCGAACCGTCCGTCGGTGGTGTTGTTCACCAGCGCAGACAGCGCCTGCCGATGTGCCTCGGTCACCGCGATCGTGGTGTGTTTCTGGCTGTACATGTCGTGTCCTCCGGTGGGTTGTCGGGCGTCTTGCTTGCAAGGTATCCACCCGGCCGAAACTGCTTGATTGGTTGGCGAGGCCGGTACGTCGCGACAGAGCGTGAGGTACGTCCGCCAATCCCGGAAAGACGCATGTCGTGGCGCGTTGGACTGGCTTCGCCAAAGACCGCGAGGCGGGGCCCGACGCTGGTGCCACCAGGTCAACTCCTTGTGTGTCTGGAACCGCACGGTTGGTGGCAGATGGTGGAGGTGTCGACAAAGGGTTGATGCCGCTGATGTCACACCCGTGTCAGATGGTGGCTCTATGAAGGTTGGGTACGCGCGGGTGTCGACGAGAGCGCAGGAATATGGGATCGCGGCCCAGTCCGCGCAATTGGCGGAACTCGGGGTCGAACCCGAACGCCTCTACACCGATGAGGGTCTGACCGGCACCAACCGTGACCGCCCAGGTTTGCGAGAGGCGATGGCCGCATGTCGCGAGGGCGACGTTTTGGTTGTGACGAAATTGGATCGGCTTGCTCGCTCGGTCTTGGATGCCAGGAATATCGTCGATGAACTCGCCAGCCGAGGCATCGCTCTGTCGCTTGGGGGGTCGACCCATGACCCGAACGATCCCGTCGGCCGATTGTTGCTCAACGTGTTGTCGATGGTTGCCGAGTTTGAGGCCGACCTGATCCGCGCCCGCACCCGCGAAGGGATGGCCGTGGCCAAGGCGAAGGGAAGGTTGAAAGGCAAGACACCAAAGTTGTCGCGTCGCCAGGCGGCACATCTCGTCGATCTCCATCAAGCGGGTCAACACACGGTCTCTGAACTCGCCGAGTTGTTCGGCGTGGGGCGCGCCACGGTGTACCGCGAGGTCCAACGAGTTGCGACAACCATCTGACCGTTTGACGGGCCCCTACCGGGCAATTCACCGGACGGGTCTAACGGACACCCTCAGTACGCTGGCCGAACTATGAGTCATCGGGTGCCCGCTGGCCGGACGGCTAACGGGCAACCGCGATGGTCCGTGCGCCGCGCGACTCCACACCGCGACCGGCGAAGAATTGTGGTGCGCCGACACCTTCGTCTGCCGTTGCCGCTCTACGGATATGGGGCGACCTGAAGGACACCGGACTCGGCGTAGGCACATTTTCGCGACTTCGCTGACTCGCCCAAAACGAATTGCTGTAATTGCGTCCGATAGTAACTGTATGAACACAATCAACTACTTTTGGGAGTGGCGTCTCATGTCCCCACGGTTCCGCACGTTCGTAATGGACGACGCGGGTCGAGCCCTGACCGGCCCCTACGCCGCCTTCTACCTTGAGATTGGGTTTGCGCATATCAATCCAGGCACAAGCGGGACCGTGATGAACGCGCCGTGGCAGGAGTTCATCGAAGAGCGCTCTCGGACGCGCCTCGTGCATCTCGAAGGTTGGCGGGAACTTAGTAGTGAGTAGCGTGAAGCACGTCGCAAGTTTCCGACCAAGCGTGCGACCGACGACTTCGACGTCCTTCAACGGTTCAACGCGCTGAAGCCGATTCTGGGAACACAAGCTGATGACGAGCCACGTTGGTCCCATGAGGTGACGGCCGAGTTCGGATTGTTCATGGAGGCCATTGTCGGCGGAGTGCAACCCATATAGCGATAGGAACGGAACGCCGCCCGGTGTACCGATGGGGCAGACGCAGGAGTCTGCTGCACGGATAGGTGACAGTTTGATCTGCTCGTGCGGCCCGCCCAGGAGCGAGAGCATGGGGCTAAACCACTCGATGGGCAACTAGTACGCTAGTTGCACGGATCCGGAGCAATTAGTGCCTCAAGACGGAGAGAACGCACCAATGACTTTACCTGAGTTCAACTTTGTCTCCTTCGGCATCGCCTGGGACGAGGAGGGTGACACGTACGTCGTGACCATCCACGACTTTGACGGAGAGCCCCTCCCGGCTGACGTGTGTCCCACCATCGGCCACCTGGTGGCGTCAGAGTTGCTACGCGAGGCGTCTGGACCACAGGTGCTGCGGTAAGTACTCATGCCCACGTCGACGCGAGCGACGGAGGGGCCTCAGGCCGGCCCTGTCCACTCTTCGGCGCGACGGGCAAACCAATGGCCACCCCACCGACGACCGGCTCACGGCCCTTCGACTACGTGCCCCACTCATTGCCGGGACGCTCGATACCGCAAGGCAACTGTCAAGTTCCCGTTCAACCCGGCCATAGTCCTCCCGTCAACCCGGCCATAGTCCTCCCGAACACTCGACTTGCGCGATCGCGGGCTCGCCATTGCGAACCGCGCGCGGCAGTTCACCGGTGCTGTCGCTTTTCTGGTGCTCGCAGATTCTCATTGCGTCCACGCCTTGACACCGCCCACTTCGTAGCGGCCCGTACCGTAGGGGCGCGGTGCAGGGGGCCCCGAGGCGCCCCGGTGCCGTAATACTTGTTTCCTACCTAGTTGTACAGGGGCGGGCAAGACGTACTTGGCGCAGACGCTCGCCAAGATGCTGAACGTACCGTTTGCGATCGCTGACGCCACCGCGCTGACCGAGGCCGGCTACGTGGGTGAGGACGTGGAGAACATCCTGCTGAAGTTGCTGCAGGCGGCGGACTACGACGTCGACAAGGCACAACACGGGATCATCTACATCGACGAGATCGACAAGGTGTCCCGCAAGTCGGAGAACCCGTCGATCACGCGCGACGTGTCCGGCGAGGGAGTGCAGCAGGCGTTGCTGAAGATCCTCGAGGGCTCCACCGCCTCCGTGCCGCCGCAGGGTGGGCGCAAGCACCCTCACCAAGAGTTCATTCAGATCGACACCACCAACGTGCTGTTCATCCTTGGCGGCGCCTTTGCGGGGCTCGAGGAGATCATCTCGGCACGTGTGGGCCGCAAGGGAATCGGTTTTGGGTCTCAGCTCAAAGAGTCCGACAACTCGGACCTCTTCGCGCAGACCACCCCGGCCGACCTCCACAAGTTTGGCCTGATCCCGGAGTTTGTGGGCCGCATGCCGGTGATCGCCACGGTGTCGCCGCTGGACGTGGAATCCATGGTGTCGATCCTGACTGAGCCGCGTAACGCGCTGGTCAAGCAGTATCAGCGGATGTTTGAGATCGACGGCATCGAGCTCGAGTTCGACGCTGAGGCCGTGCGCGCGATTGCCGAGCAGGCGCTCTCGAGAGGCGCCGGAGCGCGCGGTTTGCGGGCGATCCTCGAAGAGGTGCTCCAGGAGACGATGTTTGAGGTCCCCGGCCGTACCGATGTTGCGAGAGTGTGCGTCACCCGCGAAGTCGTGATGGAACGGGTCAAGCCAGCGTTCCACCCTCGTGTCCAAGAGGCGCGAGCGGCGAGCGAGCCGCGCGCAGCAGTCGCCGCCGAGGGCGCAGCCTAGCCCACACCCCGTATGCCAGCGCGCCCACCGCCCCACCAACTGGCGTGATTCGTACCAGTTTGCGGGCGTTCCACATCAATTGTGGTGCGTTTTGTACCGTGGTGGACCAGGTGCCCAGTACCTCCGCTCAGCAGTCCCTCGCAGAGTGGCTGCCACAAACGTGGTGCGCCTACCGGGGGGCGGAACTCGCGGTCACCTTCTTGCATTGTCAACTGGTGAGGGCACTGGAATCGGGTGCGGCTACCCGTCTTGCTCCCGGGATCTGCGCCAGTGCCGCGCACGCCCGTTCGACCGCCACGCGCATCGGCGCGGCATCAGAATGGGCGGGAAGCCCTGCGTGGATTGGAGGCGCAGTTTCGTTGTTGTTGGCAGGCCGCACCTGTAATCCCCCATGTCGGATCCAGCTGGTGGTTCCCGCCGGACGTCGTATGAGAGGGAGGCCAAACTGGGTGCGCGCCAGGCGGCTGTCGTATCGGCCCCTGACAGTCTGGCACCACCGCTGGAGAGCGGTCGACCCAGCCGTCGCGCGGTGCCACGCTTCCTCCGAAATGCCGCGCGATGAGGTCAAGTCGGTGGAAGTGTTCGATCTTGCCTGGGGTGTGTGGACCGCCTTGGTGCTTGTTCTCTTCTGGACGATGCTCAGCGATGCGCTTGAGGGGGGCGCTGACCTCGCTGGGGCGATTTTTCGTGCCTGCTATCGGCCGGTTGTGCGGTGGGAGAGGTTCCAGCTTGCGTCGCTCAGCGTTACCCGTGCCCGCCTGAAGATCAACCTGTAGTACCACGATCCGAGACACCAGTGCGTAGTGGTGAGGATCGTGCCCGCCACGAAAACTAGTCCTCCAAAGATCAAACCTAAGACCGACAGCCCGTAGTGGAAAGACACCGCCGAAAACGCTAAGAAGACAGCGGAGATGAGGTACGAGAATTGTCGTGGCTTTGGCGTGGGGGGCAGCGGTGGAGCATGGAGTATGTGGCGAACGCCAAGGTTGTAAACCAGATCAATGAGCATGCCATTCGGTAGGAGCGCCCCGCTCAAGGCTACGAGCACCATCGATCCCAACCAGATAGGCGACTGCATGACCAGCCCGATCACAATCAGGATGGAGGCCAGTCCGGGCGTGAACCGCAGCGGCGACGCGTAGCGGGCTTTGGCTGCCTCGTCGAGTTCGATAAATCCTTGCAAATTGAGGTTTGTCTTTACAGAAGCATTAAGTGGTCTTGCCATGGTGAATATCCTCCTGGCGTGAAATCAACGGAGCATGACGCCGGGGTTGTGTGTGCCCGAGAAGCCCATCGTGCTAGCGCAAGAGGACACGTGCTGGCCAAACGAGGGCCCTGGGTCTGGCACGGCCGCGGACGCGGCGCCAGCGGATAGCAGGACGGTGCCGACCGTCACAGCGGTCGTGAGGAAGATGCGGACTGGATTCATGATCAAACCTTCGGTAGTGGTGAATATGCCTGTCGATCCGCAGAACCGATGGAGGTGGTTTCAGCTCCCCGAGGATCCTGTGGTGTCTTCCACTTTGACACCGTGAAGTGTCGGTTCCCGCGAGGGATGATGTAGAAACCATCAAGAAAGCGCGAGTTAGTGAAGGTCTATGCTCCGACTCATGCACCCGCTCGCCACGAACTGTACGGGCGCAGTGTGATGTGCTCGCTACGATTTTTCGAACGTTGTGGCAGCTAAAGGGCGCTCTTGAGACGTGAGGTGAACTCGTGAGAGGCGGGGGGAACTTCTTAATGAGATGCCAGGGCCTTCCTGCTTTCCATGTGGTGGCTGGAATTGCCAGGCGTCGGTACTGTGTGGTCGAGGAAGCGCTACCCCCCTACGGGTCATCCGAACAACCACCACGTAAGGTATTGCGCTTCCGTTGAGAACCCAGGGAGGCGAGCGGACATGTCGGCCTACATCAGCGTGGCAGTGATTCTCGGGGCGGCGATGGCCGGTATTGGCATTCTCTACCTTGTGGCACGATTCACGGCCGTGGCGCGAGCCCCGATCCAGGTCATGCCGTTCCTGTCGGGGTGGGAGCCCCGGGAACACGCCCTTTCTCGATATCACGTCCGCTGGTACCCACTTACCCTGTTGTTTCTGGCCTTCGATGTCGAGATGCTCTTCATGTATCCATGGGCGGTGGTCGTGGCCAACGAGGGCCCCTCAGCGATCATCGAGATGTTCGTCTTTCTCGGGCTGCTCATGGTGGGCGTCGTCTGGGCCTGGCGGGAAGGCTCGCTGCGATGGGTGTGACCTCGCAGGTCGCGCGACTCGCTACCACGGCTACGCACGTTCTCATTGTCGAGGTACCCGGTTGGGGCGAAACACGGATGCTGCTTGAGGCAGAGCTCAACCGGCGCGGCTGGACGAGTGCTCTCTCTGCGGCGGATGCCGACCTGCTCGCAATATGCGGAATTCCTGGAGAGGAGCTCGGGGCAGTTTGTGACCGAGTCTGGGGTCAGCTTCCCGGACCGCGGACTCGCGTGAACCTCACCACGTCGGCCCGGATATCCGCCTCGCTCGACGCTGCCGTGGCGGACCTCGTCGATGATCCCCGCCAGCGCCACGATGCGGAATCCAGGTCTCGATCCTCAGTACCGGAAGACTCTCCGCCGGATGCCGTCGGCCACGACGAGCACGGTGCACATGAGGCGGCCCCCGCCGATGCCGATCTCGAGGACTCGGATGCTGACATGCACGCAGACATGGACATGACGGAGGGTGCTGACGAAGCGGGCATGGATCACGGGGGCATGGATCACGGGGGCATGGATCACGAGAACATGGAGATGCTGGTCCACGGCATTCCCCTCGCGGGCAGCGGTGATGACCGCGACGGACTTGAGATGGATGTGCTCACCGTTCCTCTTGGCCCGGTGTTATCGCATTGGCCGGCCGGGCTCGTCGTCGAGTGCGTGCTACAGGGCGATGTGATCGTCAGCGCGGAGGCCAGGGTTCTCGCCGCAGCATCGGCGCCCACAGAACTCGAGATGCCCATGGCGGATGCTCCTCGCCAGAGACTCATCCGGCTCTGCGACCAGGCAGCGCAGATGCTTGCGCTTGCAGGGTGGGGCTCTGCCGCGCGGAGCGCTTGCCGGGTCCGTGACGCCGTCGTTGGCGGCGTCGTCATGACCGATCAGGCAGGGGCACTCGATCGGCTGCGCCGACGCGTCGAGCGTTCGGTGGTGCTGCGCTGGTCCCTCAAAGGGTTGACTGTGGATGCGGCAAGCGGGGGCGCCGATCCGCTCGCTGTGTCTGGCGATGAGCCCAGCGGTGACATCCGCCTTCGCTTGATCGGATGGCTGCGCGAGGCGAGCGACCTTGCAGACACCGGGCAATTCCGGGTGCAGCCGCTGACGGGAGCTGAGGCAGTACGGGAGTTGCAAAACCGCCTCGCCGCCCTGCCGGAACTCTTGCGCGGGACGGATCTCGCCACGGCTCGGTTGCTCGTCGTCGGTCTCGGGCTCGACACCGCGGCCGTCGCGACTTACGAGGTTTCCCCGCACCATGCCGGTCACGGCGACGCGCCCCACGACGGGGCTGGCCATGGCGGCGACACGGACGATGGGGCCGTTCATGGCTGATGCGATTGTGCAGGTCAGCCCGGCCTGGGCAGTTCTGGCTCCGGTCGGCCTGCTGCTGTTCGCGCTTGCGGGAGCCGGGCTGAACGGTGCTCTCACGGCCCGATCCGCTGGTCGGCCGTTCCTGTCTGGAGCGAGCGCGCCGCTCGCCCAGGTGGCGCGGCTGCTGAGACAACGACGACAGGTGACCGTCGCGGCGGATGTTCTGCTCTGGCGGGTCGGCGCGGGCGGCCTCGTGGTCGTCGCGCTTCTGAAGATCCTGGTCATCCCACTCGGTTCATGGACCCTTGCCGACCTGGACGTCGGCATCGTGTGGTTCAACACCATGGACGTGATGGTCTGGGCGCTGTTCTGGCTGATCGGCTGGGGGGCCAACAGCGCGCACGCGCTCGTGGGGGGCTACCGTTTCCTCTCGCTCGCGGTCGCCTATGAGCTGCCGCTCATGTTCGCGCTCATCACGCCAGCAGTCGCCGCGCGCAGTCTGAGAGTCGGCGACGTGGTCGCGGCTCAACAGCACCTGTGGTTCGTGACTTGGATGCCCATTGCGTTTGTCATCTTTTGCAGCAGCGTCATCGCGTTCTCGAGTTGGGGACCGTTCGCCGCCGCGGTGGGGCGGGACATCGCTGGCGGTTTTCTCACCGACGTTTCCGGCGTCGACCGGCTTCTCATCCTCACAGGCCGCTACGCGGTGCTCACCGCCGGTGCCGCGTTCGCCGTTCCGCTCTTCCTCGGCGGCGGAGCGGGTCCGCTGCTGCCCGCCTGGCTCTGGACGATCGCCAAGACTGCGCTCGTGCTCGCTGCCCTCATCACAATCCGTCACCGCGTGCCGACGATTCGCCCTGACCGGTTTGCCGAGGTCGCCTGGGTCATAGTATTGCCAGCAACTCTCCTGCAGGTGCTCATCGTCGCGATCATGGCAAAGGGGAGTTGACGATGCTGATTGACATCCTGTTCTGGGTGCTCGCGCTCGTGTCCGTCGCATCCGGCGTCGCCGTCTTCATGGTCGACTCGATGGCGCGGGCTACCTACGCGCTCGCGGTCTCGTTCGTCGCCGTCGGGATCATGCTCGTGATGGTCAACCTCGAATACATCGGCATCATCACGATTCTCATGATGGTGATGGAGATGGCGATCATGGCCGTCTACATGGTGATGTACATGGGGATGAATCCGGCCCTCATGCCGATGGATATGACTCATAACAAACGCTGGTCGGCGGTTTTGGCGGCAGGAACTTTCGTGCTGCTAGCCACAGGAGTCCTGCTTATCCCGTGGCCCGCACGTATCGGTGCCCCCGCCGCCGACCTCACCGCCTCGCTCGGCGAAGCGATCATGGGCCCGAAGATGCTGGCGATGCTCACCATCAGCCCCGTCCTGTTCGCCACGATCATCGCTGGGCTCGTGATCGCAAATCCACGCGGGCGCTACGACCGCTGGGGCGACGACCTCAAACGTGGCACGCCCGACGATCCGATGCAAGGAGGTCTCGGCCGATGACACTCGAAGCCGTTCTTCTTGTCGCCGCCGCGCTGTTCTGCGTTGGCCTGTACGGCGCGCTGTCCCAACAGGTTGTCGTGATGGTCATGATGGGGCTCGAGCTGATGATCAACGGCGTCATCCTTGCGGCCGGCGCCTTCTGGTGGTTCCTCGCGCCAGCCCCGGACGGCCAAGTGCTACTGCTCGTCGTCATCGCCGCGATGACCGTCGAGATGGCGATGGGCTTCGCTGTGGCAACCCTGCTGCATCGTTCCCGCGGATCAGACATGACCGACTCGGCGACGGAGCTGTCCGGATGAGCGTGCTCGCCCTCGCCCTCGTTGTGCTGCTGCCCGCGGCATCCGGAGTTTCGCTCTGCCTCGCCGGACCACGTGCACGGGCAGCCGCGATCCCGGTCTCGCTCACCACCGCGACCGCGACGGCCGCGCTCGCCGTGGTCGTCGCCGTCACCCGCCCCGCACTCGAGATCCCCTTCATCGCCGGCGCACCGCTAGGGCTCGGCGTTGACGGTCTGTCCGCCTTGGTGCTTCCCGTCGTCGCAATCGTGACCCTGCTCGTGCTGATGTTCGCGGCAGTCGAGGGAACGGAGTCGCCGGAACGCTTCCACGGCCTGATGCTGATCTTCGCCGCCGCCGTCGCGGTGACCGTGACAGCGACGACGCTCCCGGCGCTGCTGTTCGCGTGGGAGATCATGGGGGCCATGTCCTGGGCACTGATCGGGTTCCAGTGGCGGGATGACCGGCGCGTTCAGGCGGGACTCGTCGCCTTCACGATGACGAGGGCCGGTGACCTTGGCCTCTACCTCGCCGCGGGCGCCGCGCTGGTGGGCGGTACGGGTCTCACGCTCGCCGATCTGCCCGCAGCGTCATCGCCCTGGCGAGACGTCATCGCCGCAGGCATCATCGCTGCGGCCCTCGGCAAGGCCGCGCAACTGCCGTTCAGTTCCTGGCTGTCACGCGCGATGGAAGGGCCGAGCACGGTCAGTGCACTGCTGCACTCGGCCGCAATGGTGGCAATGGGTGGATACCTCCTCCTCCGCGTGGCGCCGTTGCTCGAGGTGACGGGCTGGGCGGGCACTACCGTGGCGTGGATCGGAGCGCTCACCGCCCTGCTGCTCGGCGCGGTCGCTGTCGCCCAACGCGACCTCAAACAGCTGCTCGCGGCCTCGACCGCAGCCCAACTGGGATTCGTCGTGCTAGCGGCCGGGGTGGGTTCAATCGCCGGCGGCGCGGGCTACCTCGTCGCGCACGCCTCCACTAAGGCGCTGCTGTTCCTCGTGGCCGGTGCGTGGCTCGCCGCTCTTGGCACCAAGCAGCTTTCGGCGCTCCGCGGCGCCGCTCGGCGGTGGCCGCTCGTCGGCGTACTGTTCACCGTCGGAGCGCTGTCGCTCGCGGGCATCGCGCCGCTGTCGCTCTGGGCGCTCAAAGACGAACTCCTTGCCGTCGCCCTCCAGACGAGCCCCGCGCTCTACATGGTCGGTCTCACCGCGGCGGCGCTCTCCGCGATCTACTCCGGCAAGGCACTCTTCATCGTCTGGGGGCGAGCGGATGATGCGACCGAAGCGGGATACGACGACGAACAACCCGGCACACGCCACATCGGACGATGGGAACGCATCCCGCTCGTCGTACTCGCGACCGGCGCGGCACTGCTTGGCATTCTGGCGCTGCCGCCGGTGAGTGAGCCGCTGAAGGCGACGCTGGGGGAGGCCGGCACTGCGACACCGAGCGTGATCGAGCTCGCCGGTTCGGCAGTGCTCGCACTCGCGATGCTTGCTCTGGTCGCGATCGGACTCCGGCGAGGCGTGCCGCAGCCAGCCTGGGCGGTGAACTGGCTCGGTCTCGAGAAAGCCGTACACGTCGTCATCGTTCGGCCGACGCTCGTGCTCAGCGAGGCGCTCGCGAGATTCGACGACAACATCCTCGACCGCGGTCTGCATCGGACCGCACGGGCCGGCATTTTCGTGGGCTCGCGTGCGGCGCGCGCTGACGAGCGTGGCGTCGATGGCGCCGTCGAGGGTCTCGCCCGCCAACTGCGAGGACTTGGCACATTGGCCAGGCGCCCGCAGACGGGCAAGATTCATCAGTACTACGCCCAGATCACCATCGCCCTGGCTGCCGTCTTCGCCCTGATCCTGCTCGTGAGGTAACCCATGCTCAGCGTTGTCGTCTTCCTCCCCGTGCTCGCCGCGATCGTGTTGGCAGCCGTGCCCCGCATCACGGATGCGGCAGCCCGCTGGATCTGGCTTGTCGTCACGCTCGTCGACCTCGCCCTGGTTGTCGGCCTGTGGCTGGCCTACCGCGACCCGGGCGCGGGGAACCTGGCCTTCGAGGAGCAGGTGCCGTGGATACCGAACGTCGGCAGCACCTATCACCTCGGGGTTGACGGACTATCGCTGCCTCTCGTCGCGCTCACGGCGCTCATCTTCGTTGTCTGTGCCGTCTTCGTGCTCCGTGCCACCGATAGGCCCCGCTCGCAGGCCGCCCTCTTCCTCTTCCTCCAGACGTCGAGCCTCGGCGTCTTCGCGGCACAGGACCTCATCCTCTTCTTCGTTTTCTTCGACCTCTCGATCGTCGGCATGTACTTCGTGATCGCTGGCTGGGGGCACGGCAACGCCGCTCGGTCGGCGCTGAAGTTCTTCCTCTACACGTTCCTCGGCTCGCTCGCATTGCTCGTCGGGTTCATTGGGCTCTACTTGGGTTCGGCGGCAAAGACATTCGACATGGTCGAACTCGCGAGCAACCCCCCGTTCGGCGATCAGCCGGTGGTCGGCGGGCTCGTGCTCGCGGCCGTGTTCGTCGGCCTCGCGATCAAGACACCGACGTTCCCGTTCCACACCTGGCTGCCGCCAGCCCACACGGACGCTCCCGCGATCGGCTCGGTGGTGCTTGCGAGCATCCTGCTCAAGATGGGTACCTACGGTTTTGTGCGCATCGCTATGCCCATGCTGCCGGATGCGTGGCGAGACTGGGCGTGGTTCGTCGTGGTGATCGGCATCATCTCGGTCCTCTACGGAGCACTCGTTGCGCTTGCCCAAACCGACTTCAAGCGAATGATCGCCTACACCTCCGTCAACCACATGGGCTACGTGATTTTGGCCGTGGGTGCGGCCGGTGTCGTCAGCGACAGCGCGGCCCAGGCAAGACAGGTCGCCGTGACAGGTGCGGTCGTTCAAATGGTCAGCCACGGTCTTATCACCGGTGCGCTGTTCCTTATCGCAGGGGTGCTTCACGACCGTAAGGGCAACTATGACATCGACTCCTACGGTGGGCTCGCGGCCCCGGCACCCCGCTACGCCGCCGTTTTCGGGATAGCGGCTTTTGCCTCCCTAGGGCTCCCCGGCTTCAGCGGTTTCATCGCCGAATTCCAGATCTTCGCCGGTAGCATCGGAACCGTTCCGCTGGCCGCGCTCGCCCTCCCGGGCATTCTGATCACGGCCGCGCTGTTCCTGCGGGCGTTGCAGCGGATGCTCACGGGCGAGACACGGGGGCTGTCCGTTGGATTCCGTGACCTCGATAGGAGGGAGATCCTCGCGATCGCGCCGCTCCTTCTGTTCGCCGTGATCATCGGGATCGCACCGCGTTTCCTGCTGGATATCATCGAGCCCGCGTCATCCACAATCGTCGACCTCGTCAGCAGGTAGCGTCCAGTGAACATGCAACGGGACACCCTCGCGCTCCTGCCGGAGATTCTTGTACTCGCAGGTGCGGTGATCGCGCTCTTTGCGGGATCATTCCTGCGCCGAGATCGGCAGTTCGTGACACGATCCGTGGCGATCGTGGCGTTGCTGCTGGCTGCTACGGCGGCGGTAGTCGAACTGAATTCCCCCGCTACGACGATTTTCGAAGGCAGCTTTGCGGTGGATGTCGCGACCGGGGCCGCGCGGATCATCATCCCGCTCGCGACGATCCTCGTACTCGTACTCGGCGCCGAGGAGCTCGGCGGAAGCGCCAGGGAGAGCGAGACGTACACGCTCATGATGCTCTCCGCGCTCGGGGCCATCGCCATGGCGGGAGCCAACGATCTCCTGGTGCTCGCCGCAGGATATCTGCTCGCGAGCATCCCGCTCTATGCCCTTGTGGGAATGAGCAGGTCGCCCGGTGCGGCTGAGGCCGCCCTGAAGACCTACCTGGTCGGGGCGCTCATGGGCATCGCGATGCTGCTCGGGGTGACCATCCTGTACGGAATCGCCGGAAGCACCTCGTATGCCGAACTGCAGTTGACGCTCGGCAATGCTCCCCCCGCGGCCGTCCTTGCCGGGATCGTCGGGGTGATGGCGGGGCTGATGTTCAAGGCGGGCGGGGTTCCCGGCCACTTCTGGGTGCCTGATGCGACGCAGGCATCCGGAACGGCAGTGGGAGCGTTCCTCGCGTCGATTCCCAAGATCGGCGCACTCATCGCCGCCTATCGCCTCTTCGAATTGCTTCCGCGGAGCGTCAACGGGCCGCTGTTGGTCGCCATCCTCGCCACGGCGAGCATGACACTGGGCAACCTTGCGGCATTCTGGCAGACCGATGTGAAGCGGCTTCTCGGCTGGTCAACGGTCAGTCAAGTTGGCTATCTCCTGCTGCCCGTGGCAGTCGCAGGACAGGCGGATCTTGCCCTGCCCTCCCTGTTGCTTTACCTCGCCGGCTACGCCGCGGCCAACATCACCGCCTTCGCGGTCATTGCAGCGCTGCCGACCCGCCGCTCGATCGAGGACTACCGCGGCGTCGCGGCTGCGCACCCGTGGCTCGCTGGAGCTCTCGTGGTGAGCCTCCTCGGACTCGTCGGTACCCCACCGACCGCTGTTTTCGTCGGAAAGCTCACCACCTTCACCGCGGCGTGGGACGGCGGCCTCGCCTGGCTGGTCGTCGTGGCCGCGCTCAACACCGTCGCGAGCCTGTTTTACTACCTCCGCTGGCTCGCCCCGATGTTCGCGCGGGGTGGAGCGGATGTACGCATACCCGCGCCTTGGCACCCATGGGCTTCTCGGGCCGCCGTCATGGGTGCACTGGTGGCGCTCATCATCGGGATCGCCGCGGGCCCAGTGCTCGCCGCGTTCGATGCGCCGCTCGTGGGGTGAGCCGAGTGGTGCCGCGAGCACTGCGCCTCGTCGCACTGGACTCGGCGCAGTCACACAGGTCGGTCGCGATCTGTGCTGACGCACCGAGCGCGTGAAAGCCCACAACGGTATTGCCACGACAATAGCCCCCAGCGCGAGCAACGGGACAGGAGATCATCTCGCATCGGGCACAGCGCTGGGCCCTACAAAGGCGGAGAGTTCGCCCTT
This sequence comes from Actinomycetales bacterium, assembly GCA_038248935.1. GTDB lineage: Bacteria > Actinomycetota > Actinomycetes > Actinomycetales > Demequinaceae > Demequina. The sequence goes on from JBBRWX010000003.1 coordinate 37,609, forward strand.
CTTGTGCGCGGGATCCCCTTCTGGCGGGCGAAGGTAGCGAATCGTGGGACCAACGGCCACCAACGCTGAGGTGCAGAGAAAAAAGAGAAGCGGTCCAGTCCCTGGACGTGGCGTCCCAGCCACGCGCAATCGAGATGGTGGCCACGGCTGCGCGAGAGTTCCCCGTGTGGCGCGGGCGTCGGGATGGCGTCGTGGAGCGGGTACGGCGACCCGGTGCACATTCAGCCCATGACTCGCGGGCAAGAGCCGATGCCGGTACAGATTGAGCCCTGTGCTAGGGGTGGGCTCACTTGCTAGGGGGCGGCTCTAGCACCACGTTTTCGGTGCGCACCACGTTGGCGTCGAGCAGGGCAGAACTCGAGCCGTCCTCTGGACCCATGCCGTCGGCGCTTGGGTCGATCGCTGTGAACGCATCCACCACTTGCATGGATTTCACGCGGCCCGCCGCCATGACGTCCGACTTGGAGGCGTTGACGTTCTCCATCTGACTTTCGGGCACCAGAAGATCCACGAACACAATCGCCGTGCGCTGTGACACCTTGGCGTCCGACTTGATTCTGCGCAGGGCTCCGAGCGCCGCGCCGGCCGCCGCGATGATTCCTGGCTCGGCACCGTCGTACGCGCGGGTCTTCACCAGTTCCACGTAATCGTCGCAGAACGTCCAGAAGTAGGACTCGGCCACCTCGAGCGCGCGGGTATGGTCGTAGGCCTCCAGTGCGGCGGTGGCGGTCTCCACCACCTCGGCTAGCCCGGCGAGCATGCCTTGGTCCAGCGGCTCTGTGACGGCGCCGAAACGGACGTGTGCGGCCGCAGCGACACCGGCCGCGAGAGACTCGTCGGCCGCCGTGGCGATGCCAGTCGCGCCAAGGACGAACTTCGACACGTTGAGCACCTTCATGGCGAGGCGCCTGCCGATTTTCATCTGGCCTTCGTCGAAGGCCGCGTCGGTTCCCAGGCGGGCGGACGCCGCCCAGTACCGCACTGCGTCGGACCCGTGGGTCTCGAGCAGGCCCATCGGCGTCACCACATTGCCCTTTGACTTGGACATCTTCTTGCGGTCGGGGTCGAGGATCCACCCGGAGATGGCCGCATGCTTCCACGGCAGGACGCCGTGCTCGAGGTGCGAGCGCACTACGGATGAAAACAGCCACGTGCGGATGATGTCCTGGCCTTGCGGGCGCAGGTCCATGGGGAAGGTCTTGGCGAAGAGTTCGGGGTCGTCTCGCCAGCCGCATACGATCTGGGGCGTCATCGAGGATGTCGCCCAGGTGTCCATGATGTCCTTCTCGCCCATGAAGCCGCCGGGTACGCCGCGTTGGTCTTCCGTGAAGCCGGGGGCGGCGTCGGCCGAGGGATCGACGGGCAGCTGCTCATCTGAGGGCACGAGGGGAGTTTCCCACTCGGGGTTGCCCTCGGAGTCGAGGCGGTACCAGACCGGGATCGGCACGCCGAAGAAGCGTTGACGGGAAATCAACCAGTCGCCGGTCAGGCCATTGACCCAGTTTTCATAGCGCTTTCGCATGTGCGCGGGTACAAAGTCGAGCGCTTCGCCGCGTGCCACCAGGTCGGCCCGTAGCGCCGCGTCCTTGCCGCCGTTCGCGATGTACCACTGCCGGGAGGTGACGATCTCGAGGGGCTTGTCACCCTTTTCAAAGAACTTCACGGGGTGCGTGATGGGCTTGGGCTCGCCTTCCATGACGCCGGCCTCGCCCAGCAATTGGATGATGCGCTCCTGGGCCGAGAACACGGTCTTCCCGGCGAGCTCCGCGTAGGCGGCGATGCCTTCTGGTGAATCGATTGCCTCGGGGGCTTCAGCGAGGATGCGGCCGTCCCAACCAAGGATGGGGCGAGTGGGCAGTTGCAGTTCGCGCCACCAGATCACGTCGGTGACGTCGCCGAAGGTACAGATCATGGCGATGCCGGAGCCCTTGTCGGGCGAAGCGAGACGGTGAGCAACGATGGGCACCTCCACGCCGAACAGCGGCGTACGGACGTGCTTGCCAAAGAAGGGCTTGTAACGCTCGTCGTCGGGATGCGCCACGAGAGCGACGCACGCCGGAAGGAGCTCGGGTCGCGTGGTCTCGATGTAGATGGACTCGTAGGAACCGGTGGCCTCTTCGAGGTCGGCCGCGGGCTCGAACGCGACGCGGTGGTACGCGCCGGGTCGCTCGCGGTCCTCGAGTTCCGCCTGAGCAACAGCCGTGCGGAACGTCACGTCCCACAGCGTGGGTGCCTCGGACTGGTAGGCCTCGCCGCGCGCCAGCGAACGCAGGAACGCCTGCTGGGCGACGGCCTGAGCGTTGGGCGCGATGGTCTGGTAGGTGCGCGACCAGTCGACGGACAGGCCCAGGTGGCGCCACAACGCCTCGAACTGCTTCTCGTCCTCCGCAGTACGGGATGTGCTCACCGAAGGGTCCGGCCGCCACTTGCTGTACGTGTCCGTCACGCCGACGGCCCGGATGACGGCGTCCACCGCCGCGCCCGCGTCCTCCTGCTTGAATCTGTGCGCGCCGTTCGCAGACGAGGCCATGAGCAACGGCACGGGCATTCCACACACGCCTTGACCTTCCAGTCGAATGGAAGGTTTACGGTCGGGCTAACCGACCACGCGACCTGTCCAGATTGCGAGGCAGGGACATGGATCAGTTGTCGACGCTGGCAACACAGTCAGACGGGATGTGCCCGGTGATGGCGGTGCGCCACACATTGACGGGCAAACACTCGATCCGACGAAATTGCACCGCGATTCGCGCCAACCAGCACACCCTAGGAGGATTCGATGTCACCCAAGAAGAAGCGTCGGCGCGCGGCACCTAAGCCGCGGCCCTCCTCGCCTCCCGGGCGGGCCAATCCTCTGACCCGCCCCCCGGAATCATCGTTGGTGGCATCCGTGCGTCCGACCGCTACTCGTGGTGCATCGTTTGGCGTGTCCCCGACACGTCGACCCACGCCCGCGTCGGCTCCGGCCCCGGCTCCGCCTCGACAACCGATCTACTTGCCTGCGCTTGCACGACTTAGCGGGTCGCGCAATCCCAAAATGGGGCTCGAGTTCACCCCCCCTCTCCTCAAGGTCCTCGAAGACTTCGAGCCGCAGGCCATCGGCCTCACATACTGGTTCACCGCTGCCTCGGGGTCTGAGTCGCGCGATGTGACCGTGCGCTTCTCCGGTCAGCGCCTCGATGTCGAAGGCGACCCCACGGATGCCGATGCCTTTGTGGCGACCGCGACCTACGCAAACGTTCAGCCAGGCAGTGGGCCGATCGCCCTCACCCACCGAATCGTCGGCAAAGCGTCGGGCCGCTGGAAGGTCACTGCGGAAGCAATGGCAACCTCACACGGCGGCGATCACCGAAACGCTGTCCGTCTACCCCCTGCCGAAGGCATTGGGCGCTCGACCTTCGCTGCGGTCGCCAAGATGCGTGCGCCTGGGGTCGTGCCGGGTTCCTGGCCTTTCTTGGTGGGTTTGGGATTCATCCTTGCGATGATCGTGTTGAGCTTGCTCGCGCGAAACAGTGGAATGCCCGTAGCTACCGTCCTCGCTTTGGCGGCCGCCGCGGGCGCCTTAGGGCTCGGTGGAGCCAAGGTCTACTACCGGTTGACGCATCGCGGGGAAGGGCGAGTTGCAGGACTGGCAGGTCTCAGTTTGCAGGGGTTCGTCATCACCGCGATTGCGGTCTTCGTGCTGGGAGGCTGGGCGTACGGTGTTCCGATTGGACCCTTGCTCGACGCGACGATTCCCGCACTCCTTGTGGGGCAGGCTGTCGGACGACTGGGGTGCATCTTCGCTGGGTGCTGTTCGGGCTTGCCTACAACGTCGCGTTGGGCGATCTGGGGCTCCGATCGCCGCATTGGCACAAGGCGGATCCCGGTCCAGTCCCTTGAGTCAGCGGCAGCTGCGTCCTTGGCTGTGGTTACCGGCCTGATCGTCTGGCGCATTCAGCCGGAGCCAGCCGGTTTCCTCTTCTTGGGGGGGCTCTCTGCGTACCTCATTGTCCGGCAGGTCCTGTTCCCGCTACGCGGATTGCCCAGGGCGACCCGGTACGGGCGCACAGTGATGTTGATCGTCGCGCCCGTCGTCCTCGTCGCATCCATCGCCGCGATTGCCCTCATATGATCGACCTCGCGCCCCCTTGTGACCGACGGTCGATGGGATGGATTCAGGCCACAGAGAGGGATCCGTGCATACCAAGGCGTGACAATTGCCACGGTGGGCGACGGCATCCCCATCGCGGCTGGCGTTCGGGCTCCCACTCAACCCGATGATGGCGGCTCTAGCGATGGTGCCGTCGTCCCTGTCGGTCGTCACCAACGCCAGCCCGGCTACGCCACTTCGCACCCCGACCTGTTGCCAAGGTCGGCCCCAAAGTCTTGACCATCACACTGATGGTCGAGTTGGCAAACGAATACGACGATGAGGAGAATGAAATGCATGACAATCACGATCACGACCACGACCACTCCACGCACTCAGGTACCACGGTCGACCCGGTCTGCAAGATGAGCGTCGACCCTGCCAGCGCCGCGGCAAGCCGCGAGCACGACGGTAAGACGGTCAGCTTCTGCTCGAAGGGGTGCGCGGCCGCCTTCGACGCAGACCCGGCGCAATACGCCACCGCCTGAAGCTCAGCCAACGGAGCACGTCGATAGAGGGGCGCGTTATGGTTGCCCGTTCTCGGGCGTCCATGACGCGCTCCCACCGTGCGCTACCGAACAGCAACGGCCGACGAGGCCTGCGGCGTCCTTCACGCCCTGGATCCTCGGTGGTGAGCGTCGCCAGCCGAGGGCGTTCACGATGCTTCACCGAGACGCGGTGAGCGGTATGTGGCAGGTAGCTTCCCTTGCTGAGCGTGCGGTCCTCGGGTTTTTCACGTTCGCAAGCACCTCGGCCAGCCGGTAGAGCACAACGCGACCGTCCGGGTAGAGGCGTCCCGTCGAGAACTTCCGAATGTCCTTACCCCAATACAAAGTCTGACGCGCCGCAATCCTGAGCCGCACAGCGGCAATCCGGTGTGAGACGCCTTCGCGACGCAGCCGCAGGAACTTCTGCCGCTTCGCGTCCTCATACTCAGCGGTGAAGATCCCTGCTTTGTGTGCCAAAACGTCACAGGTCACTCTGTTGAAGCCAAGCTCCAGCGCGACCAACGAGACGTTACCGACCACCGCGAGTCGACGCAGAAACTCGACCTTCTCGGCATCGGAGTACGTGGGTTGTATAGGGGGCGGCGTCGACAGCCCTGCCTGCCGCATCCACGCATACCCCGGGCCCGGGTCGCCGCGACCGCAACTGCCGCCGCCCGAACCGAGCCACCGCAATCGATCAACGCCATATACTCCAGCCGCTGCTGCTCCGTGTATTTCCTCGCTGGCATGCCCGCTCCTCGCTGCTAGCGTCGCGACGATGACTGGAATCCAAGGTCGCGAAGCCCCTGGCAACGAGGCGCGAACGAGGATATGAACCGACTACTGCATCAATATTTTCTGAAGGGCGTCAATATGGGTCATCTCACCCAAGCCGAACTCGACATGGTCGCCTCCCACCTCAACGCCTGTCCCCGCAAGACACCCGACTTCGACACCCCCGCCGATGGACTCGAAACACTGTTGCACTGACGGGTTGAGTTCACCGCCGCTTTTCCCAGGAACACCCGCTCGTGACGCCACTCACACACTTCCTCGCGCAACCGCTCCAACCCGACCCGCTCGGACTCACCGGCCACCGCGACCGTATGAGACCTGTTGATCACCGCGCGTACCACCTGCTCAGGGAACTCCGGGGAGAACTTCTTCGGAGCCATCCAGATCACCTCGATCAAATCCCAAGGAATTCTACCTTGGGGACGATGGTCTGAAAAGAATCCCTCACCTCGCTACTGAGTTCGCAATCCAGACCTCGGCGTTGAGCCGACCCGCCATGCTCAAAGGCGCCGTCGCCGGGGCCGAACTGTTCTCGCACTTCCGTCTAGCCGAGGTTCTGCAGGACGATCCCACCCGCGACGAGGAGTACCACGACGACCAGTGTCCAGCGTCTCATCGGCCGCCAGGCCGCCGTCTGCGAAGCCCCGAGCACGGCGCCGGCAGCCGTGAACTGGAGCATGAGGGTCAGCCACCAGACCATCAGGGCGGCCACGGGCACCGTGGTGAACGACCACAACCCCAGCACCACGGCGGTCGCAAAGATGCCACCGGATCCGAGGCCGGTGCGGACGCCCGCCGTCACGCCACGCGACCCGGTCGAACGAAGCAGCCACGCGAGGAGTAGCACTTCGAGGAGGAACGAGGCGTACCCGGCGGGGATTCGCCGGAAGAGTGCCTCCGGGGACAAGACCGCCGCGCTCGAGGACTCCTCAAGCAACCCGGCGAAGACCCCACCGAAAACAAAGAAGTCGATCGCGATCGTTCCGAGCCACGCAAGCCCGATCGAGCCGACTTTTCGCCGCTGCGCCATGCCCATCGAGTGTAGTGCCGACTGCAATACCTGTCATCCGCGCCGACGGGTCACAGCTCAACGGTTGCGTGGCCCCGTCCGCAATCCTCGGGGACAGATCAGCCGAGTCCACCGAACCAGACGGAATGCGACGATGTGACCTTCCAGACCGCGTGGAGCAGCACCGCGGCGTGGTGCGTGAGGAACCGGGCCTCTGCACCGTCGGGTTGCCGTTCCAGTGTTCCCTCGGCTTGGGACTCCTTGGTGGCGTCGGGCGCGACACGACATCGATCGCCGACCCTCTCACACACCGCACGACGGTTCCGGACCACCGTGCGACGCCGCGAGCGACGAGGCGTGCTTGACGCGGGCCACCCGTTGATCTAGGCCGCCAAGCAGAAGACCTCGCATACCTCCAGGACCTCATGGAGGCGGGGAAGTTCCAGCCCATGATCGACCGGACTTACCCCTTGAGCACGACCGCCGACGCCTGGAGCGGTGGTGCCCAGTTGTGGTGGACTCCACTGTTGGCTTTAGGTGTGCGTCGGGATCCGCATCTCGAAGCAGCAGCCGGGTCCGTCGTTGCGCACGTCGACGTGCCCGCCGTGGGCCTCTACGACTTCGCGGACGATGGCTAGTCCCAGGCCCGCGCCCTCGCCAGGCCTGGGGGTACGCGCGTCGGTGGCGCGCCAGCCCGGCTCGAAGACTCGGGCGAGGTGGTCGACTTCGATGCCTCCGCACTGGTCGGCGACGCTGATGACAGCCTCGTCCGGCCCCTGCCTCGCGTGCACGACGACCGCGCCGTCGGGGGGTGTGTGCCGGATCGCGTTGACGATCAGGTTCGTGATCGCCCGTGAGACCTCGCGTGGGTCGACCTCGGCAGGAACCGAGCCGTCGGCCGAGCCGCTGAGATGGACGCTGTCGGAGGAGGCCAGGGGAGCGGCAGCGGCCAGGCAATCGGCGAGCATGTCGGCGAGACTGACCTTCTCCAGGGACAGCGACAGTGAGCCGGACTGCAGCCGCGCCAGTGCCAGCAGGTCATCGAGCATGAGGCTCATGCGTTGCACATCGGCCACGATCTGGGCCCGGTAGCGCTCGGGCTCGGGCGCGACGCCATCCTGCAGGGCCTCGGTCATCGCCCGGATGCCAGCCAGTGGGGTGCGCAGGTCGTGTGAGATCCAGGCCACCATCTGGCGCCGGGAGGCCTCGATCTCCCGTTCGGCCCCCCGCGCGGCGGCCTGCTCGGAGGCGACCCGCTCCCGGCGCGACACGTGGCGAGCCACGACGATGCCGACAGCGGCGGCGATGGGCACGGCCGCTGCCAGGACGAGCAGCATCGTTGCGGAGTCGGACTCGGTCAGGAACATCGCCCGTGAGCTTGCCCAGAGCCCGGCGGCCAGGGACAGGACGACGAGCACGGGCGCCAGGACTGCTGCCAGGGACGACGATCGGCGCGCCACGACGACCACCGCCCACCCACCGAGGACGGCGACAAGCGTGGCCACTCCGGCCGATAGGGCCACGGCCCGCAGCTCAGGTCCCATGGGGGTCCCATCTGTACCCCACGCCCCAGACGGTGACCAGCCGAGCTGGTTGGGCTGGGTCGACCTCCACCTTCTCCCGCAGCCGACGGATGTGGACGGTCACGGTGGTCTGGTCGCCGTACTCCCATCCCCAGACTTCCTGCATGAGTTCGTCGCGGGACATGGCGCGACCAGGGTTGCTGACCAGGTGCGCGAGCAGATCGAACTCCCGTGTCGTCAGGAGAAGCTCCTCGTCGGAGAGGAACGCCCGGTGGCCCACCGGATCGATTCGCAGGTTCCCGTCGGACAGGGACACTCTGGCCACTCCCGCCGGTGCACGTTCGGAGTCGGCCCGTCGAAGCACCGACTGCACCCGAAGGACCAGCTCGCGTGGACTGAACGGCTTGGTGACGTAGTCGTCCGCCCCCGTCTGCAGGCCGAGCACCCTCTCGTCCTCGTCGCCGCGAGCGGTGAGGATGATCACCGGCAGGATGGAGCGGTGCACCCGAATCCGCCGACAGACGGCCAAGCCGTCGAGATCGGGAAGGGTGAGATCCAGCACGACGAGGTCGGGCGCCCACGCCGCGACGAGGTCCAGCGCCTCATTGCCGGACGCGGCCTGCGACACCACGAACCCGGCTCGTTGAAGATAGGTGCTGACCACCTCAGCGACCATCGTATCGTCGTCCACGACGAGCACCCGCTGGGATGTCTGGTCGATGCTTGCCGACGGTTGGGGTTCCACCCTCCGAGACTAGGCCCCCCATGGTTCATGCAACAGCTCTGGAGGTGCGCACAACAGTTCTGTAAGAACTTGGTAATCAGTGCGTTATGGTCACCGGGGTCGAGGCCAGATTTGATGGAACCACGCCGACCAGCCGGGTCGGCAGACCAAGGAGAGGTTCCATGCGTATTCGAACTAAAGCAATGGCAGTGTCAGTTGGCGGTGTCCTGATGGCCCTGGCAGCAGGCGTCGCCCCCGCGTCGGCCGGCGTGACTGGGCCGGCCTTCTACGTCGACGGGACGGCGTACCGGACCGTAGTGACTCCCACCGACCTCAGCGGAACGGGGGGCCCGGACAAGTCGTTCGACGTGATCTATGACTTCGGGGGCAACCAGATGAACGTCGCCACGGCAGCACCCGGGGATCGCGGCTACAACGGTGGGCGTTGGCGTGTGCACGCCTTGGCGTTCCCGGCCGGCTACCAGGCCGCGGTCGCCTCCGGCGACATGAACGCGAACGGCGTCTTGGACTCCGATGCCGAGCTGAACGCAGCGCTGTCGGCTGGGACGGCGGTGGACACCGGCGTCGTCAAGAGTTTCGAATGCCCGGTGATCCCGCTGCCCGGTGGACACCGCTGACACGAGGCTGAGAGCCGGTCCGAAGCCATAGAGTTGGGTGTGGGTCTCGACGACTCATCGTGGATCCACCGGTGGGGTTCTTCATTGCAGCCCATCGGGCATCGGTGATGTGATCTCGGATTCGGGCGTGGCGGTCTGCCCGGGTCTTCCACGTCGGCTCCTGGGTTGCGCCGCTGGAGCTGCCCCTAGGTCCATGTCGCAGGCTGTCTCGTGCCGGGTCTGATGGTGGCTCCGGCACGAGACAGCCTGAAACCTTGCCGGGCCGGTGCGGCTGGGCACTGGTGATCTGCGCGGCGGGCACCCGCCTGCGCAACGTCTCGGTCGTGCGAACCTCCGGTTTGCCTGCGACCGACCGCATCGCCTCCCACTTCGATGCGTGATCACTGCGACTCTCCGCGATCATCCGCACCGCCCACTTGCGCGACTCTGGCGGGTACTACCCACTACTGCCAGACATGACTCCCACCTTCCCAAGGACTGAAGTCCCGGACACCCGGGATCCTCGCCTCAACAGTGGCGAGCAGAGGCGGCTTGACCTTCCAGTCGGCTGGAAGGATTAGGGTCAGATTGGCTCGCGGGCCGAGGTGCATCGTCAGTGGCGACGGAACCTGTCGGGCCGCACCCGAGTAGCTCGGTAACAGACGGGAAGGGTACACACATGGTCGCGGACGCAACGCGGGGCGCGCGGGATACTGCCGCCGAACTTCTCTCAGCAAGGGGCGTGTGGAAGCGGTATCGGGGCGGCCTGTTCGGGCGCCGTCAACACCAGGTGTTGCGCGGCGCCAGCCTCGACTTGAGTCTCGGCGAAGTCGTAGGCCTCGTGGGCGAGAACGGTTCGGGTAAGAGCACCCTGATGAAGATTCTGGCAGGCGACCTCGTTGCCGACGCAGGCGAGGTGCGGCGGCGCGGCGCGATCGGCTACTGCCCCCAAACGCCTGTGCTCTACGATCGGCTGACCGTGGCCGAGCACTTTGATCTCTTCGGAGCCGCCTACGGCCTGGGCGTCGGGGCGATCGCCGAAGGATCATCCCGTCTCTACGAGGAACTCGACTTCGCGCGATACGCCGACGCGCGGGCGGGCGACCTCTCCGGCGGAACGCGCTCGAAACTTAACCTCTCGCTCGCACTGCTGCACAGCCCGGACACTTTGTTTCTCGACGAGCCCTACGCGGGCTTCGACTGGGACACGTACCAGAGGTTTTGGTCGCTGACAGCCAGTCTCCGGGCGGCGGGCGCGAGCGTCCTGATCGTCAGTCACTTCATCTCTGACGAAGAGCGATTCGACCGTGTCTACGACCTAGTGGAGGGAAGGACCGTCGAGCGATGAGTATCGGGACCGAGACCTTTTCGCTCAGCAAGACCTGGATCGTGGACTATGCGCGCAGGCCGCTGAACGTCGCCCTTGTCGTCCTCGTACCCGTTGTCCTCGTGAGCCTCACTGCGGGGACGCTCGCTGAATTCGCCCGACTGCTCGGCGGCTCGGCGGGAACGGGATCGGAGGCAGCCACGGCGGGATGGGCTGCCGCGATTCTTTCGGGTGTGGCGGGCTTCTTTCAGGTGTCTGGATCGCGGACTCCCGACCGTCGTCTCGCGGCCGCAAGGGGACGCGTCTCCGGGGTCGTGGCATCGCGCATTTTTTCGACGCTGGCGATCTCCGCACTCGCCGTCGTAGGCGCGTTACTGGCGCTCCGCGTGCGGTTTGACGCGGCCTGGACTCCTCACGTTATGGTCGCGACGGTCGTGGCGGCGCTGATCTACGGGGGTCTCGGCGTGCTGGTCGGCGCCCTCGTGAGGTCCGAGTTCAACGGATCGCTCATCATGGTGTTCTTGTGGATCTTCGACGTCTTCTTCGGCCCGGCGATGGGCATTGACGCATCAGTGACGCGGATTCTGCCCCTCCACTTCCCCACGCTGATCGCAACTGGCCGACTGTCGGAGAGCCCATATGCACTTGGCGTCTCGCTCGTCTGGGTCGCCGTGGCTCTCGTAGCCGCGGGGCTCGCTCTCGCCGCGACGACGCGCCAGAATCGCCGTTCAGGCCCGAGGTCGGTGGGCGCGAGAGCGCGACTTTGGGCAGGGCTCGTGGCCGCGTTCCATGAACTGCGGAGGATGCCTTCATTGTGGGTACTTGTTGCGGGACTGCCCGTCCTGTTCATCTCCGCGTCGATCGCCATCACGCCAGAAGATCCCATTCCCGTGAAGTTGACAGAGGGGGGTCGCGTATTTACCGACCTCATCCCCATGTCGGAGGTCCATGGCGCGATCATGGTTCCCATTACGGTCGCCATCTTGGCCGCGTTGGCTGGCCTGTTCGTGGTGCTCGACGCCGCCCAGGCCGACCGTCGCCTGTCACTCACGAGGTTCTCCCCTGGGGAGATCCTCCTCGTTCGAATGGTGGCCGTGCTCGTAGCCTCGATGGTCGCGACCGCAGTGTCGATCGCAGTAACGGCTGTGTCGTTTTCGCCGCGGGGCTGGCTCATGTTCATCGTCGCCAACCTGCTAGTCGCCCTCGCCTACGCCCTGGTCGGCGCGATCATGGGACCGATGCTGGGAAGGCTCGGGGGGTTGTACGTGCTCTTGCTCCTGCCGTTCCTCGACCTCGGTGTGGCTCAGAACGCGATGTTCGACGCGGCACCCCCTGCATGGGCGGTGCTCTTGCCGGGATACGGAGCCGTGCGCGTCATGAATGATGCGGCCTTCACAGCGTCGTTCGACGACTGGTTTGGCCTCTGGCTAGCCCTGGCGTGGCTCGCGGTACTAGGGGCTGCCGCGTGGCTCGCGTTTCGGCGCATTGCGGTGCGCGTGCGCGTGACCCCTGCTGTGTGAAGTAGCCTGCGGCTCGCTGCGACGTTCTTGATCAAGACTTGATCGAGACGACACCCGATCCCCACCATGGCGGAGTTGACTGAGTGCGTCGGAGAAATCGTCTCCGTGGGCGAGGGGAAATGACGTGATGAACTGGGGCGACTGGGGCGGCGACTGGCCGCACGGAGCCTGGGGCTTCATGATGCTGTCCTGGGTGATCATTGTCGGCCTGGCCGTGTGGAGCCTTACACGGCTATTCCCTCGCGGGAAATCGCGAACCAGTGCGATGGAACTCCTTGACGCCAGGCGGGCGCGCGGTGAGATTTCCGCTGAGGAGCGCCGGAAGATCCGGGCAGAACTCTCGAAGAGCGAGAAGCGCGACAGGAACAGGAATTGGCGCGACAAGGTGGAGTCCCTTGCGAGGAAGGAGAGATTCGACCCGGGTTCGGCGGAGGATAGGTTTCCCGGAAAGAATCGGGGTCTGTCATAGCCGAGGAAGTATCCTCAGGAGTTGCGGGATCGGGTCGTGAGGCTCGTGAGGGAGGCGACTTCTGTGGAGACACTTGCTATCGATGAACACGGCCGTGGTGCCGGTTGGTCGTCGCACAGCGGAACGCAGACACGTTCCGACGGGGATGGGGCCTGCCCGGACATACAAAGGCGAGGTCGTCGGCGTCACCACGGGCGAGATGATATGAATCGAAATGCTCGTAGGTGAAGTTCACGACTTTGAGGGGCCAACGAGGTCCTATTCGAGGCGCCAAGTTTTCTATTTACGGGAGTCCATCAACTCGCGACTTCCGTGCTAGTGGCCTTCGTCAACCTGCATAGTGTTCCGAGTCGAGCGGGTCTACAGGGGGCTCACGGAGCAAGGCGTGCAAATTGCTCCGTCTGGCTACCACGCCTTCGGGAACCGTCCAGGCTCTGCGGGGGAATGGCGCGATGAGGAACTGCTCGCACAGATCGAGCCGGTCTTTTGGGACCGCAGTCTCGACCGTGCGATCTCAGGAGCGCGCAAGGTGCGGCACCTGGTGGGTCGGCAGGGCATCACGGTCGAGAGCGTCATGCGTGCTCACGGGCGTGCGTCGCGGCAGATAATTCGTCACGACTCGCCAAGGCGGGTCCGTGTTGCGCGCGCTCGACCACGTTGGTCGCGTGTTCAAGGCCGGGCATTCGGACCAGTTGTCGGTGCGCCAACGAGCAGGTTAAAGCATCGACGGAGCGATCCGCCACCGATGGTGGACGCCGAACGTGCATCGTTGGCGTCTCATGTGGTGAGCGCCGACGCCCAGAGTGTTCGCAGCGGGGGCCAGGAAGGCCACCACGAGCGAGAACGCGATAAATAGCATCATTTCAGGTTGCCAGTTCCACCTTAATGTCCAACCTGGTGGGGACGAAGTGCCCGTCCGTCGGCAGAGGGCACTGCGGGAGCGGATCGGATTTCACTGTTGCCCCCGCAGCGCGGTGGAGGGTCAACGGCGCCTCACGGTCGAACAGTGACTCTGACCTCGAACTTCATGGTCGTGGTCTCTTCTGCTTCGCCCGATCGAGGGCTGTGAGTATTCGAATATCGAGCGTGAGCGCAGACGCGAGCACGATTCCGCTGAGGGCCACTCGCACACCGGTGGCAGGACTGGCGGTCGCCTTCAGTGCCATCTCGAGACTGGCGGCGGCAATCACCGCGACGGCAAAGAGTATCCAGAATGATCGGACGGCACGACGCCGCGAGTTGTGTGAACCCGACGCCGCCTCCTCGTTGTCAGACACGACCTACATTCCCAGGTGTTGCTGAGCGGGCGTGACCGCCATCAGGACGGTAAGTGTGACCAAGGCGAGCATCACTGCGACGGCGATCGTCATGACCACTGGGCGTCGCTTCCAATAGCGGTTGGGGTTCCGATCGACGAACGGAAGTGCGAGAAGTAGCGCGAAGAACCCGAGTTCTCCGTACAGAATGCCGGGCAGCCCGACCCAGTTTTCCAGGGTGAACATCCACCAGAAGTTCCACGGGGGACGCGTAATTTCGACGCCGGCGACGGGTTCGGGGCCCAACAATGGGGGAAACAGCACCGCAAGGATTCCAAGCATTCCGAACAGTGCCACGCCAAAGGTTGCAATTCGACGCAGGTGGTGCGTAAACGGAGCCGTCGGCTCGCTCGCGGGGGCTTGTTCGCCCGACGCGTCGGTGGGAAGTTGGGGGTGCGGTGAGATCTTGTGCTTCTTCACAAGAAGGCCGTGAAGCACGACGAGCACGATAATCAGGCCGGGAATGATGACGACGTGTGCGCCGTATAGGCGCAGCAGAATCGGCAGTCGATCAGAGAATTCCGGTGTGAACCACGCACCGGCGGCCCCGAAAAGACGTCCAAGCTCGATGTTGTGGCCGAGCGCCTCGAACCCCTCCTGGTCCCACTTGATGATCGTGCCGGTGAACAGCGCGAACGTGATCAACCCGAACATGGCGACGCCGATGAGCCAGTTTCCTTCGCGCGGCTTCTTGTAGGAACCGCTGAAGAACACGCGCATCAAGTGGAGCGCTGCCGTCACATACATCGCTTGCGCCGCCCAGAAGTGCAGTCCGCGCACGAACTGCCCACCCCAGACATTCGTGACGATATTGCGCACTGATGCGTTCGCTTCCTCCGGTACGGGACTGTAGAACTGCACGAGGATGATTCCCGTCACGATCAGGATCCCCAGCGAGGCTAACGTAATGCCACCAAGGGTCCACCACAGGCTATTTGCGTGTTCGGGCACGGGGTACTCGAGCGCTCTGATGCCCAGACGCTCATCGATAACGTCGAGTGCGCGGCGCGTCCGAGAGGGCTTCGTCGGTGTCACGTTGGCGCTTGTGGTCGGTGTGGGAGAGCTCACTTTGCCGCCTCCGTCGTATTGGGCGTTTGCGCGTTGATCGTCGTGGAGTCTGGTCGAAGCAGTCGGGCGCGCAACGTCGCGACGGACTCCGAGGGGCGAAAACGCCATGAAAGAGCCACGCCTGCTAGCAAAATCGTGATGGAGGCGATGAGGAACCCTATGTTGCCGCCAGCAAGGCCTGATCTCTGGGGAAGCGCGTCGTGGACGATGGTCGTTCCGGTCTCCTCACCGACGGCCGGGGCAAGTGCGCTCATCGCTTCGATGATGGAGTCCTGGAGAAGGGAACGCGCCGCCGCGATGTCACCAGACTCGAGGGCCGCCCGCGCTTGTTCCACCTCGGCGACGTTGACGCCTTCTTGGTCTTCAGTCGCGAGGGCGTCGTCTACCTTCTCCATCGCGTCCATGACACTCGCGCGTTCTGAACTGTGGGCGAGATGGGCGAGGGCTTGTTGAACGAGCGCATAGCCCTCTACGGACTCCCCTTCACCGTGAGCAAACGCGGGGGGCGCCGCGGAGAGCAACACCACCATCAATGCACTCACGAACACGGCTCGTCGTCTCGAACTCCGTCGGCGTCGCCGCCCTTGGCCCAAGGTCACCATGTTTGCGACTCCAACCTGTATGGGGGTCGGGTGCCGTGCGTGAATGGTCTACTCACGGCGCCGTTCCCGATTAGTAAGTGTGCCTCCACGTTACTTACCTTCCCCTCGGGGGGAGACTCGGGACCTTGGTCCCCCGTCTGCCCGCCAGGTCCCCGAGTATCAATTCGCGCGACGGCCGATGGCGCACAGGATTTCAGGGTGATGGACTGGATTTCCGCCTTTGGGAAGCTTCCGCCTATCCGCAGGGGCCCTTCGTGAGAAAGGCAAGGACGACCTTGACATTCCCGCGCACTGGAAGGTCTAGGTTCGGATTCATGGTCGCATGTGTGTTGCGAGATGGACCACATCCTGCCCGCTGGGCAGCGATAGTAGGCACGATGAAAGGAAGAATGACGATGTCTACCAATTCGGGAAATCTCACGGACCCGATTTGCGGGATGAGCGTCGATCCAGCTACCGCCGCCGCGACGGTCGAACGCGACGGCAAGACCGACTACTTCTGTGGCCAGGGTTGCGCCGACGCGTTCGTCGCGAATAGTTCCGCAGGAACCCATCACTCTATGTAGAGGCGCGTGGACCCTTTCCCCAAGAGCACCGCGGCGAGCGGGCAGGCTTGGTGTTCACGCAACGAGCGCGACGGTCGTACCTGCAGCAAGCACAATGAGACCCGTCGTCGTTGCCACGAGGGTTTGGAGCCGGGGCCACGTCAGCGGTGCGTCGTGCTCCTCGGTCAGCGCCTGCTGGTGGCCAGGCTCTGGCACCTCGGCCGGGGGGATGTCGGGCCGGACGGTTATCGGTTATCATCCCGTGCTTGAGGCCGCGCGACACGAGCCACCAGTTGATCGGGTAGGCGACCACGAATCCTGCGCTCAGGGCGAGGGACATGACAAACCAGAAGGCGGGATGCGAGGGGGCCTCGGCCACGGGTGCGGCAGATTTCAATGTGGTGCTCACGACCATCATGGCCGCCATGAGAAAGTTCATGGATAGAAACTCGGGGAGGAAGGTCTGCTTGAGGGACCGACGGTAGGTGCCAGCCATGTCGCGCATGAACAACGCCTGGAAGATCGTCCAGCCAAGGGCGAGCCCAACAATATATTCGATGGCGAGATCGACGGCCCTCGGAAGGCCGAGGGGAGCGACAACCGCAGCGGCCACCAGTATGCCGAGCCCGTCGCCAGCGACGCAGTGCATCGTCGAACCCACCACCAGGCGCCATCGCGTGGCGACGTAGCGCTCGTGAGGTCCGGCAAGTAGTGTCCTGCACGCCCAGAAGTAGAGAAGCGCTCCGGCCAAGCCGCTGAAGGCAGTGAAAATCACAAAGGCCCACTTCATCACCGGCGACTCCGGCGTCGTGCGAATGTCCCAGGCAACCTAGGTGTTCTGGCTCATGACGTTGGTGACGCGGGCTTTGAGGCGTGAGGCTGGGGGGCAGGTCTCCGATGGCAGTGTGGTTGCGATGGTAGTTGTAGTGGATGTTCCAGCGTTGAATGGCGGCGGCGCGTTGGTCTTCTGATAGCCAGATTCGGGAGTAGAGCAACTCGGCTGCGAGGGTGCGGTTGTAGCGTTCGACTTTGCCGTTGTGGCGGGGCGTGTAGGGGCGGATGTACTGGTGCCTGGACGCGGTGGCCGCGATGACGCGGTTGAAGTCGTTGGCCCGATAGTTGGAGCCGTTGTCGGTCACGACGGTGACGACCCTGTCGATTCCGTGGGCACGGAAGAACACGCGGGCGCGGGAGTAGAAACCGATGGTGGTGGTGGCTTTCTCGTCGGCCAGGTGTTCGGTGTATGCGAGGCGGGAGTAGCCGTCCACGATGGAGTGTAGAAAGACGTAGCCTGCTTTGGCGCCAGCGATCTTGGCACGCTGCGCGGTCCTGTTCTGGGCGCTGTCGCGGCCGTGGGCGCGGTGCCCGCCGCCGTCAGGGATTCGGCCGACTTTCTTCACATCCAGGTGGACCATGTGGCCCGGAAAGCGTGCTGTGATGGTGCCCACGACACGGTTGGTTGAGCCGTCGGGGTCCAGGTCACGAAGCCTCGAGATCCCCAGGCGTTTGAGCCACCGCCCTATGGTCGCCAACGACACCTGGTGGCCGTGCGAGGCCAGTTCGGTGCGGATCGCCCTGGCCGTCCAGTGATGCTCACGACGCCGCGTCTCGATCAGTTCCACCACGTCGGGCGCGATCATGGTGGGACGGGCATGCGGCGCGCTGGAGCGATCCTGAAGACCTGCAAGGCCGTCGCGCTCGAATCGAGACTTCCACTTCGTCAGACACGCTCTGGAGATACCAGCCTCAGCGGCGACATGAGCGATCGGACGGTACTGGCAACGCTCGATCAGACGGTGTCGGCCTTCAACAGTCAACGGGGCATTAGCGTGGATCATGAGGGATAGGTCCTTCCAGCAGGCGGATGTAGAGGTACTTCCATCCTGCCCTCGGGCCTATCCCTCCCTCACACCCCGAACCCTGTCAACAACCTCATGAGACGCAACACCTAGGCGACCGCCACAACCACGTTGGCAATCCAGAGGGCCGCGACCAGTGGGTGCATGAATCGCAGCATAGACCTTCGCCATCTCGTGCTTCACGGGAACCGCAGCCCTTTGCCACCCGCGCCCGAAGCGGCTTCAGCGCCGGGGGCGTCAACGGACCCATGAGATCGGGACACAACTGTCGGCCCACGCGCGTTAGGTCCTCCCCTGCCAAAGTGCCTGGCCCTACACGCGGACGGGTCTTGAGGGAATCTTGAGCCCACGCCCCCGGGAACCATAACTTGGGACGCTAGCGTCAGAGAGGTTAGACACTGCATCAACCAAGGAGGAATAATGAAGCACGTAAGCCCATCTCCGCTCGAGCGCAAGGCCCGCGAGCGGGAGGCACCCCCACAGATGGTGCCAACGCCGGTGCCGGGTGAAACCGACCTCGTGGCGGTGGACACAACCTGGGGCCAGATCCAGCCCATGGAGCCCGCGCCGGGGGTTCTGGCAATCGGTGAGAAGGAACTTCTGGAGCTGGTTGCCGGCGGGGCGCCGCTGGTCGACGGCCGGACCCGTGACTTCTACGAGGAGGCCACGTTGCCGGGGGCCAGGAGTATCCCCTTCCATGATGCGGTCGCCCGGCGTGAAGAGCTCGACGGCATCGAACAGGTGGTGCTCTTTTGCAACGGCCCGCAGTGCCCGCAGTCGCCCACCGCGATCCGGGAGCTAGTTGAGGCGGGCTTCCCTGCCGGAAGGATCCGCTACTACCGCGGTGGGATGCACGACTGGGTGACTCTCGGTCTGCCCACCGAACCAGGCCGAGAGCCCGCCTGAACCTCGGGGTGGTGCCAGCGCCACCCCGAGGCGCCACCCTCGCCTACCGGACCGGCCACGGGAGGTCTGCAACTAGAGTTGCCCGGTCAGGGCCAGATCACGCGGGGCTTGACCGTGAAGTTCTGAGGTCGTTGGACCGTGTACTGGGGCCTCTCCGGAGTCTTGCGGGCTGTCTTGATCGCGTCCGGGCTAGCCATCGTGGGCGACCGGACCTCCTCCGCGCGGGCGAGGTCGATCTCGAGAAGTAGGGGATCGGGCGCTCAAGGCTGTGCTCCGTGGAGACCCGCGCTGACCGCGAATGACCTGGACCGTTGACCTGATCACCGCGAAGTTTCCAGCCCTGCCCACAACTAGCAGAGGAGAACGATCGCAGCATGTTTGAACAGAACACTCATCTCGTCAGCCTCGGCCTCGGCGACGTCGGCTCCGGGATCAGCAGTTTGAAGTCCTGGGTCGTCGCGTTTGTGGGCCTACTCGTGCTTGCCTTGCTGGCTTGGTGGACCACGCGCCCCGCCCGACGCGCAGCACGACCCCAGCTCCCAGCCGGCCCACACGAAACCATATCCGCGCCCCGCACGAGGCCCGGGTCGCATTCCGGCCACCGGCCAGTGGGTGAAGCGCCGCGACACCCACAGCGCTTGCCACCGGGGTGAGTTCACGGACTTCGCGGCCCTGACTGTCGTCGCGCTCGGGGTCAACCAGCAGGCACAGGCCGCCCTCCTGTGGAGCCGGCGCTCAGGTCGCCGAGAGTGCGTCGAGCGCCGACGTGCCGTGGAGCCCTCGACCCGCGGTGCGAGTCGGGGTTCGAGAGCTCGCGGACAGGGCAGACAAGCACCGTCCCAGGGCGCGGTGCCGACGGACGCCAGCCGTGGTTTAACGATCATCGACGCGTTGATCGTCCGTCACATAAAGCGCAGCAGGCTGTTCATCTCGGTGATCTCGGCCGACTGGGCGTCGATGATGAGCCCGGCCAGATGGAGAGCTTCCGCCTATCAGTTGGAGCCATTCGCAACGCTGGCAAGGACGACCTTGACCTTCCAGCGGACTGGAACGTTTATAGTGAAACTGGTCGCGACCGAGTGGTCACGCACTGCCGGATCGAGGAGGACGAAAATGGAGACGATCACAACTACCTACACCGTCACGGGAATGACGTGTGGACACTGCGTGGCTGCGGTTTCGACTGAAGTCGGCGAGGTCGACGGCGTCACCGCGGTCGAAGTTGAACTCGTGCCGGAAGGGACGTCCTTGGTTAGGGTCAGCGGGAAGGTTCCCGCGGACCGGGATGCCGTCAGCGCGGCCGTCGACGAGGCCGGATACGTCGTGACGGGGGTCGTGGCGTGACGGACTCTGTGCGATTGGTGCTCTTCGCCGTGGCACTGCTCGTCGCACTGGGCCTTGGCCTCGCAATCGGGACGGCCGTCGGTCCGATCACGGCTGAGGGGTCAGCGGTCGGCGCCGCGGTCCAGATCGGAGAGGTTTCATGACGAACATCATCGAACTTGATATCGGCGGGATGACGTGCTCGTCCTGCGCCGCCAGGATCGAGAAGCGACTCAACCGCATTGAGGGCGTCGAGGCGAGCGTGAACTATGCCACCGAGCGCGCGAAGATCGACCTTCCGGAGGGGGCAACGGTGGAGGAGGCGATCGCCTCGGTCGAGGCGACCGGCTACTCCGCGCACTTGCGCGAGCAGACCGGTGGGATTACGGCCGAAGCAGGCGAGGCCGAGGCCCCTGCCGACGAAGTGTCCGCACTACGCCACCGCCTGATTATTTCGGCAGTTCTGACCGCGCCGGTGCTTGTCCTGTCTATGGTCGAGGTCCTGCAGTTCGACAACTGGCAGTGGCTGGCGTTGACCCTCACAGCACCCGTGGTGGTCTGGGGCGCATGGCCCTTCCACCGGGCGGCGTGGACCAATGCGCGGCACGCCGCGGCAACGATGGACACGCTGATCAGCGTCGGTGTCCTGGCCGCTTTCCTGTGGTCCCTGTACGCGCTTTTCTTCGGCGCGGCCGGTGATCCGGGGATGCGGATGGGGTTCAGCCTCGTGCCCGAGCGCGGTGCCGGCTCGGCGGATATCTACCTGGAGGTGGCTTCGGCGGTCACCGTCTTCATCCTTCTGGGCCGTTGGTTTGAAGCGCGGGCGAAGAAGAGCTCCAGTGCGGCCCTACGGGCACTGCTGGAGATGGGCGCTAAGGACGTCGCGGTCCTGAAGAACGGCGTCGAGACCCGCATCGGTATCGACGAGCTGGTTGTGGGCCAGGACTTCGTGGTCCGTCCCGGGGAGAAAATCGCCACCGACGGGCAGATCATCGAGGGGGCCTCAGCGGTCGACGCATCGATGCTGACCGGCGAGCCGGTCCCGGTCGAAGTTGGCCCAGGGGACTCCGTCACGGGGGCGACGGTCAACGCCGGAGGACGGCTCGTCGTGCGGGCGACGCGTGTCGGCGCAGACACCCAACTGGCTCAGATGGCGAAATTGGTCGAGGATGCGCAGACCGGAAAGGCACCGGTGCAGCGGCTTGCCGACCGCATCTCTGCGATCTTCGTCCCGATCGTCATCACCCTATCCGTCGCGACACTTGGCTTCTGGCTGGGCGCTGGTGTCGGAACGGAGATGGCCTTCACGGCAGCCGTCGCAGTGATGATCATCGCATGCCCGTGCGCGCTTGGCCTGGCCACGCCGACCGCTCTCATGGTGGGCACGGGACGGGGTGCGCAAATCGGTGTCCTGATCAAGGGCCCGCACGTCCTGGAGTCGACCCGGCGCGTGGACACCATCGTGCTGGACAAGACCGGAACGGTGACGACGGGCACGATGCGCCTGGTCGATGTTGTGGCTGCGCCCGGCATCGATGGCGACGATCTCCTGAGGACGGTCGGGGCATTGGAGGACGCGTCCGAGCACCCCATCGCCGCAGCGATCGCTGGCGGCGCACGGGAGGGGCTCGGTGCCCTACCGCCGGTCACGGAGTTCACCAGCCTGCAGGGCCTTGGTGTGGAGGGGACCGTCGGCGATCGAAAGGTTGTCGTCGGCCGCATGGGCTGGCTCGCCGAGCGCTTGTCCGTGGCTCCAGATCCAGTACTCTCCTCCGCGCTGGACGCCGCGGAGTCGGCGGGACGCACCGTCGTCGCGGTCGGCTGGGACGGGCAGCTTCGGGGGCTCGTCGTGGTCGCCGACACGCTCAAGGCCACCAGTGCGCAGGCGGTACGCGAACTCATCGCGCTCGGTTTGCGTCCCGTACTCCTGACCGGCGACAACGCCCGTGCCGCCAGGACGATCGCCGACGAGGTGGGAATCGAAGAGGTAATCGCCGAGGTCATGCCTGCGGACAAGGTCCGAGTGGTTCACGACCTGCAGGCCGCAGGACGCGTGGTCGCGATGGTCGGCGACGGTGTCAACGATGCCGCAGCCTTGGCCCAGTCGGACCTCGGCATCGCCATGGGTACGGGATCTGACGTCGCCATCGAGGCTAGTGATCTGACGCTCGTCCGCGGAGACCTGCGTGTCGCAGTGGATGCGGTTCGGCTGTCGCGCCAGACTCTCAAGACCATCAAGGGGAACCTGTTCTGGGCGTTCGCCTACAACGTCGCGGCGATCCCGTTGGCAGTCTCGGGGTTGCTCAACCCTCTGATTGCTGGCGCCGCGATGGCCTTCTCGTCAGTGTTCGTGGTCACCAACAGCCTGCGTCTTCGCCGGTTCCGCGCGATTTCGACCAGTGTCACCCCGGCGGGCGAGACGAGCCGAGTGAAGGCGCCGCAGGAGGCACTGCCGGTCGGCTGATCGAGTGGGGTGGGCGCCCGGTGTGGGGGCGTCCACCCCGCCATGCTGTTGATCGGCGCAACAGTCCGAAGCGCGCGCCGCGGGTGGCCCCGGTTCAGCCGACGTGTGGAGCCGTAGGTGCCGGATCCCGAGATCTTCGTCGGATCTTCGTCGATCCCTGAGGTGGGCTAAGGGTTGGTGGGGGAAGGTGGAACCAGTTAGCGGGGGACGTCGATCGAGAGGAGAGAGTGCAACCATGCCAGTCGGAACCGGTATTTTGCTCCAGACGGCGGGTCAGTTCATCGCGGTCGTTCTCCTGGCCATCATCCTGGTCGTCGCCCTTGCCTCCTTCACCCTGCGAGCGGTCTCGCGACGTCGGGACCGTGAGCATCGCGCTGCGCGCGGGCAAGGCGCGGCGGCGGACGAGGAAGCGATCACCGCGGCACTGAGCATGCGGGCGAGCGCTGCCCTCGTCGCGATCGACGACGCGATCAGGACCTCAGGTCAGGAACTCGCCTTCGCACAAGCGCAGTTCGGGCAGCAGGCGACCGCCACCTTCGACGTCGCCCTTCGCGAGGCCAAGACGTCGGTGGCGCGTGCGTTCGCGCTGCGCCAGCAACTCGACGACGCCTTCCCCGAGAGTGAGCCGCAGGCGCGGGCCATGGCGGCCGAGATCCTGCGGATCTGTGCACAGGTCACTGCCGACCTGGACTCCCATGCCCATGAGTTCGACGAGCTTCGCGACCTCCACGCACGCGCACCCGAACTGCTCGACGACGTCAGGCGGGACGTGGCCGAGGTCGAGGGACGGGTCCCGACCGCGCGCCTCACCCTTGAGGCGCTGTCCGTGTCCTATCCGGCGGCCGCTCTGGCATCGGTCAGCGGCAATCCGGACCAGGTGGAGCGGCTGGCCGCTGGGGTCGCGCTGACCCTGGCCGCGGGTCGGTCCGCGTTGGAGGTGGACGACCGCGGGGCCGCCGTGGCGGCGGCGCGGTCCGGTGAGGCCGGTCTCGCGCAGGCGTCCCACCTCCTCGACGCCGTCGAGCACGCCGCCGAGAACCTCACCGAGGCACGTCACCAACTCACGACCAGTATCGCCGCGCTGTCCCAGACGGTGATCGACGCTGCGCAACTCGCACCGTCAGACCCCGAGGTCGACGCTCAAGTCGCCGCAGCTACGGCACTGATCTCCGAGAGTCGGGAGGCCGGGACCGGTGAGGACCCGATCGCGGCTCGGGATGCCGTGATCCAGGTGCAAGGGGCCCTGAACTCCCGGCTGGCGCCCTACCGGGCGCGGTCCGAGCAGGCCGCGGCTGCGCAGAAGCAACTCGTCGAACTCCTCGGACACACCCATGCCCAGATCGGCGCTGTCGGTACCTACATCGACAGCCGGCGAGGCGCGGTCGGTCCCGAGGCGCGAACCCGCCTGTCCGAGGCGACCCGCCACGTACAGCAGGCCCAAGAAGCCGCGCTCGTGAACCCCGTCCAGGCACTGGCCGAGGCGATCCAGGCGAGCCAGCTCGTCGGTTCCGCGCAGATCCTCGCCCAGCAGGACGTCGCGGACTTCGAGGCAATGCATCGCGGGAGCCCGGGCGGACCTTCAGGTGGCCCGCTGGGTGGACCGGGAGGGATGGTCCTCGGCGGAATCCTGATCGAGCAGCTCTTGCGTGGAGGCGGGCGCAGATCCCGCGGCGGATTCGGGGGTGGTGGTTGTTGACCTAACCCGAGCCACACTTCCGCTACTGATATTCGACAGCTCGACCGACGAAAGGAACCACCGTGTCTGACAAGCAGACCGTTCTTGGCCGCATCACTCAACTCGCCAAGGCCAACATCAACGCACTCCTCGACCATGCAGAGGACCCGGGCAAGATGCTCGACCAGCTGGTTCGCGACTACACGAACACCATCGCTGAAGCCGAGGACGCGGTCGCGCAGACCATCGGCAACCTGCGCATGTCCGAGCAGGACCATGCCGCTGACCTCGCTGCCTCAGCGAGCTGGGGTCAGAAGGCCGCAGCGGCGTCGACCCGGGCCGATCAGATGCGGGCCACCGGCAACACCACGGACGCGGAGAAGTTCGACAACCTCGCCAGGCTGGCGATCGCCAAGCAGATCGACGCGGACCGCAGCGCTGCCGATGCGCAGCCTCTCCTCGCGTCGCAGGCCCACGTTGTGGACAACCTCAAGGCGGGCCTCATCGCGATGAAGGACAAGCTGTCCGACCTCAAGACCCGGCGCGACTCGCTGGTGGCCCGACAGAAGACCGCAGAAGCGCAGAGCCTGGTGCAAGGGGCGATCTCCAGCATCAGCGTCCTTGACCCGACGACGGAGATCTCACGGTTCGAAGACGTCGTCCGACGAGCGGAGGCTCACGCGGTCGGCCAGGCCGAGGTCGCAGGCGTCTCGCTGGACGCGCAGTTCAAGGAGCTCGACGCCGCGGGGGATAGCCTCGAGGTCGAGGCCCGACTGGCGGCGCTCAAGGCCGGTTCACAGTGACGAGGCACCCCGTCGTCACGCCAGGAGCGGCGCGAGCAACTGCGCCCCGACACACCCAACGTCTATCTGATCGAAAGGATCACATCATGAACTACGGCCTCATCCTGACCATCGACCAACCTTTTGAGCCGGCTCTCGCGGCCGTGCGCGCCGCGTTGGCCGAGGAGGGATTCGGGATCCTGACCGAGATTGACATGGCGGCCACAATGAAGACGAAGCTCGATGTCGACATGGCCCCACAGGTGATCTTCGGCGCGTGCAACCCCCCGTTGGCTCATCGCGCCCTGCAGGTGGAGGAGTCGATCGGAATGCTGTTGCCGTG
The DNA here is from genome assembly GCA_038248935.1 of Actinomycetales bacterium. GTDB lineage: Bacteria > Actinomycetota > Actinomycetes > Actinomycetales > Demequinaceae > Demequina. Next base: position 63,096 of record JBBRWX010000003.1, read on the forward strand.
CAACGTGGTGGTGCGTTCGGTCGGTGAGGGTCGCACCCGGATCGAGGCACTCGATCCGCACGCAATGGTCACCCTCACAGGCAACGACGAGCTCGCGACTGTCGCCGATGACGCTGCCACGCGGCTCGGGGCGGCTCTTCGACGTCTGGAGTCGCCACCGACGGAGTGACCGCCCGAGCGGAGATCGGAACGACAGTTTGGCGCCTGTAGCGCGCCCAGACGCAGTTGACCACCACCCTTTGCATGCTCGAGCAAGGTCATGACTTTGCGGATGCCGTCACCAATCGCCGCCGTCAGTGCGGCCTCGACTGAATCGGGTTCGCCCTCGCGGCCACCAGGCTAGAGGAGTGCCCGTCCAGCGGCGGCGGTGAGGACGCCACAGATGTTCAACGACCCAAGAAGCTCTTCCTCTCGCGCGACTGACAACTGACGGACGGGAGTCTTGAGGAGATCTTGAGGAGGCGTTGTGGGGCATCTTGAGGCGGCAGGAGCACGATGGGAGGTGTTCACGAAGCAAAGTTCACAAGGAGGTTGTCAACATGATGGGATACGGATTCGGCATGGGTGCCGGGGGATGGATCGCGATGGCGGTGTTCTGGATCGGAGTGATTGGTCTCGTCGTCTGGCTGGTGGCTCGTTCTTTCCCGAGTAGCCGACGCGATGATGGTGTGGGCGGCACCCAGCCGGGTGTTGCGCAGGGCGAGACCCCGGAGCAGGTTTTGGATCGCCGCTTCGCTGCTGGTGAGGTCGACGTCGCGACCTACGAGTCGATGCGTGCGACCTTGCGCGCGAACCGAAGCGGGAACTAATGGCCACGATGAGTCGGCGGTTGCGCACGCTCGTCGTTCCGATCGTCGCCGTCGCCGCGATCCTGGGTTCGGGCGCGTGGATGCTGAGCCAGGGGCAGGGCGTTGGCGGTTGGGGCGCGGGAATACCGAACGGTGCGTCTTACGGGATGATGGGCGGTGGCAACTTCGGCGGTGTGAGTTCGAGCGGGGAGCGCGCGCCTGTCGGGGACCTTGTCGGCGCACGCGAACGGGCTCAGGCGTTCGCGACGGAACTCCGGCCGGGTCTGACGGTCGGTGAGGTGATGCAGTTCGACCGGCAGTACTACGCCGAACTCGTCGAGGCGGACGGCTCGCTTGCCACGGAGGTCCTCATCGATCCCATCTCGGGCGACGTGCAAATCGAGTTCGGGCCGGCGCGGATGTGGAACACCCGTTACGGCATGATGGCACGCGGCGACTCGGACCTGCGCATTAGCGCGACCGAGGCCCAGCGGATCGCTGACGAATGGCTCGCCGGTCAGGATGGCGGGGGCGGGCTCACGGCGGCCACGGGCGATGCCTTTCCCGGCTACTACACTCTCCACACGCTACGCGACGGGAACATCGACGGCATGCTCTCGGTGAATGCGACGTCCGGTGAAGTCTGGTACCACTCGTGGCACGGAGCATTCGTCGCGATGTCCGAGGCACCGTGACTTCTCCTGGATCGCGTTCGGTGGCCCCGGTCGATGCTCACGCACCGGCCGGGCGTCGCTGGCGCGTGCTCATCATCGAGGACGACGCGCCGATTGCGCGCCTGATCTCTGAGTACCTCGGAGCCGAAGGGTTCGAGGTGGACGTGGCCCCAGACGGCGAGGTGGGCGTCGGCAAGGCGCGTGCGTGGGAGCCGGACGTGGTCGTTCTGGACCTGATGCTCCCGGGGCTCGATGGGATTGAGGTGTGTCGACAGGTGCGAGGCTTCTCCGATGCCTACGTGATCATGTTGACCGCGCGGACCGATGAGGTGGACCGGGTGATCGGGCTGTCCGTGGGCGCGGACGACTACCTGGCCAAGCCCTTCTCCCCGCGTGAGCTCGCGGCGCGAGTGCGCGCCATGCTGCGACGTCCCCGCAGCCCCGACACGGGAGCCGCCACTCGGGTCTTCGGGGACCTGGTGATCGACGCGGCCGGTCGAGAGGTCTCGGTGGCGGGTGAGCGGGTCGAGTTGACCCGGACGGAGTTCGACCTCCTGGACACCCTGTCGAGCCGACCGCGAGCTGTGCTCGCGCGCCGCGCACTGCTAGAAGCTGTGTGGGGTGAGGACTGGTTCGGCGACGACCACGTGATCGACGTGCACGTCGCCAATCTTCGACGCAAGCTCGGCGACGATCCAACCGAATCCCGATACGTGCGGACGGTCCGTGGCGTGGGTTACCGGATGGGTGCGGGCAGTTGAGGGGCGCCGGTCGGCGAACAGGATTCGGCGCACGCCTACTCCTCGGCCACGCCCTAGTCATTCTCGCCGGAGGGATCACCCTGCTCGTCGTCGCACTGGGGCTGGCCCCAGGGATGTTCCGGAGGCACGTCGAGAACGCGGTAGGGCCGATCACCAACGAGTTGGCCACCCACCTGGACTTGGCGTTCTCTCGGGCGATCCTGATCTCCTTCGCCGTGGCGATCACCGTGGCCACGCTGACCGCCCTCGCCGTCGGCTGGTTCGTGTCCCGCCGCGCCGTCCGCCCGTTGCGGGAACTGTCCGAGGCGGCGGACGCGGTCGCTTCCGGCGACTACACGGTGCGTGTCCGTCGCTCGGGCTATGGCGCCGAGCTCGACTCCCTCGCCGACGCCTTCGGGCAGATGGCGAGCAGCATCGCCCGAACCGAGCGGTCGCGGGCCGAGGTCCTGCGCGACCTGTCTCATGAGCTTCGTACCCCGCTAAGCACCGTGCGCGGATATCACGAGGCGATCGCCGACGGGGTCCTGCCAGCCGACCGGGCCACCTTTCAGCGCATCGACGCAGAAATCTCCAGGATCGAACGGTTGGTCGACGACGTCGGTCGCGTGTCTATTGCTGAGGAGCGCGGGCTCAGCCTTCACCTCAGCGAGGTCGCCGTAGGCGACCTGATGAGTGTTGCCGCGCGCGCCGAGGAGTTGGCCTTCGAAGCGAAGGGGGTGCGCCTGATCCTCGGGCTTGACGCCAGTGCCCGATCGGTCATCGTCGACCCGGACCGGATGCAGGAGGTCCTCGCCAACCTCCTGAAGAACGCCCTGCGCCACACGCCCGCGGGCGGACACGTCGAACTGTCCGCGCGCTCGGCTGCGGAGGGAGTCGTGATCACCGTCGAGGACTCCGGAGACGGAATCGCTGCCGAGCACCTCCCGCGCGTCTTTGAACGTTTCTACCGCGTCGACGATGGCCGCTCCCGCGGCGTCGGTGGGAGCGGGATCGGTCTCGCGATCGCTCGCGCGCTCGTCGAGGTCCACGGCGGTCGAATCCGAGCGGAGAGCGCGGGGACAGGGAAGGGCGCCAGCTTCGTCGTGACCCTCCCGGGGCGAGGCCCGGACCGCAAAGGTCGGTGACCTCGCCACTGCGCTCACGGTCCTAGCGAGCCAGGGAAGACGCGGGGCAGTGAGGGTCGCGGTCCCGGCTCACGCGCCGGTGCTCGCTTACCCCGGGGCGCGGAGGCGTTCGGGGCCCCTCAGCAACTGGGTGCAGTTACCACGAGGGTGGACTACGCTCGATTGACTGGACAGACCGCGACGATACGTTTCGGTACTCAGGTGAGGGCAATCGCAGCGAGGTATCCGCATCGTGCCAACGCTACGATCGGAGCCCCAGATCGCCCAACGCGACGTTGTGGGCAAGCCCAACAGCATCCAGCGAAAATGCACCCCAGTCGTCCGACAGCCTGCCCCACAAGGAGTACCGGAATCGTCGCGTCGAGCAAGGGTCCAATCGGAGCACCGATGTCTACGGGAGCCGCCGCCGTTGGGGCCGTTGGTGCCAAGATCGACTTCCGGCCCCCGCCGCACTGAGGCCCCCTGCTGGTTGATCGGGGGATGAGTCTTCGAGGATTCATCATCGCGTTCGGGCCCGGCGTGCTCGGTGAGATCCCGGCCGATGGGACCGAAGGCGAACCGGACACTGGGGCGAGCCGGCTCGATGGCAACAGCCGTCCTCCTGACGCTCGTGGTCGCCGCCGTGTACGTGGCCACGTGGTTCCAGCAGCGGGAGATGGTGGCGCATCTGCTACTGCTCACTGTGACGTCGGCCGTGGTCGTGTTCGTGTTCGTGTTCGTGTTGCAGGATAGTCGCGACTTGCGGGTGCTGTGGGGGGCAATCATCGGGCTGTGCTGGGGCCTGGGCTTCTTCGTGAACAGACTCATTCGCGACCTCCACCAGCAGGTCATGTCCGACCCCTTGACGGGCCTGCTCAATCGCACCGGGCTCGAACTCGCGGCGGCCATGCTGTCTGGCGACCGCGCTCAGCTACTGCCCCGTTCTGTGGCCGTGCTCGACCTCGACAACTTCAAGGCATTCAACGACCGGGACGGCCACCATGCCGGGGACGAGGTTTTGCGACAGGTAGGCGCCACCCTGCGTTCGCAGCTCCGAACGAGCGACACTCCCGCCCGCACCGGCGGCGACGAATTCGTGGTCCTCCTGCCTTTCACAACTGTCGAACACGCCCGGTCGGTCATCGCAAGGGTCATCCCTATGCTGCCGATCAGCTGCTCCTTCGGCATCGCAGACTGGCCCGCCGAATCAACGTTCGCTCAGGCCGTAGAGGCCTCGGACCGAGATATGTACGCGCACAAGAGACACCACAACGCCTAGCCCACCCGGCGCGACCTGCTCACGCCGATGAGTGCGGCGTCATTGGTGTCAGGATGTACCCATGCCAACACCGCACGCCGCACCTGAGCCGTTGCCGCGCGCCCGGGTCATGGTGGTGGAAGACGAGGAGTCGCTTGGTGGATTGATCGCGTCGTACCTCTCGCGAGATGGGTACGACGTGGAGGTATTGCGGGACGGGCTCGAGGCGATCGCTCACGCACGGGCCACTCCCCCGGATGTTGTCGTATTGGACCTGGGGTTGCCAGGCGCGGACGGCATCGAGGTGTGTCGGACCTTACGGACCTTCAGCGACTGCTACGTGATCATCCTTACTGCCCGAGTTGAGGAAGTTGACCGACTCATCGGGTTGTCGGTCGGCGCGGACGACTATCTGACCAAGCCGTTCAGCCCGCGGGAACTGGTGGCGCGGGTCGGCGTGATGTTGAGGCGTCCGCGGAGTTTTGCTGGTGGGGCGGTTGCGACGGAAGCCCGAGAGCTGTTGACAGTCGGCGATCTCAGCCTCGATCTGTCAGCCAGAGAGGTCCGCGTCGCGGATCGACTCGTGGAACTCACGCGGACGGAGTTCGATGTGCTTGCCGCGTTGGCACGCCAGCCACGCAGGGCCTTCTCCCGGGATCAACTCACCGAGCAGGTGTGGGGTCCCGCTTGGTTTGGGAACTCCCACCTCGTTGACGTTCACGTGGGACACGTCCGACGCAAACTTGGCGACAGCCCCTCCACCCCGGTTTACGTGCAAACCGTGCGCGGCTACGGCTATCGAATGGGCCCGGGAAAATGAAACGGTGGATGGCTCTTGCCGACCGCGCCGATCTGGCCACCCGCCTTCTCCTCGCGATCGCGACGGCGTTCAACGTGGGCGATAGCCGCGCGTATCGGATGGTGGAAGGCCACATGGTGCAGGTTTCGGTTGACGACCGGCCGACAGATCCCACCGGTGTGAATAAGGGCATCGTCACCCAGGTGCTTCGGAGGTGAACGCTCCACAGCAGTTGAGCCGCACCTCTTTGAGGCCACAATGGCGCCGGGCGAACGCTGGCTCCTTTGCTCCGATGGCTTGCACGACGTGATCGACCTCGAGCAAATCAAGGCCATCTTGGCCCTGCCTGCACTGCATGCGGCGTCGGAATTCCTGGCTTTGGTGCTCTCCCTCGGGGCCCCCGACAACACCTCGTTCCTAATTGGCGATACGGTTGCAGGATAGGTAGCTGGGACGGTGACGACTGTCGATCGCGGCGTTACTCGGGCCTCGTGGTCGTTCTGCGTATCGGTCCACCGCTGCGCTCATCTGGTACGCGTTATTGCTTGAGGCCAGGGTCCTCGCGTCGCGCGGACTCACTGAGTGCGTCCGCGATGCCGCGCTGCCGCGTGCCGGACGAATGCTGATACAGGGCAGCCGTCTTGGGGGAAGTGTGCCCGAGCCGTGCCATCACATCGAAGCCGGAGGCTTGACCCGTCTGCATCGCGAGAGTCGCGGCTGTGTGGCGCAACTCGTGGAACCGCATGTCGGCGACCCCGGCCTCCTTGAGCGCTGTCTTGAACCACTTGTGGAATGTCGATCCGCTCACCGGATACTTCTTGGGCTTGTCCGAAGGACTCTTCTTGGACCTGACTGAGGGAAACAGGAGCGCGTCAGGGCTCTGCTCGACGTGCGAGTTGAGGTGATGTGTGAGGGCGGGGACGATGTGCGGGGGAAGCTCGACGTCCCGAAGGGACCCAGTAGTCTTGACATTGCCGCGCATGAAGGTGGCTTTGGAGTGCGAGCGACCGGCGCGGGGCGCGCCGGGTTCCCGGGGGCCACGCTGAACACTGAACGCTTGGTAGGCCACGAGTACGCCATCCTGGAGGTTCACGTCGCACCGCCGGAGCGCGACAACCTCGCCCCAACGAAGTCCACACCACCCAGCGATCAAGATGGCGGCCTCATACCCCGGTGGCATCGATTCGGAGATGCGTCGTAGTTCAGTGGCTGTCACGGCGCGGGTCGGTCTCTTTGGGGTAGTGCTGTAGACGCCCTTGATCGAACAGGGGTTGCGGTCGATGATCTCGTCTTCGACGGCCGTCGAAAGCATGGAACTCAGCGCTGTATAAGCGGCCTCAAGAGACCTCTGAGCGGCTACCGGTTTGCGACTTCGGTGCCACACGCGGATGTCTGAAGTAGTCAGGCTGTTCAACCGCCGGTTGCCGAGGTACGGATATTACATGGTCTTCGAGACGGTCTCGATAGAGAGCGCGCGTGGACTCCCGGACCGGGTGGTGCTCGAGCCACTTGCGACCGTACTCACTAACGGTTTCCGAATCGATCGCACGCTGCTTCGGGTCCTTCCAAGTCCCCATCTCGATCGAGCGCCGCTCGTCGTTGAGCCACGCATCGGCTGTGTGTTCCTTCGCGAACGTGGTGGGGGCGTTGACGCGGCGCCGAAGGGAGCGACATCGGCTAATCGCGTTGAGTTTCGCCAGTGTGGTCGAGAGTGGGGGTGCGACTGGGCTGACCCGTATTGGCGGGACCATGCCAGGAAGATCAAAACATCTCGTCTTGCGGAAATGTCACATTCTCCCTAGACTTTTGTGACACCAACAAGGTGATGATCATCGCGATGATGAAGAGGAGGAGTGAGATCACGATCATGACGAGGATGAAGCCTGAAGCCTCGAAGACGGGCACGTCGATCAAGACGGCAACGAGCCCCGCCGCCGCGATTCGCGCCCTCCCGGTGAAATCCTTTGTGCGTTTGGGTGATCTCCCGGGTGCGGGTACGGCTCGTAGGAAGGCTGTGTCGCGCGCGATTGAGAGTGGTGACCTGCTCAAGGTGCGACGCGGTCTCTATTACCGTGGCAAGGCGACCCGCTACGGCATGACGCACCCCTCTACCGCGGATGTCGTCAGCGTCGTGATGGGTAGCGTCGGTGTCGGTCTAGCCGGATTCTCAGCGGCCCGTGAATGGGGAGTCACGACTCAGGTGCCAGCCAGTGTTCACGTGGCGACCCTGAAGAAAGTTGAAGGTCTCGAGGGTGTGAAGCAAACCGTAAGAAGCAACTTTGCCCGCACTAATCTCAACGCCAAGGAGATCGCGCTTTTGGAGTTGATGCGCGAACCTGACGTGTATGTCGAGGCGGGGTGGCACGCGCTCGTCACGGCGGTTCGCGATGCGATCGCTACCCGCGATATCCGGATCAACCGCCTCAGGCTTGCCGGGCATGGTGAGTATGACCTCGCGACTCGCTCGAATCTTGAGCGACTTCTCACCAACCTCAACGAGTTGGCGCCTGCCGTCCTAAGTGCGGCATGAGCCGTCGGCTTCGAGAGGACGCCGACAGCCTCAACGCGCTTGTTGCACAGACTGCACGCGCTCGTGGGTTGGACCAGGCGTACGTTGAAAAGGACTTCTGGGTCACCGAAGTGCTCAGGGCCGCTGCGGTCGAACGGACGGTCAATGGGTCGACTGAGGCCGCGCGAGTCGTGTTCAAAGGGGGGACGAGTCTCAGCAGGGTCTTTGGACTCGTAGAGAGGTTCTCCGAAGACATCGATTTGCTGGTGGTTTTTCCCGAGGGCCTAAGTGCTAACGCCCGACACGCGGTGTTCAAGAAAATCGACGCCGACGTGTGCTCCTGGCTCGGCGCAAAGAGCCAAACGGGGCCTTCGAGCACTGGAATCCACCGCACCACGACCTACGTTTACCCAGCCTCGTACGGGTCGAGCGCGCTCAAGGAGGGCGTCAGGCTCGAACTTGGTAGCCGTGGCGGCGAGATCCCGGCTAGCGAGCACCAATTTCGCTCCATGGTGGCGATCTACGCCGAGGAGGTTTACGGCGACGGTGAGAGCGTTTGGGAAGAGTTCGCCTCTTTCCCGGTCACGGCGCTCGCTCCCGAGCGCACTTTGCTCGAAAAGTTGGCGGCTGTTCACACCGCAGCGACCAGCAGCGACCACGAGACTATTGCCCAGTACGGGCGTCACTTCTACGATATTGGGCAACTGCTCAAGTCCGAGCAGGTGCGAGACGCTCTCGCCGCGCTCGGAACCGAAGGCGTCGCGTCACTGGTCGACGACATTGACCGCCGTAGCGAGGATGCGGGCTGGAAGTGCACACCGCGACCCGATGGTGGTTTCGCCGACAGCCCCGCGTTCGACGATAAGCACGAGGCTTACGCGATGATCCAGCGTGGCTACACCGCTTCGCTGGAGTTGGTCCACGGTGTTGCCCCTTCCCTCGCTGACGTCTTCGACGAGGTTCGAGTAAATCGAGCGCTTCTCTAATGGGCCGGACCGCCGCGTTCAGAGCAGCAGTCTCGGCACCGCGCCCAGGTTTCAGTCGTCTGATTTCACAGAACGATGTTGGCTGTCTTTCCATCCACAATCCATCCACGAGACGTCCGCAAACGTTCGCGGGTTGCCGTGGTTGGCCGTAGCGTTGATGGGCGATCCAGTGCGGCAGTCGTGACCAATCGGTGGTGACCGAAAGTTGCCGGTAATCGATTGGCCGCTCTCCATTGTCGGGTTGCTCCCGACCTTTCAAGAGCCTATCCAGGGCGCGGTCGTGATCGCCCTAGCGTTCGTCGTAGTGTGCACGTCCGTCTACTCCAACTGATGCCAAAGCGCCCCGCTCAGCCGAAGCCTGATCGCGGCGAGCGTCGCTCCCGGTCCGCAACCAGTCCGCAAGAAGTCCTCAAACAGCCACCAACAGCCATTAACCCAAAATGGTAGTGCCTGGTAGATATACAGGTGCCACCAATAGCCACCAACAGCCGCTAGACGGGGAACGATACCCGGCGTATCGGCCGCATCCTCCACCCCGGCCATCACCGAGGGAGACGCGTCTTCGTGCGTCGCTAGTCCTTAGCGAGTCCGCAACCTGACGGAGGAGCCTCTCGGATCAAGCCATGAATTCTGCGACCCCAAGGGCAGACGGGAGTGATCGATTTCGGTAGAGGACGCGGCACTGTTGGTGATGCATGTTGTCGTCTCGCTCGAGTTGAACCTTTCGGTGACGTTGGGGAGTAGCAAGCGCGTGGTCTGACCATGACCGCCGGCGCGGAGTCGACGGGCTCTTTTCGTTTTGCGTCTTCGTCGTCGAATCCGTGACACTGAAGCATGACGACTCTCTCCGAAGTTGTTGCCCCGCTCGGATCCTGGCAGGTAGTCGGCCGTGTCGCCGACGCGGTCACGATCGTTGCCGCGGCGCTCGCCCTGCTCGCTCTTTACCCCCTTTACACAACCTGGCGAACGCGGCCCAAGATCGCGATTCGCATGACGCCTCCTTCGTACGGAATTGCGGAAGTCCAGGTGCTCCACGAGCGCGGGTCGGCTGGCATCGCCAAGTACGTCACCGTCGGTTGGGGGGTACTAAGTGAAGACAACGTGTCGATGCTCGGTGAAGGTCACCTGTGGGCCGAGTGGGACCCCTACAAGACTGTCCGAGTGGAGTTCGTCGAGGGGGAGCCCGCCGGGGTCACGGGGGACTCGGCAAAAGAATGGATGAAAGTGAGGATCCCGAGCAACGGGGGCTTCATGGTGGAGGTCAGTTGGCAGCACCCACTCAGGCCATGGCGACGAGTGCAGAAAGTCGTGCTTTGGACCCGGTCGGACCGGACCATAGGTGCGCCACCGAGGGAACTGGGTCGACGAGAGGCCAAACGCGTCAGCGACGCGGCCCTAAGACGGCTGCCAGTCGCCAGTGATTGAGTCCCGGCTAGGCCGCAGTGGAGCACGAAAGCGATCGTCGCGTTTAGTTCGCTGCCGCTCACATGGCGCGGAGTGGCGCGCGCCGCTCGGAGGCCTCGTGCCCACGCACGCAAGCGTGCCGACGCCGACAATTTCGGCTACAGATCCGGATCCTCGCGTGTTGCAAGATCGCTGAGCGCTGTGGCTAGACCACGCTGTCGCACATGTTGGACGTGTTGATAGCGGGCTGCCGTCTTTGATGAGGTGTGGCCAAGGCGCGTCATCACATCGAAGCCAGAGGCCTGTCCTGTTTCCATCGCAAGCGTGGCCGCAGTGTGGCGCAGGTCGTGGACGCGCATGTCGGGTACTCCTGCTTCGGCCAGTGCAGCCTTGTACCAGGTGTGGAATGTTGACCCGCTGACTGGACGATTCGGCGACTTGCGCGACCTGAATAGCAGCGCGCCCGAATGCGCCTCTACGTAGTTGGCGAGGTGGTCTCGGATCGCCTCGTTGTTGTGCGGGGGAATGTCGACGACGCGGCGGCTCCCTTTAGTCTTGACGTCGCCGCGTATGAACGTCGCCGCTTTCTTATGAGGCTGCCCGGCTCGAGGTGCGCCGGCGTTTCGACGGTGACGCTGGACGCGAACCGCTTCGTAAACAGTGATCTCGTTCTTTTCGAGGTCGACGTCCCTGCGACGAAGTCCGACCAACTCTCCCCAGCGAAGGCCGCACCACCCGCCGATAAGGACCAGGGCGCTGTAGTCGGGGCGCATGGAATCAGCGATAAGCCGCAACTCTTTCGCTCCCACGGCTTTGGCCGGCACCGTTGTCGTCTCCTTCCGCACTCCCTTGAGGGTGCACGGGTTTCGGTCGATCGTCCCGTCCTCGACGGCCGACGACAACATCGAACTCAGCGCCGTGTAGGCAATCCCGACCGAACTCTCTGAAGCGGTCCGCAGGCGTTCTTGGTGCCAACGGCGGATATCTGCTGTCGTCAGGCTGCTCAAACGCCTGCCACCTAGTTGTGGGAAGACGTGGTCCTCGAGGCGGTCACGGTAGAGATCGCGTGTCGAGTCCCGGACCCTGTGTTTGGCGATCCACTCGCGCCCGTAGACCTCGACGGTGACCGAGGCGGCCGCACGCTCGAGCGGGCTTGTCCAGATTCCCTTCTCAATCAGGCTCCTTTCGCTGCTGAGCCACGCCTCGGCACGGTCATAGTCCTCAAAAGTCGTGGGGGCGTTGATGCGGCGACTCTTGTCCTGCGGGTTGAGGTAACTCGCTTGCCAGCGTCCTGACGGCTGGGCCTTTCGGATACTCCCGAAGGGGCGGCGATGCGTATCTGTAGCCATGGCAGATCTCCTCGACAGTTGGCTGACTTCAAACCTACCGCTGAAGTGGAGCCCGAATTCCTGTCACATGCGGCCTGTATGCAATAAGGAATGTCTCGACATGGCCACATATGTCCAGAGTTGTCTTCGGCAAAATCAGGCAAAGTACCTGGTAGTGGCGCAATCAGCCTGGTAAACCGTCTTAGGTATTCAACCTAAGAAGAATTACCGCAAGTTGCTTCGGAAGACGCGCCACCAGCGCCGCAATAAGAAGTAGTCCAGCACTTACGCTCAGCCCGCGCCCTTCGGGGTGCGGGCTTTGTCGTTTCCGGGCGTGGGCCGGTGGCGCGCGGCGCGCGGGTCTAGGGCGCAGCGCGTAGGTCAAGCGCACAGGGATCTGGCCTCGCGCACAGGGATCTGGCCTCGCGCACAGGGATCTGGCCTCGCGCACAGGGATCTGGCCTCGCGCACAGGGAGTGGGTCTCTAGGCGTCGCGCTTGCGCTTGAGCGCCCGCATCGGCGACAACAGGGTGTGGCCGATCGACCGCGTGACCTTCATGACGATCCAGACGAAGCCGGTGAGGGAAGCGCGCACGATGCTGCGCCTGCCGTTGGGGTTGCGGCCCCTGAAGTCCTGGATGGGCCAGCCAAGGCTCTTGGCCTGCCTACGCAAACGACCGTCCGGGTTGATCGCGCACGGGTGTCCCACCGCCAGAAGCATCGGCGCATCGTTCATCGAGTCGCCGTACGCGAAGCAGTCCTCGAGCTTGAGGTTGGTGCGGGACGCGAGTTCGCGCACCGCGACCGCCTTGGCCTCGCCGTGGAGCAAGTCGCCCACGAGTCGCCCGGTGTAGTAACCGCCCTTGTGCTCGGGAACGGTGCCGAGCGCGCCGGTGGCCTTGAGCCTGCGGGCGATGAGCCTGCCGACCTCGACGGGGGAGGCGGTCACGAACCACACCTGGTGGCCCTGGGCCCTGTGCTCGTCGATGAGGGCCTTGGTTCCTGGGAACACGCGCATCGCGAGGATTTCGTCGTAGACCTCTTCGGCGATCTGGGCCATCTCGGCCACCGACCAACCCTTGATGATCGAGAGTGCCTCGGACCGCACGGCCTTCATCTGTTCTTGAGACTCGCCCAGAACCAGGTACTTCACCTGTTCCCAGCCGAAGCGCAAGATATCTCGCGTGCGGAAATAGCCTCGCTGCTTGAGGCCTCGCGCGATGTGAAACGCGCTGGCGCCGCGGATGACCGTGTTGTCCACGTCGAAAAACGCGGCAACCGTCATTGGCGCGGCCTGCTCTTGACGCGTCATTCCTCTACAGTACCGGCGTCTTGGCGCGACCCGATTCCGCGAATGCCGTGAGTTTCCCGGCACTTCATGTACCAGGGCATTAGGGTGACCTTGTGGAATCGAGAGTCGTTCTTTACACGCGTGCGGGCTGTCATTTTTGTCACGAGGCACGTCATGTGGTGCTTGAGGTGTGCGCCGGCGAGGGCGTTGGTTGGGCGGAGATCGACATTGATAGGGCGGGAGACCCTCGCGTCGACGCCGCGTTGCGTGCGCGGCTCACCGATCTGGTGCCCGTTGTCGAGGTCGACGGGGTCCAGGTCGGGTATTGGCGCATCAAGGAAGCCAACGTGCGTATGGCGCTCGCGCTTGGAGGGGGACAATAGTCCCATGCCGACCGTTCACCTCGTCCGTCACGGCCAGGTCCACAACCCCGACAAGGTCCTGTACGGCCGCTTGTCCCAGTTTCGCCTCTCCGAGGCGGGCGAACAGATGGCGCAGGCCGTCGCCGACTACTTCGTAGCCGAGAAGATCCCCGTGAAGCGCGTGATCGCCTCCCCGCTGGACAGGGCACAGCAGACGGCCGCCCCGATTGCCGCCGCCTTCGGCCTGCCCGTCGATGCCGAGCCTCGCATCATCGAGGCGGGAAACCTCTACGAGGGTGAGCGACTCCAATCCGGTGTCAAGGACTTCATCCACCCTCGCAACTGGTGGCGGCTGCGCAACCCGTGGAAGCCGTCGTGGGGAGAGCCCTACCGCGAGCAGGCCGACCGCATGTGGGCGGCGATTCGTGACGCGGCGGCGGCGACGCCCGACGGCGACACCGTCATCGTGAGCCACCAGCTTCCGATCTGGGTGGCGCGTTTGCATTTTGAGCGCCGCTCGTTCCTTCACGACCCGCGCAAGCGCGAATGCTCGCTCGCGTCGGTGACGTCGTTTGTGTTTGAGGACGGCGAGCCCGTTTCCATGACGTACGCGAGCCCCGCCGCGCACGTGTTGCTGTCATGACCCGCAGGGCCAGGCTCGCGGTGCTTCTCGCGATTGTGATCGCGGTGGTGCTGTGGCTTGTCGCGTGCGCCCCTCCCGACGCGAACACATCGCCTGGGTATGTGTCGGGGGACGGCGCCGTCACGGAGTGGGCTGCGGGATCCCGGCCGGGTCCGCTCGCGCTCAGCGGAGTGGACCTGAACGGAAAAGCGGTCAACCTCGCGGACTTCCGCGGACAAGTGGTGGTGGTCACCACGTGGTACGCGGGTTGCCCCCCGTGCCGCGCAGAGGCGCCCGACCTCGTCGCGCTCGACGCCCTCGACGGGGTGAGCGTGCTTGGCGTCAACACGCGCGACGATGTCGACACCGCCAAGGCGTTCGAGCGCACCTTCTCCGTGACGTACCCCTCGCTCAACGGCGCCGACGGAACGGCCATCGCCGCTCTCCAAGAACTGGTCGCAGTCCGCGCCGTGCCCACGGCGCTCATCATCGATCCGAATGGCTACGTGGCCGCCCGCTCAGTGGGCCGCATCGAGCCATCAACGCTGCGCTCGCTCGTTGACGCCGCGGGGAATGCTGCTGGCGAGCCGACGAGCGAGGCGACGGGCGCCACCTCCGGTGCGGCGCGGGCCGGCGCGGGGGCGTCCGCTGGGCCATCCGCGGGGGGCTCCTCTTGATCCAAGGGTTGGGGGGAACGTTCGCAGACACGGTGCTGAGCGGGTCCCTGCTGGCCGCGATCCCCGTGGCGCTGCTCGCAGGCCTCGTCAGCTTCGCGAGCCCGTGCGTGGTGCCTCTGGTGCCCGGCTATCTGGGTTACGTGTCAGGGATGGCGGGTGCGGGTGCGGTGGGAGGCGCGACCGAGCGTGCCTCGAGGCCCCGGTTGGTGCTCGGCGTGGCGCTGTTCGTGACGGGATTCACCGCGGTGTTCGTGGTCTTAGGAGTGGCCTTCGCTTCCCTGGGAGCGCGCGTCGGCGGTGAACTCGACACCATCACGCGGGTGCTTGGTGTGCTCGTGGTGGTGATGGGTTTCGTCTTCCTCGGCTCGGTGCCGTTCATGCAGCGCGAGCGCCGCGTGCACGTCTCGCCCAAGGCGGGCCTGTGGGGCGCGCCCCTGCTTGGCGTGGTCTTCGGTTTGGGCTGGACGCCGTGCATCGGCCCCACACTCGCCGCCGTCCTGACGCTGTCGCTCAGCGAGGCGACCGCGACCCGCGGCGTGATCCTCGCTGTGGTGTATTCGCTCGGACTCGGAATTCCGTTCCTGGTGCTGGCCTTGTGGATCGAGCGCTCGCGGCCAATCCTTGGCTGGCTGCGGAGGCATCGGCTTGCGTTGATGCGCGTGGGCGGCGGGATGCTCGTGGTGCTCGGGCTGTTGCTCGTGACGGGGCTGTGGGGTCAGATCACCGGTCAGATGCAGCAGTGGATCGACGGCTTCTGGGTGGCCGTATGAGCGCAGAAGACAGGCTCCATCCCGACGGTGCAACACCCGACGGTGCAACACTCGACGGCGCGACACCCGACGGCGCGACACCCGACGGCGCGACACCCGAGCAGCCCGCTCTTGAAAGACCCAAGCGCTTCTCCGCCGACAACTATGCCTATGCATCGGCGCCTCGACTCGGAGTGCGCGGTTGGCTTCGGTGGATGTGGCGGCAGGTCACGTCGATGCGCCTCGCGCTCGTGCTCCTGCTCCTCCTTGGGCTCGCGGCGATTCCAGGCTCGCTGATTCCGCAGTGGCCCCAAAATGCGGCCAAGACACAGTCGTTCCTGGACAACAACCCTGGGATCGGCCCATGGCTGGACCGCGCGGGGCTGCTCGACGTATTCGGCTCGGCGTGGTTCACCTCGATCTACGTGTTGCTTTTCCTGTCGCTCATCGGGTGCATCGTTCCCCGCGCGATCGTCCACGGCAAGGCCGCTGTGGTCCCCGTCTCCTCGGTCCCCAGTTCGCTCGCTCGCTACGAGGACAGGCTCGAGGCGGCGTCGCCCCTTTCAACGGTCGATGCCGTCGAGGCCTTGCGCACGTGGGGCAGAGGACACCTCCTGTGGGGCTGGTTGACCGGATATCGGGTGCGCGTCGACGAGCGGACGGCGCGAGACGGCACGCCCCAGGTCGCCGTGGCGCTCGAACAGGGGAGCCTGCGTGAGTGGGGAAACCTGGTGTTCCACACGGCGCTCGTCGGCGTGCTGTGTGCGCTCGCGGTGGGTTCGGCTTACACGTATCGCGGCCAGGCAGTGATCGTCGAGGGTCAGACCTTCACCAACGCGGCCGTCGATTACGACAGCTTCGAGGCGGGCAGGCTGTTCGACCCCGCGTGGCTCAAGCCCTTCACGTTGACTCTTGACCGGTTCGATCCGGTTTTTGACGTCACCGGACGCCCGGTTTCGTTCACCGCGCATGTCACCTTCGCGGACCCTGGCAAGCCCGCTGACGACGCGACCATCAGGGTCAACCACCCCCTCGAGATTCACGGCGGCAAGATTTACCTTCAGGGCAACGGCTATGCGCCGCTGCTCACGGTGAGGGACGCCGACGGCAACGTCGCCTTCTCCGGGGCCACCCCCTTCTTGCCCCAGGACGGCAACTACACGTCCACCGGCGTCGTCAAGGTGCCGGACGTTACGTCGGGACCGCAGATCGGCCTGGTGGCCACGCTGTACCCGACCGCCGCGCAGGCTCCCGACGGCACCGTGTCCTCGGTCAACCCGCAATCGGTCAACCCCGTGATCCTGCTCAGCGCTTATACGGGAGACCTGGGGCTCGACGCGGGGATCCCGCAAAACGTCTACCAGCTCGACGAGACCAAGCTCAAGCCCGTGCTGGGCGACGACGGCGCCCACCTGGTGATCGACATCGTCCAGGGGCAGACGGTCACCCTTCCCGATGGCCTCGGCACCGTGACGTGGGACGCCCTGCCGCGCTTCGTGGCGCTCGACCTGCGCGCGGATCCCTCGCTGCCGTGGGTGCTCGGCACGGCGCTCGCGATGTTGTTTGGCGTCTCGGTGTCGCTTTTCTCCCCGCGCCGCCGCTTGTGGCTGGTGCTAACGCCCGGCGATGGGAATGACGTAGAAGGCGGCGACCTTACACTTGTAGAGGCCGCAGCCCTTGCTCCCCCGCATGACGAGGCGGCTACCCGCGCACTCGCGTCTGCCCTGGCAGTCTCCACAGGGCAGGCCGTCCCCAGTCCCCGTGTGCGGCAGGAGGAATTGTGAACGTGACCGACATCAGCGTCATGACGCTCTGGACCGCCGCGACGCTCTACGCGATCGCCATGGTGGCTTACAGCGTGCGCCTCGCGCGCGTGGCCGATGCCAGACTCACCGCCAAGAACGCCGCCCTCGTCAGCGTCGGCGCGCCCACGGCCGAGCCCGCAACGAGCGACGCCACGTTGTCGGTGTCCAAGCCAGGCGCAAGGGCGCAAGGCATCGGCCGTGCCGCGATGCTCGTTGGGCTGATGCTTCACCTCGTGGGCGTGGTGACCCGCGGGATCGACGCTGGTCACCCGCCGTGGTCGAGCATGTACGAGTTCACCATCACGGGATCGATGGTGGGGGTTGCCGTGTTCCTGCTGGTGCAACGCCGCAGGGACATCACCTACATCGCCCCAGCCGTCGCTGGCTTCGCGGCCTTCGCGGTAGTAAGCGCGCTGAGGGTTTGGTACCGCGATGCGGTGGGCCTGCAGCCGGCGCTCGACAGCTACTGGCTGGTCATTCACGTGCCCATCGCGATCATCGCGTCGGGAATCTTCGGTGTCTCGGGCGCGGCGTCTGTCCTGCAGGTCATGCGCATCGACCGTGACAGCGAACTCAAGAAGCGTCGCCGCTTCTTTGGGTGGCTCAACCTGCCGCATCGGGCCGTCAAGAGCAAGGCCGCGCGCTGGCTCGAGGCCGTGCCGGCGCCGCAGGTGCTGGAGTCGCTCACGTTCCGCCTCAACGCGGTGGGCTTCGTGCTGTGGACCTTCACCGTGATGTCGGGCGCGATGTGGGCCGAGCACGCGTGGGGCCGCTATTGGGGTTGGGACCCCAAGGAGGTCTGGTCGTTTGTGATCTGGATCCTCTACGCCGCTTACTTGCACGCGCGCACCACGCAGGGTTGGGCCGGGCGCAGGGCAGCGTGGCTCGCGATCTGGGGCCTCATCGCGATCGTGCTGAACTTCACCGTGGTCAACCTGTATGTCCAGGGGCTGCACGCCTATGCAGGGGTCAAGTAGCGCGCCGGCGCGAAGCGGTTGTGTCGATACGTATGAGTGAACCGAGACGACGGGAGTTCCGTCGCGCCGCCGCGACGGCGCCGGCAACCGCGATGCTCGCCACGTCTGGCGTGCTGGCGGGGTGTACGGCCCTTCCAGACCCGTGGTTGGATGCGGGACGCATCGCGTGATTCCACATCGGCACGTCCTACGGCGGGTTGCGTGCGTGCCTCGACACCGCCGTCCAGGGCGACGCCGGGACGGATGAGGACCTCGCCACCCGTGTCTTGCCGTGTTTCGACACGAGCGTAGTCGGGAACACCGCCTCGAAGCGGATCGCAGGCGCCCCACTTGTGGGGAACCGAACATGGCGCGTCGAGACCTCGGTGACGCAGACCGGACTCCATGTCGACGCCACCTCCGTGGGTCAGGGCGCGGTCGTTGTCGCGGGCGTGACAACTGACGCCGTGCTGATGGCGTGCTGGACGGCCGATCTGGGGCCCGACCGTGTGTGGGTGGTCGAGGGCAGGGCGTGTGAACCGTACCTGCTGAACTCGGTTGAGGGCGTGGCGGAGAGCGTGTCGCTGAAGAAGGTCATCCGGCATGTTGGGGACTCGAATCCTGGTGCCTGACCGCATCAACTGGGGAACTGGTCATCGATGCTCTGTGCGCGACGACGCTTCGAGAATTGCGGCCGCCATTGGCGCTAGGACACCAAGGAGGTATGGTCGTTCGTCATCTGGATCCTCTACGCCTCGTACTTGCACGCCCGCACGACTCAGGGTTGGGCTGGCCGCAGGGCCGCGTGGCTCGCGATCGGGGGTCTCATCGCGATCGTGCTGAACTTCACCGTGGTCAACCTGGTTGTGCAGGGGCTGCACTCGTGCTCCGGCCTGAGCAACGGCTAGACCCACCACTCGGTTCGCGGGTGGTGCAATCGCTGGTCGCAGGGCGCCCCAGAACAACCGCGCAGTTGGAGTTGCGCTGCTTCCACCGCGCCTGGTAGCGTCCAAGACAGGGGGGGGTGGAGAGTCCATTCCCGGTTAAGGAAATGGAACTACCATGACTAACCGAATCTCTTTCCGCTATGCTCAGCGTGCATTCCTCGCAGCAGTGGCTGCGGTCGCCCTTGCAATTGCAGGCTCGCAAATGGCCCAAGCGGGATACCAGTCCACGGACTGGTTATCATCGAATGGTATCCAAACCCTCGACGGTTGCGGTGTGTATTCGACGATGACTTCATCCCGCGCCGATGCGAGCGAGAACTGGAGCTGCCCGGGCCAAGTGCAGGTTTCCATCCGTGTCACGAACGGGTTGTCGTACGATATTGTTGTTGGCGCATTCAACAATTCCGCGTCCTCCGCCACTCGCCCCAACTGGTTTTGGCCCGTAGTCAACTATAAGTCGACCCACCGCTCTTGAGGATCTCGGCAAGCGTTCTGGCGCTTGTCGGCGTCTTCGCACTCTCCACGGCAGGGTGCGCAAAGGAGGTGGATTCGACGGAAGCGCCACTGACAGCTTCGAGTTCGGCATTTGTGGCGCAAGTTGAAGAGGCGATGAGGGACGCCGCCGCGGGCGGGGCATCGGAACTTCAACTTGAGGAACTTGCACGGGTGCGAGATGCCGGTCACGTCACGGTGGAGGTTGCCCGCGAATCGATCACACGGACCGTCGATTGCATTCGCGACCTGGGGTTCACGGCTGAGTACCGCGAAATTCAGAACAACTCGGTTCCTGTTCCAAACCTCACGTATGGAGGAGTCGGCCTCGAGACAGCTGATAGCGCAGACCGGGCATACGAACAGTGTTCCATCCAGGAGTCATACTGGCTTGACTACCTCTATCAGACGCAGCCGTCATCGATGGAGGCTGGGGAGGCGTACCTCAAAGCGCAGTTGCCGGTCGTTGTGGCGTGCCTTGGCCGCGAGCATGTCGATGTGCCTGCGGACGAGGACATCTCCGTGACGCTGGGGCGGGCGTTGACGTTGAGCCAGAGCGCGCCGGGGGCAGTCAACTGCTTGGACGAAGCAGCGATCGATGGTTTTTGACTCGTGAGGCCTTCTTTTGAGAGCCGGTAGTTACGGCCTGGCTACGATCAATTCGACAGGGGGTACCGATGACTGATACGTCGCGTGCGCGTAGCTGGCTTGGGATTGGCGCCGCCACAACAAGCGCGGCGCTGCTACTCGCCGGGTGCTCCTATAGGGCAGGTGGAGAGACCGACGTCGAGCAAGGGTTTGACGCAGAGGTTAGCCAGGCGATCGCGGACGCGACCGACGCTGGCGCGAGCGCTCAACAGCTCGACATTCTTGAGAGGGCCGCGACGGATGGTGGCGTGACCTTCGAGGACGCCAAGATCGCGGCGACCAGCGCCATGGCATGTATGGCGAACCAAGGTGTCACGGCCAACTACAAGGAGAAGGCGCTTGCGAACGGTGTGACGATTCCCGCCTACGCCGTGCAGGACCACAAGAGCGACGGTGGGGATGTGGTTCAAGTCATGGACCAATGCGAGACCACCGAGTCGTTCTGGGTCAGCATGCTTTATCAGATGCAGCCAACGTCAGTCGAGGCGAACCTCGCGTTCATTGAGAAGCAGGCGCCTGTGATACGTCAGTGTCTCGAAGACGCGGGCTATGACACCGACCCCAAGGCGTCGGGTATGGAATTGGTGAAGGAGTCAAGTGATATTGCTGGCCAGACCGGCGGCGGAGTCAGTTGCGCCGTCGATGCGGGAGTCTTGGGCTATTAGCCGCGGCGTCCAACTATGCACGCCGCGATGCCAGCGTTGCTGTCGGCGACCGAGCCGCGCACTCAGCGGCGCGCGAAGGCACGATGTCTCGGCCGCCCGACGATGCGCTTTGACCCGACGGTCCACCCCGTGGGTGTTGTGGGTGCCCCGAGGGAGTGGTAGCGCGACGCTGCGTACTTGCACGCGCGCACCACGCAGGGCTGGACTCGTACTCTGGGCTCAAGTAGCTGGGCCGATGTTCGCCTAGGACTATTGTCCTGCCGTATATCTGGGGGCTTGCCCCCCCCCCATTGAACAACGCTAATGTCCTCATTGAGGGGTGGCCACCACTCGCAGACAACGATGTCACGAGCAAAAAGGGGATCATTGTGCACAGGAAAAATAACCGAGCGCGCGCCGGGGCGATAATCGCTGTGGCTATGCTCGGGCTTCTCGCGGTCAGCGGAGCGGCCCAGGCAACGAGTACCACCAGCACTGCCACCATCAGTTGCGACGCCTCCTCGTACCAAGCCCTGAAGAGCGTGTCGCATACCTCGTCAAGTGCGATGACGTTCTGGGCGAACTCCGTGAATCCAGCGTCGACCACCAGGGTTACGGCGGAGGCGAGCAACGGCGTCTGGCTGTACTCCCAATTGGTCAACGAGGGAAGTTATGTGGCTTGGTCTAGCGCCCCGGCCTCGACCTACCAGTACTTCGCAAAGCGCAGCACCTCAAGCGACTGCAATGGGTTGCCGCTTGGCAACGGGAACTACACGCTTAACTACACCATTGTCTTCTAGTCGACTCAGCAATGTTGGTGGCGGCTGGGAAGTCGCCACCAACATTGCGCGCTCAATCACATCGGAGATCGCATGAGAACTCGGATCCGTCGACACGTGCTGACAGGCTCGGTCACGGGCCTCTTGGTGCTTCTCGCGGGCGCCTGCTCGTCTGGAGAAGATCATCCCGAGGCTGGGCAGTTCCAAAAATTCGTCGAGTCATATCTTGGGTATCCCATAGACGAGGCCCAGTCCAACGGTCTGTCGCCTGAGGCTTCCGAGATCCTTCATAGAGCCATCGACCACGGGGTTCTCACGCAATCCGACGTACGTGAGTCAGTGGAACTGACGCTCGCGTGTTTCGACAAGTCGGGCATTCCCTACGAGCGCCTCGAGACGACGGACTTCCTCGGACTTCCTTACGAAGAATTCACTTTCAGTGCTCCCGCAGGTTTTGACGACAGTGATCATTCGTGGCTTCCTGTCGCGGACGCGTGTCAGGGCGCCAACTCTCTGTATGTCACCGCGATATACCAGAACCAACCGGCATCCGTCGCCGCGACCGAAGAGTGGTTCGTAGCGACGCGGCGTGACAAAGCGCTTGTGTGCCTTGAAGATCGCGGCTTAGCGATCTCCGCAAGCGACAGTTTTGATACCTTTCTTCAAGATGCCAAGAAGTTGCTCGACGAGACCGGTGACTCCACCTGCCTTGAACTCGTGATGGGCTAGCAGTGTCGCGAAGAACCGTGCAGCATCTGCGGCGCTAGGCTCGGCGACAGGGAGGGTGTCATGGGTATCAAGAATGCAGGCGTCGCAGTAGGGGTCGCGCTGGGCATTGTCATTCCGTTGGGACTGGCCGCCGCAGTCGCGCTCGTGGTCGCCGAGCGGTCCCCGCTTGATTCCGCAGCGGCTGCGGCGCCGCTTGTGGGCACGATCGAATCGGCGCAGCGGAACAGCCAGGTCAACGTCGGCATTGGTGTGAAGTTCGCCGATGCGGCTTCGCCCTCGACTCAGGCCGGCGGGACTATTACGACACTGGGCATCGCTTCCGGCTCGGATGTTGCCGCCGGTACTCGCCTCATGGACGTCAATGCCCAAGGCGTCGTCGCGTATGTTGCAGGTTCGCCCCTCTACAGGGACATCGCGCGCGGCCTCGAGGGGCCCGATGTTGCGACCGCCCAGGGCCTGCTTACCCAGCTTGGTTTCGATACCGGTCCCGCCGATGGCAAGGCCGGCTTGGCTACGGAAAAGGCGATCAAGGCCTATAACCTCGCGTACGGATACGGCAAGGACAACGCCGCGATGTCCCTCGCGTCGCTGGTATGGATAGGCACCACTCCCGCAACCGTGAGCGAGATGAGCGTGCACTTGGGCGACCAGATCTCTCCTGCTACTGCACTGTTTAAGACTGGAGCGGCGCTCGCTGCGATCTCCGTGGCGGAGGCCCCTGGCACGCTTTCGGACGGGGAGTGGACGCTGACCGTGGGCGGCGTCACCGCGCCCTACGTGCCCGGTTCCGCTCTCGTCACCGACCCCGACGCGGTGGCCGCGATGGCGGCCACCCTTGGTGCAGCAATCGAAGGCGTGGGCACTCTCCAGTTGGCGACCCCGCTGACCGTCGACCTGGACCTCTCGCTCGTGGGCGAGCCGGTGTTGCTCAACCCTCGCGAGGTGCGCGTGGACCTCACGTGAGCGGGCTGATATGCCAGGCGGTGCGAGGTCTCTGCCTCTCGACGATGCTCGCTTTCGTGTCACTTACTTTCATTCTCACACGCGGTCATCGACCCCATATGTGGGGGCTTGCTCCGCCAAGACGCGGCCCCTAGTGTAGCTAATGACAGGGGTCGCCTCTGCAGGAAGACTACCGACGCGGCGAATTGAAATGAAGTTGCTCGAGAGAGCAGTGCTCGCTCTGTTGTGTCATTCCGTTCGGAATTGCCTTGCTCGACATGGTAGCAAAAATGAAAAAGGAGAAGATCGTGGGAGTTTTGCACAAAGTGGCAGTAATTGCGGCGACTGGAGTGATTCTTCTTTCCACTTCCCTTCCCGCGTCGGCAGCAACGACGGGCTGGCTGGGTGGTAGTTTGCAGTATGTCAACGTCGGCGGCTGTGCAATAGGTGCAAGCGTCGGAACCAATACTGTCACCGCGGCGGAGACCTACCCATGCACGGGTAGTGTGGGCGCCCAAGCGCAATGGACTCCAAACGGTGTCACTTACTACACAACCAGTTGGAAGTACGACGCCGAGGTGGCAACGACCGGCCAGGCGACCTGCCAGCTGATTCGGGTTTACCACGCTTAGTGGTATGCGCGACGAAGGTGCGGAGGGGGCGTGCTCCGGCAGGTCGTACCGTGAGGCGAGTCGCGTTGACAGATTGCGCAAAGGTCCACTGCCATACGGAGTACGGATTCCAACAGGCGTTGGCACGTTCCGCAGAAGCCGCCGCGCTACGAGAGTTGCGACAGCTGTCCTGGCTTGCGCAGTGTTGGCAGGGTGCGCGGCCGAGTCCTCCCCGCCTGAGCATGTTGCGACCTTCTCGGAAGTTGTAGACGTCGCGCTCCAAGAGGCGGTCACGGGTGGGGCGGGCGAAACCCAGCTGGCGATCTTGCGGCAAGCCCAAAAGGACGGCAGCCTTACCGTCGAGGACACCCGCGCGGCGGCGAGGTCCGCTGTCGACTGCATGAATGCGGCGGGGTTCTCCGCTACGTATGGAGAGCAGAAAGATGATTCGGGGCTCATCGTGCCCGAATACACCGCGGGTTTCGATGCCGGTCAGGACATCTCTGGCATCGACACATGCGATCAGCAGGAGTTCTTTTGGGTCAACATGGTCTACCAGACACAGCCTCTCGCGGTGGAAAAGACGGACGCCCGCCTCGAGCAGCAGGCTCCTGTGATCCGGAAGTGTTTGGAAGGCAACGGATACACGACGGATCCGTCGTCGAGTCCGAGGGACTTGGCCCGTCAAGCGTCGAAGGTGGCTCAGGAGTCTAACGGAGCGGTCGATTGCCTGGCTGAGGCTGGCATTAGCGGGTTCTGACAATCCGTTCGTCTTCCGCACTGGAACCGACGCTGGCCCTAGCGAGCAAAGCCCATGACCCAACTATGCTCGACGTGAGGAAGGGTGTCATGGGGATCAAGAACGCGGGCGTGGCCGTAGGCGTAGCGCTGGGTATGGTCATTCCGTTGGGGCTTGCCGCTGCGGTTGCCCTCGTCGTGGCGGAGCGGTCCCCGCTGGACTCGGCTGCTTCGGCGGCGCCACTCGTTGGCACCATCGAATCGGCGCAGCGAAATAGCCAAGTCAACGTGGGCATCGGCGTTGAATTTGCCGATGCCGTGTCGCCGTCCACCCAGGCGGGCGGGACTATCACGGCACTGGGCATCGGTACCGGATCGGATGTCGCCACCGGCACTCGCCTCATGGATGTCAACGCCCAAGGCGTCGTCGCGTATGTTGCCGGTTCGCCCCTCTACCGGGACATCGCGCGCGGTCTGGTGGGGCCCGATGTCGCGACGGCCCAGGGTCTGCTGACCGAGCTTGGTTTCGACACCGGCCCGGCCGATGGCAAGGCGGGCGCGGCGACCGAGAAGGCGATCAAGGCGTTCAACCTCGCGTACGGGTACGGTAAGGACAACACTGTGTTGTCTCTCGCGTCGCTGGTGTGGATAGGCGCCACGCCCGCCACCGTGGGCGAGATGAGCGTGCATCTGGGCGATCAGGTCTCTCCCGGAACGGCCCTCTTCAAGACAGGTGCGGCGCTCGCAGCGATCACCGTGACCGAGGCGCCTGGCACGCTTACAGACGGCGATTGGACGCTCACGGTGGGCGGCGTCTCCGCGCCCTATGTGCCTGGTGCGGCTCGCATCACCGATCCCGATGCCGTGGCCGCCATGGCAGCCACCTTGGGCACCGCGACGGAGGGCGTGGGCACGCTTCAACTCACGACGCCACTGACGGTTGCGTCGGTGCCAAGCTCCGCCGTGGTGACGGATGCGACGGGCGGCACCTGCATCTTTGCCTCGGCCGATGGCCCACCCACCGTCGTCGAGCCGTTAGGCGGTTCGCTTGGAACAGTAGATCTGGACCTCTCGCTCGTTGGCAAGCCAGTGTTGCTCAACCCGCGCGAGGTGCGAGTGGATCTCACGTGCGCGGGCTGATGTTCCGGGCGGCTGATGTGCGAGGGGACCTCGAGTGAGGCTGACCGCCCGCGACGTCGCTTACACCTACCCGCGCGGCGATCATCAGGTGCTCGCGGGGGCGTCGTTCGAAATCCCGGCGGGAACGTCGGCCGCGATCGTGGGCCCGTCAGGCTCAGGCAAGACCACCCTGCTGTCGCTCATGGGGCACCTGTTGCCGATGCAGAAGGGGAGCATCGCGGCGATCGATGCCGCTGGTGTCGAGCGACCGCTTTCGGACACTGCCTCGTGGGTGCTCCAAACCGTGTCGTTGCTTCCCGACCGTACTGCCTTGGACAACGTCGCCGTGGGCGCCTACTCCGATGGGGCGGGCCGTGCGGAGGCCCGCAGGCGCGCGATCGAGAGCCTGACGGCTGTGGGACTGGCGGGGCACGAGGCGGACCCTGCCCGCATCCTGTCTGGCGGTGAGGCCCAACGTGTTGCCATCGCTAGGGCGCTGGCGTCGCATCGGCCCATCATCTTGGCCGACGAGCCCACAGGTCAGCTGGACGCCAGGACGTCCGCGACGGTGCTGGAAGCGATGATCGGCGCTCACGGCGAGCGCACCGTCGTCATCGTCACCCACGACCCCGAGGTGGCCGAGCGCTGCGACCTGGTGCTTGAGCTGCGCGACGGCGTCATGCACGAGCGGAGCCGGGCTTGAGCGGGCGTGTGATTTGCCGCGGGAGTGAACGCCGCCGCGTTTGGCCGCTGGGGCTTGCTGCGCGCGAGGGTGTCGCCACCGCGCGCTCGGGGCGTTGGACGTCGCTGCTCGTGGGCCTCGCGATCGCATGGATCGTCGCGGCACCAGGCGCCGCCGATGCCGTGGCCGTGTCCCGGCTCATCGACAACGAGCAGGCGTGGATCAACGCGGGCGGCCACGTCTACGTGGTGACAGGGGCGCGCAAGGACAACAGCGAGAACCCGATCCCCGCGCCCATATGCGACCGCCTCAGTGCGATCGACGGCATCGACGCATCGTTCGCCCTGTCCAGGACCGACGCGACAGGCACCCTGTCATATATCCCCGGTGGGCGCGTGTCGCTCTATGACGTCTCGGCAGGCGCACTGGGTTTTCTGGGCGTTCAGCCGGCCGACGGTGGCACCGTGCTCGCCACGCGTGGCTTCGTTGATCGCACGGGCGTGGCCGACGGGGACGTGGTGCGCCTTGTGCGCAGGGGTGCCTTGGGAACCGCGCCCGACCCCTCAGACCCACTCACGCTCCGCACGGTCGACACCGCGATGCTGGGCGATGAGTTCGACGGCGCGTTGCTGGTGCCCGCCCGCCTCACGGGAGACGCGAACGCCTGTTACGTCCGCACCGACGCTGCACATGACTCGGCCGTCCAGGCTGCACTGCCCACCCTGCTTGCGTACGACGGCGCCCCCGCGATCCCCAACCCACGACTATTTGAATCCGACTTCACCGTGGACTACGCCCACGCGTATCAGGAGCGCCCACTGCGGTGGGTGTGGGTGCCCGCGGCCGCGCTGCTCGGACTGCTGTGGGCGATGCTCCAATGGTTCCGACGCTCCCACGTCGCGATCTACGCGACGTTCGGCATGAAGCCCGCCGCACGCCTCGTGATGCAACTAGGCGAATGGGGGGTGCTCGCCGCGTTTGGCGCCGTGTGGGGCTGGGGGCTCGGGGTGGTGGGGGCTCTTGCCCTGGGTGCGCATGCTGCTCAAGCTGTGACGCTGGTGACCTTCCATGGGGTCCTCACCGTGATGGGTGCCACTGGTGTGGTGGTGTTGCTGGGGCTGCGTCCTGCCGGGACCTTGCTCAACGCACTGAAGGATCGGTGATTCCAGTCCATGACCCCATCTTGGGGGGCTTGCGCGCTCTCATCAGGGGGGCAGGCTGTGAGCCAAGTCGAGAACCACCATGGCCTCGACCAAGAGGGAGGGACATTATGAGATCTTGACGTCGGACGTCGGACGTCGGACGTCGGACGTCGGACGTCGAGCGTTGCGGTTGTTGGAGGGTTGCTTGCGGTGATAGTTGTGAGTGGCCCGGCAGCAGGAACTGTCAGTGATGGAAATACAAACGTGTCGTGCAGCAACACGAGCTACGTGCTATTTGATTCATATTGGCACCGATCCTCGGGCGCGACGTCTTTCTGGGACAATTCGTCAGGGCGAACAGTGGCCGTCAAGGTGTACAACGGTTCTGTGGCTCATTACGCAACATTGTCTTCCGGCCAGTGGCAGGGATGGTCGACTGAACAGAGTCCGATCGGTTTTTGGAGTGCCCTCGCCAAGGCTGCTTCGCCGACACCATCATGCCCGACATTCCCGCTTGACTGTTCGATCGTTCACACCGCGTGGTGATCGGAGATGACGTGGAGGTGTCGCTGAAATGCTGTCGGCGCGAATGAACCAGGGACTGCGGTCTGTGGCGATAGGCGTTAGCGCTGGATTGATCCTGACGGGCTGCGGCAACGGAAATTCCGCTACGGTCGATTCACCGCCCGACTTCTCGTCTCTTGAGTGGGTTTTCGCCGACCACACCGGCGTTGAGTTGATCAACGCCCAAGCGCTGCTTGGCATGTCTGCGTCCACGTATTCGGTGTACGTGGCGGCGAGAGACCGGGGTTACGTCATGGCCTCCGACGTGACCGCCGTGATGCCTGACTTCCGCGACTGTGTGGCGGCTGGCGGCCTCCAAGTCGATTTTGACCCGAGCCGAGATGGCTTCTTCGGATTGCCTGACGTGGGCTGGGGAATCATGGTGCCCGAGGGCCGTGAGTTGACTGACGCGGACGATACACTCGTGACCGAGTGCGCCAAGCGGACGGTGGGCCCACTCGAAAGCGTGTATATCAATCAGCCACTGTCCCCGGAGCGAGCCGAGGTATGGAGCACCGACGGTCGCCGAGAGGCGGCGTTTGCGTGTATCGAGCCGACCGGTCACTACGTGCGGGCCAACGGATCGATGGAGGAGTACCTGAAGGTCGCAAAGGACATCGCGACGGAAACAGGGGATGACACGTGCCTCAATCTCGTACTGAACGGTCCTGCCGACTCCGACTCGTCCTGACCGCAGCGTCGGCGTGGGCTTCTGACCACACGCCGACCAAGCCAGACCACGGCTAGGCTCTACGCGTGAAGATCGCCCTTGTTATCGACGATGCCCTGGCCCGCCCAGACGGCGTCCAGGAGTATGTGCGGACCATCGGGCGCGCGATGGGCGAGCGCGGCCACGAGGTCCACGTGCTGTGCTCGGGTAAGGCGGGCAAGCCTCCCAAGGGCATCGCTCGCGTGGTGAGCCTCACCTCCAACGTGGGCGTGACCTTCAACGGAAATGGGCTGCGGACGCCGCGCCCAGCGTCGCGTCGCCGCTTGCGAGCCCACCTGGCCGCCGAGCGCTATGACGTGATCCACGTCCAGACCCCGCACTCGCCGTTCTTTGCCGCACGCGTAGTGCGCGAGGCCCGGCGAGTCCAGGGTGGCAACGTGCGCATCGTCGCGACGTTTCACATCCTTCCCAATGGAGCCGTGAGCAATTGGGGGACCCATGCCCTCGGGCTCTGGTTGCGTCGCAACCTGCGGCTCTTCGACGCCTTCGCGGCAGTATCCGCCCCTGCGGCTGGCTTCTCAAAGAAGGTCTTTGGCATCGACACCACAGTGATTCCCAACCCAGTGCGCATCGACGAGGTCACGGCCCAGGTGACGGCCAAGCCCTGGCCCGCTGATGCCTCCGGGCGCACCGTCGTCGCGTTCCTTGGCCGCCTCGTGGAGCGTAAGGGCGCGGTCGAGCTGGTCGAGGCCTTCGCGATGCTTCCACCCAAGGCGCGCAGCCGAGTCACATTGCGCATCGGCGGGCGCGGACCGCTGGCGAGCCGCATCGAGGAACTCATCGCCAAGCACGGGCTCGAAAGCGCCGTGAGCCTCGAGGGATTCATCTCCGACCAGGACAAGCCAGGGTTTCTGGCCGCCGCCGACTTGGCAGTGTTCCCAGCCACTGGCGGCGAGAGCTTCGGCATCGTGCTCAACGAGGCGATGGCCGCTGGCGCGGGCGCCGTGCTCGGTGGAGACAACCCCGGCTACTCGTGGACGCTCGACAATCCGGCCGCCATGGTGAACCCGCGCGACACTGGAGCCTTCGCTGCGAGGCTAGGGGCGTTCCTGACTAACGCCGACGCACGGGCGGCACTCCACGCTCAACAGGCCGTTCGCGTCAAGGACTTCGACGTGGCCGTCATCGCAGAACTGGTGGCCGCGCTCTACTCGCGCGCATGAAGGTCGTCCCGCGGCCAGTCGTCTTTGTCGAGGGGTGGTGGGTGCGGCCGATGGTGGTCACTTCACTGGTCGGCGTCGCCCACAGGTTCATGTTTTTGGCCCTGTCCACAGAGCATCGTGCCTGATCAGCGGATGTCAGACCCTCCTGCTTGACTGGGTTCATGAGACACGGCGAGGCGGTGAACGGCACTGCGGTGAACGGCACTGCGGTCAATGGCACTGCGGTTATCGGTGCGCCCGTGGACGACACTGTCGGCATCGACGCTGTTGGAGTTGACGCTGTGGGAACTCGCACCGCGGGAATTGACGCCGCGGGCATTGATGTGGCGGGATTTGATGTGGCGGGAATTGATGTGGCGCAGATCGCGCGCGTCACGGCGATGGTGGGAGAGCTGGCACGCTACGACGTCGGCGGGCTGTCGCAGGGCGACTTTCTCGAGGCGCACGATGCCGTGACGCGGCTGGGGAGGATGGCGGACGCATTGCGGGCGCGCTTCGCGGGCGACCTCGCGAGGCGGTCCGCACCCGACCTACCCGGGGGAGGACTTGCGCGGCGGCAGGGCTACGGGAACGCGCGGGACATGGTTGCGCGGCTCACGGGTGGCTCGCATGCGGGTGCGATGCGGTCGATCGAGGCTGGCCTTGCCCTCATGTCGGAACCGGTCTTAACCGTGACCGAAGGGCCCGCCGCGGCGTCACAGGTCGCCGGGACACCCAGCGCACCACGGTATCCGGCAGTCGCTGAAGCGACGCTCGCAGGAGATTTGTCGGTGGATGCGGCAGGGCTCATCACCTCGGGCCTCGAGACTCTCGCGGACGCTCTTCCCAGTGACGACCTGCATGCGCTGGAGCGGCGGCTCGTCGACAAAGCCACTCACCTGGCCGCACATGAGGTGCGACGTCTTGTGACCAATGCGGTGGCGCGCGCGGACCTGCGCGGGCACGAGGAACGCGAGCGGCGCCAACACTCCGAACGCTACATCGCCTGGAAGGAGGACCACACGGGGATGGTGACCTTCACGGGCCGGCTCGATGCCGTGACAGCGGCGCCCATCCGCACCGTGATCGAGCAGATCGTCACTCATGACTTCCGTGCCCGTCGCGATCAGGACCCGTCTGCGCCCGATCAGCGCACCGTGGGCCAAATGCGGGCCGACGCCCTCTTCGAGATATGCCGCCATGCGCTCGGGTGCAAAGAGACGGATCGATCCGGGGTTCGCACCACGATCGTGGTCAGGATGAACTTGTGCGACGTCGCTTCCGGTCGCGGCTTGGGAACCATCGACGGCACCGCGCAACCCGTCTCCGTGACTCAGTTGCGGCGCCTTGCCGGCGATTCAGGAATCGTGCCCGAGGTGCTGGGTCACGAGGGCGAAGTACTCGACTTCGAGCGCACCGCACGCGTATTCACACGGGCACAAAGAATCGCGCTGCCCGAACGCGACGGCGGTTGCGCCAAATGTCACGCACCACCGGAACACTGCGAAGCCCACCACATTCGCTGGTGGGAACAAGGTGGCAGATCCGATCTGAGCAACGGAGTCATGTTGTGCACCCGTTGCCACCACGACATCCACCGCGAAAGATGGGAGATCCGTGCCCGATCTGGCGCCGTCGAGTTCATCCCGCCACACGAAATCGACCCCACTCGACGCCCGAGACCAGGCGGACGAGCCGCAATCGAGCTCACCAACGGCAACCACGCGAAACCCACCAACCTCGGCAACTCTGGAGACTCCGAACACGCCGAAGACACGACAAGCGACGGCCCGGCGTTGGGCCAGGAGACCGAGAGGGGTGAGGAAGCCGAGCCGACCCAGCGGGCCGCTGCGTAGCACCGCAATCAGAGCAGCGCGCTCGCTCAACCAACCCGACCACGACGGCGGAATCCACAGGTAGCCTTATCTTCATGCAGGTACTTGCCTACTGGCTCATGAGAACCGCCACCTTTTTGGCGATCTACGCGGCGCTGTGGGCCCTCAGATGGTTCGACATCTGGGCGGTACTCATCGCGTTCGTCGTGGGTTGGGCGGTGAGTTACGTCGCGTTCCCCGCCATGCGCCGGCGCGCGGCGGTGCAAATGGACGGCTGGATCAATCGGTCTCGCCGCGGTACGGTGAGCGACGACGCCGTCGAAGACGCAGAGGCCGACTCGGTCGAGTAGCAGTGGCGGTCGAGTAGCAGTGGCGGTCGAGTAGCAGTGGCGGTCGAGTAGACGTCTGGGGAGTTGGCGAGCGGGCCGGCCTACGAAACCGCGATGCCGAACGCGAGTAGCACCGCATACGCCATGCCGATGCCCCCCAGGCCAATGAACACGGGCTTGAGCGCGACGCCAGAGGCCCCCAAAGATACGGTCAGTGCAGCCAGCACGGCGGGCAGCGCCACCAACGCCGCGAGCATCGCCCACGGAACCGAGAGCCCCATGACGATCGCCCCGATGACGGGAGCCATGACCACGGCGATGAACAGCCTTCGCATGTTCCGGTTGCCGAGGCGCACCGCGAGGGTCCGCTTTCCCGCCAGCTCGTCACCCTCGCGGTCCCTGATGTTGTTCACCATGAGCAGGGCCACCGCGTAGAGGCCCACGGCGGCGGCGGCGACGATGGCCCACCACGTCACGGTGCCCGCTTGGGTCACGAGGGTGCCAAGGGTCGCGACCGGTCCAAAGAAGATCCACACCATGACCTCTCCCCAGCCCTTGTAGCCGTACGGGTTCGCGGTCGCGGTGTACGCCCACGCGGCGACAAGCGCGAGGGCACCGACAACGAGCAGCCACCACTGGCCGCTCACGACGCACAGCAAGATCCCGGCAACACCGCCGACCACCGACGCGATCTCCGCGGCATGCTTGACCGCGCTCGGCCGGGCACGACCCGAGGCCACCAGCCGCGAAGGGCCGATGCGATTCATGTCGGTGCCGCGCACGCCATCGGCGTAGTCGTTCGCGTAGTTGGACGCGATCTGCAACGCCAGTCCGACCGCGAGCGCCAAGAGCGCGGCCACGGGCCTGAACGAGCCAAGCTGGACCGCCGCCGCCGTGCCGACCAGCACGGGCGCGACCGACGTCCACAGAGTGCGCGGGCGTGCGCCGTCGATCCAATCGCGAGAGGTGGGCATCAGGCATTCCGTTCGAAGTCGGCAGCTAAGGCGCGCAGCGCGGGGTAATTGACTTTGCCGGAGGGAAGTCGGGGGAGTGATTCGACGACGACGAGCTCGGTGGGCAACGCGTGCTTAGGTAGAGAAGGCTCAAGAGCCGCTCGCAATTCCCACAAGCGCTTGATCTCGCTGCGCTCAGCGGGCGCGATGAACGCCACGACGATCTGCCCCCACTCAGGGTTTTGGGCGCCGACCACCGCCACTTCCGAGACCCAATCCATCGCGTCGACCGCTTGCTCCACGGTGCGCGGGTGCACCTTGAAGCCGCCCGTCGTGATGATGTCGTCGACGCGACCAAGGATGGAGAGCCTCCCATCGGCGGTCCATTCACCAAGATCCGACGTGACCAGCCATCGGCGCTCGTCCCACTGCTCCCAAGCGTCGGGCTGAGCGGGCCTGTAGTCCTCGGCGAGCGACGATGTGGCGATGAGGACCCTGCCATCGGCATGGAGACGCACGGCCGTGTCGCCGATCGCGTGGCCGTTGTACACGCAACCGCCAGCAGTCTCCGTGAGCCCGTACGTGCGGACCACGTTGCCGGGAAGCTCCTGGACTCCAACGGAGGCTCCTCCCACGAGCACGGCGTCGAAAGCGGACAGCGCGTCGCGGCCGACGGGAGAGGCGAGCAAGCGCCGCAGTTGAGTGGGAACGAGGGAGACGAAGCGGGGCGCGTTTGGCGGAAGTCTGTCGGTCGCGGCGGCGAAGGTCTCGGGCGTGAAGGAACCCGGGGCGACCCCTGTGACCGCCGAGCCCGCAAGCGCCGCACGCACCACCACCATCGCGCCGGCGATCCTGTCGGTGGGCAGTGCGAGCAGCCAGTGACCCGCGGAACCCAGCTCGGTCGCGGTGGCCGCCGCCGAGGCGCGCAACGCTTCGGCCGTGAGCAAGACCTCGAGGGGTTCCCCGGTCGAGCCAGAGGTGGTGACCGCGATTCCGCGGGTGCGCCCGGCGAGGGCATCGGCGACCGCATCGGCCGCGCCATCAATTAAGCGCGCGAATTCCATGGTTCCACCCTAAGTGCCGCTTACACTTCCCCTATGCGTGCAAAAGTGGGGGCAGTGGCCGTAGCCGTAGCAGTCATGCTGGTGACGGCGTGCTCGCCTGCACAGATCACGCCGGCGGCGGTGACACTCTCGCCCGAGCCGGTACTGACGCGCTCACCCGTAGTAGAGCCGCCAGCAGATCCGATCCCCGCGGTCGCGTGGCCGTTCACCGGCATGGACGCCTCAGGCGCCACCCCGCAGCAGCGGGTACAGCCAGCGATTTCAATCAAGATCCCCAACGATCCGAGCCACTCGCGGCCACAGAAGAATCTTGAATACGCCGACGTTGTGTTCGAGGAGTACGTCGAGGCTGGGATTCCGCGCTTGGTAGCTGTGTTCCAGTCGAACTACCCTGACGAAGTGGGCCCTGTGCGGTCGATGCGCGAGATGGACCCCAACATCGTGGGGTCGTTTGGAGGGCCTCTGGTGTTCTCAGGGGCCAACAAGTACGTCATCGATTACGGAAAGAGCACGGGTCAGAAGCTCATCGCTCAGGACCTTGGCTCCGCGGGGTTCTTCCGGACCACGGACAGGCCCGCGCCGTACAACCTGCACGTGAAAATCGCGGACGTTCTCGCTCAGTCCGCTGGCATGGTCGCGCCGGGGCCGCAATTCTCGTTTGCCTACCCGGCGTCCGAGGCGACGGCAATAGCGTCGGGAACGCCCGCCACCCACATCGACCTCAAGATGTCGCGGTATGGCGAGCCAAAGTGGGACTGGGACGAGGCGTCGGGGACGTGGCTGCGCTCCGAGTTCACCGATCCCGACGTCACGGTCGACGGCACGCGGATCTCCGCCACCAACGTGATCGTCATGTTCGTGACCATCAACATGAGTCACGACCTGCCCGTATCGCAAATGATTGTGAGCAACAGCCCTGGCTTCATCGCGACGGGGGGAAAGTACACCCCGATCCTTTGGAGCAAGGCGGACCGTACATCGCCCTTTGTGCTCACCACCGAGGACGGGCAACCGGTATTGCTCGCTCCTGGCCAAACGTGGATCGAGCTGATTCCGAATGGCGGCATCGCGTTGGGTAGCGCCGACTTCTCTTAGTGCCCGTGCGGTGTGCGGTCCTGGGCGGGGATTCCGCACGCGACCGCTCGGCGAGCGATCCCGACGCGCCAGGCGTACAGTCGAGGAAGGTCCCCTGGTGAATCAGCGTTAAAGCGCAGCGAGGCGGGCGAAATGGCGACCTTCGGATTCCTCAGTTCCATGCCCCCCACCAAATGCGGGCTGGCCACCTTCTCCAATGCGCTCGCAGGGGTGATAGGCGTCCAAGGCGACAGCGTGGTGGGCGTGCGGGTGGTCGACTCTCCTCCGGTCGAGACCTTGGCCGACGTGAACCGCGCGGCCACGCACCTCACGGTGGTCACCACCCTCGTCAACGGCTCACCCAACGGCGTGCGTGACGCGGCCGCTACCCTCAACCGCACCGATGTCGCCGTGATCCAACACGAATACGGCATCTATGGCGGCGCCGACGGCGAAGACGTTGTCGAGGTGATGCGGCTGCTGCGCGTCCCGACCATTGTGGTGATCCACACGGTGCTTGACACTCCCACGCCCCACCAGAAGAGCGTGCTCGAAGACGTCGTGCGGCTCGCTAGCGCCTGTGTGGTGATGTCGGATGCGGCCCTGCTGCGGCTGCGCGAGGTGTTCGACGTGGGCCGAGCTCGGGTGCAGATGATCCCGCACGGCGTCGCGCCGCCGCATCCCGGCAGCCCCGACCCTGCCGCGAACCCCGTCGTGTTGACGTGGGGGCTGATCGGCCCAGGCAAGGGTATCGAGTGGGGTATCCGCTCGATGGCGCACCTCGGCGACATGCACACGCCCCCCACGTACCGCGTGGTCGGAGAGACTCACCCCAAGGTGATGGCCCGCGAGGGCGAGGCATATCGCCGCGAGCTCGAGCGCATCACGCGCACCTTGGGCCTTGACAATGTGGTCGAGTTTCACAGCGACTACCTGGACCTGAACACGCTTGGGCGATACGTCAGCGAGGCTTCCGTGGTGCTACTCCCTTACGACTCCTCGTCGCAGATCACCTCCGGAGTGCTGGCCGAGGCGGTGACCGCTGGCATCCCGGTGGTGGCCACCGCGTTCCCGCACGCCATCGAGCTGTTGAGCACCGGCGCGGGCATCGTGGTGCCTCACCGCGACCCTGCGGCCATGGCGCGTTCGGTGAGATGGGTCCTTACTCACCCGGACGAGGCGCAAGAGATGTCGCGCATCGGGCGCCAATGGGGTCTCGACGCGTTGTGGCCCGCCGTCGGCGAGCGATTCCGCAAGGTGGCCCGCGCCATCGGCGCATCGGTGGCCGCGTGACGCCCCACCCCCTCGAGGCCAGGTCAGTTGCGCTCGCGAGTCCGCCCGGTCGCGCGATCCTGCTTCCGCTCGCGCACCTGTGTCACATGAGCGACGGGCACGGCCTGTTTGAGCATGCGTTGGAGGACCAGCCGCGGATCGAGCACGGCTATTGCACCGACGACGTCGCGCGGGCGCTTGCTTTCGTGGTGAGGGAATCCGCGCTGGTCGCGGCTGGCGGGCCTTCCGCCCAGTTGCCTGACCCCACGCCCGGCCGCCCCGTGCCCACACTCGACGGCCTCGTCGAGACCTACCTGCAGTTTCTCGAGAACGCCGTCCAACCCAATGGCGCGGCACATAACCGGATGCACGCCGACGGCACGTGGAGCGACACCCCCGCGGGCGGGGACTGGTGGGGCCGCGCGATCGGCGCACTCGGCGTCACGGCCGCCCTGGCCGCCGACCCCGCGGTCGCAGCGCGGGCCGCGAACGCGCTCATCCGTGCTGCTTGCTGGCACACGCAGGACCTCCACGCCGCGCTCTTCGCCGCCGTCGGCGCCGCCGAGGCGCTGAGCGCAGGAGTACAGGGGGTGGCGACGGCGTCTCGCGACCTGATCGCGCGTGCCGATGCGATGCTCCCACCCCTCACGCCCTCCCTCGGAGGCGCTGGAGCATGGCTGTGGCCCGAGCCTCGCCTCCGATACGGAAACGGAATCATGCCCGAGGCGCTCCTAGCGGGCGGGGCGGCAACGGGCGACCCCGCAATGGTTGATCGGGGGCTGGCAATGCTCGGCTTCTACCTCGACGTGATCACGGTGGACGGGGCGCTGTCCTTCCCAGGGACGTCAGGGTGGGGGCCGAACGATCGTCGCCCGCAGTTCGACCAACAGCCGATCGAAGCCGCGACGCTTGCCCAAGCCTGTGCACGCGCGTGGGACATCACAGGCGACCAGCATTGGCGCGCTGGCGTGGGGCTCGCCTGGCAGTGGTTCTTGGGAGACAACGATGCGTCCACGCCGATGTTCGACCCTGCCACTGGCGCGGGCTTCGACGGCCTCACGGCGAACGGTCGCAACACCAATCGCGGCGCGGAGTCCACGCTCGCCGCGCTGACCACCCACCAGCTGGCCCATCGCTTGGGCCTGCGCACCGGCCTTCAGGCCGCAACCTCAACACCGAGGGGCACCCCATGACCGTCACGGTCACCGACGCCGGCACGCAGCTCGACCCCGACCTGTCGCGCATCGTGCTCACCCTGTTCCTGCCGGGCGAGGACACACACGAGGACGAATCGCGGGTGGGCGGCATCGTCCGGCGCATCATGGCGTTGCCCGAGGCCGAGGTCGAGGCTGAGGCGGAACGGTTGGTGAGCGCGTACACCGGCGAGGCGGAGCACCTGACGCGCGCCCTGATAAACCACGCCGACTCGGTGGCCCTGACGTCGGAAGACCTCGCGGACATGAGCCCGGCGCGCAGGCTGTTGATGGGAGCGGCGTTCACCGCGGAGTACGCGGTCGAGGGCGCAGCGCTATGCAACCCGAGCGCGGTGCGGCACCCCGACCAGAGCGGGCTGGAGCCGGGTCAACTGCGAGTGGCGGTGTCGCTGCGCGGCATCGGCGAGGGGCACATCTCCTCCATTGAGTTCATCTCGGCGGTGATCGGGCCGGGCGCCGCGTGGGCCTTTGGCGAGCGGGCGATGCCATTGTTACCAGGTGAGACGTTCGCTCCGCTGTGGATCCGTGAGCACTTCATGGTGGCCGTGGAGGCGGAGATGCGCGGGCACGGTGTGGAACTCGCTCACGCCGTGGCTCGGCTTCTGCCCGAGAAGTTCTCTGTGGCGGACTTCGAACAGGCCATCCATGACTTGCCGAGCGTGCTGACCTCGCACCACCTCAACAGCCAGTATGTGGAACGCCTGCACGCCGTGGTGGAGAGTGCCTACCGCTCCGCGTTCCCGGCCGGTTCGAACCTGTCGCAGCGCATCCTCATGCCGGCGGCCCGTGACGAGGTGAACGGGATGGAGGATGCCCGCTTTGTGCTGTGCGCGCACCCCGACGGCACGCAGGATTACCGCGCCACGTACACCGCGTACGACGGCAAGCACATCGCGCCGCGGCTGATCATCTCGCCGGACCTGGTGACGTTCGACATCCACCGGATGTCGGGCGCGGCCGCCAAGAACAAGGGC
Organism: Actinomycetales bacterium; assembly: GCA_038248935.1. GTDB lineage: Bacteria > Actinomycetota > Actinomycetes > Actinomycetales > Demequinaceae > Demequina. The sequence continues at coordinate 101,792 of JBBRWX010000003.1, forward strand.
ATCGCGCTGTTCCCGCGTCACGTTGGCGGCAAGTTGGTGGCACTGACGCGCTCGGACGGCGAGACGCTGGGGGTGTCACGCTCCGAGCACGGGCGGGTATGGGGCAAGCCCACGACGCTGCGCAGGCCGTGGCGCACGTGGCAATTGATTCAGACAGGCAACTGCGGCTCACCTCTGGAGACGGAGCACGGCTGGCTGGTGCTGACCCACGGCGTGGGGCCAATGCGGCGGTACTGCATCGGCGCGATCCTGCTAGATCTGGAGGACCCGTCCAAGGTGATCGCCACCCTCGAGGACCCACTGATCAGCCCGCAGGAGCGCGAGGGCTACGTACCAAACGTCGTCTATTCGTGCGGCGGCATCATTCACGACGGGCGGCTGTGGATTCCGTACGGCGTGGGAGACAGCCGCATCCGGGTGGGCTCGGTCAACGTGGAAGAGCTGATCGCGGCGATGGTGCCGCTGGCCGATTGACCTCGCGTCCTGCGGGGTGGCGCCGGTGAGTGCGGTGCCGCGACCGTGAGCGCGGGCACCCGGCCGATTCGCGCGTCGGCCCTAGAACGCGTAAGGGAAGTCGCGCCAGTCCGGGTCCCTGCGCTCCAGGAACGCGTCGCGCCCTTCTTGAGCCTCGTCCGTCATGTACGCCATGCGGGTGGCCTCTCCGGCGAACACCTGCTGGCCCGCGAGGCCGTCGTCGGCGAGGTTGAAGGCGAACTTGAGCATCCTGATGGCCTGCGGCGACTTGGTCGCGACGATGCGCGCGTAGTCGAGCGCCCTCGCCTCGAGCTCTGCGTGGGGCACGGCCTCGTTGACGACGCCCCACCGCTCCGCATCGTCCGCGGAATACTCGCGGGCGAGGAAGAAGATCTCGCGGGCGCGCTTGTCGCCCACGTGGCGGGCGAGCAGCGTCGAGCCGTAGCCCGCGTCAAACGAGCCGACGTTGGCATCGGTCTGCTTGAAGCGCGCGTGTTCGCGGCTCGCGATCGAGAGATCCGCGACCACGTTCAGCGAATGTCCGCCGCCCGCCGCCCAGCCGTTGACCGCGGCCACGATCACCTTGGGGCTGGTGCGCATGAGGCGCTGCACCTCGAGGATGTGAAGCCGGCCTCCGTGAGCGGGGGCGTCGGCAGCCGTGCCCTCGTAGAGGTAACCGTCGCGGCCCCTGATGCGCTGATCGCCGCCGGAGCAGAACGCGTGCACTCCGTCGTCGGCGGGCCCGTTGCCCGTGAGAATGATGGTGCCAACATCGGCCGTCATGCGTGCGTGGTCGAGCGCGCGGTAGAGCTGGTCGACCGTCTGCGGGCGGAACGCGTTGCGCACCTCTGGCCTGTTGAAGGCGATGCGCACGGCGGGTAGGTCGCGCTCGGCACGGTTGTGGTCGTCGGAGCCGTCGCTCCCGGAGCTGTCGCTCCCGGAGCCGTCACCGCTGGCGCCGCGATTGCCGGAGCCGTCATTGCCGGAGCCGTCACCGCTGGCGCCGCGATCCACTCCACGCTCGACCCAGCGGTGATAAGTGACATCGGCATCGGGAAAGCCATCGATGGCCCGCCACTGCGTGGGGTCCATCAGATCGGAAACCTGAGAGGGAAGCTCGCTCATGCGTCGAGCGTAGCCGGGGCACAACCTTTTGAGTGAGCCGCGCCGTTCTAGCGTCATGAGCCGCTTAAGGTGGCCGTAGGGGAGGGTCATGAGCACGTGGCAGCCGGTCGCTGAGGCACTCACGCGTGAGCGCTATCGCGCGCTCGTCGCGTACGCGTATCTGCTGGAGCGCGACCGGGCGGCAGCTGAGGACCTGGTGCAGGACGCGCTCGTGCGCACTTTCACCCGATCCGCTCGCTTTGAATCCACCGCCCAGGCCGAGGCCTATGTGCGCCGGGTGATCGCGTCTCGGTTCATCGACGGAGTGTGCGCGAGCCAACGGCGGTCCCGGCGAGAGCGGGTAGCGGCGCCCGCTGAGCTGATCGAATCCCATGCCGTACCCGTTGAGGCCGATGCGGACCTGGCGGCCGCCATGGCGGCGCTCGCCCCCCGCGTGCGGGCATGCGTCGCGCTGCGCTACCTCGCGGACCAGTCGCTCGCCCAGACGGCCGACGCTCTTCACCTGTCACAAGGGACGGTCAAGCGCTACGTCCACGAGGGAGTCGTGGCGCTCGCGATGGCCTTGGGGACTCGCGCCGAAGATGACGAAACCACGGACGTCGTTGCCCAAGGAGGACGCTCATGAGCGACAGCCTGCGAGACCGCCTCGAGCGGGGTGAGTCCGCCACGGCGGGTGGGTTCTCGGTGGAGCCTCCTGTGGGTGCGGTGGTTGCGCGAGTTCGCCGGCGGAGGGCCGTCCGCACGGTGGCCCTCGCGGCGGTGTCAGTGGCTGTCCTTGCCATAGGGGTGGGAGTCGCCTCGAGCCTCCTTGGGGACGCGAATGATCCGGCGATCGTCAATCCGCCGTCACTCGGCGTCTCTCCCTCGCCAAGTGCTCCGATCCCTTCTCGCGCCCAACTCTTGGAGCAGGCACGCGCCCAGATGGTTACTGCCGATGCCGCGGCGGCCGATGCGGCGTTCGATCCGGTACCTGGGCCGTCGGTGACCATCGGGAAGGTGTCCAACGTGGAGGAGCTTGGCGCGGACTATGTCGCGGCCTGCGGCGCTGGCCCTTGCGACCGATTGACGCTCCCTCCCGTCACTTCTGAGGTGCTCAACCGGCTCGACGACTCATGGGTGGTCGTGGTCGACACTCAGTACCTCAACGCCGTGGGCGATCCGGGGCTTGAGCTCACCTCTCTGGCACTCGCCTCCCCCGACGGCGATGCATACTCGCTTCTTGACGTGAGTGCGTGGACGGCGGCCGCTGGAATGACGGGAGCCACCTATTACGGGCTCGCCATCGACCCAGAGGGGCATGCCCTGATGCTGGAGCTCAACGCGGACGGCGCCCCCGGCCAGTTGCTGGTGTGGGTCGATCTCGACACCGGTTCCACCACCGTGGTCACGCGCGCGCCGATGGATTCTGGCTCGCTCTCTTGGACGGGCGAGGGCTGGCGCGTGTGGTTCGGTAACTTTCCGGCGCAGTCGGTGAGCGCGCTTCTCGCGCCCGATGCACGCTCGTGGACCACCGAAGGCTTGTGGACGGTAGGCGACAGCCGCGTGTGGCCGTACGACGGCGCCGCGATCGTGAGCTGGCCCGATGTCGCCAATTTCTGGTACGCAAACGGGAACCTGTGGCATGGCGATCCCGAGGGACAGTCGTATTGCAACCCCATCGACGTCACCTCGACGCGTGTGCTGTCATATTGCTTCACAGACACGAACGCCGCTCCCTATGCGCTCCACCTCGCTACTGGTAAATGGTCTCCGGACCCCGACTCGCCGACAATCTCGGAGGTCATCAACAGCAATGGCGGCTATGTCGAGGTGGCGGCCCTGGGCGACGGCGTGCTCGTCAACCGGTCGGCCGACGCGTCAAGCCTCCCTGGCCTCACGTGGTCGCACGACGGCGTGGAGACTCACGTCGAGGCGCCCGCGGGCAACCTGTGGTGGTCGCCGCGGGCGGGGAGCCACGAGGTGTGGCTCACGGGTGCGGGCGGGGTCGGAGTCATCGGCGTCGACGGCGTGTATCGCAACGTGATCGGCGGCGCGACACTGCCCCTGGGAAGCAACCAGATGGTGGTGCCGATCGGCGCACTGGCCGAGCCCTAGGAAGCACTGGCTACCTGGAGGACAACTCTTCGCGTCCGCGGCGCCGCGGGAGTTCCACCCAGGGCCCCCAACCAGGGCCCCCAACCAGGGCCCCCAACCAGGGCCCCCAACCAGGGCTCCCAACCAGGTCTCCCAACCAGGTCTCCCAACCAAAATGGCCGCCGACGCTCCGAGCTCAGACTGGTCTGGGAGGTGATCCGTGGCACGTCGCGCATCAGATTGGTTCGCAACGGTGGTGGTGGTGGTGGCGGCGCATAGTGGCGGTCGCGGGTAGTGGTGGGCGGCGGGTGGCGGTCGTGGTGGTGCGCGACGGGCTGCAGGCTGCGGGGGAGGGCACGCCGTCCACCGTAGGGTGGGCTCATGGAGTTCCGCCCGTTTCGTGTGACGCTCACGACGCAGTTCCGTGGATTGACGGAGCGCTCCGGCGTTCTCTTTCGCGGCACGGGCCCCGACGGCGCCGACGCGTGGGGCGAGTTCTCGCCCTTTGCGGATTACAGCCCTGAGCAGCGCGGACGCTGGTGGGCCGCCGCGATGGAGGCGGCCCAAGGCCTGCTCCCCACGCCCCTTCACGCCGACGTCGAATGCGCGGCCATCATCCCCGAGCTTGACCCCATGGCCGCATCCGCCCTCGCATCGGCGTACGGCTGCCGCACCGCCAAGGTCAAGGTGGGGGGCCCTCGAGGAGGTGACCCGGATCCGGTCGCCACCCTGCGCGCGGACTGCGCTCGGGTCGAGGCGGTCGCTGCCGTACTGGGGGCCGGAGGGCAAATCAGGGTCGACGCGAACGGCGTGTGGCCGCTGGCCGCGGCACCCGCCGCGATCGCGGCGCTCGAGGCGGCGGCCCGTGCGGGAGGCATCGGGGGTCTCGAGTACGTCGAGCAGCCGTGCGCGACCATCGGCGAACTGGCCGCCGTCCGCAGGCTCGTCGAGGTGCGCATCGCCGCCGACGAGTCGATCAGGTTGACGGGGGACGTCGACGCCGTGGTGCGGGCGGAGGCGGCTGACGTCTTGGTGCTCAAGCCTTCGCCGCTTGGTGGTGCGCGAGCGGTCGTCGCGATGGCGGAGCGCTACGGCCTGCCCGTCGTGGTGTCCTCCGCGATGGAATCCTCGGTGGGGCTGGCCGCGGCGCTCGCGGCCGCACTCGCGATCCCAGAGCAGCCCTTCGCCCACGGCCTCGGAACGGGGACCTTGCTGGCGACCGACACGGTGAAGACCACACTCGCGCCCATCGCGGGGCGGCTCGCTCCCGTTCCGTTTAGAGTGACGGCATGATCCACCCGGCTGCGGCCTTCGCACGAGAACTCGTGGCCGCACTGTCCGCGCACGGAGTCGGGGACTTCGTCTTGTGCCCAGGCTCGCGCTCGGGACCGCTCGCCCACGCTCTCGCCCAGGCGTCGGCAGACTCACCCCCAATCGGCGCGCCACACGTCAACCTCCACGTGCGCATTGACGAGCGTTCTGCGGCCTTCCTCGCTCTAGGTATTGCCAGGGCGAGGGCTCTGGAAGGCAAGGCGAGTCCGGTTGCGCTCGTCACCACGTCGGGAACGGCCGTCGGCAACCTGCTGCCTGCCGTGATGGAGGCGCACCACTCGGGAATTCCACTCATCCTGCTCACCGCGGACCGGCCCAGCGAGCTGCGCGGGATTGGCGCCAACCAGACCACCGACCAAGAGGGCATCTTCGGCCAGTTTGTGCGCTGGGAGGCCGAGGCCAATGCGCCGCTCGAGAACGAGAGGGCGGGCAGGGCCACCCTGCTTGCCGCGCGCGCGGTTCACTGGGCCCTTGGCGTTCCCGATCGCGAGGACATCGCGTCTGCCCCAGGTCCCGTGCATTTGAACGTGGAGTTCCGCGACCCGCTTGGCCCCGACGCGGGCCCCTGGCCCCTCATCGACCCCGAGAAGGCGACTCTGTTCGACCGCACGCGCTCGCGTCTACGCGGAATCACGCTGACGTCTCGAGGTTTGCCCCGTGCGGAACGGGGGATCGTGATCGCGGGCGACGGAGCAGGCGACGTGGCACGCAAGGTGGCCGAGGCGCACGGCTGGCCTCTACTCGCCGAGCCGACCTCGGGAGCGCGCTCAGGTGACAATGCACTGTGCTGCTACGTACCCATGCTCGCCACGCACGAGGGCCAGGAACTCGCGGCAAAGGTCCATCAAGTGGTGGTGATTGGGCGTCCGACGCTGTCGCGCCCGGTGCAGCGCCTCATCGAGAGAGCTCCGATGCTCTTTGTTGCTGCGCACGGCGCCCGCTGGCGTGAGGTGCCCAGGCACGCGGAAAGAGTGCTCCCAGGCGTGCCAGACGAGTGGCTCGCTCCGGGCAAGGTCGACAGCGGGTGGCTCGCCTCGTGGCGTTCGTCGTGCGAAGAGTGCTCGAAGACCGAGGAGACGTGGGATGGCCGCGCGGTCGCGCGTGTCTTTGTCGAGTCGCTGGGGCCGCACGACGTCGCAATGCTCGGCGCCTCTGGACCCATTCGCATGGTCGACGCGGTCGCCCCCGCGTGGCCCGTTGGCCAGGCGCCCATCCTCGTGGCGAATAGGGGACTGGCGGGGATCGACGGCACCACATCGACGGCCATGGGCCTCGCCCTTGCTCTCGACAAGCCGGTGAGCGTCTTGCTTGGCGACGTGACGTTCCTTCACGACGTGGGAGGGCTCCTCATCGGCACCGAGGAGCGCAGGCCCAACGTGCGCTTTGTGGTGGTCAACGACGGCGGCGGCACGATCTTCAACAACCTCGAACACGCGAAGGCGCCGGCCGACGTGGTCCGGCGCGTATTCACGACGCCGCACGGAGTCGACCTCAGCGCGCTCGCGCTCGCATATGGCGCGAGCCACGTGCACGCAGCGTCCTCCGAGGCGCTCGCCGCGATTTTGGCCGCGCCGATTGAGGGCGTCGAGGTGGTCGAGGCGCTGTTGTAACAGTTTGGCAACGCAGGACCCAGGGGGCTTTCGCGCGCTATAGTCAGAAAGTCGCTGGCCCTTTGGGGGGAACATGAACGTGCTGAAGACGGTGGGGATTTCGGTTGTGGCCGGGATGTTGGCGGCGTGCGCGGCGGCGTCAACGGTGGTATCGCCTAGCCCGACGCCTGCGGTCAGGGTGGCATCGTCCGCGCCAGAGGCTAGCCCGTCGCCATCCTCCGAGGCGTCCGACGGGTCGACGTTGGCCTTCGTGCTTTCACTGCGCCGCGACGACGGAAGCTATGTCGCGATTCCGGTATCACTGGACGGCCAAGCGAGTGAACCCATCGAGCTCGGCTCACTCGAGTCCACATGGGCCTTCCGGTTCGATGACCGGGGCGTCTGGGTGTTCGCTGCGGACCAGTGCGCAGAGGTTTGTGCGGGTACCTGGTCCGTGGTCGATCCCGCAACGGGGGAGTCCACAGTGCTTGCGACCGACGCTTCGGATCCCCTTAATGTCCAGGTAGTCGATGGGGTCATTTACAACACAAGCATGTCGCGAGAATCTTCGCGGTCCTATCGGCTCGACGGCAAGGACCTGCCATGGCCGAACGTCCAATTGGACGACCACTCAATGTTCAGCCCCAATGGAACCCTGGTGTGGCGCTCGACGTACAAGTCCGAGGCGCCCTCTGAAGAGCAGGAGTATCTGTTCCGGCAGGATTCGGTTCCCACGAGCGCGGACGAACTGCACGGTCTTGCGGGGAGTCCGTACGGTTGGGTGGACGACACGACGATGCTGCTTGGGGACACCACCGACGATGGGGTGCAGGGCCTGTCCCTGTTTGACACCGTGACTCGTACCGAGAGCCCGCTGACGCTTCCGGTGCGTGCAGGTTACGTGTACCTCGTGGCAGACGACCTCTTGATGTGGGGCGACTGGGGCGGCTCTCCGTACGTCTTCTCCACCCTCGACGGGACCGTGATGGGGACGGTTGACTCCCCTCCAGACAAGACAACACCGCAAGCCTTGCGAGCTCCATCTGGCGACGTGTTGGTGTTAACCACCGTTGAGGGCGATGCAGACGGCGCGACTGGGAGAAGCCCATTCCTGGGCGCGCGCCTTTTCAACCTGACCGCGGGCACCGATGTGCAGGTGACCGGGCTGCCTTCGGGGAGCAGCTCGATGGTTCGCAGCATCGTCGCTAGGTCCTGAGTCTCAGGGCTTTCACAGGTGGCGCAGAGGTTGCCCCAAGGTCCGCACGGTGAGATCGGAATAACCGATCAAACCAAGGAGGACATCATGTTCCGTTCACGTCTTACTCGCAGCTTGGCCCTAGGAACGGGCGCACTCGCGGCCGGCGCCCTCGTGTTTGCCATCGCACCGTCCGCTACCGCCACCGGCACCGCTACCGCTGCCGACACGACCGACGATTCCACGGCCACAACGACCACCATGGCCCGCCACGGCGCGGCGATGGACCGACCGTACTTTGGCGCACGCATCGTCGCGACCACTGATGGCGCCACCGTCGTGAATGTGATCGACGGCAGCCCGGCTGACACCGCAGGCCTGGAAACGGGAGACCTAGTGGTCAGCATCGACGGCCTTTCCTTGGAGGACCGCGCCTCGATCCGTGAGGCGCTCCAGGGTGCCGCGGCGGGCGACAAGCTCTCGATCGTCTACACACACGACGGTTCTGAAAAGACCACGTCAATGACGGTCGGCAGCCCCGAAGACCGCCCCGCACCTCCTGCCGCTGAGGACGTGGCCTGGATGGGCGCCCACCTCGGTCAGGTTGGCACGTCCGACAGCACGGTAGTGCGGAACGTGGTCGCCGATGGCCCCGCGGCCGTCGCCGGGCTCCAGGAAGGCGACGTTGTTACGGCGATTGACGGCCAGGAGATCACCGACTCTTGGCAGGTGCGCGAGATCCTGCGAGGCATGGCGCCTGGAGACTCGGTCACGGTGACCGTGGATCGCGACGGTGCGTCGACCGACGTGACGGTGAAGCTTGGCTCCGCAGCAGACGCGCCTGCACGGCCCGCAGGCGGTGAGGGTCAAGGTCCCGGTGCCGGCGCCGGTGATGGCTCCGGCCCGCGCGGCGGCGGCCAGGGGATGCACGGCGGCCCGGCTGACGCCAATGCCAACGCCACGGACACCACCAACGCCTAATCACCACGGCGGGCCGGGTGCGTCAGGTGCCTAGCCCAAAGTAGCCCGCAGAGCCGCTCGCATCGGCTCGAGTTTGGCCTCCGATTCCGCCCATTCAGAGGCGGGGTCGGAGGCCGCTACTATTCCGCAGCCTGCGAAGAGCCTGAGCGTCGACGGGTCGTCGCGCACGATCTCTGCGGAACGCAGGGCGATGCACCACTCGCCTTCGCCCGCCGCATCTACCCACCCGACGGGGCCCGCGTAACGGGCGCGATCGAGGCCCTCGAGTTCATCGATCACGCGGGCCGCCGCGAGCGTCGGTGTTCCGCACACCGCCGCTGACGGGTGGAGCTCTCGCACCAGGTCGAGCACACCCACCGGCGTCGACAGGGCGCCGGTGATGTCGGTCGCGAGGTGCATGACATTGGGCAGGTGCAGCACGCTGGGCTCGTCTGGCACGTTGACGGACGCGCAGTGATCCGCGAGCACCCTCATCACGGAACCCACCGCGTACGAGTGCTCCTCGCGGTCCTTAGATGAGCGCGCGAGCTTGGCGGCGCGGGCGAGGTCGCCCATGTCGTCGCCCGTCATGCGAATCGTGCCAGCGAGCACTCGCGACGTCACCAAGCCGTGGTCGACCCGAGCCAGCAATTCAGGGGTGGCGCCGATCATTCCGTCAACGTGGAACGTCCAGCACATGTCGTAGTCCGCGGCGAGGTTGGCGAGCACTGCGCGCACATCGATGGGGCCATCGGCGCGGGCCTCGACCGCGCGGGCGAGCACCACCTTGGAAATCTCGCCTGCCCCGATGCGCGCGACGGCTGCGGCGACGGCGGAGGACCAGACGGGCTCGTCACCCGCGTCGACGGTCACTGGGGGCAGGGGCGACACGGGAGTGGCCCCCGCAAGAGCGTCGGCGAGTGAGACGGGCGGGCTGCTGGCATCGCCGACGACCGTGAAGAAGCTCCGGCCACCTACGCGGCCAAGCACATAGCGGGGGACGATGAGCGTGCTGCCGGCGGCCGAGTCGTCGGCAAAGGAGAACGAACCAAAGGCGATCAAGCCGGTGCCCCGCGTCTTAACCTCGTCGCGAACCGAGGCGTGCCTGGTCATGCGCCGCCACCACATCAGCGCCTCGTCCATACGGGCAGCGCCGGAGGTGTTGCAACGTGCCACTTCGCCCCACGCGACCATGCCGTCTCCGCGGCGCACCCAAGATATGCCCTGCTCGGGAAGTGCGGCGAGGAGGTCGCCAGGGTCGGGGATCGCGACCGTGCTGACCGTCAAGGGGCCAGGTGCGGCCGCATCAATGCTCACCTAAACAGCCTAGGCGAGGCGAAACCATGGTCGGGAACCGCGGCCTAGCGCCACTGGCAGGACCACTGTCCTACTCCGCTTAGGCTGGAAGGCGTGAAAACCGAAGCCGACGTCATCGTTGTGGGCGCGGGCCCCGGTGGGGCGGCAGCCGCCCGCTACCTCGCCACCGAGGGCTTCGACGTCATTGCGCTCGAAAAGGCCTACTACCCACGCGAGAAGGTATGCGGGGACGGGCTCACGCCGCGTGCCGTCAAGGAGCTTCAACTCATCGGCTTGCCCACTCCTCGCGACGAGGGCTGGCTCCCCAGCCAGGGACTGCGCATGGTCGGCGGCGGTCACCGCCTCGAATTCCCTTGGCACGATCTCGACTCGTTCCCCAAGTACGGGCTGAGCCTGCCACGCGCGCAGTTCGACCACCGGCTTGCCAACCACGCTCGAGCGGCGGGCGCCGATATCCGCGAGGGCTGGCACGTCGATGCGGCGCTACGCGACGAGAGCAAGGACGGCTTTGGCGGCGGCGGAAGGGTGGTCGGCGTGACTGCGCGCCAGACCGATGAGAAGGGCCGCAAAATCGGCGAGAGTGTCGAATACCGCGCGCCCCTGGTGATCGCGGCCGACGGCGTGAGCGCCAGGATCGCCCTTGGCCTCGGCATCGAACGCACAAAGAATCGCCCGATGGGCGTGGCCGTGCGCACCTACTTGGAGACCGACCGGCACGCCGAGGACTGGATGGAGGGCCACCTCGAGATCTGGGACGGCGAACGAGGAAACTCGAAGTTGCTCCCTGGCTATGGCTGGATCTTCCCGCTCGGCGACGGCACGGCAAACGTGGGACTCGGCACCCTCAGCGCCAGGGGTAAACCGTCCAAGCTCGACCACAAGGCCCTGCTTAAGGACTGGCTCGAGCATTCGGCCAAGGACTGGAACTTCGGCGCCCAGGTGGGTGAGATCAAAGGTGCAGCCATCCCGATGGCCTTCAACCGCCAGCCTCATTACGTGCCAGGAATGATGCTGGTGGGCGACAGCGGGGGCATGGTCAACCCGTTTAACGGCGAGGGCATCGCCTACGCGATGCAGGCCGCCCGCAGGGCCACCGAGGCGATGGTGGCGTGGCGAGAGGCCACCGACTCCACGGCTCAGGAGCGGGCCCTCGCGTCGTACGCGAAGATGATGAAGGACGACCTCGGCGGGTACTACTCGCTGGGACGGGTCTTTGCGGCCCTGATCGAGCGCCCGACGGTCATGAAACTGTGCACGCGGTATGGCTTGCCCCGTCCGCTTGTCATGGAATTTGTCTCTAGACTGCTGGCAGATGTCTACGAGCCGCGCGGCGGCAATTGGTCCGACAAGCTGCTTGCGGCGTTGACCAAAGTCGCGCCGGCGGCATAGCGATGGGAAGGACACGACCGTGAACCCCTATGTGCCGATCATCGTGATGATCGTCATCGCTGGCCTGTTGGCCGTCGCGGGCCTCGTGGCGAGCGCATTCATCGGCCCCAAGCGCTACTACTCCGCCAAGCTCGAGCGTTACGAGTCCGGCCTCAGGCCCACCCCAGGCGCC
>JBBRWX010000004.1:0-107162 GCA_038248935.1 Actinomycetales bacterium
GGCGTTACAAAGGTAGCGTGAGACATGTCGAGGTCTTCCAGATGGGCAGCGTTAGAACTCCCATCTTCGGGGGACCTCGACCCCTATCCGAACACCGACCCGCCCACACCCTCTACACCCTCATTTGTGAAGAGCCGGAAATCGAGCGGCGCACCGACGGACACGCGAAGATCGCGTTCCTCGCGTACCCGGGTCTCGAGGTCAACAACGACTTGAGCATCACGTCGGTGCAATCGTCGGGACTCACGGCGTACTCCGTGTCCGCGCAGTTGTTCCAGCTTGCCGCGGAGGGCATCGCAGCCCAACAATCCGCAATCGACACCGTGAACGCGGTATTCGGTGAGGGAACGGTCACGTTCGTCGCCTCGGTTCCCTCGCTCTTCCTCGGTCATGAGCCCGATGCCCGTGGCGGGATCGCGAACCCGAACAGGTGGATGTACGAGGTCTTCGAGACGACCACGCGCGATGAGTGGTACCACCTGAAGCCGGAGGGGCAACGCCGTATCGCTCAATTGGTCGCGAGCTACGGCGTCTTTGGCGCGGTCGACGACAACGGGAGGGCACGCGACGTCGCGCTCATCGTGGGTGACGACCCCGTTGCCCGTGCGGCCACCGAATCCGCACTGACCGATGCCGCTGTCTGGGACGGCGCGCGGGTTTCGGTCATTGAGCAGCGACGTGCGGACGACGGAGTGAGTCTCTTAAGGCGTGTCGTGGCCGCGAGCACGGATCCTGGGAGCGCGCTCGATGCGCTACGCGCCTCGGCGAGAACAGACTGGGCGCCAGGAGAGGACGTGAGCCTGCCCGCCAGGTGGAACGCGACCGCGCAGGCCGTCTACGTCGGCGACGGACCCGTTGCGCCAGGTGACGTGACAAGTGTGTGGACGGGGGACGCAGACGGTAGGAGCGTGACGGTCGATGCCAACGTGGTCACCTTGGCCGCCTCCGCCGACACGCTCACGCGCGGCGAGATCGCGGCTGCCGGAATTCGCGAGCAGCTTGTCGCCGCGCTTGAGCGCGCACAGGAGGATCCTCATGCGTGGGCTGGCGGGCCATACGTTGCCGGGACGCGAGATCTTGAACTGACGGCGAGCGGATCCGTCGGGGCGGGAGACCTGACGTACTCCTGGGATCTTGGCGGAGACGGAACCTTCGAGTCTTCGTCGATTGGCCCGACGATGATGGTGCGGGCAGGCCAGATCAAGACGGGGTGGGTGGGCGTGCGCGTCGCGGTCCCTGGCGGAGAGGCGTCCATTGCGAACGCGTGGGTGTCGGGCAACTCGGAGATGGCCATTGACCAGGTCTCTTGCATCGGTCAGGACGCCGCCGTCGTGGAAGGAGAAGCCTCCGGACATCGCGGTTGCGGTGTGTCTCATCACTTGACCACAGGACCGGACGCCGCGAGTGAGTCGCCTTCGGCGATTCCCGCTCACGAGCGAGGCGGCTCCACCGGGGCAACCTCTCACGAGCCCACTCTCGCGGCGCTCACCGTGGTGCCGCTGTTCGCCGACGAGCGGATCACAACGGTGGGAGGGGCGCGGTCGAGCGTGCCCACCAAGGCTCGCGACGGGGCACGCACGCGACCTCGTCAACTCATCGCGAGGGAGCGGGGCCTCGCCGCGCTCTTGAGCTCGAGTCGCGTTGGACAGGGTCTTGCGTCGCAGTGACCAGTCGCAGTGACCAGTCGCAGTGACCAGTTGCAGCTACCCGTCGCTGCTACCAGATACGCACACGGTCTTCGGGCGCGAGCCACAGCGCGTCTCCCTCGGCGACTCCGAAGGCCGCGTACCACGCGTCCATGTTGCGCACCACGCCGTTGATCCGGAACTCCTCCGGCGAATGGGGATCCGTGTTGATTTGGGTGACGAGAGCCTCGTCGCGACGCTTGGTGCGTTCCGTGAGGGCGTACGCGATGAAGTATCGCTGCACCGCGGTCAGGCCGTCGATGACGGGGAGTTCCGCGAGCGGCTTGCCGACGGCGATGCGAAGCGCCTTGAGCCCGATCTCCACGCCCGCCAGGTCGCCGATGTTCTCACCGACGGTGAGCGCACCGTTGACCGTGTGCTTGTCGCTCAGTTGCGCGGGCGAGTAGGCGTCGTATTGGGAGATCAAAGCCGAGGCGCGTTCCATGAACGCGGCCCTGTCGGCCTCGGTCCACCAATCCGAGAGCTTGCCAGTGCCGTCGTACTTCGAACCTTGGTCGTCGAATCCGTGACCAATCTCGTGACCAATGACGGCGCCGATGCCGCCGAAGTTCACGGCGTCGTCCACGTCGGGGTCAAAGAAGGGTGCCTGCAGAATCGCGGCGGGAAAGACGATCTCGTTTCCCGTTTGCAAGTAGTACGCGTTGACCGTCTGGGGAGTCATGAGCCACTCAAACCTGTCGACCGGCTTGCCGATCTTCGACCAATCCCACGCTTGGTCGAATCGCGCCGACGCGCGCACATTGCCGAGAAGGTCGCCAGTGTCCGCCGTGAGGCCGGTGAAGTCCCTCCACGCGTCCGGATATCCGACCTTGGGCGTGAACTGCGCCAACTTGGTCAGCGCTCTCTCACGCGTCTCGGGAGTCATCCACTCGAGGCCCTCGATCGACTCCTTGTATGCGGCGATGAGGTGCGCGACCAGGTCGTCCATCTTGGACTTGTGTGTGACGGGAAAGTGCCTCGCGACGTATTCCTTGCCAACAAGCTCGCCCACGCAGCTCTCGACAACGTGCACTGCACGCTTCCACCGGTCGCGCTGCTCGGGCGCGCCCGAGAGCACCGTCCCGTAGAAATCGAAGTTGGCGCGCGAAATTTCTTGAGTCAGGTAGGCCGCGCGGCTCACCAGGACTCGCCACCACAGCCACTGCTTCCAGTGATCAAGATCCGTCGCGGTCCACAACGCGGCGAAACCGGTGAGGAATGACGGTTCGTCCGCGATCAAGGAGCCTTGGGCCGCGTCTGGCATGCCAATCTGTGCGGCCCAGAGGGCCCAAGGGAAGCCAGGCGCCTCGTCGGCGAGGGCCGCCAGTGAGGTCGGGTTGTACGTGAGGTCGGCCTCTCGCGTCTTCACGTTGTCCCAGTGCGCGGCGGCCAGAGCCGTCTCGACCGCCATGACGGTGTCCGCATCGACAGGGGCGTCGGTGAGCGCGGCCATTCGCGCAATGTGCTCGACATACGCTGCCCTGGTCGCGGCGTGGGAATCCTCGCGGTAGAACGCTTCGTCTGGAAGGCCGAGGCCCGATTGCTCGAGGTAGACCACGTTGTCGTCGGGGCTGTTCTTGTCCGCAAAGACGTAGAAACCCACCGCCCCGCTCACGCCCGTGACTTGCAAGCGTCCGATCGCGGCGGCTAGTTCGTCAAGGGTGGTGGCAGCGTCGATCTGTTCGAGGTCCTCGATCAGAGGGGCCACACCAAGGGAATCGACCTTGTCGGTGTCCATGAAGCTCGCATAGAGCGCGCCGATGTTCGAGTCGGTGGGTGCCTCCTCGATGATGGTCCGCACGTCCTTCTCGGCCTGGTCGTGAAGTGCGTAGAACGCGCCGTCCGCTGCGCGATCGGCGGGGATCTCGTGGCTCGTGAGCCACGCGCCGTTGACATACTGGAAGAAGTCATCTTGGGGTCGAATGGTCGTCGACAGTGATGTGGGGTCGATGCCGCGCTGGTGATCCGTCATGTCGCTCACCCTATGTGTTCACGGACCCGCGAGCGCCCCACGTTCGCCCACGGCGTGGGGACTGTGACGTACCCATCGATGCCCGACCTTGGTGTCTTAGGGTGGTGGCATGTCAGTCACCCTTGAGCCGATGCCAGCCGATCGTTACGACGACTGGATGCGTCTGGCTGCGGCCGAATACGCTGCGGACCTCGTGCGGATGGGACAAGAGAAGGGGGCCGCGAGGCTAGCAGCAGCAGACGACCTGGCTGGCTACTTTCCCGACGGGGCCCCTTTGCAGGGCCATCACCTTCTCGAAGTTCATGCGGAGGACGGTCGCGAGGTTGGCTATCTCTGGATCGGTCCCTGGCTACATGGCCGCGGCGACGAATGGTGGATCTGGGATGTCTTCATTGACGAAGCCGAGAGGGGCAAGAGCTACGGGCGGGAGGCGATGCTTCAGGGTGAAAAGGTTGCAGCGGCAAACGGCGCCGTCACCATCGGCCTGAGGGTTTTTGAGTTCAACGCTCGCGCCAAGTCGCTCTACGAATCTCTCGGCTACGAGACCACGTCCCACAGCATGACCAAACGGCTGGCATGATGCGTATATGCGCCTTCACATTGCGACAGACCACGCGGGATTCGAGTTCAAGGAAGAACTTCTCGCCCACTTGACAGCAGCAGGCCACGACCTCGTGGACCACGGCGCCTTCGAGTACGACGCCCAGGACGACTACCCGAGTTTTTGCATCGCCGCGGCCCAGTCCGTCGTGGTCGAGCCGGGATCGCTGGGGATCGTGATCGGGGGATCAGGCAACGGCGAGCAGATCGCCGCCAACAGGGTGCGCGGCATTCGTGCGGCGCTCGCCTATTCGCCTGAGATCGCGGTTCTCGCGCGCCAGCACAACGACGCGAACGTCCTTGGCATCGGCGCACGCATGCACACCACCGAGGAGGCGTTCGCGATCGTGGACGCGTTTGTTGACACGCCTTTCAGCGGAGACCCCCGGCACCAGCGCCGCATCGATGAGGTCTCCGCGTTCGAGGTCGCGCGCGACGCCTCATAGTCTCCCAATTCGCTTCTGCATCGTGTTCAGAGGTGCGGCGTCGCGGGACAAGTGGGGCCGCTAGAAGTGCAGTGAACCTCGCGGCGCGAGCCTCGATCGGAACGCGTCGCTTAGTTCCGCAACCGCGCCGGGACGGAACTCCTCGACGAGTCCCGCGGCCGCTAGCGCGTCGAGGGTGGTGCCTCCAAGGTAGGCAACGGAGAGTTCCTGGATCGACAGCCTGAGGTCCGCGGAGGAGTCACGCTCCGCGCGCTTCACCGTCGCCACGCCATCGACCACCGTGAACCGCCATGGGTGGGAGTTCTCTGCGATCCGCGAATCTTCGATGCGGATCTCAACGTCCACATCCTTCAGGTAGGTCCGCGCGGTGAGGGCCGCCGGAACATCCAGAATGCGCACCCACACCTGGTCGCGCATCGTGGCGACGGCGCCGCGCACGTCCTTAAGCAGGTGGAAGAGGGGAGAGTCCAGTGCGACCGAAGGCACGGTGGTCGAGCTCATGAGGTCCAGGTCGCTGAGCACCGACCAGAGCCTGCGCTCCGCTGCGGCGGTGACGGCGGCCCACCCGTTTTGACTGGCACCGGTGCCGTTCGGGCCAGAGTCCGTCCATGCGAGCTTGCGCTGAAAGAGGGCAAACGCGGCGGGCCCCGACGCGTCCTCGACGATTGCAATTCGCCTGCGTTCTTGGCCGTCTCGCAATGGCTCGGGATCGAAGAAGAGGTTGGCGAGCATCGCGTCGCCCACCGTCGACATGGCGCCGGGGCGTTCGTCCCTCGCGAGCACGGCTCGTACGTCCGCGGAGTGCTTCGCGAGATTCGCGTCCTCGAGGCGGATGCGCAGATCATCCGAGCCTTCGATGCCACGGAGTTCGGCGCCGCGGGGCAGGGTGAGTCTGTACGTTGGACACGCAAGTCCGTAGCCAAATCGCTGGTAGATCGTTGTCTCGGCGGCAAAAAGGGTGCTGACGGATTCGCCACGGGCGCGCGAGCGCGAGAAGTGGTCATCGATCATTGAGCTGAGGAGGCCGCGCCTGCGGTGAGCGGGATGTACGCCCACCCATGTGAGGCCCGACGTGGGGACAGTGCCGCCTGGCACGCGCATGTCATACGGGTAGGACGAGTGAACCGCCGCGATCTCTCGGTGATGAGAGGCGTCCCGGCCAGACTCGCCCTGCTCGGGATCCTCAGACGCGCCATGCTCAATGCCTCGACTGCGCGACCAGTCGATAGAGTCCGCGATGCTGTCGGCGGTGAACTCTGCATCTGGCAGGGCGAAGGCCCACGCATCGACGGCGAAAAAGTCCTCGCCTCGTTCGAGCGGGATGTCGATGTTTCGATAGCCTGCGGGAAGAGTCATGGGACGATCCTGGCATCCGAAGGCGCCTGATGCACGTCCTGGCCGGAGTTGCGCCGCCTCGTCAGGCGACGGTGGCCGCAACGATGTCGTCGCGAAGTCTCGCGTACTCGACCTTGATGCACCTGTTCTCGATGACGTCCATGCCGGCCGCGCGCGCGGTCGCGGCGGCGATCTCGTTCTCGATTCCCAGCTGCATCCACAGCACAGCGGCGTCCGCGGCGACCGCGTCGACGGCGACAGGCGGCACATCCTCACTGCGGCGGAACACCACCACGATGTCAGGTGCAACGGGGACATCGGCGAGCGAGGCGTAGAAGCCGTGCCCCTCCATGTCGGCGTCGCCCGCGTTCGGGTTCACGAGGTACAGCTCGAAGGGGGTGTTGTTCATGAGCCACGTGCACACTGCGTGCGACGTGCGATCGGGGTCGGGCGACGCGCCCACCACCGCGACCGCGTGGGAGCGCGCGAGAATCAGCGTGAGACTGTCGTCCGCAGGAGCCTGACCGACGAGCGGCATCGGACAGGACTCTGGGGTGGCGTCATGTGTCGTCATATCCTCGTTCACCATTTCTTCGACCTAGTCATTTCACCATCGATTCCCGGCGGCTTCTGATCGGCCCTGTGTGTGCCGGGATGATCATTGTCGCCGCGAGGTGACTAGATGTAATACATCGCGGGTTCGCGGATCTCCGTGTCGAGTTCTTCGAGGTGGACATGTGAGTGTCCGTCATCGACGCACGACGCGGCGGTGTGGGCCTCCACGTAGTTCGGCTCGAGCCTGATGACGGCAGGGATTCCCACGGCGGTTGCGCCGTTTGGCACGTCCTTGACCACCACGGCATTCGCGCCGATGCGGGCATCTGAGCCGATGTAGATGGCGCCGAGAATCTTCGCCCCCGCGCCTACCACGACCCTGTCGCCGATCGTGGGGTGACGTTTTCCGTGGCTCATCGTCGTGCCACCGAGCGTCACGCCGTGGAACAGGAGCACGTCGTTGCCAACGATGGCTGTCTCGCCGATGACGACTCCCATCCCGTGGTCGATGAAGGTGCGTCTGCCGATCTGCGCACCGGGGTGGATCTCGATTCCGGTGCGGCGTCGGGCCCGCTGTGAGACCAGGCGCGCGAGCTTCCTGTGGCCCGAAAGCCACAGGCGATGCGCCACCCGGTGGTACCACAAGGCATGTACGCCCTGGTAGCTCAGCGCCACGACGAGCGGGCCTGGGCACGCGGGGTCGCGACGATGGGCCGTCTGGACGTCCTCGCGGGCCAAGGCCCACGTGGAAATGCTTTCAGTCATGGTGGTTTTCATTCATTGCAATCCTCCGGATGCCATAACGCCGTGCGAGCCCTGGTTAGTCCATCAAATCGGCGTACAGGATCGTGCTGAGGTAGCGCTCGCCGAACGAGGGGATGATGACAACGATGGTCTTGCCCGCGTTTTCGGGGCGCTTGGCCACCTCGATCGCGGCGTGCAGAGCCGCGCCGGAGGAGATGCCCACGAGCAGTCCCTCCTTGCGGGCGGCGGCCCTTGCGGTTGCGACGGCGGTCTCCGAGTCGACGTCGAAGACCTCGTCGTAGATCTCGGTGTTGAGGATCTCAGGGATGAAGTTGGCGCCGATTCCCTGGATTTTGTGCGGGCCGGGCGCGCCGCCGTTGAGGATCGGGCTTTCGGCCGGCTCGACCGCGATGATCTGCACGCTTGGCTTCTTGGCCTTGAGGACCTCGCCGATGCCGGTGATGGTCCCGCCGGTGCCCACTCCCGCCACGACAATGTCGACCTCGCCGTCGGTGTCGTCCCAGATCTCGATCGCCGTGGTCTTGCGGTGGATCTCCGGGTTGGCCTCGTTGGCGAACTGGCGCGCGAGGACCGCGCCCGGACGCTCTGCGGCGATCGCGTCGGCCGCGTCGATCGCACCCTTCATGCCTGTGGGTCCTGGCGTGAGGATCAGTTCTGCTCCGAAGGCGCGCAGCAAAGCGCGGCGCTCCTTGGACATCGTCTCCGGCATTGCCAGCACCACGTTGTAACCGCGAGCGGCGCCAACCATCGCGAGCGCGATGCCGGTGTTTCCAGACGTCGCCTCGACGATCGTGCCGCCAGGCTTGAGCTCGCCCGATGCCTCGGCGGCATCGACGATCGCGACGCCCAGTCGGTCCTTCACCGAGTTGGCGGGGTTGTAGAACTCGAGCTTGGCGAGCACCGTCGCGACCGCGCCGTCGGTGAGGGAGTTGATGCGCACGAGCGGGGTGTTGCCGATGAGTTTGGTGACGTCATCGAAAATGCGGGCCATGAGTGTTCCTTTGCGTGGGGTAGAGGAGGTGACTATGCGTGTGAACGCGGGTGTACCTGGAATCGATACCGGGGCGAGCGCTGGCGGATTGCTCCCCGCGGGGCGCGGGCGTGCGGCAGCGCTCTAGAGACAGCGGGTGCAGCAACACATGGAACGAGTAGGCAGGATGGCAGGAGCGGTCGCGATTGCGACGGTGCTCAAACTGCTCATCGGGGTGCCTCCTCAGGTCCACGGCAAGATTAGCCCCGTAGCGCGGTTCGGGCAAGCACGCCGCACGTTTGGGCCAAGCACGCCGCACGTTTGATGCAAGCACGCCGCACGTTTGGGAAGCGCAGCCGCGGCCCTGGCGCCCGTTGGACGTCGGTGCCAGACTGAGCGAGCGTCCGAGGCGTCGGGCGACTTGTGTCCCCCCGCACGCAGCGCGGCGTGCCCCCGCAGGAGGTTGTGATGGGTTGGATCGACTTTGGTGCCGTGACGTGGTGGGCGGTAGGTGTTGCGTTCGTTGTCGCCTTCGTCTTTGGGTGGTTCTGGTATTCGCCTCAAGGGTTCTTTCCGTTGTGGAGGCGCCTTGACAAGATCTCGGACGATGACATGGAAGGCGCCAACATGGGCATCGCCTTTGGAGGAACGGCCGTTGGCAATCTGCTTGGAGTGATCCTTGTCGCGCTCCTGATGCCCGCACTCGGCGTTGAGGGGTGGCTCGCGGGACTTGCATTTGGAGCGCTCGTGGGCCTGGTATTCAGGGGCGGTGCGCACGCGATTCACAACGGCTTTGCGGGCCGACACCCTGGCGTCACGCTGATCGACCTGGCTCACGACACTCTTGGCTTGGCGATCGCCGCTGCGGTTCTGGGCGCCATCGGCTAGGAAGCGTCGCGACGGAGGCCGAGCGGCCCCTAGCGGGTTGGCCGACGACGTGGGACGATTCCCGCAGATGTCCACAGACCCGAGCGCCTCCGCGTCGCGAGACGATGTTCTCGATCAAGCGACCGCATGGTTGCGCGCCGTTTTTGGTCTCGATGTGACCGGCGTCTTGGCGCTCGGAAGCAATGAGGACGTCAACGTTGTCGCCTCCACAACTGGCGGCACGCAAGTGCTTGTGAAAGTGTCTCGTGCTGGCGTCGTGCGTGGCGCCCTCGAGGCCCAAAACGCGGCGCTGTTGGCCCTCGCAAACGATGGCAGGGTGCCCTTCGACGTCCCCGTTCCTCTCGAGTCTGTGGGTGGCCGTGACGTCGAACAGTGGGCGGATGGGTACCGCCTGGCCCGCGTGCTCACGTTCGTTGAGGGTGCGATGCCACCAGCATCGGCCCGTGCCCGAGCAGGCCTGTCCCAGAGATTGGGGCGCACGGCCGGTCAACTTGCGTCCGCCCTCGCGGGGTTTGAGCATCCTGGCCTTGCCGATGCTGGCGAGTGGGATCTTCGCTTTGCCACGCGCGTCTTCGAGGACGCTGCGATCTTCATGCGGGCCCGAATGCCTGAAGAGACCGTCTCCTCGGAGAGGACCCTCGAAGCGGTTGCCCTCGGCATGGCGCTCGCCCGAGCGCAAGCGCGAATGACGGGAGTCTCTTCGTCACTGCGGGTGCAAGCGATCCACGGTGACCTCACCGCTGACAACGTCGTTTTCGGCGACACAGGCGCCGTGCAGGGAGTCATCGATTTTGGCGACGTGGGGCGCGGCTGGCTCGTCGCCGAAATCGCGATCTGTGCGTGCTCCGTGCTGCAGTACGACGGGGATCCCGTGGCAGAGGCGCTGTTTGCGATTGCCGCCTTCGATCGGGAATACCCCCTCGACGACGCCGAAATCATCGCGGTGTGGCCGCTCATCGTCTCGAGGGCCGTCGTCCTCGTCGCAAGCGCCGCCAGGGTGCTCGCGGAGGACCCCACGAATCGCTACGCCCTAGCGCGCGCTCCGCTTGAGCGGCGCATGCTGGACCGCGCTCTTGCCCTGGACTTCGACGATGCGGAGATCCTGGTGCGGGCCGCATTGGGTCGGCTCGCAACGGCACCTCAGGTGGTGACTCCGATGATTCGTGGGCTTGGCGAAGCGGCCGAGGTGGATCTTTCCGTCAGGTCGCGACTGCATGACGACGGGGCGTGGGTCCGTGAGAGCCACGCGGAGCGGTGCCTCCTGGAGGCGTGGGCCACGCATGGTGAGGTGGTCTCTCGCTATGGCGAGAACCGTCTCACGGCTCAGGCGCTGTCGGTGCTCAATCCTCGTTCGCTCGCCCTAGGGGTTGAGGTGGTTGTCGATGCGGGGACGCCCGTGTTCGCGCCCGCCGACGGAGTCATCGTCAGGGGTACGCCAGGTTCGGAGGGCGAGTGCTTCGGGGTGGAACTCGATGGCGGCGCGACCGTGTGGGTCACGGGCGTCGAACCCTCGGTGGCACCAGGGGAGAGCGTTCGCGCCGGTGACATGATCGCGTTGGCCGCGGCATTTCCGGCGGTGGCGGGCGAGAATCTGCGTGACAGCGAGGGTCGTTCGCCCGCGATGATCGGCATCGGCTGGTCTCTCGCAGGGATACGGGCTCCCGCGACCGCCGCCCCGTACGCCACATCGTTGTGGCGTTTGGCGTGCCCAGACCCGAGCGCGCTGATCGGCCGCGCCCCGATCTCCGTCGAAGAAGCCTCGCCTCACGATCTGATCGCGCGGAGAAACGCAGCGTTCGCGGCGGTTCAGGAGCACTACTACGCGGAGCCGCCCCAGATCGAGCGGGGCTGGCGACACTACCTCGTCGACACGACGGGACGCCTGTACCTCGACATGATCAACAATGTTGCGATCCTGGGTCACGGCGAGCCACGTCTGACGCGGGCGGTTGCGGAGCAGTTGGCTCGCCTCAACACCAACTCGCGCTTCCACTACGAGGCGCTGGTCGAGTACTCCGAGGCGCTCGCGGCCCGCGCGCCAGAGGGGCTCGACGCGGTACTGCTCTGCAACAGCGGAAGCGAGGCGGTCGACCTCGCGATTCGCGTTGCCAAGGCCGCGACTGGCCGTTCCGACATCCTGGCGTTGACCGAGGCGTACCACGGCTGGACCGTTGGCGCCGATGCAATCTCAACGTCGATCGGTGACAACCCCGGCGCACTCGCGAGCAGGCCAGACTGGGTGCACCTGCTCGATGCACCCAACGCCTATCGAGGGCGGCACCGGGGATCGGAGGCCCACCGATATCTCGCCGACGCGCGCTTGCAGCTCGAGGACCTGGACTCGCACGGCGTCGCGCTCGCAGGCGTGGTGAGCGAGCCAATCTTTGGAAATGGCGGGGGCATCATGCTTCCGGACGGCTACCTTGGCGGACTCTGGGCCGAGGTGCGGGCTCGCGGAGGCGTTTGCGTTTCCGACGAGGTCCAAGTGAGCTTCGGGCGCCTTGGCGAGCACTTCTGGGGATTCGAGCAGCAAGGCGTGGTTCCGGACATCATCGCCGTGGCGAAGGGGATGGGCAACGGGTATCCCCTCGGCGCAGTGATCACTACTCGCAAGATCGCCGACGCCTTCGCGGTCGAGGGATCCTTCTTCTCTTCGGCAGGGGGTAGCCCTGTGAGCTGTGTCGTTGGCTCGACCGTGCTAAAGGTCCTCGAGGACGATGCCCTGCAGGAAAACGCCAGCGTTGTGGGTGCAGCGCTTGCGGACGGCCTTCGCGCTTTGGCCTCGCGCTACCCACAGCTGGGTGCCGTCCACGGGATGGGGCTCTACTTGGGAGTCGAGGTCGTCAGGGGCGGGCCGGACGAACCCGACCCAGCCGCGGCCGCCGCGATCTGTGACGATTTGCTCAGCGAGGGTGTCATCGTTCAACCCACAGGCGACCACAAGAACGTGCTCAAGATCAAGCCTCCGCTCACGATCGACGCGGCCTCGGTGAACCGCTTTCTCGCGGCGCTCGCCGGAGTGCTTGAGCGGCGAGCCTCACGCGCGGCGTTGTGAGCGAGCGCCCGCGGTGACCCTGGCTGACGCTCGACAGCGCCACTCTGGAGGTCAGCCGCAGTCCATGTCGTGAGCGATCCGAGGCCGTGCCACACTGCAGAGATGAGCGTCAGCGATTCAGATGCGGATTCGGTGGCATCGGGCATCTCGAATGGCCCCGCACCCGCACGATGGAGCGAACTCGAGGATCGAGTGGTGCCTGCCTGGCTCAGGCCGACGGCCCATGAGAGCCGTATCCCCGTCGCGGCGGCGATCCTGGTCGCGGCCGCACTGCAACTGATGCTCGCTCAACAGTTCAGGCTGATCCACCCCAGCTGGTTGCTGCCCGCGCTGGAGATCGCACTGCTGGCGACATTGCTCGTACTTAGCCCCCTCAGGCGTTCGCGCTACACGGCGCAGGGCCGCTACGTGAGCCTCCTGCTGGTCGCCATCATTTCCTTGGACAACGGGTTCAGCGCGGTGCTGCTCGACATGGGCCTGATCAACGGCAAGGTAGGGAACCAAGCGGCGCCGTTGCTGGCATCGGCGGGCGCGATCTACCTGACGAACATCATCGCGTTCGGGATTTGGTACTGGGAGCTCGACCGCGGCGGCCCGCTTGCCCGTGCGGCCGCTATCAGGCCGTATCCGGACTTCCTGTTCCCCCAGATGACCCAGCACCACCTCGCGTCGAAGCATTGGGAACCACGCTTCGGGGACTACATGTATGTCAGTTTTACGAATGCCACCGCCTTCTCACCTACGGACACCATGCCCCTTCCTCGTTGGGCAAAGGGGCTCATGGCGCTTCAGAGCGCGATTGCCCTGTCGACCACTGCTCTGGTCATCGCCCGCGCGGTGAACATTCTCAAGTAGTGGCGTGATTTTCGCTGAGCGGTGGGCAAACGCTCGGCTCCATTGCGCACGATGGCCCGACGGGTGTCCCGTGAAGGTTCCACTTGGAGTCCGCAAGCCCCAATCCACAGAGGCACTGGAGCGGGTGACGGGAATCGAACCCGCACCATCAGTTTGGAAAACTGAGGCTCTACCATTGAGCTACACCCGCACGAGCGGCGTAAACCGCGTCGGCGGGTACTAGAGTAGCCGAGCCGGATCGACGTAGGGTAACGCATCGCAAGCCGGATGCAATCGGGGTGTAGCGCAGCTTGGTAGCGCATCTGCTTTGGGAGCAGAGGGTCGCAGGTTCGAATCCTGTCACCCCGACGAAGAGAGTGAGCAAATGAAGAGGGCCAGCCTGAGGGCTGGCCCTCTTCATTTTGCGAGCGAACGAGGAGGGGTTGAGTGAGGCGCCGCGATAGCGGGGCCGAGGGAACACCCCGGCGGCGCCGGTGACGTGCGCGACGCCCTCACGAGCGATCACCCCGTGCTAAGCCGGGCGCTCGATCGCATAGACATCCGAGACCCCCTCATCATCTGTGTACCCCATCCACAGCGGACTCATGCCGACCTTGGTAGCGACGTTCCGTGAGGCCTCATTGCGCGGATCGACCATTGCGATGAGTCGATCTACTGGGAGCGTCGCAAATGCGTACTTTACGATCGCAAGGGCCGCTTCGGTCGCTAGGCCTCGCCCCCACCAAGGAGTTCCAAGCAGGTAGGCAACCTCAACCTCGGTGCGACCGCCGATCTGCCACGGCAGCAACCCACAGCGGCCCACAAGTTCACCACTGTCCTTCAGGATCGCCGCCCACAACCCGTACCCATAGGTGCCGTAGTAGACCTCAATGATCCACTCGAGTTCCTTGAGAGTCTGGCTTCGGGTCCGCGTGCCGTCTGGGAAATACTGACGCACCCGTGGATCCGCATACAGCGCGGCCAGGTCGTCGAGATCATCGAGCGTGAGATCGCGAAGGACAAGCCGCTCCGTCTCGATGACGGCTCCGCCCTCCGGGGCATCCTCACTGCTCTCCATGTCATCAGAATGCCATCGGGTATTGACGCGGCGCCAGTGTGCTGTCGCCCTCGTCAAGATCATCCTTCCGGCCCTCGTGGCGAAGAAAGTAGCGTGGCCGTCCCTCCACCGAGCCATTCGCAGTCTGCGGCTTGGGCGGCGGAACTGAGCGGGGACGGTCATCGCGTGATATGCGCGGCGTGCGGGCTGCGGTCAGGGACACTCGGGGAACTTGTTAGTAGAGCGCTCGCACGATCACCGCAGCCCCCAACGCGATCACGATTGCCGACGCGACAATTCCAAGCACCCGCGCGGTGTGCGCAGAGATCGCCCGATGCATCACGGCGCCCACCGCTGCGAGGCCCATCTGCCATGAGATCGACGCGGTTCCAGTGCCTGCGACGAAGGCGGCCTTGGTACCGATGCCCGATGTGGTGCTTGCGAGAACTCCCGCGAGCGCGATGAAATACAGCACCGTGAGGGGATTCGCCGCAGTGAGGGCCACGAAGCGACCAAAGATCGCGAGAGGCCGGCCACGCGTTGGGGGAGCCGCGGAAGCGCCCGGCGCCTCGAGCGAGGTGACGAGTTGTCGTAGCCCGATGCCAATCACGACGATCCCCGACACCACCATCGGCGCTGCTCCCCAGGACTCGATCAACGGCGACACCTTGCTGCCGACCGTCACGGCGGCTGCGCAGTAGACGAGGTCGACCGAGCCGACCGCGATGGCCGCGGCAGCGGCCGAGCGAAAGCCGTGCAGGATCCCCAGTCGCAACAGCAACAAGCCGATCGCGCCCAGGGGCATCGCGATAGCAAGCCCGGCGGTGACGCCCGCGAGTGCCGGTGCGATCAGGCCGGAGTCCATGGCAAAAGCATGGAGGATCGCGCAAGAGATACGAGCGCAGATCTCAGCGGGACTGTAGATTACGAAGCGTGGATCGAATAGACGGAGAAATTCTCAGTGGATTGGCGGAGAACGCCCGCGTTTCCTTTAGCGACCTGGGTCGAAAGGTGGGCCTGAGCGCGAACGCGGTCGCAGCGCGCGTGCGCAGGCTCGAGAACGACGGCGTGATTGTGGGCTACACCACGGTTGTCGCGGGCGACGCCCAGCGCCCCGCCGCCTCGCTCGAGGTGTTTATCGATGTGCGTCTCGATGGCTCGACCGACTTCGACACGTTCGCGCGACGGCTCTCTGCCTTCGGCGAGGTGGCGGATACTGTCCACATGACTGGTCCCTACGACGCGCTCGTCCACGCCTACGTGCCCGACACCGCGGCCCTCGACGTCTTCCTCGGCCGCCTCAAAAGGGAATCTGGGGCGGGCCAGACCCAGACCAGGGTTGCCCTGCGAAGTGGCACAAAGGCGGCGGGTCGCGGAAGCCGGATGGCCCGCGGATGACCGCCGAAGCAACGGGCGTCGCGGGCCTCAGTGCCGCCGAACGGTCCCTGCGCAAGGCCGTCATGGTGGTCGCGATTCTCAATCTCGCGTATGGCGTCGTCGAGTTCACGATGTCGCGGCTCATCGGCTCCGTGTCGCTCGCCGCGGACTCGATCGACTTTGTCGAGGACGGCCTGCTCAACATCCTCATCTTCTTCGCGGTCGCTTGGTCCCTGCACCGCAGGGCCCGCATCGGCCACGCGCTCGCGCTCATCATCCTGGTGCCAGCGGCGGCCACTCTCGTGACCGCGGTCCTCAAGGTGCTTGACCCCAGCCGCCCCGCGACCGTCCCTCTCACCATCACGGCCATCGGCGCCCTTCTGGTGAATCTCGTGTGCGCCGCGATACTCGTGAGCCACCGCAAGACAGGGGGCTCGCTCGCGAGCGCCGCTTGGCTGTCCGCTCGCAACGACGCGTTCGCTAACATCGCCATCCTGGCCGCCGCTGCGGTGGCCGTCGCGTGGGCGTCGGGCTGGCCGGACATCATCGTGGGCGTGGGCATCGCGTATATCAACGGCGACGCCGGTCTCAAGGTCTGGCGGGCGGCCTCCCGCGAGCGCCTCGAATCGAAGGCCGCTCAGGCCTGAGCGCCGTCGGTCCACATTCCGCCTCCTGAAAGCCGTCGCCAAGGTCCCGAAAATGGGCACAACGTACCCTTGAGGCATGTCCCCCCACATTGCAGCACCCCATCCCGTCGTCGAGGAAGCGAGCGGGACTGAGCTTTCGGACGTTCACGCGGACATCCTGAGCCCTTCCTTTCCGCCGCACGAGCTCATGACTCTTGAGCGCTTAACGGACGAGGTCGAGAACGGCACCACGTCGGTGCGGGTGGTCCGCGACGAGGACGGCGTGCTTGCCGGAACCGCGATTGCCACGTGGTACCTCGAGGCCAGGGTTTTGCTGATCGACTACCTGGCGCTGCGTCCTGGTCAGCGTGGCGGGGGGCTCGGCAGGGCTTTGCTGAGCTCGAGCGTCGTCGCGTGGGCCGAGCAATACGACCCGTGCATCGTCATCGCCGAGGTCGAGCATCCCGATGCTCACGACGCCCACCCACAACACGGCGATCCGGAGGCCAGGCTACGTTTCTACGCCAGGCAGGGCGCGCGCTTGTTGCCGTTGCCGTATTTCACGCCCGGTGTGGGAGAGGGAGCCGTGCGCGTCGGCGGAATGATGCTCGCCGTCTTGCACGCGCACCCCACGCTGCTCGGGGATGACGACGACGAAATCGCGTCCGAGCCGATCGCAACGGTGCTTCACCTCCAGGCGGGCGACATCGAGACTCACGACAGCGCGAGGACCGAACTCATCGCCGCAGCCGCAGCGAACCCCACCCTGCCGTTGCTGCGCGCGGACCGTCCGGGAGACGTGCCCATCGGCATTCCTGACTGAGCCGCTCAGGAGTGTGCGAGGCCTCGATTGGGGTCGAACGGCCGCAACCGCTAGAATCGCGAAGTTGCCCGGCGCGGATCCGCGCGTGGGCAGGCATCAGCCACGAAAGCCAGGAGAAGCAGTGACCAGCGCCCTCGAAAAGATCGACGCCACGACCGTGAAGATTACGGTCACTCTCACGGAAGAGGAGATCAAGCCCGCGCTCGACCATGCGTACGAGCACATCGGCAGCACCGTGACGATCCCCGGTTTCCGCAAGGGCAAGGTCCCTGCGCGAATCCTCGAGCAGCGCGTCGGCAAGGGCGCTGTCATCGAGCACGCGATCAACGACGGCGTTCCCGGTTGGTATGGCGAGGCCGTCGAGGAACTCGAACTGCGCCCCTACGGCCAGCCCGAGATTGAGGTTACCAAGATCCCAGGTAGCACCGAGGGTGACGACGGCATCGAGTTTGTTGCCACCGTCGAGGTGCGCCCCGAGATTACTCTTCCCGCCGCGGCCGACCTCGTGGTCGAGGTGGCTCCCGCCGAGGTTTCCGACGACGACGTCGAGGAGCGCATGACCGCGCTCCGTCAGCGCTTCGGCACCCTTGTTGCCGTTGAGCGCGCTGCCGAGGCGGGCGACTTCGTCACGATCGACCTGACCGCGACCATCGAGGGCGAACAGATCGACGCCGTTCAGGGCTCCTCGTACCAGGTGGGCACCGGAAACATGATCGATGGGCTGGACGACGCCGTGACGGGCCTCATCGCAGGCGGTTCGGCAAGCTTCGTTGGCCCGCTCGCCGCGGGTGACTTCGCTGGTGTTCCCGCCGAGATCGTCGTGAACGTGAGCGTCGTCAAGACGCGTGAGCTGCCCGACGCCGATGACGACTTCGCGCAGCTCGCGTCCGAATTCGACACTCTCGAGGAGCTGAAGGTCGATCTGCGCACCCAAGCGGCGCGCATCAAGACCAACAACCAGGCCATGGAGGCCCGTGAGAAGTTGGTCGAGGCGCTCGTCGCCGCGGCAGGCGACTTTGCCTTGCCCACCAAGATCGTCGAGGCCGAGGTACACAGCCACCTTGAGAACGAGAACCGCCTCGAAGACGACGAGCACCGCGCCGAGGTGACGGAGCGCGCCCAGACCGCGCTGCGCACCCAGATCCTGCTCGACCAGCTCGCCGAGGACCTCGACGTTCAGGTTGCAGAGAACGAGCTGGTTGACTACCTGGTCAACGCGTCGCGTCAGTACGGCGCTGACCCCGGCGACTTCATCAAGCAGGTTCAGCAGGCGGGCCAGATGCCGACGATCGTGGCCGACGTTGCCCGCTCGAAGGCCACGGCCTTTGCACTGCGCCGCGCGACGGTGAAGGACACGACCGGAAACCCCGTCGACTTGTCCACCATCATCGGCACCCTCGAGGACGAGACGGCTTCGGAAGAGGTCGTCGAGGCCGAATAGGTCACGCCCGTCACGACATCCGGCGCTCAAGCGCCACGAGAGGCCCCGTCGCAAGGCGGGGTCTTTCGCGTTTTGCCTCACGACCCCGCTCGTCCGCCGCTCGATGACGCCAAGGGCGTTCGCCGTCGGCGAGATGCTCGCTCAACCTGTTCACCCAGTAGCGAAATGGAGCCCGGTGCGGCAGGAAACGCCCCTCCCAGGGCGTTACTGTCGAGGCAATGTCCACAAGGAGGAACGACGTGAACGAGATCACCGCGCGCGCCGAAGGCGGCGGTATGGGTCTGAACGACTCCATCTTCAACCGCCTGCTGCGCGAACGCATCATTTGGCTTGGCGACGAGGTTCGCGACGACAATGCCAATGTCATCTGCGCCCAGATGATGCTCTTGGCGGCCGAAGACCCCGAGAAGGACATCTACCTGTACATCAACAGCCCAGGCGGCTCGATCACCGCTGGCATGGCAATCTACGACACGATGCAGTACATCAAGCCCGATGTTGCGACGGTCGCGATGGGAATGGCCGCGTCGATGGGGCAGTTCCTGCTCTCGTCTGGCACCCAAGGCAAGCGATATGCGACGCCTCACGCCAGAGTCATGATGCACCAGCCCTCGGGCGGCATCTACGGCACGGCCACCGATATCCGCATCAATGCCGAACTCATCATGCACATGAAGAAGGTACTTGCGGAGCTCACCGCTTCCCAGACCGGCAAGACGATCGAGCAGATCACCAAGGACGCCGACCGCGACCGCTGGTTTACAGCGGACGACGCGCTCGCGTACGGGTTCGTCGACAAGGTCATCAAGCACGCCGAAGAGGCAGGCGACACGTCGCAAGGAGGCAAGGCATGAGCCAGGAATCTCAGGCACTGAGTGCCGCAGGCAGGACCGCGGGCAGTTTTGGTCGCATGTCGCCGATTGGGTTTGGTGGCTCCGCATTTGGAGGCGCAGGCTTTGGTGGCACCGCGCCCGAGACGCCAGGGGCGCGCTACATCCTTCCTCAGTTCGAGGAGCGCACGTCGTACGGCACCAAGATTCGCGACCCGTACTCGAAGCTGTTCGAGGACCGCATCGTCTTCCTCGGCGTCCAGATCGACGACACATCGGCCGACGACATCATGGCGCAGCTTCTCGTTCTCGAGTCTCAGGACCCCGAGCGCGACATCACCATCTACATCAACTCTCCCGGTGGTTCGCAAACCGCGCTCACCGCGATCTACGACACGATGCAGTACATCAAGCCGCACATCCAGACGGTGTGTCTTGGCCAGGCCGCATCGGCCGCAGCGGTACTGCTCGCTGCCGGTTCGCATGGTAAGCGACTCGCATTGCCGAACGCCAGGGTGATGATTCACCAGCCGCGCATCTCCGAAGGATCGCGTGCTCAGGCCTCGGATATCGAGATCTATGCGGAAGAGATTCTGCGCATGCGCGAGTGGCTTGAAACCACTCTTGCTCACCACACGGGTCAAACGGCCGAAAAGATACGTGACGACATTGAGCGCGATACGTTCTTGAGCGCGGCCCAGGCCGTCAAGTACGGGTTGGTCGACCAGGTGCTGGAATCTCGAAAGGGACCGGCGGAACAGCCTGCTATCAAGTAGCGGCGAGTCGCCGAGCACCCCAGGTGGCGCTGGTCTAGCCTGATCGGGACGTCCCAAGGAAGGAGCACGCCATGAGTCGGCCGACGGATAGCGGCGACCTGCTGAAGTGCACGTTCTGCGGCAAGACCCAGAAGCAAGTGCGCAAGCTCATTGCGGGCCCTGCCGTGTACATCTGCGACGAGTGCATCGGGCTGTGCAACGAGATCCTCGACGAGGAATTCGCCGAGGCGGCGGAGGCCGAGTTCACCGACCTTCCCAAGCCTCGCGAGATCTTCGACTTCCTCGGCGAATACGTGGTGGGTCAGGAGTCGGCCAAGAAGGCTCTCGCCGTCGCGGTGTACAACCACTACAAGCGCGTGCGAGCAATCGACGACAAGGGCGCCGAGGATGGCCTCGACATCGCCAAGTCGAACGTCCTCTTCATCGGTCCCACCGGTTGCGGAAAGACCTACTTGGCGCAGACTCTGGCGCGGATGCTCAACGTGCCGTTCGCGATCGCTGACGCGACGGCGCTCACCGAGGCAGGCTATGTGGGTGAGGATGTCGAGAACATCCTGCTCAAGCTGTTGCAGGCGGCTGACTACGACGTCGAAAAGGCCCAGCGGGGCATTGTCTACATCGACGAGATTGACAAGGTGGCCCGCAAGTCGGAAAACCCGTCGATCACGCGCGACGTGTCAGGAGAGGGCGTTCAGCAGGCGCTGCTCAAGATTCTCGAGGGCACGACGGCGTCGGTCCCTCCGCAGGGCGGCCGCAAGCACCCGCATCAAGAATTCATTCAGATCGACACCACCAACGTGTTGTTCATCCTCGGTGGAGCCTTCTCTGGTCTCGAGGAGCACATCTCGCAGAGGGTGGGTCGCAAGGGTATCGGCTTCGGTTCGCAGCTCAAGGAAGCCGACAACTCCGACCTCTTTGCCCACGTGACCCCGGCCGATCTCCACAAGTTCGGGCTCATCCCCGAGTTCATCGGCCGTATGCCTGTCATCGCCGCGGTGTCTCCGCTCGATGTGGAGGCGATGGTGTCGATCCTCACCGTGCCCAAGAACGCGCTCGTGAAGCAGTACCAGCGCATGTTCGAGATCGATGGCGTGGAGCTTGTCTTTGACGACGAGGCCATACGGGCGATCGCCGAGCAGGCGCTCTCGCGTGGCACAGGTGCTCGAGGACTGCGCGCGATTCTCGAAGAGGTCTTGCAAGAGACGATGTTCGAGGTCCCTGGCATGGAGGATGTGGCGCGCGTCGTTGTGACGCGTGAGGTTGTCCTCAACAGGGTGACCCCCGCGTTTATCGCCAAGGTGCGCGATGTCGACGCTGACAAGGCTCCCGTCTCGAGTGGCCGGTCACGCCCAGCGCTCGCGTCGAGTGCCGAGTCTGAGGACGAGGGCGCGGCCTAGGTCTCACACGGCCGCCTCGAGTCGCCCGGGGTCCCTGGAGCCGCCCGCTCGACCCCGCCCCGATGGCTCAATCTGTACCGCCTAGGGACCAGTTTTTGCGCGCAATGGCGCAATCTGTACCGCTCGGCGAAGCCACCCCGCAGTGGTGAACCGCGCGTTGTGAGCGGGAAGGAGCGTCGTGCCCAGGCCTGCTGAGAAGGCGAAGCCCCCAGATCACAATCCCAACAGTCGCCAATACGACCCGCCCGTGCGGCAATCGACCGGTGACGTTCCTTCGTGTCGTGCCCGTGCCGCCCTCCGAGACCCTGCTCGCGGAGTGGCTCGCGCGTACCTGGCGCGCGTACCCGCGATTGGAGCTCGAGGCGCTGTTTTCGCATCGTCAGCTCGCTGCCGCAATTGCCTCGGGCGCTGCACGCCGAGTCGCCCCCGGAATCTACGCTGGGGCGGCGCACTGCGAGTCGGCGGCCACACGGATTGACGCCGCGACCCAGTGGGCTGGCGCGGAGGCGTGGATTGGGGGTGCCGCTTCGCTGTTCTTGGCTGGGGCGCTGCGGGCGCCGCCGTCGCGGGTTGAGGTAGTCGTTCCCGCCGAGCGACGCATGAGCGGACGCCCCCGGTGGGTTCGCGTGCGGCGGCTCTCTTATCGCCCCGCTACGGTGCGCGTCGATGGTTGGCAAGCCATTGAACCCGCTGTCGCTTGGTGCCAGGCCTTCTCCGAGATGGCGCACGATGAGCGCGCATCGGCGTTGTGTGCGCTCGTTGCGTCCGATTCGTCGGCGCTCGAAACGGTCATGCGTGCGGCGCGTGAGCTTCCGGCATTGAGAGGGCGTAAGCGAATGCTTGCCTTGGCAGCGCGGGTTGCCGCGGGCAGCGAGAGTTACCTTGAGGTCCACGCCATGGAGAGTGTCTTTGTGGGCCGCCGTTTCGACGGATTCTTGAGACAACACGTGGTGAGCGTTGCGGGACGGCGTTACCGGCTCGACATGTTCGACGCCTCTACTATGACCGCCATCGAGTTGGACGGTGCGACATACCATTCGGGGGTGTGGGAGTGGCAGCGGGACATTCGCCGCGACGTCGATCTCGCGGCCATGGGAATACTCACACTCAGATTCAGTTACAGGGATCTCACCGCGAGGCCCAAGTGGTGCCGTGCGCTTGCGCTTGATGTGCTGAGGCATCGGTCGGCTCCGGTACGGATCCAGCCAGTCACCGAGCGCAACCTCCCGTAGGCGGTCCAGATTGAGCCATCAGACTCGGTGAGGGCCCAGTGAGCGGTCCAGATTGAGCCATCAGACGCGCTGAGAGCCCCTCAGCCGGTACGGATTGAGCCACTGGGGGAACTTAGGCCTCCGCGAGCACCACGTTCTCCGTGCGGACCACATTCACGTCCAGGATAGCCGCGCTTGACCCGTCCTCGTGGCCCAGTCCGTCGACGCTCGGATCGAGAGCGGTCACCGCGTTGATCACCTGGAGGGACACGACACGGCCCGCGGCCATGATGTCGGGCCTCGCGGCGTTGACGTGGGCCACTTGTGCCTCGGGGATGAGCAGGTCGACCGAGAGAATCTCGGTGCGCTGCGAAACCTTGGCGTCGGACTTGATCTTGCGGAGCGCGCTCACGGCGGCTCCCGCGGCGATGAGCACGGCGGGGTCTTCTCCAGCGGCAGCCTCGCGCGTGCGCTCGGGCGTGGGCCACACGGCACGATGAATCGAGCCCTCGTTGAACCACGACCACACCTCCTCGGTGGCAAACGGAAGCACGGGAGCGAAGAGCCTCAGGAACGCGTCGAGCGCAACCGTGAGCGCCGCGCGGGCAGATCCCGACTTGGGCGAGCATGGAGCGAACGGGTCGATGGGCTCACCGAGCGCGGCGCCGTCGTACGCGCGTTCCTTGACCAACTCGACGTAGTCGTCACAGAAGGTCCAGAAGTATTGTTCGGCGGCTTCGAGGGCGCGCGTGTGGTCATAGGCCTCGAGCGCCGCGGTGGCGGTCTCGATCACCTTGGCGAGGCCCGCAAGCATCGCCCTGTCGAGCGGCTCGGTAATGGGCGCGGCGCTGACCGCCGTGGCGGCCGCGATGCCTTCCGCAAGGCTCGAGTTGGCCGCGGTCGAGATTCCGCTGGCGCCCAGCACGAACTTGGACGCGTTGAGCACCTTCATGGCGAGGCGTCGGCCATTCTTCATCTGTCCCTCGTCAAACGCCGCGTCGGTCCCAAGGCGCGCCGATGCGGCCCAGTAGCGCACGGCGTCGGAGCCGTGCTGCTCGAGCAGGCCCATGGGTGTCACGACGTTGCCCTTTGACTTGGACATCTTCTTGCGGTCGGGATCGAGGATCCAGCCGGAGATCGCGGCGTGCTTCCACGGCAAGACCCCGTGCTCGAGGTGTGAGCGGACCACGGTGGAGAACAGCCACGTGCGGATGATGTCCTGGCCCTGCGGGCGCAGGTCCATGGGGAACGTCCTCGAAAAGAGATCGGGGTCGTCCCTCCAGCCGCACACGATCTGAGGAGTGAGCGAAGACGTCGCCCACGTGTCCATGATGTCCTTCTCGCCCGTGAAGCCGCCCGGCTGGTCGCGCTGAGACTCGTCGTAACCCGGCGCGGCGTCGGCCTGGGGGTCGACGGGGAGGGAGTCCTCCGACGGGGCGATGGGCGCATCCCACTGGGGCTCTCCCGATTCACTGAGCGGGTACCACACGGGGATCGGCACCCCAAAGAACCGTTGACGCGAAATGAGCCAGTCACCCGTGAGTCCGTTGACCCAGTTCTCGTAGCGCTTGCCCATGTGCGCAGGCACAAAGTCGAGAGCGGCGCCGTAAGCCAGGAGCTTGTCGCGCAGAGCCTCGTCCTTGCCCCCGTTGGCGATGTACCACTGGCGGCTCGTCACGATCTCGAGCGGTCGGTCGCCCTTTTCAAAGAACTTGACGGGGTGCGTGATGGGCCGAGGCTCGCCCTCCATCACACCGGCCTCGACGAGCATCTCGACGATGCGTTGCTGGGCGGCGAACACCGTCTTGCCCGCGATCTCTCCATAAGCCCCGAGCGCAGACTCGGTGTCTATGCCCTGCGGCGCCTCGGCGAGCAAGCGTCCATCCCAGCCGATGATGGGGCGGATGGGGAGTTGGAGTTCTCGCCACCAGATCACGTCGGTCACGTCGCCGAACGTGCAGATCATCGCGATGCCGGATCCCTTTTCGGGGTTCGCGAGGCGGTGGGCGACGACGGGCACGTCTACCCCGAACAGGGGAGTGCGCACGTGTTTGCCGAAGAACGCCTGGTAGCGCTCGTCGTCGGGGTGTGCGACGAGGGCGACGCACGCGGGCAGGAGCTCGGGGCGCGTGGTCTCGATGTAGATCGACTCGTAAGAGCCGGTGGCCTCTTCGAGGTCCGCAGCGGGCTCGAAGGCGATGCGGTGATAGGCGCCGGGGCGCTCGCGGTCCTCAAGTTCGGCCTGGGCGACGGCCGTGCGGAACGTCACGTCCCATAGCGTCGGCGCCTCGGCCTGATACGCCTCTTCGCGTGCGAGCGAGCGCAAAAAGGCCTGCTGTGCGACCGCCTGTGATGTGGGCGCGATCGTCTGGTACGTCATGCGCCAGTCGACGGACAAGCCCAAGTGACTCCAGAGCGCCTCGAACTGCTTCTCGTCCTCGGCGGACAGACGTTCGCACAGGGCGACGAAGTTGCGGCGCGAGATGGGCAGCTGGTCGGCCGCCTTGCTTGACTTGCCGTCTCCGCCCTCGAACGGCGGCTCGAAGCCCTCGACGTATGGAAGCAAAGGGTCGCAACGGACACCGTAGTAGTTCTGGACGCGGCGCTCGGTGGGCAGGCCGTTGTCGTCCCAACCCATCGGGTAGAAGACCTCGAGCCCGCACATGCGTTTGAAGCGGGCGATCACGTCGGTGTGCGTGTAGCTAAACACGTGGCCGACGTGGAGAGATCCGGACACGGTGGGCGGGGGAGTGTCGATCGAATAGATCTGCTCCCGCGTCTTGGTGCGATCGAAGTGGTAGACGCCGCTGCTCTCCCACGAGGCGTTCCAGCGGTCTTCGAGACCGTCGACTGTGGCCTTGTCAGGAATGCGAGAAGTCATGGGCTCATTCTTTCAGACGCGGAGGTGGGCGAGAATCGCGCGCGCTGAGCGTCCCGCCGTCGGTTCGGTTGGCCTGGCCTCGCGACGCCGACTACCCTTCGGTGGCATGAGTCAAGCGCGAGTGAGAGCCGACTTTCTGCGTTCCCTCGAGGAACTCGATGCCTCCGCGGCGGCGGGCCTTCCTGTCGATGTCCGTGAGATGGTGCGACTGAGATGCTCGCACATCAACGGCTGCTCCTATTCGGTCCGATTGCACTCCGATGCGCTTGCCGCACTCGGGGCGCGCGTCGACCTGGTCAGTGCACTTGCGAGGCCGGTCAAGCTGATGCGAGACGACCTCGTCACTCCCGCCCAAGCCGCGGCCTTGCGCTTCGCGGAGATTCTCACGGACTACCCGCGTGGTCTCGAGATTGAGGCCAGGGACGAGGCGGCCAAGTTCTTCAGCGCGAAGCAACTGGGCGCGCTCGTTGAGGTCGTCGCGGTGATCAACGCGTGGAACAGGATCACTCGCGGTTCTGAATAGATCCATATCAGGCGATTCTTGGCGTATGTGGACAATGACACACGCCGACGGGGGTCCCAGTTCCGGGACCTGAGGTCACCCATGTGCCGCCGTCTGTGAGGCGAGTCTCCGGGCCTTTCGGGGCACTTTGACCCAGGCCCCGGGACCGCATGGGGGACGTTGGTCCGGCGGTCCTAGATGCCCCCCTGGGTATATGCTCGCGGCAGGTGCTAGTCCGCACCAACCGATCAGCGAAGAAGGTGATCTGCCATGGCACGCGTCGTAGTTCTCGGGGCCGGTGTCTCCGGACATACTGCAGCCCTGTACCTCAAGAAGCGGCTGGGCAAGGCGCACGACGTCGTCGTCGTCTCCCCCAACAGCAACTACAACTGGATCCCGTCCAACATCTGGGTGGGCGTGGGAAAGATGACCACGGAGGACGTGGTCTTTCCCCTCGCCCCCATCTACAAGAAGAAGGGCATCGAGTTTGTCCAGGCAAAGGCCTTCGCCTTGTGGCCGGAAGGCGACGCAGACGACGACCGCCCTGCTGTTGAGGTCGAGTACACCTCCGCCGCCAAGGCGGGCCAGACGGAGAAGCTCCGTTACGACTATGTGGTGAATGCGACGGGCCCCAAGCTCAACTTCGCGGCAACGCCTGGGCTCGGGCCGGATGGTGGCCACACCGTATCCGTGTGTACCCCATCGCACGCGACCGAGGCGAGCACCAAGCTCGACGACGTGATCGCGGCCGCCAAGTCGGGGAAGACGCAGAAGGTCGTGATCGGCGTGGGCCACGGCACCTGCACATGTGAGGGTGCCGCTTTCGAGTACACCTTCAACGTCGACCATGAACTGCGCGCCGCGGGCGTGCGCGACAAGGTCGAGGTCACATACCTCACCAACGAGAATGAGCTTGGCGACTTTGGTGTGGGAGGCATGCAGTTCGAGCAGAACGGCTTCCGCACCACGAGCCAGTTGTGGACCGAGTCGCTGTACCGCGAGCGCGGAGTCAAGGCAGTGACGGGTGCGGCAGTGACGAGCATCGACGAGGGCGTCATTCACTATGACCAACTCGACGGCTCGCACAACGACATGGAGTTCGACTTCGCCATGTTGCTTCCGCCGTTCCGCGGAGCGGATTGGAAGGCATTCGACAAGGCGGGAGAGGACATCACCGGCACGGTCTTCGCGCCAAGCGGCTTCCTCAAGGTCGACGCCAACTACACGCCCAAGCCTTATGAGGAGTGGAGCGCGAAGGACTGGCCGAGGACGTATCAGAACCCGACATACAAGAACGTGTTTGCCGTCGGGATCGCGTTTGCGCCTCCTCACCAGATCTCCAAGCCGCGGGCAACGCCCGATGGCTTGGCAGTGGCGCCGTCTCCGCCTCGCACAGGGATGCCCTCCGGCACCATGGGCAAGATCGTGGCCTTCTCGATCGCGGACATGATCCTCAAGGGAGCGACGGAACCGACGCACAGTGCGTCGATGTCGGAGATGGCCGCGGCTTGTGTCGCGTCGGCTGGTGCGGGCATGAGGACGGGTACGGCCGCAGCCATGACCATGAGCCCCGTGGTTCCGGACTGGGAGAAGTATCCCGAGACGGGCCGCAACCTCAAGGAGACGTTTGGCGAGATCGGCCTTGCCGGTCACTGGGTCAAGCGACTGCTTCACACCCTGTTCATCTACAAGGCCAAGGTCAAGCCCGGCTGGACCTGGATCCCTGAGTAAGGAGGAGCGTCATGGACAACACCAACGAACGCATTGCGATGGCGCCCCTGCCTACAGCGGGTGAGCTGAGGCATCGCAGGAACACCTTTGGCCAGTTCTTCCGCTTTATGCGGATCAACTGGACCATGTGGAGGCTGGCGCGCAAGAAGCACCACTAGAGAACCGCAGCGCGGGGCTCACACAGAACGGCGCACAGAGATCAGCGCGCCGTGCAACGCACGATGGATGGAAACTTCGACGGGGTCGCACAACGCGGCCCCGTCGTCGTCGTTCCAGGGGCATACCGACGCATCCGAAGTCTCCCTACTGTTCGCTCACGGTGAAATCTGAATCTCGCTGCATCCAAAACCGCTTCGTCGAGGGAAGTAGGGGGTGAAGCGGTCGCACAGGGCGTCCGCGGAACGGAGATGTAATGCGAAAGTCAGTCATTGCCGGACTCGCAGCGGGCGTTCTGCTCGCGCTTGGCCTCGGTACACCGGTTACTGCAGTCGAAAGCGGCAAGGCGGAACTCTTCGTCTTGCACGGAATTCCGGCCACCCCCGTAGACGTCTGGGTGAACGGCGCCAAGGCGCTTCCAAACTTCGTGCCTGGTGACTTCGCAGGCCCGTTGCCCCTTGCGCCCGGCGCATACACGTTTGTCCTGACTGCTGTGGGCGCTGCCGACATCAGCTCTCCCGTGTTGACCGTTGGCCCGGTGAATCTGGCCGCTGACACGAGCTACACGGCTGTGGCTCACCTCAGTGACATGGGCACTCCGATGGTCTCGCTGTTCACCAACGACATTTCGGCCACGCCTTCAGGCAAGGGTCGGCTCACGGTCCGCCACGTCGCTGCAGCTCCCGCGGTCGACATCCTCGCCAATGGCGCAGTGGCCTTCCCAGGTCTCGTGAACCCCAATGAGGTGAAGGCTGATCTTCCGGTCGGCACCTACGAAGCGAAGGTTAACCTCGCGGGAACCGCCACCACGGCCATTGGCCCGGCGAACGTCAACGTCACCTCGGGTAAGAACTCGATTGTTTACGCTTGGGGAAGTGCCGCCGACAACAACCTGGCGCTCTATGTCCAGACCCTCAGCACGATGGGCGCTCCGTCCGGTGTTTCCGCCGGCTCTGCACCTCTCCCGTCAGACGGTTCCACCACCCCCATCGCCCTCATCGTCGTGTCAGCGCTCGCGCTGATCGGTGCAGGGTTCGCGACCCGCTCAGCGATCGCTTCGCGCCGCTAGTCGCTCTTTCCACCCCAGGCGGGGGCGGTCCGGATACCCCTCCGGAGCGCCCCCGCCGCCCCCTGTTAAGGCAGCCATGAATTCTCGTATCGCCACCGCCGCAGTCGGTGGGTTCGCCTCCATCGCCGTCATCGCGGCCGTGTTGGCGATCACCCTGTGGCCCTCGCCGCCAGCGAAGGACTTCGGGGCCGATGCCGTCGCCACACAACCATCGGACATCGTTGCTCCAGTGACCGCATCGCTCTTCGCGGGCAGCATCGCATCGGGCAGTACATCGTCCGGCAAGACCCTGTCACCCGACCGGATCGCGATCCCGACCATCGGCTTGGACATGGCGGTCACAGCCTTGGGTCTGGCGCCCGACGGCTCCATGGCGCTCAACGATCGCGCGGACACCGCGGCTTGGTATAAGCACGGTGCCGCGCCAGGCGACCGCGATGGCGCTGCACTGATCGCCGCCCACGTATCGTCGTTGGTCGACGGCGTCGGACCATTCTCGCGCCTGATCGAAGTGCAACAGGGAGACACCGTGACTGTGACGATGTCGGACGGGTCCGAAGAGCCGTTCACCGTCATGAAGCGGCAGGAGATCTCCAAGCAAACTGTCGACTACAACGCGATTACCGCCGAAAGCCCAGGAATGCTTATCCTCGTGACCTGCGGTGGGGAATGGGATCCCAAGAATCGCCACTACGACGACAATGTCATCGTGTGGGCGGCTTCTACCCAGGTGCCATGATGGGTGTCGTAGTGTTGATGCCGAGAGGAGACGCAATGGAGCGGGCTGACGAGGTGCCTGGCGGAAGCCTGGCGCATGCGTTCGCTGCCGGTTCCGATGGCGCTCTTGAGGAGATCTATCGCGACGTGTCCCCACTCGTGTTTACGCTCGCGATTCGCGCGCTCGGCAACTCCACCGAGGCCGAGGACGTGACTCAGCAAACGTTCGTCTCCGCATGGCGCTCCCGTCATACCTTTGATCCCGATCGCGGAGTCTTGCGCGGCTGGGTGGTCGGCATCGCGAGAAGAGCAATCGCCGATGCATTGGAGGGGCGCACGCGAGACAGGCGTCGGCTGGAGGCCGTGAGGGACGAACCGCCACAGGCAGAGCGTGACCATATCGACGATGTGCTGCTCGCCTACGAGATTGACGCGCTTGGCGATCCAAGACGGACCATCCTGTCGCTTGCCTTTTATGACGGCCGAACTCACGAAGAGATCGCCGCCGCTTTAGAAATGCCACTTGGCACGGTGAAGAGCCATATCAGGCGTTCACTCACCACACTACGAACACGATTGGAGGCCGCAGATGTCGCATCTTGACGACGAGCTCATTGCCGCGGCCGCCAT
This sequence comes from Actinomycetales bacterium, assembly GCA_038248935.1. GTDB lineage: Bacteria > Actinomycetota > Actinomycetes > Actinomycetales > Demequinaceae > Demequina. The sequence goes on from JBBRWX010000004.1 coordinate 30,330, forward strand.
CGGCGAGCGGTTGGCTGACAGCGACTCCGCGCACCTTGTTCAGTGTGCGGAATGCGCGGGGCTTTTGCGTGAAACCGAGGACCTGATCGCGCGAGCGGGGTCGGCCGGTCGCCCGCAGCCGCTACTCGTCCCCCCGGCTAGCGTCTGGAACGCGATCGTTGCCGAGATCGAATCGGATGACGTGTTGGGCAAGGAGCCCTACAGCGAGGTTGAAGTGTTGAACGTCGCCGACGAAGCGGGCGGTGCGCTCGCGACGGTGACGCCGATCCGACGATTTGCCCTGTGGCGCATGGTTGCCACCGCGGCCGTCGGAGTGGTGATTGGTGGCGTGGGCGTCGGAGTGTGGGCGACCCGCAGCGCTGATGATTTCACCACTGTCGCTTCTGCCTCACTGACCAACCTGGCCACCGACGCGCCAGCAGGGACAGCACGTGTCGAGGCCGCTCCGGACGGCGAACGCATGCTCGTTCTCGATACCGACTACTCGTCGGTGAAGGGCGGCGACCTTGAGGTGTGGCTCATCGACCCGAACATCACCGGCATGGTTTCGCTCGGATTCCTCACGTCCTCGCACGGTGAGTTCGTGATCCCAGAGGGCTACAGCACGAGTGCGTACCCGATCGTGGACATCTCGATTGAGCCGCGCGACGGCGTGGCCACCCACAGCGGTGACTCGATCACTCGCGGCACTCTCGGCGTGTAGCTTCGCAGCGTTCGTCCTGTGCTGGGCGAGCGTCCGGCTAGGCGTCGCGACGCAAGGGCTGAGTCATGCAATGGGCGCCGCCGCGCCCGCGGCCGAGTTCGGCGCCAGTGATCTCGAGAACCTCGACGCCTGCACGGCGCAACAGGTCGTTGGTGTGAGTGTTGCGGTCGTACGCGACCACCACTCCAGGCTCCAACGCGAGCACGTTGTTTCCGCTGTCCCACTGTTGGCGTTCCGACGCGTAGCGGTCCCCCCCAGTGGCGATGACGCGCAGGTCCACACCCATGGCGCCCCCCACGACGTCGACGAAGGGCCGACCCTCCCGCACCACGTCGATCATCACAGGGGACGACGCGGGCCTGAGGGTGAACGTCTCGATGTGGTCGACGATGCCGGGGAACACGGTACATACGTCGCGGCCGGCAAGCGTGAACACCGTGTCCAGGTGCATGGCCGCGCGCAAACGAGGCATCTTGGCGACCACCACGCGATCGGCGGCTCCCACCGCGAATAGTTCTACGGCGAGTTGCGATATGGCCTGGCGTGACGACCGCTCCGACATCCCGACCACCACCACGCCCGCGCCCACAGGCATGACGTCGCCGCCCTCGAGCGAGGCAAGTCCGTGGCTCCGTTCCGGGTCGCCCCACCAGGTGGTGACGCGCCCTGCGAAGTCGGGGTGAAAGGTGTACACGGCGTGCATGAGGAGCGTCTCAGCGTGACGCGCCTCCCAGAACAGGGGATTCAGTGTCACCCCTTGATAGACCCACGACGTGGTGTCGCGCGTGAAGAGCGTGTTTGGCAACGGAGGCATCAGGTAGTCGCGCATCCCTGACTCCTCGCGCACGAGTTGCACCGCCGGGGGAGCGAAGTCGCGTGGAAGGTCCGTTGTCGAGAGGCCCCCAATCATGTAGCGCGCAAGCGACTCGGGGTCGAGCGAGTCGAGGAACGCCCGCACGTCTGCCACCAAACCCAGGCCCACCTCATCGGGCGTGATCTTGCGATCAAGCAACCAGCTCCTCGCGTCGGGGAGAGCAAGGGTCTGGGCGAGCAGATGATGAAGCTCGAGCACCTCGATGTCGCGTCCGCGCATCAGGGCCACGAACTCTGCGTGGTCTTTTCGGGCGTTGTCGACCCACATCACGTCATCGAAGAGGAGATCGTCACAGTTCGATGGCGTGAGCCGGTTGTGCGCCAATCCGGGCGCGCATACCAGCACTGAGCGAAGACGTCCCACCTCGGAATACACGCCGAACGGCGCGAGCGTGGTCGAAGATGCGGTCGTTTCTGGAACGTGGGCCATGTCGCCTCCCTATGAAGCGAAACTAGCAGGCGGAGTGCGGCGAGGGGCGGGGCGCCTTCCGCGAGCGTCTAGCATCGGCCGACGACAGGGGCGCGAAGCGCGGTCTGTGTCCCCCTTGGTCGAGCGGGGAGTTTCTCGCGGCCCGAGCCTTCTGCATCACAGCGGCCAACGTGTCGTCGAGCGGCGCCTTGACCGATTCGAGCGCACCAAGAAGGCAAAGATTAACATGCCTGATAAAGTGACGAATTCCAAGCAGAATGTGCACGTGAACGTCGCCAAAGTGTGGGAATATCCCCCTTCGCGACGCTGTTGTCACACGTGCCTCATATGCTTCTTTTTCGCCATAGTTGGCGTCAAGTCCCCCTTTTGTGAAAGGCCAACCCCATGGCTGATGTTGCCCCCAAGCGCGCAGACGCCGCGACCGTCAGTGCTCACCCCCACACGCTTCACGACCCCCTCCAGGACGACGTCGATCTCATCGCCGTTCCGGAGACCTCGACTCTCGATCCCAACCGCTGGCGCATGCTCGCCGTGATCGCGGTCGCGCAACTGATGATCGTGCTTGACGGTTCAATCGTGAACGTCGCGCTGCCTCACATGCAGACCGCGCTCGGAATCACCGATGCCAATCGTCAGTGGGTCGTCACCGCGTACACGCTCGCGTTTGGCGGCATGCTTCTCCTTGGCGGACGTGTGGCCGACTATTGGGGTCGCAAGCGCACCTTCTTGGTGGGGCTGCTTGGCTTCGCGGGGGCCTCCGCACTTGGCGGGATGGCGACCAGCCAGGAGTTCATGTTCGCGGCTCGGGGCCTCCAAGGCCTCTTCGCGGCGCTGCTGGCGCCGTCCGTCCTGTCGTTGATGACGGTGGCATTCACCGATCCGAAGGAACGCGCCAAGGCATTCGGCGTGTTCGGGGCCCTCTCCGGTGGAGGCGCGGCCATCGGACTCATCGTGGGCGGGATCCTGACTGATGGACCAGGTTGGCGCTGGGTCATGTGGGTCAACGTTCCGTTGGCGCTTCTGACGGCGTCTTTCGCGTGGTTCTTGGTGCGCGAGTCGAAGTCGGACGGTCACCCGTCCTATGACCTGCCCGGTGCGGCACTGGCCACGACCGGGCTGTTGTCCTTGGTCTACGGCTTCACGCGAGTCGCGAACTCCTCCCAGGGTTGGGCGGACCCGATCGCCATCGCTTGCCTCGTGGCGTCCGTGGTGCTCATCGCATCGTTCGTGTTCGTGGAACGCAAGGTGGCGCACCCGTTGCTTCCGCTACGAATCCCGGCGCACCCCGTGCGCGGTGGGTCCTACCTCACGTTCCTTCTGGTGGGTGCCGGACTGTTCGCCATGTTCTTGTTCCTCAGCTACTACTTCCAGGGCGTGCTCGGCTATTCGGCGCTCAAGACGGGCGTTCACTTCCTCCCGTTCTCTGTGGGCATCATCCTGACGGCCGGAATCGTCGCCAGGGTGCTTCCGAAGGTGGGCCCGCGCCCGCTCATGATCGGTGGACTCGCCCTCGCGTCCACCGGAATGCTCTTGTTGCTGCGCATCGGTGCTCAGGATGAGTACTGGACGCACGTGTTCCCTTCGCTCGCCATGATGTCGATCGGCATGGCCTTCGTGTTCATTCCGACGTCTTCGACGGCGCTGATGGGTGTCTCTCCTCGGGATGCGGGCGTGGCCTCGGCCTTGCTCAACACCTCGCAGCAGGTGGGCGGATCAGTGGGCCTGGCGTTGCTGTCGACCCTTTCGCTTGCCGCAACGAATCGCTCCGTCGACAAGCTCGGCACGGTGGATCGCGCCCTTTCCGACGGCTCCGTCATCCAGGTGCCAGGGGCCGAGTCGTTGGTTGCAGGCTTCCACGCGGGATTCATGTGGGGAGCGGTGCTTCTCGCGCTAGGCCTTATCGCCGCAGCGATCTTTGTCAGGGTACGTAAGCACGAGTTCCACTCTCAAGAGCTTGACGAATTGGCGGACGCCCCGGTCGCCGTGTAGGCAGGGGCTCGTCTCGACATCTCACGTGGAAACTGCTCGACAGGGGCGCCCACACACCACAGCCGAACGCGACCTGGAGGTCATGTTCGGCTGTGGTGTCGCGCCACACCTCGCGCGATTGCGCCCGAGGGGTGGGGTTGGGAGAGCTTAGCGGGAGAAGACACGCCCGAACAGTGACGTCGATGCTGCACCTGACGTGGTGTTCGAGCTGCTGTGGCCCTGGCAACGCTTGGCCTGTGGGACACCTGCGAGCGCTTGCTCGACATGGTTGCCGCAGCCGGTCCAGGTTGCCTTGCCGCAGGTGGGGCAGGTGGCGGGAGAGCACATGGTGTGACCTTTCTCGTGGGTTCTGAGAGAACCTTAACATACCCCCAGGGGTATGACAATTCGAGCCTTTAACGGTCGGCGCGAAGGTATTCCCTCGCCATGGCCCCCCGCCGGTGTGACATTCTTCACACCCGCTTCCGCGTCACGATTCGAGTGCCAAGCGCTCTCATTGTGCAGCGAGACGGAAGAGAAAGGGGCGTTCATGTGGGACAGGGCCAGGAAGTCGGCACGTGAGGCACGCGAGTTTGCGAACCTCCATGCCCTCGTGTTCCACGCCGATACTGCCCCAGAACTCCCGAGGTCGAAGAGCGCTCACCCCTTCCAGCACGAACAGCGTTCCCAATGCGTCAGCGGCGAGTGGCGCGGGCGCGCTGTGCAGCGTTTCTCGACATCGGCGATCACCGTCGAGCTGATGACCTTGCCTGGGATTCTTCCTCGGCTTCAGGTCATCCCATCGGGCCTCGAACGTGGGGCGTTGGCCGTCGGGGGTTGGGTCGTTCCGACGGGCGACTCGACCTTCGATAGCCGGTGGACCGTCATGACGGACGACGCCGAATTCGCGGCGGCGTTCTTGTCCCCCCGTGTAAGGGAAGCGCTTCTTCACCCCGCGGCCGCTGGGCGCGCCCTGGTGGTCGATGGTTCCGCCTTGTACCTGTGGGCTCCTGGTGAGCAGTCGTGGTCGGATACCCGCGTCCGCTTTGAATTCCTTTCCGTGATCTGCGGCCGAATCGAGGCGGAGGTGTGGGGGCGCTTCGACGCCACGCCTCAGGTCAGTGCGTGGAGTGACGCGCCTGCGGCGTGGGTCCCCGGCAATCATTCCATTCACGAAGAGGCTCAGTTTCGCGTGGCTCCGGTGCCGCTCAACGACTTTGCAGACGACGAGCGTGGATCGCTGGGAGACACGGGAGAATTTGAGGTCGCCTTGCTCAAGGCCCAACTCGATGGCGTGACGTTCCTTCCGGGCCCAGATGACACAGCCAATGGCTACGGCTCATGGCTTGTGGCTCCCGACATGCGGGCCTAGCCGCAGCTCCTCAAGTGCTCGGCCTTGGCCACGTGAGTGACGTACGTCTGCACGGGGTCTAGGCTCTTACCGAGGGGTGAACGAACCCGTGATGTGGCGACCGAGGTGAGCATGCGCGCAGGGCGTCGAGTGACCCTTGCCGACGTCGCGCGCGAGGCTGGCGTCGCGAAGTCGACCGCCTCGTACGCGTTCTCCGATCCGAACAGGCTGGCGGCAGAAACCACGGGTCGCGTCAGGGAAGCCGCAGCGAGGCTGGGCTATTCGGGGCCATCCGCTCTTGGTCGGGCCCTCGCCTATGGGCGCACGAGCGTCGTCGCGGTGGTGACTCGTGCATTGCTTGAGGCGCCCAACACGGATCCGCATGCCCTTCAAGTGATCGATGGGCTGTCGCGCGAACTCGCGGCGCTTGGCTACGGAGTCCTGCTTCTGCCCCCCATTACCGACGCGGCGACTCACAAGCTCCATGCCGGAGCCATGTATGACGCCGCCGTCACGGTGCGCCGTATCGACGGGATTCCGGAGACGGACGCGATGCTCGCACAGCGCGGCGTGCCTTGGGTCAGGCTCGACGGAGTCCCTGACGACGACAAGGCCGTGGCGATGGACTCTGTGACGCCATCAATGCAGATCTTGCGGTCCTTGATGGATGACGGTCACGTGCGCATCGCCACAGTGACACTGAGGCTCGGCATCGAGGGTAGCGCGATGCATATTGTCGATGGACCCGCCGCGGCGACGCTGATCAAGGACCTGCCGTCCTCGGTCCCTCAACGAGTACCGCGAGACCGCATCGAGGCCTTCGGGCGTTTGGGCATTTCACCCTCACACATCGTGTCGTGTTCGATCGTGACCAGGGAAGACGGTTATGCGGCCGGTAAGGCTCTCTTGTCCTTACCCGCACACGAACGGCCCACGGCCATCGTCTGCCAGGCCGATGTCTACGCGTGGGGCGTGAGCGATGCGGCTCGCGATCTCGGGCTCCGAGTGCCGGAAGACGTCTCTATCACCGGCTTCGATGGTCTCGCTGGTGGCGTATTCGATGACCTCAACCTCACGACCGTCGTCCAAGACGGCGCGACCAAGGGCAGGCTGGTTGCGAGGTGGGTCACGCTCGCCTCGACGGGACCCGACGCGCCTCCACCGTTCGAACTGACGGCGACGGTGCGTTGGGGCTCGACCACTGGGCCCGCAAGCGCCTAGTCCGCCTGGTCCCCTCGTCCGCCTGGCCCCCTAGACGTCGATTGAGGCGATCACATCGCCCGTCGGTGAAACGGAGCCGCCATGCGGTTCGACCGTCACGGAGAACGACGCGATATGAGAGATGTCGGCGTCGGACAAGGCCATGATGTCGCCGCGCTTGTCAGGCATGAAGGTGGGTCCAGCCACCGCCTTGCCATCGGCCATGACAAACCACAATTGGTATTCCATGCCGTCCGCAGGCATCGGCGCCCCATGACCCATCACAGCGACCTCATCCATGTGACTGCTCATGACGAGGTGTGAAGCGCCCAGATCCAGTTCCATCGAATGAGCGTCTGGAGCGGAAGAAAGCATGACGATGCCCCGCTCGAGAGCGGAACCGCCGGCGCCCGTGTCGCGAATTCCGAACGCGACGCCAATTCCAGCAACCGCGATGAGTGAGGCCGCGGCGGTGACAATCACGGGCCAGCGTCGGCGCCTACTCGACACGGAGGCTGGGGAGTGCAGCGACGGGGGCACTTGGGCCGTGCGCGCCACCTCGCTCATCACGCTCGCTCGTAGCGACAACGGGGGAGCGGCCGCCTCGGCGTCTGCAAGGGCCGCCACGGCATCCTCCAGACCGCGCGCCTCGTCTCGGCATGATTCGCACGCAACTATATGCCTTTCAAACGCGGCTCGCTCCTCCTCGTCGAGGGCGCCTACGACGTAAGGGCCGAGCAGCGAGTGTTCGCCGTCGATGTTGGGGTTCATCGCTCCTCCTCCCACGCATCGCGTAATTTGATGAGGCCGTCCCTGATGCGGGCCTTCGCCGTGCCCAGGGGAATCCCGAGAGCCTCGGCGAGCTCCTTGTTGGTGTAGCCCTTGAAATAGGTGAGGTCGAGCGCCTCCCTCTGGCGTGCGGTTAGCTTCTCGAGGCCCGCTCGCACCCGTTCGGCCTCCCACTTGCCGTATGCCAAGTCGACCACCTGGTCAGGCTCTTCACGGGTGGATCCCAAGTGCTGACCATGAGCGAGCAGCCTGTCGGTGTGAGCCTGTTCGGATCGCACCCTATCCACGGCGCGCCTGTGCGCAATCGTGAGGATCCACGCGCGCGCTGATCCCCGCTCTGTGCGGTAGCGAGCCGCTATTCGCCACACCTCGACGAGCGCCTCTTGGGTGACCTCCTCGGCGATAGCCCGATCACGCACGATGCGCAGCACGACGCCGAAGACCGAACCACCGATTGCGTCGTACAGGCGCTCGAATGCCCGCTCGTCGCCGCGCGAGCACGCGACCAGATCGCGCCCGAGCGCGGCGGCTCGCTCGTCGGGGCTTGGAGGCAAGGCGGCGACGTCGGGGTTGTCGCGCACGATGCGCAGGGCCCTCTCGTCGTTCATCCTTGGCTCCTCGGGTTCATGTCGGTGTTCTGCGGGTGCGTTCGGGGACTAACCCTTTGCGTCTTCGGACATCATCGCGTCTTCGGTCGCCATGGCGTCGGGGCTCATGGTTGCTTCGTCGGACATCATCGCGTCTTCGGTCGCCATGGCGTCGGGGCTCATCGTTGCGTCCTCGGACATCATCGCATCCGGACTCATCGTGGCGTCCGAGGTCGACGCCGCTTTCGTATTTCCACAGCCCGAGAGCAGGGTTGCGGCCATCACGGCGATGGCGGGGAGAGCGAGTGCTCGTGTCATGTTCATGGTGCGCCTTTCGTGAGCGGACGACGGTCGCCGTCTCTGCATATGATTCGCCGCGATGTGCGGCACGGATGGGTCAAGAACCGTGGGGATCACCCGAAGGTGAAGGCGTATGCCTGGACTCCCTCGCCCACGTCGATCGTCATCACGTCGTCCCGTGCGTCGCCCGAATAGAGGTCATACAAATCCGAGATGCCGTCGATCAAGACCACGTGAGTGGCGGAAGGGTCCGAAGCGAGAGTGACGGTGATGGTGCCAGTGCCCCCCAAGACGAGGTGAACATCGGCGGCATAAAAGTGCAGGTAAATGCGCGCATTGGGGCCAGCAACGGCCCTTTCTCCCTCGATCGTCCATTCGCCGTCGTAGGAGAAGTAGTTGAGTTCCGGCTTCGCATTGCCCGTGAAGTTCACGGGCTTGCCGTACTCGAGGTTTGAGTTATCCGCGTGCTGAAGCCTGTCGGAACCGAGGTAGGACTCTTGAGTGCGGCCCTTCGTGTCGTGTCCCGGGTCGGCCGTGACGGGGGCCTCGGCGGGCGCGTCGAGAAGCTGCTGGATGAGGCGCTCCGTTTCCGCGTAGCCTCCCTCGCCGTAGTGGACCTGGCGCACGTTGCCTTGTTGGTCGATGAGGTAGTGCGCGGGCCAAAAGCGCTGGTCCCACGCGTTCCACGTAGAGAACCCGTTGTCGATCGCTATGGGGTAGTTGATGCCATAGCGTGCCGCGGCGTCCTTGACGTTTGACGCGACCCTTTCGAACGCGAACTCGGGTGCGTGGACACCCACGATTGTCAGTCCCTTGTCTCGGTACCGCTCATCCCACGCTGTGAGGTAGGGAAAGGTCCGTTGGCAATTGATGCACGAGTAGGTCCAGAAGTCGACGAGCACGACGCGGCCCTTGAGGCCTTCAAGGGTGAGGGGCGCTCCGTCGGTCGTGTTGAGCCACTCGGTGATTCCGGTGAAGTCTCGCGCGGGCCCGCAGTTCTGCAGCTGGTCGGTCGGTCCTTGTTCACACTCATCGAAGCTCAACGCACCCGACGAGTCAGAGGCGGAGCTCGTACGACCAGCGAGGCTGTCAAGGCGATCCCTGACGCCCGAGTTGTTCTCGATCCGATTCTGGATCTGTGCGAGTGCGACAGGAGCGAGCCTTTGGAGTGGCTCCGCGAGGTTCGTGGCGATGACCAGCGCTGTGACGATCAGCACCACTCCTGACGCGATTCGGATCGCTTGGAGCCTGGTCCGCACCGCCTTGATGCGGGAGCCGATGCGTTGACCTGCCACGCCGAACCCGAGGAGCGGTATCGCTACCCCTGCCGCAAAGGCGAGCGTGAGCGCGACGAGCCCCCAGCTGAGGCCGTTCGTTGCCGCCAGCACGGTGATGGAGGCCAGGATGGGCCCCGCGCACGGGACGAAAACGAGACCAAGCGCGAGCCCCATCACAAAGCCGTTCCCGTCCCTGCTCAGTTGCGGCATGCGCGTGTTTTGAAAGGGCCTTTCGAGGATGTGTCCCACTGCCGGGACGGCGAGACCCAGGCCGACGATGGCCAGAGTGACGATGCCTACCCATCTCAAGACATCGGCAGGCAAGCCGAGGCTCGACAACAGGATGCCGCCGAGCAGGGTGAACACGGCGAAGCTGGTGACGAGTCCGCCGACGACCACGTAGGGCCGCCTGCTCGAGCGCGCGCCATCCTGAATCGATGACGTGAGGATGGCGGGAAGAACAGGGAGCACGCACGGGCTTACCGCGGTGATGAGTCCGGACACGAGGCCGACGATGACGAGGGTGATCATGCGGTTGATTCGTCGCGCTAGGGCCTACGGATGGGAGCGGATGCGGTCGCCTTCCTCGAGCCATTCCAAGAGCCGCTCCTCAAAGAGATCCGCGGCGTCGGCGTCGTAGTCGGGGCTTGAAGGATCGACAAACATGTGGCCGAGGCCGGGGTACCTGTGGACGTGAGGGTCTCTGGCCTGGTGCAGGATTGCTTCGAGCGAACCGCGGGGGATCCAATCGTCTGGGTCCGCCGCGTGCACGCAAAGTCGCACATCGAAGCGCCAGTCGCGGCCAAGATCACGGGGAGGCAGCGCTCCCGCGACGAGCACGAGGCCGTCGATTCTCCTCCAGTCTTGAGCGAGCAACTGAGCGGGGAATGCTCCCAGCGAGAATCCGATGACCGTGTTGGCGTGCGGGTGCTTGCGGGCCGCCCTGCGGGCTACCTCTTCAATCGCGTCGTGCCCGATGCGGCTTGCGAAGGCGAGGCCCTCGTCGAGTTTCCCGAAAACGACTCCCGAGTACATGTCGGGCGTGTGCACCTGATGGCCCGCCGCGCGCAGACGCTCAGTCAGTTCGCGCAGGCCCTCAGTGAGGCCCTGGGCGTGATGGAAGAGGATGATTTCGGCGATACCTTCAGTGTGCGCTTGAGTGGCCCCTTGCGCCAATCGGCGCACCGGCCCAGATAGCCTGGGGCCATGTCCTTATGGTCAGGTGTGGCTGGTGGAGGCCGTGCGTCACTCGCGAGTTGGGGTCTTGTCGCGATTCAGGGTGTGCTTCTGCTCGCGATTGTGGTGGTGCCGTCGTCGTTGGGACCGTCCGTGCCCACGTCGCGCCTGCTAGGCGGCGTGTTGTTCGTCGTGGGCAGCGCGGGAATCGTCGCCGCCGCGTGGTACCTGGGCCGGGCTCTCACGCCTGTGCCAGAGCCGAACGGTGCGGGCATGAGCGCGCGCGGCTTGTACGCGTGGGTCCGCCATCCGATGTACACCTCCGTCGTGATCGCCTCGCTCGGGGTGGCCGTCGCTCGCGGCGCCGTCGCTGCCTGGTTTCTGGTCGCGGCCCTCGCACTTTTTTTTGAACTCAAGACTCGGCGCGAAGAGCGCTTCTTGACGATTGCCTATTCCGGTTACGATTCTTACGCATCACAAACCGGAAAGTTCGCCCCTTTGTTGGGCAAGCGCCGCATACCGCCCATCACGCACGGTTGAGCTAAGTTCTGGCGTGAAACTAGGTGGGATTCACCGGACGATTCGTCGTTATCAATTGTGAATCTGATGTGGAATTCACAAATGGTCGCCACTGGCTCTATTGCTTCTCTACAATATTGATTGTGGGGAAACTCCAGGCTCAGGTCCTTTTGCACCCGGTCCGCATGCGGGTGGTACTGGCGCTGGGTACGGATGACATGACCACCAAGCAGATCCAGGAGCGTTTGCCCGACGTCGCGCAAGCCACTCTGTATAGGGCCGTGTCGCGTCTTGTCGACGCAGAGATCATCGAAGTTGTTGAGCGGCGTAAGCGCGGGGGCGCCATGGAGAGGGTCTATCGCGCGGCCGTCACTCCGGAAGCGTTGACCGCAAGCGCGACGCCCGAGGAGTTCGTGGCCTCAGCCCACACGCTTGCGCGCTCCTTGTCCATGAACGCCGCTCGGCATGCGGCCGCAGGTGAGTGGAGCCCTCTTTCGGCCGGATTGCTCCACGAAAATGTGCACCTCACGCCCAAGCAGTTTGAATTGCTCCGCCGCGAACTTGCCGAGTTTCTTGGCGCGATGGCGCTGGCAGCGCCCCAGGATGACACGTCGGAGTTTTCGGTGACAGTTGCGGGGATTCCGCGCTCGCCATTACCGAACTAGGGATCCGCGACCGGTCGGACCGGACGCCGATCACGTCGCTCAAGCCAACCCCGAGTGGGCGTTATGAGGCGGTTTGCTGGAGGATCGACAGCCAGTTGCCGGATGGATCCCGAAACCACGAATTGGCGGGGCTCCAGTCATTCTCTGGCATGATTCCGTCCTCGCCGACGCCATCGAGCATCTCGAAGACCACGCCGCGTGATTTTGCCCACGCGACGGTCGCGACGATGTCGTCGGTGGGGAACATCAGCACCGTGTGGGTCGCAGGCTCATGGTCAGGTTTGGGATACACGAGGACCTGTGCGCCCGAGCCGAGCGTGAGCGTGAGCATCCCGCTCGCGACCGACGTGCTCAACCCAAGGATGTCGCCGTAAAAATGCGAGGCCTCGTCAAGGTCGAGTACAGAAAAGGAACTAAAAGCTGGCAAACTTGCGAGCATGGGGACCTCCTCGTCGCCACCAGGTTAACTCTCGAGGCGGTGACTTTGGCGATTGGAAGTCAAATGGGATGGATGGGTGTGGTCCCACCAGCCCCGCCTGTCGCGGGAGTAGTCGCGCGCCGTTGCGGCCATGACGAGTTCCTCGAGCGCGGCAACGGCGGCAACCGCACACGCGGCAAAGACGGACCAGCCGCGGAGGTGACCGGACGCGAGGGCCCACAGGGCGGCCGCGGCGACGACCGCTCCCGCCGCCTTGTTTCCCCAAGTGTGCACGATCGACGCGACCCGGAACCGCGCGAGCGTCACGCCCAGGCCCATCAGCCTGATTGCCGCCACTGCGGCAATCGCCCACCACGCCCACGGGGCTAAGGACCACTCGATCATGCGTCCCACGGCGACGGTCACGGCCACCGCGAGGGCTCCATCCGCGGCGGAGTCGAGTCGGGCGCCTCTGTCACTCGCGACCCCGAGCCTCCGTGCCCACGGCCCATCGACCGCATCCGTGGCGATCCCGAGCGCGAACAGCGTCACGAGTGGCCATCGAGGGGGCAAAGGGTTGGCGACCGCGATCACGAGGATTGCGCCTGCAAGGGGGAATCGAGCGAACGTCACAAGGTCGGGCCCCGTGAATCGGGAGCCGTCGCCGCTGGGCTTGAGGGGCTTCCTGCGCTTCATGTCACTTCCTCGTCGGGCCACATTCTGGGCCGGCAACCCGCTGTCGTCAACACCGGCCGTCGGACCCAGGGGACACGATGGTGCCTATGCCAACTGATGTCGAGGCGATCTATGCGTGGGGCGCGGGCCTGCCGCGGACCGACGCCGTCGTCGTGCACGGGCGACGCAAGCTTCGCGTTGGCTCGATGGTCTATCTTTCGTTGAGCGCTGACGAGCGCGTCTTGGGCTTTGGCTATCCCAAGCTTGAGCGTGAGGCACTGGTCGCGTCGGCGCCCGAGATATTCCACATGCCGCAGGGCTCTGACCTGCGCTACAACTGGGTGCTCGCGCGGCTGGATCGGCTCGACGCCGACGAGGCGTGCGAACTCGTGCTCGACGCGTGGGACATGGTGGTGCCGCGCTTCCTTGCTCGGCAAACGAGGCTCTTGCTCGACATGGCGAGAGGCGCGGATTGACCGGCTGAGGGGAGTGTGCGGCGCCGCACACTCGCGTACACTTGAGCCAACAGCATCGACCCGGCAATCACCGGTGAGCTTGCGGAAGAACGGAAGCCCCAGGGCGACTCAGTAGAACCGCACGGGCAACCCGTCATAGCGGCGCCTCCTTGTCAGAGGAGGCATGAGTGGTCGGCTGTCCCTTGACGGGACGGCGGGCAAGCGGGGTGGTACCGCGTTGAGTTTCTGAAGGGAAAAGTCCCTGAAGGGCAAAGCGTCCTCGCAAAGAGTGAGTGACCACCGCAGGTTGTTGAAACCGCAAACGCTTGACCTAAGGAACCGCCGTGAGCGACGCCCGCTACCCCTTGCACCGCACCTCCGACGACGCCGCCGCCGCCGAGGTGACGCCTTCGCCTAGCTTTCCCTCCATCGAGGAGGACGTGCTGGCGTACTGGAAGGCTGACGGCACGTTCCAGGCGTCGATCGACAATCGTGACGACGCGGAAGAGTTCGTCTTCTACGACGGTCCTCCCTTCGCCAACGGGCTGCCGCACTACGGGCACTTACTGACGGGCTACGCCAAGGACGTCGTCCCTCGCTTCGAGACGATGCGCGGCAAGAAGGTCGAGCGCCGCTTCGGTTGGGACACCCACGGCCTGCCCGCCGAGCTCGAGGCGGAGCGCATCCTGGGCATCACCGACAAGTCGCAGATCGAGGAGATGGGGATCGCGGCCTTCAACAAGGCGTGTAAGGACTCGGTCCTGATGTACACCAAGGAGTGGGAGGAGTATGTCACGCGCCAGGCCCGCTGGGTCGACTTCGAGAACGACTACAAGACTCTCGACGTGACGTACATGGAGTCCGTGATCTGGGCGTTCAAGACCCTGCACGACAAGGGGTTGGCCTATGAGGGCTACCGCGTGCTCCCATACTGCTGGCGCGACGAGACGCCGCTGTCCAACCACGAGCTACGCATGGACGACGACGTGTACGCGGACCGTCAGGACCCTGCGCTCACCGTCCTTTTGCCTCTGACTGCTGAGTCGATTGCGGAGTCGACGACGCTGACACCCGAGCAGAAGGAGTCGCTGACTGGGGCGTCGGTCCTCATTTGGACGACCACCCCTTGGACGCTGCCGTCCAACCTCGCCGCTGCCGTGGGGCCCGAGATCGAATACTGGGTCGTTGAGGCGACGCACGAGTCTCGAAAAGGCGAAAAGTTCGTTATTGCGAAGGCCCGGTGGGCGTCGTACATGAAGGAGCTGTTCAAGCCGGACGACGTTCCCGCTGAAGACCGGTTCGGCTCGGAGGGCAAGGGCCTAGTAGTCGAGGCGCACCATCCGAAGGTGGTCGCGACCGTGACAGGCTCGGAGCTTGCGGGCCTGCGCTACACGCCGCCTTTCGACTACTTCGAGGGTCGAGACAAGGCGCACCAGATCCTCACGGCCGACTACGTGACCACGGAGGACGGCACTGGCATCGTCCATTTGGCCCCCGCCTTCGGCGAGGAGGACATGAACGTGTGTGCCGCCGCCGGAATCGAGCCCGTGATCCCGATCGATTCGGGCGGTCGTTTCACGGCTGAGGTGCCTGAATACCAGGGCCTACAGGTGTTTGAGGCGAACAAGCCGATCATCGAAGCGCTCAAGGCGAAGGGCCTCGTGCTGCGTCACGAGACCTACAACCATAGTTATCCGCACTGCTGGCGCTGCCGCAACCCCCTCATCTACCGCGCGATCGGCTCCTGGTTTGTGCGCGTGACCCAGTTCCGCGACCGCATGGTCGAGCTCAATCAACAGATCACGTGGGTGCCGGAGCACATCAAGGATGGCCAGTTCGGCAAGTGGCTTGAGGGTGCGCGCGACTGGTCGATCAGCCGCAACCGCTACTTCGGCACGCCCATCCCCGTGTGGATGAGCGACGACCCCGACTTTCCCCGCATGGACGTCTACGGCTCACTCGCCGAGATTCAGGCCGACTTCGGCAGGCTGCCGCTCGACGAGGAGGGACAGCCAAACCTGCATCGTCCCTACATCGACGACCTCACGCGCCCCAACCCAGACGACCCGAGCGGCACGTCAACGATGCGCCGCATCCCCGACGTGCTCGACGTGTGGTTCGACTCCGGCTCGATGCCCTTCGCACAGGTGCACTACCCGTTCGAGAACCGCGAGTGGTTCGACAGCCACTACCCTGGCGACTTCATCGTCGAGTACATCGGACAGACGCGCGGCTGGTTCTACTTGCTGCACGTGCTCGCGACCGCGCTGTTCGACAAGCCCAGCTTCAAGACCTGCGTGAGCCACGGCATCGTGCTTGGCGACGACGGCCGCAAGATGTCCAAGTCGCTCAAGAACTATCCGGACGTCAACTATGTGTTCAACCGTGATGGCTCCGACGCGATGCGCTGGTTCCTCATGGCCAGCCCCATCCTGCGTGGCGGAAACCTGATCGTCACCGAGGAGGGCATCCGCGAGGGCGTGCGTCAGGTGATGCTCCCGCTGTGGTCCACGTATTACTTCTTCACCCTGTACGCGGGGGCAGCGCTTGGGGGAGAGGGCGTGCTTGGCAAGGTGATGGATGACTCAAGGGTTGCCTCGCTTCCAGTGATGGATCGCTATGTGCTCGCCAAGACCGCGGAGCTGGTGCGGACGGTGACAGCGCAAATGGAGGAGTTCGACATCCCCGGCGCGTCGGACGCGCTCGCTCAATACATGGACCTGCTCACCAACTGGTATGTGCGCACGCAGCGGGACCGCTTCTGGGAAGAGGACGCCGATGCTTTCGACACCCTCTACACGGTGCTCGAGACCTTCACCAGGCTCGCTGCGCCATTGCTTCCCCTCGAGACGGAGGAGATCTGGCGCGGGCTCACCGGCAGGCGCTCGGTACACCTGACCGACTATCCGGTGACCCCGGCCGTGTGGGCGGACGAGTCGCTTGGCGGCACGGTGTCCATCAAGAACGCGATGGACCAGGTGCGCGAGGTCGTCTCGGTGGCTCACGCGCTGCGCAAGAAGGAGCAGCTCCGGGTGCGCCAGCCGCTCGCGTCACTCGATGTCGCGGTCGCCACACCTGCCGAGCTTGAGGCCTACGCAAATCTGATCGCCGCCGAGCTCAACGTCAAGGCAGTACGCCTTGTCACGGTCGAAGCATTCACCGCCGCCAACCCCGTCGAGCGTCGCCTGACGGTCAACGCGCGCGCGGCGGGCCCTCGCATCGGCAAGTCGGTGCAGCAGGCGATCGCAGGCTCCAAGTCGGGAAACTGGAGCGAGACCGATGGTGTCGTCACGTCGGGTGGCGTCCCGCTCGTGGACGGCGAGTACGAAGTTGCCACCGTCATCGGCGCAGGCGCGGACGATGCCGTTGTCGCCTCGGTGCTTCCGGGCGGAGGGTTTGTCGCGCTCGACACCGCGCTCACGCCTGAGCTCGAGGCCGAGGGCTACGCCCGCGACCTCGTACGGGCCATCCAGGATCAGCGCAAGGCCGAGGGGCTCAATGTGGGCGATCGCATCTCGCTCGTACTGACGGTGCCAGAGGACCGCGTCGCGGCCGTCGAAACCCACCTCGACCTCATCGCGCACGAGGTGCTCGCGACGTCGCTCACCGTAGAGGCGGGAGACGCGCAGGCCATTGCGGTGGTCAAGGCGTAGGGGACGGCGTAGGGGAGCACAAGGAACTCGCCATGACCATCGTCGAGGTTTAGCGAGGCCCGCGCCATTTCTGGCGCGGGCCTACCGACCGCTACTCCCCGCAGCGGCCGGGCACGAGACCGCCCATGGCCGAGTACTCGAAGTCCTTGATGTCGCCGTCTGGCGCGGTCACCCACACGCACCAGTCGATAGGCGAAGAGCTGGCTTGGCCACCAACCTTCACGTTCGGGGAGGCGTCGGTCGTGCGGTACATCGGCGTGCCGTCCTCGAACACGTAAGAACCGTCGACAACGATGAGGTTGGGTGCAATGCCGTCGTGGTCAACGTAGTACGTCGCGATTTCGCGCCCCAACGTGGAGACATCCGCCTTTGCCGAAGAGTCATTGGCCTTTGCCCGTTGCGACGTGAACACGGGGACCGCAGCGATCGCCAAGACCGCGATGGTCACCAGCAGGAATGCGCCAACCACGATTGCGACGATGGCTCCCGTGCCGAGACCCTTCTTCTTTGGTTGCTCCGCATACGCCCCATGTGCGGTGGGCGGGACGGCAGCGGCAGCGGCCGGCGCTGCGGCGTATGGCGCCACGTGTTGCGTCCACCCTGCGCCATCCCAATAACGCTGTTGCGCCGCGTTCTGCGGGTCGGTGTACCAACCTGCGGGCGGTGCGAAATTCTCGCTCATGGGTCTTCCCCTTAACCTTGAGTAGTGTTGCTCACCTACCCTAGCGGCGCTCACGTCTGCATCAGGAGTTCCGAGTCATTCCTGGTAAGTGTGTTCCGGAAGCACGCCGCCAACGTGGTCCTCCTTCGGGGCCACCGTCCGCCTTGGCGCTGCCGGGCGGGGGCTTCGTTGCGCCCGAAGACGTAGCCGCGGTGGCGTACGAACGCGAGCTCATCGCGGGCGACGATCTACGACGAGGCGGCGTCGTCGCTCCCGGTGACGGCCATCAGGAAGGGCGCCGACTCCTGCTGAAGCGACACGAAGTCGATCGAGTCGATCACGACGGTGGGTCGGGGGTTTGCCCAGGTGAAGCGATGCAGCTGAACCACGTGCCCCAGGCCCATCGTGCTCGCGTTGTCGCCTCGCCACGCCACGGCGGCGTCGGTAGGGAGGTCGTCGCCGTCCATGAACCACCAGTCGATCACGCTGTGCCCGTACACGATCGGGATGGTGTCGGCCTGGCCGTCCGCGTAGTGCACGCGGTACTCGCCCACGACGGTGCCCCGTTCCGCGTGCCACGAGGAGCACTGCAGAAAGTGCACGTAGGCGCCCGCGGCCCTCACTGGAATCCCAAGAACCTCCGACGGGTAGTCGATCGTCGTTTTCTCCTTGGAAATTGCGCTGGAGAGCTGGATGAGACCCCTCACCTTGAAGGGGACCCCCGCAAAACTGCTCACGTGGTGAGGCACCGCCGCGAGGTCGTTGCCGGGCTTGTGGTGAATGTCCTCATCGAGAGTGTGAATGACGAAGGGCGACAGGTCGAGGGTGGTGACCATGGGCATTCTCCTTGGATCAGGTGGCTCTTCGGTGGACTCTTTTCACCGGAGGTTCGGTGGTGGAATGCGCGGCGGGACGCAAGCCTCGGGCGCCCTGTGGTGCCATTCCTGATCGATAGCGCGTGCCGCCGCGAGGGCACGACCGCTCGCGATGCGCGTTGCCTGAGAGAATCGATCGACGAAAGGGGCTCCCATGTCCGTGCTCATCTCCGTGGCCGACCTCGCGGAGGCGCTCGCTCGCGGCGACGCCCCGCTCGTGCTCGACGTGCGCTGGTCTCTCGCCGTGCCAGACGGCAGGCCCGCTTACTCCGCGGAGCACCTTCCCGGCGCCATCTACGTGGATCTCAATGAGGACCTCGCCGCGCCGCAGAGCGCGGCCGAGGGCAGGCACCCTTTGCCCACCCAGGGCAGCTTCGAGCGTGCCGCGCGCGCATGGGGTTTGGCGGAGGGGGAGTCCGTGGTGGTCTACGACGATGCCTCCGGGATGGTCGCCGCTCGCGCGTGGTGGTTGCTGAGGCACGCAGGGGTGCGCGACGTGCGCATCCTGGACGGGGGCCTCGGCGCTTGGAGAGAGGCCGGTGCACCGCTGGAAAGCGGCGAGATTCACCCGGCGGCGACCGATATTGAGCTCTCGTGGAGCCACATGCCCGTCGTCGACGCCGACGAGGCGGCCGACGTACCACGTGGGGGCGTCTTGCTCGACGCGCGCGCTGGCGAGCGCTATCGCGGCGAGACGGAGCCGATCGATCCCAGGGCGGGGCACATCCCTGGCGCGGTGAGTGCGCCCACTCAGGACAATCTGGGCGAGGATGGGACCTTTCTCGCGGCAGATGCCTTACGGTCCAGATTCGTCTCACTCGGGGTCGACGGTTCTCGCCCCGTAGCGGTGTATTGCGGCTCAGGGGTCACCGCGGCGCACGAGATCGCGGCGCTCGAGAACGCGGGAATCGAGGCGGCCCTGTACCCGGGTTCATGGTCGCAATGGGCGAACGATGCAGAGCGGCGAGTGGCCACAGGAGCGGAGCCCGACGACGGTTCTTGGTTCTAGCGCACGCCGCACGCTTCCTCGGTCACGCAGGTGCTCATCACTTGCGAGGAGGTGACGACGCATTCCGTGGCCTCGACCCATCCGCACCGGGTGGCAGTTGAGTGGCCGACCTGGCCGCCAAAACCGGCACGGTTGAGGCGTCCATATCGGCGTCATTCGCGCGCCGAGGGCGTGTTCATCAATCCTTCATCTTCACCGTCATTTTGGGCCCCCGCGAGGCCTCACAATATTCGCCATGACCATCGTCACACTGGAGCCCCTGAGCCTCGCCGAAGCCGAGGCGGAAATCCATGCGCACATCTTCTCGCGTGCCGCCGAAGAAGACCACGATGCGAAAATGCGCCGCGTCGCGCAGGCCCTCGGTTACCTCGGCGATCCCCAAGATGACGTGCGCGTGATCCACGTGACGGGCACCAACGGCAAGACGTCGACGAGCCGCTTGGCAGCCTCTCTTCTGAGTGCTCATGGACTCAGAGTCGGGCTTTTCACGTCGCCGCATCTGCACACTCTGCGCGAACGCATTCAGGTGGGCGACGCCCCCCTTGACCAGGCGGAGCTCGTGCGGTTGTGGCACATCGTGGCGCCCGCGATTCACAGGGTCGATGCGTATTCGGCGCGCATTGGCGGACCGCGCATGAGCTTCTTTGAGGTGCTGACCGTTTTGGGCCTGGTCGCTTTCTCCAGGGCCCGCGTGGATGTTGCGGTGATCGAGGTTGGGATTGGCGGCGCTCGCGACGCGACAAACGTGTGCGAGGGCGAGGTCGCAGTGCTCACGCCCATGGGGATCGACCACAGCGACTACTTCGGCGGCACGCTCGAGGGCGTGGCCAGGGAAAAGACAGGCATCATCAAGCCGGGGACGACCGTGGTCACCGCCGTCCAGGCCGAGCAGGTCGCGTCGATCGTGACCGCAGTCGCGCGTCGCATGGGCGCCACCGCCGTGTGGGAGGGCGCCCACATGTCGGTCATATCCGTCGCGCCCGTCCCTGGTGGCCAGGTGATGACCCTTGCGACCGCTGCCGACACCTACCCGGATCTTTTCTTGCCGATGCACGGCACCTTCCAGGCGCACAACGCCCTCCTCGCGCTCGCGGCGGTCGAGGCGTTCTTGGGACGCGGTGTTCCTTGCTCTCTCGATGTGGGAACCGTGGCAGCTGGCTTCGCATCCGCATCGTCTCCAGGCAGGCTTGAGGTCGCGTCGACCGCACCGCTCGTGGTGCTTGACGCCGCGCACAACCCCCATGGCATGGCGGCTCTCGCAGGCGCCGCACGGGAGGTTCTGGGCGATCGACCCACCGTCGGCGTCGTCGCCGTACTCGAGGACAAGGATGCCAGGGGCATCCTCGAGGGTTTGTCCACGATCGTCGATCGCGTGGTTGTCACACGCACGTCTTCCGAGCGGGCGCTGGCAGTTCACGATTTGGAGAGGCTCGCCGTCGAGGTGTGTGGCGCCCATAGGGTTGGCTCGGCTCCGGACGTTGCGGTCGCGGTTGCCCAGGCGCGTGAGGTCGCGGGAGTGGACGGCGCGGTACTCGTGACGGGATCGATCACGCTGGTCGCTCAGGCGCGCGAGGTGCTCGGCATGACCGTGCGCGGGATTGAACAGGCCGGAGACGCCGCCTCCGTGCCTGCTTAGTTCGTGTGGCTCTGGACACGCCAGCGCTGGTGGAAGATGTGCCGTGGCATCGGCGTGGGACACTATGGCCGTGACTGATCGCGAAGCCAGCGCAGCCCTTGATAAGGCCGAGCGCGAGATCTACGCCCACATCCTCTCCAGGAATCCCGAACACGACTTCGAGCCGACGCTCGATCGCATGCGCGAGGCTTGCGACCTCCTAGGCAACCCTCAGCGTGCGTTCCGGGTGATTCACCTGACGGGCACGAACGGCAAGACGTCGACGGCGCGCATGGCGGAATCGCTCGTGCGCTCGCTCGGCCTGCGCACGGGGCTGTTCACCTCGCCGCACCTCACGAGCGTGCGCGAGCGGATTCAGATCGACGGCGAACCCATCTCCAAGCAGGCATTCATCGAGCTGTGGGCCGATGTGTCGCCCATTCTTTCGCTCGTCGACGATCGCTCGGCCGAACGAGGTGGTCCGCGCATGAGCTTCTTCGAGGTGCTCACCGTCTTGGCCTTCGCCGCCTTCGCGGATGCACCGATCGACGTGTGTCTGCTCGAGGTGGGCATGGGCGGCTCATGGGACGCGACCAACGTGGCCGATGCGGATGTCGCGGTGATCGGCCCCATCGCGCTCGACCACGAGAACTGGTTGGGTCACTCGCTCGAGGAGATAGCGGCCGAAAAGTCAGGGATCATCAAGCCGGGCAGCGCGGTCGTGGTCGCGGCTCAGGCCGAATCGGCGATGAGCGCACTCGAGCCCGCGTTCCAGGGGGCGCGCGTCGTGTTCCATGCGGGCGAGGACATCGAGGTGGTTGAGAGGCATGCCGGGGTGGGCGGCCAGCTCGTGACCCTACGCACTCCAGGCGCGACGTATGAGGGAGTCTTCATCCCGCTTCTTGGCGCGCACCAGGCCCGCAACGCCGCGATGGCGCTCGCCGCGGTCGAGGCGCTCATGGCCGACGGCGGCGACGAGGGCTCGCTGCCGCCTGGTGTCGTTGAGCAGGGATTCGCTCGCGCGACGTCCCCGGGCAGGCTCGAGACGATCCGTCGCTCGCCCACGATCGTCGTCGACGCCGCTCACAACCCTCACGGCATCGACGCTGTGGCCGAGGCCATCGAGGAATCCTTCGCGTTCTCGATGCTCGTTGGCGTCGTGTGTGTGCTCGACGACAAGGACGCGGACGGCATCCTCGCAGGGCTCGAGCCGTTCCTCGACGAGGTGGTGATCACCAAGTCAACGTCGCCCAGGGCGATGGACGTCAACGAGTTGGGCAAGATCGCCGCCACCCACTTTGGCGAGGACAGGGTGACCATTCAGGCCGACCTACCGAGCGCCCTCGATCAGGCGGTCCAAATCGCGGAGGCCGACGACGACATGACCGGTGGTGTCCTCGTGATCGGCTCGATCTCGCTCGTTGCGGATGTGCGCATCATGTTGGGTGCCGACCGCAAGTTGGGGGAGCGGCGGCACGGAGTGCCGCCGCGGGAGGAGCGGCGGCAATGACGGCCGCCGCGGAACCGAAGCAGCAGCGCTCGGCGCTCGTCATCTTCACTCAGACGACGCTGTTGCTTGAGGCGCTTGCCACCTTCTTTGCCGCTCTGGTCGTCTGGGGGCTTGGCAACGCCGCTGTGATCAGTGTGTCTCCCGGCTTTGTGTGGGTGGCGGGTTCCTCTCTAGCGGCGGGCTTTGCGCTTGCGTCGTCGAGGGCATCTGCACGATGGGGCAGATGGCTCGGCTGGGCGCTGCACGCCCCCCTCATCGCTGGCGGCGTGCTCGTGCCAGCAATCGCCTTCGTTGGGGTGATGTTCTTGTGCGTCTATGCGGTCGGGGTACGGTGGGGAAGCAGGATCGATCGCGAACGCCTGCAACGCGCAGAGGCCCAAGGAGGGGCAGAGTGAACGGCTTTTTGAGGCGCATGGCAGGTGCGTTCGTGATTGGCGTGTTGGGCTTGTGTATGGCGTTCTATTCTCTCGAGCGCTTGTCACTCATCAATCTGGCAACCTCGCTCCAGCAAGACGATGGCAAACCGCCGCTGACAGTGACGTTTTCGCTCTTCGGAGGGCTCGCCGTCTTGAACCTCGCGCTTTTCTACGCAGTGTCGCGGTGGGCCAAGTATTTGAGGACCCACCCCCGAACCACTCAGGCGCCCGCGTGGCTCCTGATCGGCACCTTTATGGTCGCGGGCGCGACAATGGTGTGGGCTCTCGCGACACACGCTGGGTGGTTGCGCATTCAAGACTCGGTGCCGCTGAGCGTGCACTGGGGGTACATCGGATTCCAGGTGGTCGCGGCGGCCCTGGTTCTCGTGTCCCTCGTTTTGCTGGCTGCGCGCTGGTCTCCCGGCTACAAGCCGACGGCCGTCGATGTGCAAGGCCGAAGCGTCTAAGCACGCGACGTTGACCGCGGGCGCGGCCTGTTTTGCGGCAGATCCGCTAGACGACGAGCGCCGAATGGACCAAGTGACCGGCGAGCACGTCACGCCCTGGCAGCGCCCCAATCTCGAGCAAGAACCCGAACTGCACGGAAGCCGCGCCGGCGCGCTCGAGAAGGTCGGCAACAGCAAGCGCGGTGCCTCCTGTGGCGAGAACGTCGTCGATCACGAGCACACGCATCCCGTGGATTCCCTGGGGATTGAGGGTCAACTCCGAGGATCCGTACTCGATCGTTGCGTCCGCCTCGAGGAGTTCCCCTGGCATCTTTCCCTTTTTGCGCACCATCGTCATGCCAAGCCCCAAATCCTGGGCAATCACGGGGGCGAAGATGAAGCCCCTCGCATCGACTCCCGCTATCACGTCGACACCCTCACCCGCCGGCGGCGTCAGCGCGTCGCACGCCGCCCTGAACCGTTCCGGGCTCGCCAGGATCGGCGCGATGTCGTAGAACAGGACACCCGCCACGGGAAAGTCGGGGAAGGTGTCGAAATCGTCGAGCGTGATCATGGGGCAATCCTGGCACGGCGCGCGGCCAGGTCCGACGGGCCCTCCGTCACTGGCGTGCGCGCGTTAGGCTCGCGTCATGACAGAACGCACCCTCATCTTGGTCAAGCCCGACGGCGTGAAGCGTGGCCTCTCCGGCCAGATTCTCTCGCGCATCGAGTCCAAGGGCTACACGCTCGCCGCCGTCGAGCTGCGCGTGGCCACCGCCGATCTTCTCGCTCAGCACTACGAAGAGCACGTGGGCAAGCCGTTCTACGGTCCGCTCGTCGAGTTCATGCTCTCCGGACCGGTGCTTGCGATCGTTGCCGAGGGTGACAGGGTCATCGAGGGCTTCCGGTCGCTCGCGGGCGCGACGGACCCGACGGTGGCGGCGCCAGGAACGATTCGCGGCGATCTGGGGCGCCAATGGCCCACCAAGGTGATTCACAACCTCGTGCATGGCTCCGATAGCCCCGAGTCCGCGGCGAGAGAGATTGGCATCTGGTTCCCGTCCCTGTGAGGCCTGGGCGCGCGCCCTTCACTAGACTCACCCCGTGCACCTCAAATCGCTGACGCTTAGGGGCTTCAAGTCCTTCGCCTCCGCGACCACCCTGGAATTCGAGCCAGGAATCACCTGCGTCGTGGGCCCGAACGGCTCGGGCAAGTCGAATGTGGTCGATGCCCTCGCGTGGGTCATGGGCGAACAAGGCGCCAAGACCCTGCGCGGCGGCAACATGTCCGACGTGATCTTCGCGGGCACCGCAGGGCGCCCGCCTTTGGGTCGCGCCGAGGTGGCGCTGACGATCGACAACTCCGACGGTGCGCTGCCGATCGAATACTCCGAGGTGACGATCAGCCGCACGTTGTTCCGCTCGGGCGGCTCTGAGTACGCGATCAACGGCTCACCGTGCAGGCTCTTGGACATCCAAGACCTGCTCTCCGATTCGGGTCTGGGCCGCGAGATGCACGTGATCGTTGGTCAGGGCCAGCTCGACGGCGTTCTGAGGGCGACGCCGGAGGAGCGCAGGCACTTCATCGAGGAGGCCGCGGGCATCCTCAAGCACCGTCGTCGCAAGGAGAAGGCGCTTCGCAAGCTCGACGCGATGCAGGGCAATCTCACGCGCGTCCAGGACCTGACGGCCGAGATCCGCAGGCAGCTTGGCCCCTTGGGCAGGCAAGCCGAGGTCGCGCGGCAGGCCCAGTCGATTCAGTCCGAAGTGCGCGACGCGCGCTCTCGCCTGCTTGCGGACGACATCGCGATGCTCACGACAGCTATGGCCAAGGACCAGGCAGACGAGTCCGCGATCAAGGAGCGCCAGGCTCAGGTCGATGCCGCCCTCGCCGAGGCGAAGTCGCGCATGGCCGAACTCGAAATGGCATCGGCCGAGGCGACGCCCGCGTTGACCAAGGCCAACGACATCTACTACCGGTTGACCTCACAGCGCGAGCGTCTGCGCAACCTGGGCGCGTTGGCCGAGGAGCGGGTGCGGATGTTGGGGTCGGCGATCGATGCGATGCCCACCACCGACCTTGTCGACCTCGCGGAACAGCTCGAGCGTGCCCACGCGGCGCGCGTGGAACTCGACGGCGAGGTGCGCGAGGCGACATCCGTCTTGGAGGCGGCCGTGACCGCACGGTCCGAGGCGGAACAGGCGGCCGATGCGTCCGAAAGGCACCTTGCCAACCTGCTGCGCTCGGTTGCCGATCGCCGCGAGGGAGTGGCGCGGCTCGCTGGCGGCGTGGCGGCGCGCCGCTCGAGCGTCGAGGCCATGGAGGCGGAGATCGGGCGCTTGCGCGAGGCGCACGACGCCGCGCAGCGCAGGGCGCACGATGCGACGACCGAGTTTCAAAGGCTTGAGACCACCGTCATGGACGTGGAGCGCGGCGAGGAGGATCTCGACGCCGCCCACGAGGCCGCCGTCGAGGCGCTCGACCAGGCCAAGGAAAGGCTTGAGCACCTTCGGCAGGGGCTGCGCGACGCCGAAAGGGAGCGCGACACGCGGGCCGCCAAGGCGGAGGCGCTGAGCCTGTCGCTCGCACGCAAGGATGGTGCAGGCGAGCTGCTCGCGGCGGGAGTTCGTTTTGTTCGCGGCACTGTGGCATCGCAAATCACAGTGCGCGACGGCGCCGAGGATGCGATCGCCGCGGCGCTCGGTCCGCTCGCAGAGGCCGTTGCCGTTGACTCCGTGGACGATGCGGTAGACGCCATCAGGTGGCTAAGGGACGAGGACGCAGGCAGGGCCCGCTTCGTCGTCGCGGATGCCTCCGCGTCCGTCACCAACCCCGGCGTGACCCTGACGTCAGGCGCCGAATGGGCATCGGACCTCGTCGAGAACTCATCTCCTCTCGCCGCGACAGTGCGGGCGTTCGTCTCAGGGGTCGTGGTCGTCGAGGACTTGGCTGCGGCGAGGAGCCTCGTTGCCGCGCATCGCGACGTGGTGGCGGTGACGCGCAGGGGAGACCTGCTCGGCTCGCGCAACGCATCGGGTGGCGCGGGCGACGCGCCAAGCATCATGCACCTTCAGGCCGCCTTTGATGACGCGTGTCATCGGCGCGATGCGGCCGCACACCAGGTCGAACAGCAGCAATTCGCACTGCGGGGCGCCACCGAAGATGAGCAAAGGACGACGGTGGCTCACGAGGCGACCCTCGCGCGTCTCAACGAATCCGACGCGCGAATGTCCGCAGTTGCGGAGCAACTGGGCCACTTGTCCTCGTCCGCCCGGTCGGCGGCGGCGGACTCCGATCGTCTTGAGAGCCAGATGTCCGAGGCGAGGGTGCGCATCGAGGCCAATCAAGGCGAGCTCACCGGTCTCGTCGAGCGACTCGGCGCCGCGCAAGCGGAACCGGAGCAGACGGACTCGGACACCACGTCCGCTCAGATTAAGCGCGACGAGGACTCCGAGGCGGCGCAGATTGCCCGCGCCAAGGAGACCGAGGCGAGGCTCGTCCTGCGCACTGGCGAGGAGCGGTCGCGTGCGCTCACCGCGCGAGCGGAGAGTCTTGACAGAACCGCCTCCGCCGAGCGCGACGCGCGAGCTCGCGCCGACGAGGCCGCTCTACGCAGGCAGAAGCAGTCCAATGCGGCGCGCGAGGTCATCGCAGGAGTCGCCGCCGCTCTCCCGCTCATCGACTCGTCGGTGGCGAGGGCTGACGACGCGAGGGCCGATGTCGAATCGAGGCGCTCGGAGCGCACGACGGCGCTCGCCGAGGTGCGCGCGCACGTCGAGCAGCTTTCGGGTGAGTACGGCAGGCTCACGAACGAGTCGCACCGTGACGAGGTGATGCGCGCCCAGCAGCAAGTGAGGCTCGATCAGCTGGGCGAGCGTGCAATCGAGGAACTGGGGATGGACCCCAGCCAGCTCGTCGAGGAGTTCGGCCCTCAGCACGACGTGCCCGTGGTCGATGGGGAAGGCACCGAGACGGCGGAGCCGTTCGTGCGTGAGGCTCAAGAGAAGCGGTTGCGGCACGCCGAGCGCACGCTCGGTCAACTCGGACGCGTCAATCCGCTCGCCTTGGAAGAGTTTGCTGCGCTCGAGGAGAGGCACAAGTTTCTCCAGGACCAGCTCACGGACATCAGGTCATCTCGCGAGGACCTGTTGAGCATCGTCACCGAGATCGACCAACGGGTAGAGCAGATCTTCACCGAGGCGTTCAACGACACTGCCGCTCAGTTTGAACTGATCTTCCCACGCCTCTTCCCAGGCGGCGAGGGCCGGCTGGTGCTGACCGATCCCAAGAACATGCTCGAAACGGGGATTGACGTCGAGGCGAGGCCCGCTGGCAAGAAGGTGAAGAGGCTGTCGCTCTTGTCTGGTGGCGAGCGCTCGCTCACCGCCGTCGCGATGCTCGTGGCGATCTTCAAGGCCAGGCCAAGCCCGTTCTACGTCATGGACGAGGTCGAGGCCGCACTCGACGATACGAACCTTGGACGCTTGCTCGAGATCATCAGGGAGCTGCGAGACGAGTCCCAACTCATCGTGATTACCCACCAGAAACGCACGATGGAGGTTGCCGACGCGCTGTATGGCATCACGATGCGCGGCGACGGCGTCACCACGGTGGTTTCCCAGCGCATGGGCGACGACGCTGCGTAGGTAGGGAACGCAAAGCCGGACGAAGCGTTGTACCGTACGGAGGCGTTCTTGCGAACGACCTTAAACCAGTGTCTCAACGGCGAGACTGCAATGTCTGAAGAATCCGTTGTTGGAGGCACCATGTTTGGCTACATGATCGGCGTTTTTGGGTGGGGCATCGTGGTGTCCCTCTTCGTGATGGCCTTGGCGTTCTTTGAAGAGGGCCGCGGCTCTCACGCAATCCGGGTCCTTCTTGGGACAGAGTCGCGCGAAGAAGGCCTCGATGTCTTCGCCACTCTTGAGCGTGACGAGGGCGACTGGCAGTTGGTCGGGAAGCTGTCGGAAATAGACAAGGAGAGCGCCCATCGGTCCGGCCTCGAACCCGTTGGCGGCTCGCGCCGCTGATGTAGACCCGCGCGCCTCTGCTTGTCGGCGCGCCCAAAGGCCGACACGTCACAGGAATTTGCGACACTAGTGCCGTGGACATTTCCTGGATTCCTGGCCAAGCAGACGCAGTCGTCGTAGCGATCGCCTCTGTCGCGATCGTCGGAGCAGCCCTCGCCACGTGGCGTGCGCGATCTCGAGGCGAGAAGGCAAAGCCAAGCGACCCCACGGCGGTGGAGCCCTCTTCGGTGGAGCCATCTGCGGTGGCGCCCACTGATGTGGCGGCCACTGATGTGGCGGCCACTGATGTGGCGCCCACTGCCGTCGCGCCTGTGGGCGCGTCTGAGGCGGCGACCGATGCTCGAGCGGCTGACGGTTCCGGCGTCTTCGAGATTCCCGAAAATGTCGAATCGCGTTTCGCACTGAGGCGCTCACGCGTAGGCGGGGCGCTGGGGGAGAGGCTTGCAGGCTTCTTCGGACGTCGCGAACTCGGCCAGGACGCGTGGGACGAACTCGAGGAGGCGCTGCTCCTCGCGGATGTGGGCGCTGCGGTGACCGAGCACATCATCGCGGAGGTTCGCGCGAGGGTATCCGCGGGAGAAGAGAGCCCCAAAGAGGCTGTGCGCGCCGCGCTGCTCGCGGCGATTGACCCCCAGGCGGATCGCTCCCTGAATGTGGGCGTGCCCGGGGCGGGCGTGCTCGCTCCCGTGCTCGTCATCGGGGTGAATGGCGTCGGCAAAACGACGAGCGTTGGCAAGATCGCGCGCGTCTTGGTCGCCGAGGGCTATTCCGTGGTGCTTGCCGCAGCGGACACGTTTAGGGCGGCCGCGGCGGACCAACTCGAGACCTGGGGAGCGCGCGTGGGCGTCACGACCGTCAGGGCCGATGCCGAAGGAGCTGATCCCGCATCGGTCGCCTTCGACGCGACGCAGGCCGCTCAGCGCGACGGCTCTGACATCGTGCTGATCGACACCGCAGGGAGGCTGCAAAACAAGGCGGGCCTGATGGATCAGCTCGGCAAGATCGCTCGTGTCGTCACCAAGGTGGCGCCGATCAGCGAGACCTTGCTCGTCCTCGATGCCACCACGGGCCAAAACGGGCTTGCGCAGGCTCGCGTGTTCGCGGAGGCCGTGCCGCTCACCGGCATCGTGCTGACCAAAATGGACGGCACCGCCAAAGGCGGGATCGTGCTCGCGGTTCAACGGGTGCTTGGCGTGCCCGTGAAGTTCGTTGGTCTTGGCGAGGGCGCGGACGACCTCGCGCCCTTCGACCCCGAGGGCTTCGTCGACGGGCTTCTGGGCGACTAGCTAGGCGCCGCGGGCATCGGCCCGCGTCGACGGTCGCCAACGAATTATCCTCACCAACACAGCGCCGACTCAGTGCGGAAACCCCGGCCAGGAAGAGCGCTCCTGCCGGCTTCGACACAGGAGCTGAGGGAACCTTGGGGAGGTCATTGCGGCGATCGATGTAGGAAACACCGCATTGATGATCGTGGCGACGGCGCTCGTGCTGATGATGACGCCTCGTCTCGCACTGTCTTACGGGGGGATGGTCACGGCCTCGTCGGTGCTCAACGTGATGACGTTGGGCTGTGGCGCGATCGCCACGGTGGCGGTCGCGTGGGGCCTGTGGGGGTACAGCCTCACCTTTGGACCCTGTTCGCGGCCGATGCGACGGCGGGCAGGGCATTCACCAACACCCTGATGGCTCCCGCAGCCGCGATGCTCGCGTGGATGTTCGTCGAGCGCTTGCGCGACGGATCGGCGACGTCCCTCGGCGCCGCAGCGGGAATTGTGGCTGGCCTCGTCGCGGTCACACCCGCCGCCGCAACGGTCGACACGTACGGGACGCTCTCGATTGGCATGGCCGCCGGGGGCCTCTGTGCGCTGGCCGTGAGCCTCAAGTACCGCTTCGGCGACGACGATTCGCTCGACGTCGTTGGCGTCAATCTTGTCGGCGGCTTGGTGGGGACCATCATGATCGGGTTCTTCGCGAACCTCGGCGAGTCCACCACCTCCGCGCCCGACGGGGCACTAAGCGGGCTCTTCTACGGCGGCGATGCGACCCAGTTGGTGACCCAGATCGTCGCGGCGCTCTTTGCGCTCTTGGTGTCGTTCACAGTGACGCTCATCATTGGACTGCTCATCAAGTACGCGGTGGGGTTCAGGGTCAGCGCCGCGGTTGAGCGCGAGAGCATCGACCTCGCCGAGCACGGGGAGGCGGTCCACGAGCGGTCGTGGACGTCGTGCCCGCAAGATTTGGCTCGAAGGCCGTCCCCCGAAGTTTCACAACTGCTAGCGTGAACTTCAACGCCACAACGCGGTGAAGACGGGGTCAGATCATGACGGAAGCAGCGGCAGGTTGGTACCCTCAGCCGGACGGAACTCAGCGGTATTGGGATGGTTCGGCGTGGACCGAGCATGTGGCTCCCGGTGCGGCGGATGCCGCATCGCCTGCTGCGCCCGCCGTACCGCCTGTGCCCGCCGCGCCGCCTGCGCTTGCCGAGCCCCCCGCTCCTCCTGCGCCTGCTGCGAATGCCTATGCGGACTTGCCCTCACAGGCGCCTATGGGAGTTGCCGTCGCGAAACCCCGACGACGCGTCTGGCCTTGGGTCGTCGGCATCATCGGCGTGCTCGTGGTGCTCGGAGTCATCGCCGTCGTCGCCGTCGTGGTGATCATCGGCAAGACGGTCGCAGGCCCCAAGGGCGCCGCGGACGACTTCAACGCCGCGTATTTGTCGGGCGACTGCGAGACCTACCTTGACGTGACGACGTCCGAATTCAGAGACAACGACGGCTTCCCTGGCACGTGCGAAGAGGCCGCGGGCTGGTACTTCCCCGATTCTGAAGCAGGGGTCTTTTCCATCAGTCTTGACGGGTTCGAGACGAGCGGCTCCACCGCGACAGTCACGGGAACGGCTTCGTCCGCCGACTTCGGAGACCAGCCGGTGACCTACCACCTCATCAAGGTGGACGGGAAGTGGCTGGTCGACTCGATCGAGTAGAGGGACAGCCCATCGCCGCGATGAGCGTCATCGCGGTAGTTCTCCTTTTCCAGCACAAGGAAGCGGGCCTCACAGGGGCCCTCGGTCGCCCCGTCGAGGCGTGGTCGCACAGCTTCGAACGCGTCGATGGGACGTGGCATCACGTGAATGCCGAGCGGGTCGAGGCGCGCCCCCGACACAGGCGGCTTGGGCTCGTCTCCGCCTGCGCAACACGACTTTTACCTGGCCCGCGATTTCGTAACGGTACGGAAACACGGGGGAGGCTCAAGCGAAACCATCCTGCGGGAGTCTTGCATCACTGCTGGCCGTCCGGTCTGCGGAGGGAGAAGAAACAATGGATTTCACGCTTGATTCTGGCAACACCGCGTGGATGATCGTTGCGACCGCACTCGTGCTGCTGATGACGCCCGCGCTGGCGTTCTTCTACGGCGGCATGGTTCGCACGAAGTCCGTGCTCAACATGATGATGATGAGCTTCATCAGCATCGGCGTGGTCGCCATCGTCTGGGTTGTCTACGGCTATGGATTGACGTTCGGTCCCGGCACGTTCATCGGTGACCCGTCGGGCTTCTACGGCCTCAACAAGATCGCGGACACGAGCAGCCTCGCCGCCGGGGTGGGCGTGCCGTTCCTGGTGATGGCCGCCTTCCAGGCAACCTTCGCGATCATCACCGTCGCGCTCATCTCGGGCTCGGTCGCCGATCGCATGAAGTTCGCCGCATGGACGGTGTTCACGCTCGTGTGGATCACGCTCGTCTACTTCCCTGTCGCTCACGCGGTGTGGAGCGGCGTCGGCATCCTCGGCTGGCAGAACGACATCACTCCGACATCGCCCATCGACTTCGCGGGTGGAACCGTTGTGCACATCAACGCCGGTGCGGCGGGCCTCGCTTTGGCTCTCGTGCTCGGCCTCCGCAAGGGCTTCGGCAGGGAGCCCTTCAAGCCGCACAACCTCCCCTACGTCATGTTGGGTGCCGCGCTCCTGTGGTTCGGCTGGTTCGGCTTCAACGCGGGCTCCGAGTTTGGTGCGGACCCGACCGCCGGTCGTGCGTTCATGAACACTCTGGTCGCTCCAGCGGCCGCGATGCTTGCCTGGCTAGTGGTCGAGCGCATCCGGGACGGTCACGCGACGTCGCTCGGTGCCGCATCAGGCATCGTCGCTGGCCTCGTTGGCATCACGCCTGCAGCGGCCTCGGTGGACAGCTGGGGAGCCATCGCCATCGGCGTGCTCTCCGGTGTGGCATCCGCGTACGCGGTGGGCCTCAAGTACAAGTTCGGCTACGACGACTCGCTCGACGTGGTCGGCGTCCACTTGGTCTCGGGCATGGTGGGCACGCTCGCCATCGGCCTCTTCGCGAACCTGACTGAGGGCACCACGTGGGCAGGTGCTGGCGACCCGCTGGCACCCAAGGATGGACTGTTCTACGGCGGCGGTTTCGACCAGCTCGCCACACAGGCCATCGCGGCGGGCATGGTCGTGGTGTTTTCGTTCGTCATGACGTACCTCATCGCAATGGCGATTAAGTACACGATCGGTCTTCGCGTGAGCGAAGATGTTGAGGTCGCGGGTATCGACCTCGCGGAGCACGGCGAAACCGCCTACGAGGAGGCCAAGTAACGATGAAGCTGGTTACCGCAATCATTCAACCGCACCGCGTTGACGAGGTCCGTGCCGCCATCGAGGCGGTCGGCGTCAAGGGCGTCACCGTCTCCGAGGCTGCCGGCTACGGCCGTCAGAAGGGCCACACCGAGGTCTATCGTGGCGCCGAATACACCGTGGACCTGGTTCCCAAGACTCGTCTTGAGATCCTCGTCGAGGACGCCGATGCCGCAGCAGTGACAGACGCAATTGTGTCGGCCGCTCAGACGGGCAAGATCGGTGACGGTAAGGTCTGGGTAGTTCCCGTTGACGACGTCGCTCGCGTTCGCACTGGCGAGCACGGCGCAGACGCCCTCTAAGGAGCTCACTACACGATGGGTCGATCGGACATAGTCCGGGATGATTCTCCCGCTGAGGTCCCGCATCCCTTGGGGGTGCGGGACCTCAGGCGTGAGAGGCAAGAGCTGGCGTTCACGCTCGCTCACCATCCCGGCAGAGAGCGGCGGCAGGCGATCGCCGCGCTCGTCAACGCGCGGCTTGCCGAGCACTTCGCCATGGTGGCCGGCGGCGTCGAAGGCTTGACGCTTGCCGCCGTGGGAAGCGTCGGCAGGGCGGAAGCGGGGCCGCAATCCGATCTGGACCTCGTCTTGCTTCACGACGGCACCTCCAAGGGCAAGGCCGCGGCGGCGGCCGCGGCCCAGCGCCTCTGGTATCCGATCTGGGACGCGGGCCTTCAACTTGACCACTCCACAAGGTCGCTCGTCGAATGCAGGCAGGTCGCATCCAAGGACCTGGCCGCGGCGGCGGGATTGCTTGACCTGCGACACATCGCGGGGGACGAACTTCTCGCCCAACATGCGAGGTCCGCGATTCTCGCCGACTGGCGGTCCGCGGCCCGCAAGCGACTTCCCGACCTCCTCGCCGCGTCGCGCGCCCGCGCCGAACGCTGTGGCGAACTCGCCTACCTCATCGAGCCGAACATCAAAGAGTCGCGCGGGGGATTGCGCGACTACGTGAGCCTGACCGCGCTTGCCGCCACGTGGCTCACCGACAAGCCCCACGGCTCGGTCGACGACGCGGCAAACCACTTGTTGGACGTGCGCGATGCGGTGCAGATGGTGACCGGCAGGGCCACCCACATCGTCGGGAGGCACATTGCGCCCGAGGTTGCGGAGCACTTGGGCTACGACGACGTCGACGAACTCTTGGCGTCCGTCGCCGGGGCTGGACGCATCATCGCCTTCGCGGTCGACACGACGGAGAGGGGCGCACGGCGCGCGCTCGAGAAGTCGGGTGTCGGCTCGCGCGCCTTTCTTGCCAAGAGGAGGGGAAGCGCCCCGCGTCACGTTCACGTTGCCACGGGACTCATCGACGTCGACGGCGACCTTGCGCTGGCGCCCGGCTACGTTGCCGAGACCGACGCCGCCCTTCCCGTGCGGGCTGCGGCCGCCGCGGCCACCAAGGGATTGGCCTTTACGCCGAGCCTTTTGGAAGCCTTCGCGCGTTGCCCAGAATTACCCGTGCCCTGGCCCGACGATGTGCGGCAGCACTTTGGCGAATTTTTGCGCGCGTCCCAGCACCTCGTGTCGGTGTGGGAGGCGCTCGACGTCGCTGGACAGATTGTGCGGTGGATTCCGCATTGGGCGCCGGTGCACAATCGACCGCAGCGCAATCCGTTCCACGTGTACACGGTTGATCGCCACCAAGTGGAGACCGTGGTGCTCGCCGGCCGCATGCGCCGTCAGGTGAGTCACAGCGATCTGTTGCTCTACACGGCGCTCTTCCACGACATCGGTAAGCAAGCGGGAGCGACCGACCATTCGGCGTTTGGCGCGACGCTCGTTCCTGGGATTGCCGCTCACCTGGGCTTGCCAGGGGCCGTCGCGGCTGACATGCAGACCCTGGTACGCGAGCACCTCACGCTCGCCGACTTCGCGACCTCGCGAGACGCCGACGATCCCGAGGTGGCCGCGGAACTCATGGAAAGGCTCGGTGGGCGACGCGATCTCTTCGAGACGCTGCGCGTGCTGACGGAGGCCGATGCGAGGGCGGCGAGCCCCAAGGCGTGGACGACATGGCGTGAACAGCTCATCGAGAACCTCACGTCGCGGGTAAGGGCCTCGCTTGGGCCGGAGCCACAGGTACGCTAGTCGGACCGCTCACGCCGAAGGGAGAGCCATGTTCGCCAGCTTGTCCGATCGTCTGACAGCCACATTCCGCGCCCTGCGCGGCAAGGGGAGGCTCAGCGAGGCTGACATCGACGCCACTGTTGCCCAGATCAGGCGCGCCTTGCTCGATGCGGATGTGGCACTGCCCGTCGTCACGACCTTCACGGGTCGCATTCGCGCCCGCGCAGTCGGAGCCGAGGTATCTGGGGCACTCAACCCGGCCCAACAAGTCGTCAAGATCGTGCACGAAGAACTCGTCGAGATCCTGGGTGGAAGCGCGAGGCCCTTGCGCTTCGCCAAGTCGGGACCCACCGTCATCATGCTCGCGGGCCTCCAGGGCGCGGGCAAGACGACGTTCGCAGGCAAGCTCGCGCACCACCTCAAAGGTCAGGGCCACACGCCGATGCTTGTGGCGGCTGACCTCCAGCGCCCCAATGCGGTCACTCAGCTCCAGGTCGTTGGTGAGCGGGCGGGAGTCCCGGTCTTCGCCCCCGAACGCGGAGTGACCCGCGAGGACGAGCGAGTCAAGGGTGACCCGGTCAAGGTCGCCAAGAACGCGATCAAGGAAGCGGTCAAGCGCCAGCACTCCGTCGTCATCGTCGACACGGCGGGACGCCTTGGCGTCGACGCGGAACTCATGCGGCAAGCCGGAGACATTCGCAAGGCGGTCGACCCCGACGAGGTCTTGTTCGTCATCGACGCGATGATCGGCCAGGACGCGGTGGCAACGGCCAAGGCATTCCAAGCTGGCGTCGCGATGACGGGCGTGGTGCTGAGCAAGCTCGACGGAGACGCACGAGGTGGCGCGGCGCTCTCGGTCCGTGAGATCACGGGTGTGCCAATCCTCTTTGCATCGACGGGAGAAAAACTCGACGAGTTCGAGGTCTTCCACCCGGAGCGCATGGCGAGCCGCATTCTCGACATGGGAGACATGCTCACCCTCATCGAGCAGGCCGAGCAGAAGTTCGACCAGGTCGAGGCCGCCCGCATGGCCGACAAGATGGCCAAGGGGGAGGACTTCACTCTCACCGACTTCTTGAGCCAGATGCAGCAGCTCAAGAACATGGGCTCGATGAAGAAGATGCTGACCATGCTCCCTGGAATGGGTCAGGCGCGCGAGCAGATCGAAAACCTTGATGAGCGCGAACTGACGCGTACCGAGGCGATCATCCGATCCATGACCCCTTACGAGCGCGACAATCCCAAGGCCCTCAACGGGTCACGACGCTCGCGCATCGCCGCGGGCTCGGGCACGACCGTCGCCCAGATCAATTCGCTCGTCAAGCGCTTTGACGATGCGCAGCGCATGATGAAGGCGATGGCAGGAGGGGCGGGTATGCCTGCCCTTGCAGGAACTGGCGGCGGACCAGGAGCGTTCGGTGGAATGCCTGGCGGCAAGAAGTCAAAAGGCAAACAAGCGCCTCCTCGCCAGGTCAAGGGAAAGTCGGGAAATCCGGCCAAGCGCGCCGAGCAGGAAAAGGCGTTGCGCAACCGCGCCGACGCCACGCCTGGCATCGGCATGCAGGCAGGCAGCGCGTTTGGCAAGCCTCAAACGCCCGAGCCTGACTTTGACGTGTCGCAACTTCCGAGCCTGGGCAAGTACCTGCGCGGATGACAGCCTACGAGCTGACGGGCCCCATCCTCGCGGACGAGAATGTGGTGCTTGGCCGTGCGTGGGTGGTCGGCGGGCGCATGACCTACGAGGAGCCGCGCCACACCGATGTGGTGCGCATCGACGGCTGGGTTGTCCCCGGATTCGTTGACATGCATTGCCACCTCGCGGTCGGTCCATCCGGGCCGGTGGAGGGCGAGCAGATCATCAAGCAAGCCATCATCGAACGCGATGCAGGCGTCCTGCTCATTCGCGACACGGGTGCCGCGAGATCGCTCGACGCGTTGGTTGGCCGCGACGACCTCCCCAAGGTCATGCGTTCGGGCCGCTTCATCGCACGGCCAAAGCGCTACCTCAAGGGGTACGCGGTCGAGGTCGAGCCCGGCCAGCTCGCGGCCGAGATGGCAACACAGGCCCGAGCCTCGGGCGGGTGGGTCAAGCTCATCGCCGACTGGATCGATCGCGATCTGGGCGACGCGGCAGACCTGACACCGCTGTGGCCCGATGCGGAACTCGCGGGCGCAGTCGCCGCCGCCCATTCCGAGGGTGCCAGGGTCACGGCGCACACGTTCGCCACTGAGTCTCTTGACGGGCTGCTCGGCGCGGGAATCGACTCGATCGAGCACGGAACAGGCATGACCGCCGCGCACATCGAGCGCGCCGCTGCCGCGGGCGTTCCCGTTGTGCCGACCCTCTTGCAGATTGGGAATTTCGCCTCGTTCGCGGCCCAAGCGGAAGAGAGGTTTCCTGTCTTCGCCGCCCGCATGCAGCGAATGTATGAGCGCAGGTACGAGCACGTGGCCGCGATGCATGAAGCGGGGGTGACGCTCCTGGTAGGCACCGACGCAGGCACCTCGATCGCTCATGGAGACCTGGCGCGTGAGGCAGCGGAAATGGCCAGATGCATGCCCGCGGCCGATGTCGTCGCCGCCGCCACCTGGCGCGCACGGCGATTCCTTGGCGCCCGTTTGCTGGCCGAGGGAGACCCGGCCGACCTTGTGGTGTTGGCGGGGGACCCGCGGATTGACATCTTGGCGTTGGGTGAACCGACTGGGATCATGTTGCGAGGTCTACCCGTTCTCTGAACGTGCTATGCGCAGTCTGTGAGGTTTAACCAGCAGTCTTGTCATATTGCGCCGGTGAGGGCGCCTCTTGCGAGGAGGAATCATGAAGCGTAATACGGTGGCGGTCGTCACCACGGTGTCGACAATGATGCTGGGCGCCGGTTGGGCGGCTGGCGTCGTTGGCGCCGCGGCGAACGCAGGCCCCGGCGGCCTTTCGATTGATGCGCTAGGTAGCGGCAACGGCGTGGTGGGTTCCACCCTTGCGCCGTCGCCGACGGCGACGGGAACCTCTGGTTCACCTTCGCCTGCCGCGAGTGCTTCGGTGTCGCCAAGTGCGGCACCGGCAGACCCCGCCGCCGCTGCGCCTGCTCCTGCGGCTCCCGCGCCGGCCGCTCCCGCTCCTGCGGCTCCCCCTCCGCCCCCAGCAGGCGTGTCTGGCACTTTCGACGGCGCGCTCGTGAACACCGCCCAGGGCCCCTTTCAGGCGGAGATTGTGGTGAGCAACAAAACCATCACAGCCGTCAACGTGCTGGTCGGTGGCGATAGCCGCGGCGACTCCGTGGCGATCAACAGCTACGCTCTGCCCACGCTTCAGCAGCGGGTGCTGAGCGCCCAGACCTGGAACGTGCAAGGCATCTCCGGCGCCTCGTACACAGTTCAGGGGTTCCTGACCTCGGTCAAGGACGCCATGGCCCGGGCGGGCCTCGCGTGAGCCTCGACATGTCGCCCAGAATCGCTTCCCGTCAGGTTGACCTCGAGCACAGGTCAGAGACCGACTCCGCGCGGAGGGACGCGCTGCAGACCGCTTTCTGGTTGTCGGGCGTCGGCGGGTTGTCTCTGATGCTCGCGGCGGGCGCGCCGATTACTTCGCTTGGCGACTCCTTGACGAGCATCGGCCGTGCTACGGGAATCGTCGCCGCAACCATGATGATGATTCAACTCCTCGTGATCGCACGCATCCCCATGGTCGAGCATCGGCTTGGCCACGACCGTGCTGCGTTGCTGCACGGACGATTGGGACGCATCGGCTTCTTTATGATCGCGGTCCACATCACCACGTTGATTTTGGGCTATGGCGCCAGGGTGCACCGAGGGTGGTGGGACCAGGCGTGGACCTTCTTGCGGGGCTACGGAACCCAGATGACGTTGTCGGTCATCGGATTCTGGCTGCTGATCGCGGTCGTTGCCACATCGCTTGCGGCGGTGAGGCGGAAGTGGCGCTACGAGCGCTGGCACGCCGTTCACTTGCTGACCTACGTCGTGATCGCCTTCTCAATCCCTCACCAGTTCACGTCGGGCACCACCTTCTCGGGCAACGCGATGTCGGCAACCGACACATTCGCCAGATGGTACTGGGCGGTGCTGTGGACGGTGAGCGTCGGTGGCTTCTTGGTCTACCGAATCGTGAAGCCTCTGTGGACCCTCGCAAGGCACAACCTGACGGTCGAGAGGGTTGACCGCAACCCAGACGGCACCATCTCCGTGTGGATTGTCGGTCGTGGCCTGTCGCGCATGAAGACGAAGGCAGGCCAGTTCTTCTTGTGGCGCTTCCTCACACCAGGAATGTGGCTCGAGTCGCACCCGTTCTCGCTGTCGCGCTCCCCGCGAGGCAATGTACTGCGCATCACGGTCAAGCCTGTGGGCGACTTCACGTCGGCCATGGCCGACCTGCTGCCAGGCACCAAGGTGATGGTCGAGGGCCCCCTGGGTCGATTCACGGCTCACCACCGGCGGGCACACGGCACGGTCTTGGTTGGCGCGGGCTCGGGAATTGCCCCCATGGTGTCCCTACTTGAGGACCTCGATGGTACCGGCCCGATCGTGGTGATGTTGAGGGCACGAACACCCGAAGAGATCCCACACCTCGAGGAGGTGCGCTCGCTCGCGGCTGCTCGCGGGGCGACGCTGTACCTTCTCACCGGAAAGCGCAGCAATGGCTGGCTCCCTCAAGGGATGGCGGCGCGCATGACGCAACTTGCTCCCGCGCTCATCGCGTCGGACGTGTACGTGTGCGGCCCCAAGGTGTGGGCGGACACGATTCTCGCGGAGGCGCGCAAGTGCGGCGCACCCGAGGAGCACCTGCACATCGAGGAATTCGCCTGGTGACACTCGACCGCAGCGTTGAGCGCAGCGGGAATGGCGACCACGATGAAAGCGTTGCGCCCATGAGCCGGTATGGAGGCTCGAGAATCCGAAAGGTGTGGGCATGGATGCGGTGAGCCGCCAAACATCGAACGTGTACCAGGACACGGTCACCGCGATGGGCATGCCGTTCCTCATTGAGCTCCACGCCCCCGAGTCCGATGCCGCGGCCGCGGCAGCCGTGCGCACGTTTCATGCCGCGCTACGGCATGCAGATGACGTGTTCTCCCTGTTCAAGGACGATTCCGAGCTTTCACGCCTTAATCGGGGCGAACTCACGGTGGACGATTGCGCACCGGAGATGCTCGAGATTCTCCAGTCGTGCGAGTGGTACAGGGGTGCGACGCTTGGCGGCTTCGACGCCAGGCTTCCCGATCGGCTAGACCCATCGGGCATCGTCAAGGGTTGGGCCGTTGCCAAGGGAGCCGCGGCTTTCGACCACGTGGGCGCGAGCGCGTGGATGGTCGGAGTGAGCGGTGACATCCTTGTGTCAACCGAGGGCCAGACGTGGCGCGTCGGCATCGCCGATCCCCGCGCCAAGGGGGACCCAACGGGTACACCGGTCATCGACGTCGTGACGCTCGGGGGGCCCTTCAGGGCGCTCGCGACGTCCGGTTCCGCTCAGCACGGCGACCATGTCTGGGATCCGACGACGGGTCAGGGTGCGCGACACTACCTGCAGGTCTGCGTTGTCGCCGACGACTTGGTGAACGCCGACGCATGGGCGACCGCGATTGCCGCAGGGGGAGAGACGGTCCTGTCGGCCGCTCTCGACGCGGGCTTCGAGGCTCTTGTCATCACGAACGAGTTGTGCGACGGCACCCTCAAGGCGCACGCCTCGGCCGGTTGGCCCTCCGTCATCGAGTAGCCCGCGGCGCGCATCGGACACCATGCTCCCGCGGAGATCGAGTCGTACGTGTCACCCCGCAATGGATGGCCACCCCGGGCTCGATTGTGCCTCGAAGGTCCCGTCGTACCGCTCGCCGATGATCACCAGCACCTCGTGCCCTGATTCCATCGCGAGGCCCACCGTACGCAGGCCGCCTGCACAGATGGCCGTGGCCCACGCGTCGCACGACACGAAGTCCGTGCCCACAACGCTCACCTGCATGAAGTGCCGTGCCAGTTCGCCCGTTGCCGGATCCCAGATGTGATCGACGACCTGCGCGCCACCTGACGTGGCAAGCGCGGGGTGCACGGGGCCCAGCCTGACGACGTCGACCACGTCCGTGCCTTGCGGGTTGCCCTTGACGCGCGGGTTGGCGATGCCGATATCGCGCATGCCACCACGCGTCAGCACGTCGCCGGACGCGCCGACCATCCAGTCCGACGTGACGGCGTCCAGGCGCCAGGCCGCCCGCGCCACCGCCCACGCCTTCACGATGCCGGTGGGGTCGAGCGAGCCGCCGGGCTTGTGTGCGTCGAAAGCACCGCCCGTGCGCTCGCGGAACCACTCGCATGACTCGAGCACCTCGCGGACTTCGCCTGGGCACTCCTCGAGCGTCAGTTCGCCGCGCAGGTGGCGCGACAACACCGAGCCCGCGTCCCACACGGAGAACACGTCGTTGGCCCACAGCAGATCCTGGTGGAACGACCCGACGGCAAGCGCGACGGCATCGTCGTCCGTGTCGCCCACGCCATCCAGGACCACCTCGAATGGCATCGCCATCGCTTCGACCGTTCGCCGATACGTCCCGCGCGTTTCCTCTGACATCAGTTGAGCCCCGCCTTCGTTTCGTGCACGTCATTCACCGATCATCCCGACGCCTTGGTCTCCTTCGGGAGCTCGCGACGAGGGTTCCGCGCGGGCCGTGTTCCCGTGACTACCAGGACGGGGTGAGGCGGGGCGACCGCTAGGCGCGCATCATCGTCATGCTAGACCCGCCGCTTGCATCGCTGACTGGACGGACCCTTCAAAGCCTTGCGTGGTGTAGCTCGCGCCGGACACGTAGCCCACATTCGCCGTCTGTTTCTGCAGCACGGCCTTGATGAGTTGAGGCAGGGCGTATCCGCTGATCTGTTGCGACGTCCCGTCCTTGTTGCCGGTCTGCAGCATCGCGATGTTCGTGATCTTGCCCGCCGTGACAGTGAGCTCGGCTTGGTAACTGCCGTAGGGGGTGCGGACGGCGGCGCCATCGAACGTCCCGGAGGCTTCCGTCGCTGACGTGGATGGCGTGGCGGACGAGCTGGTGGCGGATCCGCCTGACGCCGGCGCGGACGACGCGCCTGACGTGCCCTGATTCGATCGGTTGAGACTCACCGCGCCAGCTGAATTCGTGGCGTCGGTCGGATTCACGAATCCGCTTCCCGCAGCCCAACCAGCGACCAGCATTGACGCCGAGGTTGCGACGAGAACTACGGAACGTACGGTTTTCATGTCTCTATGGTGCATACGGGATGCTCAGAGTTTCCTGAGTCCCTGAACCGAGTTCGCTGTGAGACGCGTGAACGACGTCACCTTCAAGGCTCACGCCTCGGCAGGCTAGTCTTTGCGCATCCAGAGAGGCGCCGCTCGTATCGCGCCTCGCGGTGCGAGGCTCCAAGGGGGCGAATCGCGCAGGGGAGACAAACTCTGGCATACTTGGTCGCTGTCGCCTGCGCTGCGGGCGGCCATTCGTCTTGTCAGGCGCCCCGCACCCGTGGGACTACCGCCCGGCTCACACCGAATACAGGAGACACAGCTATGGCTGTCAAGATTCGCCTCAAGCGCTTCGGCAAGAAGCGCGCCCCTTACTACCGTGTCGTCGTGATGGACTCCAAGACCAAGCGCGATGGTCGTGCCATCGAAGAGATCGGCAAGTACCACCCCACCGAAGAGCCGTCGGTCATCGTCATCAACTCCGAGCGCGCGCAGTACTGGCTCTCCGTGGGCGCGCAGCCCACCGAGCAGGTCGCCGTGCTGCTGAAGCTCACGGGTGACTGGGGCCTCTTCAAGGGCGACAAGGACGCGAAGAACACCGTCAAGATGGCCGCGGGCAAGGCAAGCGCCGAGGACGCGATCAAGGCGCACGCCGACATCGCCGAGAAGGCGAAGGCCGAGAAGTCGGCCGCCAAGGCTGAGGCCAAGGCTGCTGCCGATGCCGAGGCCAAGGCTGCTGCAGACGCCGCCGAGGTAGAGGCCAAGGCTGCTGCTGAGGCTGCTGCTGCTGAGGCCGCAGTGGTTGTCGAAGCTGATGTTGTCGCCGACGAGGCAGTCGCCGACGAGGCAGTCGCCGACGAGGCAGTCGCCGACGAGGCAGTCGCAGACGAGGCGGTCGCAGACGAGTCCCACGAGGTTCCCTCTGACGAGGGCACCGAGGTTGAGGTCGAGATCGCCGAAGGCGACCCGAGCGATGCAGATGACAAGGTCGAGGGCATCCTCGACGAGGAGAAGTAACCCATGATTCACGACGCCGTGGAGTTCCTGGTCCGCTCAATCGTCCGCAACCCGGATGACGTGCGCGTGACGGAGCGTGCAGGGCGTCGCGGCGTGACCCTCAACGTCGTCGTCCACCCCGACGATCTCCCGCGAGTGATCGGTCGCCACGGCCGTA
Organism: Actinomycetales bacterium; assembly: GCA_038248935.1. Taxonomy (GTDB): domain Bacteria; phylum Actinomycetota; class Actinomycetes; order Actinomycetales; family Demequinaceae; genus Demequina. Next base: position 74,034 of record JBBRWX010000004.1, read on the forward strand.
CCGCCACGTCGATCCGCACGCTGGTCGACGCGGTGTCTCGTGAAGACGTGAGGGTAAACATCGTCGACGTGGCCTAACAGCTACATCGCATAAAGGCTCGGCTCCCCGCACAAGGGGGCCGGGCCTTTTGGCTTCCCTGGCCCGCCCACGTCGCTTCGAACCAATTCGGGCCCGAGGCGCCGTGCGCGTTGGCGCCGTTGGAGGTTCTACATGGTGTGTCCGCTGTCGAATTGGTTCGGAGCGTCGGAGCGTCGGAGCGTCGGAGCGTCGGAGCGTCGGAGCGTCGGAGCGTCGCGCTGGGTGCTGGGTGCTGGGTGCTGGGGGCTGGGGGCTTGGGGCTGGGGGCTGGGGGCTGGGGGCTGCGACCGCCGCGACCGCCGCGACCGCCGCGCGCCCTTACGCTTGACCCCATGAAGGTGACCGTCGCGCACATTGGCAGACCGCAGGGGCTCAAGGGCGAAGTCTCGCTCGACCTCCGCACCGATATTCCCGAGGAACGGCTCTCCCCAGGGGCCGTCCTGGAGACCATTCCGGCCGATGCCGGCCCGCTCACGGTCGCCACCTCGCGCACCGCGTCAGGCCGCTGGTACGTGCGCTTCGCGACGGTCGAGGATCGCAACGAGGCCGAGGCGCTGCGTGGAATCGAATTGATCGCCGATGCCGACGATGGGGACGAGGACGACGCTTGGTACGTCCACGAGCTCGTTGGCTTGCGCGTCGAGCGGCCAGACGGTGAGCTCCTCGGCAAGGTCACGGACCTCCTGAATATGCCCGCACAGGACCTGCTCGAGATCAAGCAAACCGACGGCGTGAAGGCGTTCATCCCTTTCGTGGAGGAGTTTGTGCCGGAGGTCGACATCAAAGGTGGCCGTGTGATCGTCACCCCGCCGTACGGACTGCTGTCGGGCGAGGAGCCGGTCGTCACGGACGAGACCCGCGGCGGCAATACAAGCGGTGCCGATGCCACCAGCGACAAAGCAGGTAGCGGTAACAAGGGCGGCGGCAAAAAAGCGGCGGCAAAAGAAGCGGCGGCAAAAGAAGCGGCGGCAAGTAGGCCTCATGCGCCTTGACATCGTCACGATCTTCCCTGAGTTCTTCTCAGTCCTCGACGTGTCCCTGCTGGGCAAGGCTCGCGCGGCTGAGTTGGTCCAGACCACCGTCCATGACCTGCGCGAGTGGGCCGCGATCAAAGCCGACGGCACCCCGGACGTCCATCGGACAGTTGACGACTCCCCGTTCGGCGGCGGCGCAGGCATGGTCATGAAGGCCGACGTGTGGGGACGCGCGCTCGACGATGTCCTCCTGCGGGGCGGTGTCCTCGTCGTGCCAACGCCTGCGGGCATCCCCTTCACTCAGGCGCTCGCCCTCGACCTCGCGACGGCGCCGCAACTCGTCTTCGCTTGCGGCCGCTACGAGGGCATCGATGCGCGCGTGCCCGAGTACTACGCGACAGAGGGCTTCCGCGTGCTTGAGGTGTCGCTTGGTGACTATGTGCTCAACGGGGGAGAGGTCGCCGCGTTCGCAATGATCGAGGCGGTCACCCGACTGATCCCCGGCTTCATGGGCAACGCCCAGAGCATCGTAGAGGAGAGCCATGCCGACGGTCTCCTGGAGTACCCGTCCTACACCAGGCCATCCTCGTGGAGGGGCCTAGACGTTCCGGAGGTCCTCATGAGCGGTCATCACGGCAAGATCGAGCAGTGGCGGCATGCTCAGAGTGAGCAGCGCACCCGCGAGCGTAGGCCCGATTTGTTGGCGCAGCGTGACTCGTTGACGCGAGGCGACTCGGGTGTGGCAGAATAGTCCGTTGGTGCCCGCGGCGCCGGGACCTGCCACAGGGGGCCCTGCACAGTTCGCGATGACATCACATCAGACGAATGCCGCGAGGCAGAGATCGCAGATGTCCTGTGGCGTGTGCGAGGAGTGAGACATGAGAAAGCTTGACGGCGTCGTTGCCGATCAGTTCCGCGACGACATCCCGGCCTTCCGCGCCGGTGACACCATCAAGGTCCACGTGAAGGTCATCGAAGGTACCCGCTCACGTGTGCAGGTCTTCCAGGGCATCGTCATCGGACGCCAGGGTTCGGGAATCGGCGAGACCTTCACGGTCCGCAAGGTCTCGTTCGGCGTGGGTGTCGAGCGCACCTTCCCCCTCCACGCTCCCACCATCGACAAGATCGAGGTTGACCGTCGCGGTGACGTTCGCCGCGCCAAGCTGTACTACTTGCGCGGACTTCGCGGCAAGGCAGCTCGTATTCGCGAGAAGCGCGAGAAGTAGCCATCGCTCTCACGGACGACGTTTCGGCGGCTGGCTATGGGCCGTCCGTCGGGCGTCGTTTGTGGTCGTGGTTCCGCGAGGTCCTCATCGTCCTCGTCAGCGCACTCATTCTGTCGCTGCTGCTCAAGACCTTTGTTTTTCAGTCGTTCTGGATTCCTTCCGGATCCATGGAGAACACCCTCCAGGTCAACGACCGCATCCTCGTGTCGCTGTGGCGGCCAGGTCCGCTTGACGTGCGACACGGCGACGTCGTGGTCTTTAGGGATCCAGGCGGCTGGCTCGGCCCTTCGGACATACCTGCTCCCTCTGGTGGCGCCAAAGCGTGGAACGAATTCGCGACGTTTGTGGGCCTGTTGCCTCAAGACGCGGGTGAGCACCTTGTGAAGCGCGTGATCGGCCTGCCGGGTGACATCGTTGGCTGCGATCCTGCGGATGGCGTCGTGACGGTCAACGGCACGCGCCTTCAGGAGGACTACCTCAAGCCGGACACCCTCAGTTGCCCGAATGCATGGGAGATCACCGTCCCGGCAGACCGCCTCTGGGTACTCGGCGACAATCGCTCGAACTCCGCCGACTCGCGCGCGCACCTTGGTGATCCGGGCGGTGGAACGATTCCGCTGAGCTCCGTCGTGGGCACCGCGTTCGTCACGGTCTGGCCCTTCGATCACTGGAAGTCGCTCGGAAACCCATACCCCAAGAACTGATGGCGCTGCACTCATGGCCTCGCACTGATGGCACTGTCGCTCGGCTTTGAATGTGCGCTGTGGGACGCGGGCGCGCGGGTTGTCGTTGGCATTGATGAGGTGGGCAGGGGAGCGCTCGCTGGTCCGGTGAGCGTCGGGCTCGTCGCAGTAGCCCGTTGCGACGCCTGGCCGGATGGACTCGCGGACTCGAAGCAACTCACGGCTCGCGCACGAGAGGCGCTCATCGCACCCTTGTCCACCTTCGGCGTGGGTCGCGCCGTGGGCCACGCCAGCGCCGCCGAGATCGACCAGGTCGGGATCATCGGCGCCTTACGTCTGGCGGGCGTGCGCGGGCTGCAAGCCCTAGCAACCGATGGCGTCATGCCCGACGTTGCTCTCCTTGACGGAACCCACGATTGGCTCACGGCGCCTCCGGCGGACCTTTTCGCCGACGCCGCAGCCGACGAGGCGGTCACGCCTCCCGTGACGATGGTGGTCAAGGGCGACGGTCTGTGCGCATCGATAGCGGCGGCGTCCGTGATCGCCAAGGTGGAAAGGGATGCGCTCATGAGGGCCGCCCACGCCGAGCATCCACACTTCGGTTGGGACGGAAACAAGGGCTACGGCGCCGCGGCTCACCTCGACGCAATCAGGGAGCACGGGCCCAGCCCGTGGCACCGAGTCTCGTGGAAACTGCCCGAACAGGTGAGTGTGGAACCTAGGCGGTGACGGCCCACCCGAGCCGGCGCACCACGGCCTGCGTTCCGGCTGGAGGCAACCCAGTGGGGCCGATGCCGAGGTGCTGAATGGCGACGTCGAACAGTGCCCGTGCGGCCGGCTCTGGCGCCTGCGCAATGACCGCCGCGATCTGCGCGGCTAGTTCGGGCAACGCGATCTCCATCCGGCGCATCGGATCCAGGCGGTCAAGCGCCGACAAGTCTGCGTGGCTCCGCGCCCGCACCGCGCGCACGAGCGCTTGAGTGGCGTCTCCTCGAACGATGTCCCCAGCGCTCAAGGACTCTCCTCTGCGCGCCCTGCCGACGCCGTGCAGGAGAGCGGTGAGGAACATCGCTGCGTCACTTGCCGCATCGGGGAGGTTCGCGGGGAAGGGTGTTGATGCAACCTTCTCCATCACCTCCGTGACGCCACCACGGTCCAGCAAGACCGCGAAGTCGTCCGCCGCCCACGTGCCGAGGGACTCGACGGTCGCGACGCCCCATTCGACCAAGTGCCCGTCGTCGTAGACGGCCCTTCCGCCACCGTGGTGCTGCTCGAGGACGAGCACGACGCGGCCGGCGTCGGGCATCCAATCGACCCGTCCCCTGTAGCGTCCCTCGGCGCCGGGGATGACGATGATCGCGACGTCGTGATCCGACCACTCGTCCACTCGGGACGCGTCCGCCGTTGACCCCATGCCGACGACGCCCACCACGTCGTCCCGTGCGGTCAGGGTCGCGAGCGCGGCCTCGAGCCACGCCGCGTGCTGCCAGGGCGTCATGCCGCGGGCTGGAAGAGCGGGCCGAGTCGGTCCCACGCGGACGCGCGCACGTACACGGGTACCCGGTGCCTGGGTGTGCGGGTGGTGATGGTGCGCCCGCCCGTCACCGACTCGCCCGTCCACGCGTTGCGCCAGTCGCCGTGTGGCACGTACACATCCCACTCCTCGCCAGGAGCGAGGACGGGCGCCACCAGCACGTCGTCACCGAGGGTCCACTCGGGCGGCGCGGTCCACACTGCGGGGTCATCGGCGTGGTCGAAGAACAGCGGACGCATGAGCGGTCGAGACGTGTCCACCGCTGCTCGCGCTTGCTCGGCGATGTAGGGCAACAGCCGCTCGCGGAGTGCGACGATCTCGCGCACCTCGTCGATCACGGCAAGGTCGTCCCACCGCGCCGCGATGTTCCACGGCGTGCGGTCCCGCGAGGGCGTCCGGTGGTGATTGAACTCCGAGTGGTATTGCATGATGGGCACGAAGGCGCTGGCCGCGAAGGCGCGCACGTAGAGCTCCGGGTCGGGCACATCGCCCGAGAATCCGGCAATGTCCCAACCCCAGTAGACGATGCCAGATGCTGCGGCGTTGAGGCCCGCCCACATCGACCACCTGAAGGCGTCCCACGTGGAGTTTTCGTCGCCTGCCCAGAACGCGCCGTGGGCCTGAGAGCCCGTGAATCCTGCGCGCGAGAACGTCACAGGCGCCTTGCCGCACCGCTTCATGAGGTCGCCGTATGCCTTGGCGTAGGCCACAGGGTTGAGGTTGTTGGCTTCCGCACCCGAGCGCCCGTCGATGTACACGAGGTCCGAGCCCCACGCGTGTTCGCCACCGTCGGTTTTGAAGCCATCCACCCCCATCTGCTCCACCAGGTAGCGCCGCTTCTCGGTCCACCAGTGGGCAGCCTCGTCGTCCGAGAGGTCGGGCATCAAGCCCAGAGGGAACCACCAGCCGCGATTGCGATACGGCCGCAGCGAGCCGTCGGCGTGTCGCGTCCTGATGACGTGACCGTCGCGGATCGCGGCGTCCGCGTCGTGCCGCGTCTGACCCACGGGGTGTGGCCTCATCTTGATGAGCGGGATCTGCCACAGCAGCAGCCGAATTTCTTCGTCGTGAAGGGCGTCCACCATTCCCTTGGGGTCCGGCCACGCGCCGTCGGCGGGGTAGGTGAAGTCCTCGAGGCGGAGCGGGCCGCCGTCCTGGCGGGGCTCGTACTGTGCGTCTCGCCACACGGCGAACGTGCTCTCGTCGCTCCACGCCTCGATCACGATCGAGCCGACCGGGATCTCGTGCGTCGCATGCAGGGCGGCCTGTCGTTCGACCTCGGCCTGGGTGTTCCACTCGTTGCCGCTGGCCCAGAGCCGCAACACCCAGTCAGGGAGTTCCTCGGGGCGTCCGACGCACTCAAGGAACGCGTCGAGCACCTCGGTGGGCGCCCCCGCAAAGGTGCGTACCGAGAGCGCCACCAGGGCATCGGAAGCTGCGGCGGTCTCCGCCTCGACGGTGAGAATGCCTGCGTCGGCCTCGCCCACGTCGAACCACACTCGCCGCGACGTGTCGACGTGGAAACCCCAGCCGGAGCCGCCGACGACGTGGGCGAACGGCATGGGCATGTACGTGCGACGCATCGCGCCCTGTGACTTGTACTGCTCAAACACGACGGAGTCGAGGTTGGTGCCGAGGTGATCAAGCCGGTCGAATCGCTCGCCAAAACCCGCGACATGCTCACCGCTGGCCAACGCGAGGCAGAAGCGCACCTTCGCGATGTGGGTCGCAGTACGTAGCGCACGCACCGAACCGGGGACGATGCCGCGTCGGCCCTCCGTCCCGACCAGGGTGTCCGGCGCTTCTTCCCAGCGCGCCACCTCGGTGGTCGAAGTGCGGGTGCGCCGCGTAGAGGTGCCGTTGGAGGCGGTGCCGTTGGAGGCGGTGAGCCGGTAGGACAGCGAAACCGCGTCGGCGGCGACGTCGATTGTGGTCTCCCAGCCTCCCGACTTGCGGGCTAGCTTGGCCTGGGCGGAGGCGAGGTGGCCGCCATCGACCTGTTGGCCGCGAGACGACCTCACCACCTGCGCGCACGAAACGTCGCGTGTGACTTCGGAACCGTCCGCGAGAACCTCGGTCAGGCGGAGGGTCACCTCGCTCACGTCGTTGGAGGTCCGCGAGCCGACGCGCAGAGGCTCACCCGCAACCGGAAGGACGGGCCAGCGTTGGTCGGTGTCTGGCGAGTACGGGTGCCCCGAGCCCAGGGGTGTGTGGCGAATCATCATCGTTCTAACTCCTTCGCGAGGCGTAGCACCATGGCGTGGGACCACAGCAAGGGCGTGGCGACGTCGCCCCACTTGTCGACCCATTCCTGTCTGCGGTCGGGTGCGAGCAAGTGGCGGCTCACCTGTTCGGGAAGGTCCAGGGCATCGGTCGCGGTCGAGGTTGCCCAGTCCAGATAGGCGGCCGCGCGGTCTCGGTCGCCGAGCGCCGCGTGTGCCAAACCGGCAAAGCAGCTCAGCAGCGGCCACTGGCCGCCCCCGTAGAACGTGTCGGCGACAAAACGATGCACTCCGTTGTCCACCGCGAGGTCGGACTCCACTGCCTCGACGGTGGCACGCGCGACCGGGTGGTCGGCCGGGATGAACCCGAGTGGTGCGATCAGCGACGTGAGCGAGCCGTCGACGGCATCGGAGCCAACCCACTTGATGAGGTGGCCATCCTTCACGCCCGAGGTAAGAACAAAGTCCCTGATGGTGGCCGCCGTCGACGCCGCCAGTGCGGCGCGGGCACGGCCCAGCACCCCCAAGAAAGACGCAGCCTCAAGCCCCGCCCCTACGCACCCGAGAGTGGAAACGTGCACCTTCTCGTCGTGCTCCTCCCACCAATCGAAGCAGGGGCGGTTCCAGGACGATGCGAGATAGTCGACCGTGAGAGCCACCGCGTCAGCATACGGAGAAGGGTCCGAGCCGTGGCGGGCGCAATGCTGGTCTAGAGCCCAAAGCCACGTGCCCAGGCCGTCGAGCTGAAAGTCCCACCAGTCGTCGCCGCCGTCGCGTCCACCATCGAAGGTGAAGCGGGCGGGCAACATGAGCTCGTCGGGCAGGGGTTCGCCAACGGCTGCCGCGTCCACTGCCGCGCGAATGTCGTCGCCGTACTGGAGTACGACACGCGTGCACCACGCGAAGAAGGCATCGGCCGAGGCCACTTCGCCTGCAGCAGACATCCCGTCCGCAATGAATGCGCCGTCGCGGAACCAGCAAAAGCCCTTGTAAGCGGAGAACGTGGGGCTCGCAGGGTAGGCGCCCTCGGGCGTCTGGAGGGCTCGGATCAGGGCGCGTGAATGGTCAAGAAGGGCGCGATCGGACAAGGATGCGACCGGGGTCATCGGGGTGCTCGTTTCTGCGTGTCGGGGTAGGCTCACGGAGCCCGGTGGCGGCGATTTCTGGGCGCCGCCACCGGGCCACCCTTAGCGTGATTAGCCGAGCAGGCCGTTGATTTGCGATGCGGCAGCGGCGAGGGCGTCCTCGACCGACATGCGACCCGATGCGGCTTCCGTCAATTGAGCGCCGACGATGTCCTGCATTTCGGTTTGGTTGTCGCCGATGACGGGCGGCAAGGCGATTCCGTCGAGCGAGTCGAACACGGCCTGACGGTTCGCGGGCGCGCCCTGGTCGAGGTACGTGGCAAGCAGCGCCTGGTCCGAGATGGCAGGGAGCTCCCAGCCAGCACTGAGACGCGTGTCCACCATGACCTGCGAGCTGGTCAGGTATTCAGCGAACTTCTGTGCCGCATCCTTGTGAGACGAGTTGGCCGAGACGGCGACCGCGTTGGAGAACACGGCCGACGCATTGGCAACGTCACCCGGTTCCACTGCGATGTCCCACGCGAACGTGCTGTCTGCTGCCGCACCGAACATCCAGATGCCCGAGTGCCACATGGCGAGCTTGCCGCCGGCCCACAGGCTCGTGTCGAAGTCAGGCGTGCCGGCGCCTTGCTCCGCGGTCGGCATCGTCGTTCCCGACTTCTCGACGAGCCACTTGGCGGCGGCAATGCCCTCGGGTGAGTCGAACGCGACTGACTTGCCGTCGTCGCTCAGGAACTTGCCGCCCGCCTGCACGAGCGCCTTGTAGAACTCGTAGTAGGAGATCGGCTGATAGTCGCCCCATACTCCCGCTGCGGTGTCGGTAAGAGCCGTTGCGGCGGCCTGCTCGTCGGCCCATGTCCAATCGGACGTCGGGTAGTCGAGCCCTGCGGCGTCGAACAGATCCTTGTTGAAATACAGGACCACCGTCGAGAACGACGTCGGCAGGGCGTAGGAGACGCTGTCGGTCTGATATGCCGCGGCGATGTCGCCGCGGTATACGGAGGAGTCGACGCCCTCAAGGGGTGCGAAGGCGCCGGCCGCCTGGTACGTCGGGTACGTGGCGTACTCGATGTCGAAAACGTCGGCCGTGGTGCCTGCTGCCAGGTCCGTCTGGAGGGCCGTGAAGTAGTCGGCGTACGGCAGCGTGGTGACGTCCACCGTGATGGTGGGGTTGTCCGCCTCGAATGCAGAGATGATGGCCGCCAGGTTGTCTTCATTCCCTCCGTTCGAGATGAAGTTCGAATACGTAATGGTGACCGGCTCGGCTGCGCTAGACGTAGCGCCGCCCGATGACGCCGTGGGCTCGTCGCTCGACGAGCACGCAGTGAGCGTCAGTGCGAGGGCGGCGACGATGCCTACCCCTGCGATTGCTGACTTGTTCATGGGATTTCCTTCGGTTTCTGGGTGGTGCTCGGGCTACTTGATTCCCGAGCCTGCTACGCCCTGAATGATGTACTTCTGGGCGAAGATGTAGAGGGCAAGCATCGGAATGATGCTCACCACGGAGCCGGCCATCATGACGTCCCATTGGGTGGTGAATTGCCCTTGCAGGGACGCCAGGGCGAGCGGCAGAGTCTTGAGTTCGTCTGAACGCAGGATGACCAGTGGCCAGAGGAACGCGTTCCAGCTGCTCATGAAGGCGAAGATTCCGAACGTGGCCATGGCGGGGCGGACGTTGGGCATGACGATGCGCGCGAAGGTGCGTAGGTGGCCTGCACCGTCCAACATGGCCGCCTCGTCGAGATCGCGGGGCACGGATGCCATGGCCTGGCGCATGAGGAACACGCCGAACGCGCTCGCCATGGACGGCAGGAGCACGCCGAGGTAGGTGTTTACCAGGCCCAGTGACTTCATCTGGTCGAATAGGGGCACCAGAAGCACCTGCATCGGAATCATCATGGTGGCCAGGTACAGCGCGAAGGCCGCACGCTTGCCGGGGAACTCGAAGCGGCTAAACGCATACGCGGCGAGCGCCGACGTGGTCACCTGAATGACCGTGACGGCCAAGGCGAGTCCCACCGAGTTGGCCACGGAGCGGCCAAAGGTGGTGGTCGAGAACAGGGTGCGATAGGCGTCCAGGGAGGGGTCATTCGGGATCAGGCTTGGAGTGGCGGACAGGCCCGCGCCGGACGTCACGGAGGTGATCACGGTCCACAGGAACGGGAACGCCATGGCGATGGCGCCGGCCGCCAGCACTGCGGTGAAGATCCATGCGCGCTTCGACCTAGGCATAGTTCACCCACTTTCGCTCGCCACGGATCTGGACAAGCGTGATGATCAGGATCACCGCGAAGAGAAGCATCGACAGCGCCGATGCCATGCCCGCTTGGCCGTACCTGAACGTCAGGTCGTAGACGCGCTCGACCACGACCTCGGACGAGCCGTTGGGCCCGCCTCCTGTCATCGCATACACCTGGTCGAAGACCTGGAAGCCGTTGATGAGCGAGATGATCACGACGAAGAAGATCTGGGGGGACAGGAGGGGGAGGGTGATGAAGCGTAGTCGGCTGAACCAGCGGACGCCGTCGAGCGTGGCCGCCTCCTGGAGCTCCTCGGGAATGGTTTGCAGTCCCGCAAGCAGGAGCACCATCACGTAGCCGAGGTCCTTCCACGCCGACGCGATGATGATCGACGGCATCGACCATGCAGGGTCCGTCCACCAGCCTGGTCCGTCGATGCCGACGTTCGTCAAGACGGTGTTGATGACGCCCACGGAGGGGTTGAGGAGCCAGCGCCAGACGATCGCGACGGCGATCCACGAGGTGACGACGGGCAGGAAGTACACGCCGCGCAGGAGGTTGCGGCCGCGGAATGCCCGGTTGAGTCCCAGGGCCAGCGCGAGGCCACCGACGAAGGTGAGTGGCAGGGTGCCAGCGACGTAGTACAACGTGTGGCCGAACACCACGAGGGTGTCCTTGTCGGTGAACAGCTCTCGGTAGTTGCTGAGGCCGGTCCACTTCATCGGGCTGATGAGGTTCCATGTGTGGAAGCTCGCCCAGGCCGCCCGGAACACGGGCACCACCACAAACGCAATCAGCGGGATGGCCGAGGGTGCGAGGAAGAGGTACGCGATCGCGGTGGTCTTGGCGCGGCGCGCGCGCGCCGTGGGTCCTGGCTTGCGTCCGTCGCGTGACGAGCGCGCCGCGGCGGACGATGCTGGGGGAGCGACGGTGCCTAGGGTGGCGCCGCGGTTCACGAGGGATCCCCTGCGGTGGAATCGATGAGGCGCGCGCGCACGAGCCTTCCTTGCTCACCAGACACACCGTCGGCGTCGAAAGGCGTTGACAACACGAGGGAGGCCGCGCCTTGAGCCCACCGGTCGTCCTGCCAGCCTTCGACCGCCACTTCGATTCCTCGTTTGCGGGGCATGACCGACGAGCGAAGTGCCGGCTCGAAGCCGACGGACCAGTGCTTCCACGACTCGGCGCCCTCGCCGAGGATCACGATGAGTTCGGGGTCGAGAGTGTTGACGACGCCAGCGATCGCGCGGCCCAAGAGGTGCCCCGCCTCGGCAAAGATGCGTTGTGCCGCTTCGTTGCCGCCGCTCGCGATGGCCGCGAGCGCGGTGATGCCCGCATCGGCGCCAATCACGCCCTCGCGGCGCGCCGTTTCGATGAGCGCGGACTGGCCGATGATTGCCTCGAGGCATCCGAGCGCGCCGCACTGACAGCGAGGCCCGTTCTCCGCAACGGGGATGTGGCCGATCTCGCCCGCGTTCCCTGAGTGCCCGCGCACCACGGCGCCGCCTGCGACGATTCCAGCGCCGATGCCGGTTCCAATCGTGACCACAAGGAAGTTCTCGTGACCGCGGCCAGTGCCAAAGAGCGACTCGGCGAGCGCCAACGCGTTGACGTTGTTGTCGATCAGGACCGGCAGGCCCGTGGCGTTGCGCAGGGCGAGCCCTAGCGGCAGCTGGCTCCATCCGAGTTGGGTGGAGTCCACCACGCCTTCGCTCTGCTCAAGGACGTTTCCAGGCAGGCCGACGCCCACGCCGAGGAGGTTTGCCTGGGTGGAGTGGGAACAGAAGGCGCTTACGGTGTCGGTCAGTCGCGCGAGTGCCATGGTGTCGCTCGCATCGAACTGCTCCGTTGCGGTACGAGTCACCGCGCCGCCGAGGCCCACCTCCACGAGCGTGAGGTGATCAGGTGCGACCTTGACCCCGATCGCGCCGAAGCTCACTGCGGTGAGGCCGAGAAGTTGGGCTGGCCTGCCGCCACGGGAGGGGCTGTGCTCGAGCTCTGTCAGCAGGCCGTCGCTCAGGAGGTCGCGAGTCAATTTAGTAATGAGGGCGGGGGAGAGCCCAAGGCCACGCGCCAGATCGGCGCGCGAAGTGGCGCCGTGCGCACCGATGTGCGCAAGCGTTGCCGCCCGGTTGGTGTCGGTGCGGGCCGAAGAAATCGCCACGGTCGAACTCCTTTGTTCACTACTAAAGAAACAATACAACTAAGTGCCGCGGCATGTCAATCATCGACGGGTTCGGCGTCGCGATGCGGCGGGTAGGCGTGTCATCAGTCATGATGGTGACGTGAGCAGCGAAGACCTTGAAAACTACGAGACCGAGGCGGAACTCGCCCTGTACAGGGAGTACCGCGACGTCGTCGGCCTGTTTCGCTACGTGGTCGAGACCGAACGCCGCTTCTATTTGTGCAACAAGGTCGACCTGCAGGTGCGAGCGGCGGGCACCGATATCTACTTCGAGGTCACAATGGCCGACGCGTGGGTGTGGGACGTGTACCGCTCAGCGAGGCTCGTCCGCAACGTGCGCGTGGTGACGTTCAAGGACGTCAACATCGAGGAACTCGATCACGATGACGCGATGCCAGACATTCGGCAGTTGCGCGGCGGTCGATAGGTAGCGGCGCTCGCGGCCACTTGCTTGGTCGCGCGCTCGCGCGCGCGTGGAGCGGCGTCGTGCCAGTGACGGCTCGTCGTACCCGTGACACCGTGCGACGCATCGTCCCCAGGTCCGCGCCATCGTGCCCTTCTGCGAACGCCCCGTGCCGCACGCTCGTGCGTGGAGGTGAACCATGGCGGCGAAGGACGCGGTGGGCCGTCACGGCGAGGACGTGGTGGCCCGTGCCCTAGAAGACCAGGGCTGGGAAGTACTCGCACGCAACTGGCGATGCCCGATCGGTGAGATCGACATCGTGGCCAGAGACGGCGCCGATGCCGTGGCGGTGGAGGTCAAGACACGCACGTCGGTCGCGTTCGGTTCGCCCCTCGAGGCCGTCACGCGCGTCAAGCTCGCGCGTCTGAGGCGGCTCGCCGCCGCGTGGCTCGCTGGCCAAGAACACCATTTTGAAGGGGTCAGGATCGACGTCGTTGGCGTCATGCTCCCGCCCGCTGGCGCTGCCATCCTGACGCATGTGCGGGGTGTCGAGTGATCGGTCGGACCCGCTCCGTGGTGCTGACGGGAGTGGTGGGTCACGTCATCGACGTCGAGGCGCACTTGGCGCCGTCACTCCCCGCGTTCACGCTCGTGGGATTGCCCGATGCTTCGCTCAACGAATCGCGGGACCGCGTGCGCGCGGCGGTGACCTCGTCGGGCCTGGCGTGGCCGCAGCGCCGCATCACCGTGAACCTCTCGCCCGCGTCTTTGCCCAAGTCCGGTTCGGTGATGGACCTGGCGATAGCGGTCGCGGTACTCGCGGGAGCGGGCCTGATCGACGGCCGCCAGGCGGCGGCCGCCGTGCACTTGGGTGAACTCGGCCTCGATGGCCAATTGCGGCCCGTGAGGGGCATCCTTCCCTCGGTCGCGGCTGCCGTGGAGTCCGGTGCCACTCGCGTTGTCGTCGCGGAGGGCAACGCCGACGAGGCGCGCTTGGTGCCCGGTGCCGCAGTGATCGCCGTCTCCTCTCTTGCCGAACTCGCGGCCGCATACGGAAACGAGGACGCGCGGGCGGCCCCGCGGATCGCGGTCGCTCGCGTCGCATCGACACCCAGGCGAGTCGAACCCGTCGCGGACCTGGCGGACGTGAGGGGCCAGCCCGAGGCGAGGTGGGCACTCGAGGTTGCGGCCGCGGGTGCGCATCACTTGCTCATGGTCGGGCCGCCCGGAGCGGGAAAGACCATGCTCGCATCACGCCTGACCGGGATCCTCCCCGATCTCACCCCAGCCGACGCCCTCGCGGCGACGTCGATTCACTCGATAGCGGGGACGCTCAGCCCGGAGGAGGGCCTGCTCGTGCGGCCTCCCTTTGAGGCGCCCCACCACTCCGCCTCCGCCGCCGCGATTGTCGGAGGTGGCGCGCGCATCGCACGGCCGGGTGCGATCTCGCGTGCGCACGCGGGTGTCCTGTTTCTGGATGAGGCCCCCGAGTTTCCCAGCGCAGTGCTCCAGACGCTCAGGCAACCTCTCGAGAGTGGCGAGATCGTGCTCCACCGCGCCTATGGAGCCGCAAGGTATCCCGCGCGATTTCAACTTGTGCTGGCCGCCAACCCCTGTCCGTGTGGGCTCTTCTACGGCAGGGGGGACCGGTGCACGTGCAGTGCGCTCGCCAGACGGCGGTACTTCTCGCGCCTGTCGGGGCCTCTGCTTGATCGGGTCGACATCCAGGTGGAGGTCATGCCAGTGGCGAGAGGAGCCTCGGAGTCTGGAGAGGCGACCTCGGCGGTCGCGGCGCGCGTGCACGAGGCGCGGCGCAGGGCACAGGCACGATTCGCGGGACTGCCATGGTCCGTCACAGGGCATACTCCGTCGTCGTGGTTGAGGGAGTTCACGCCGCGTGCGTGCGTGGCGGTGGTGCACGCGGCGCTCGACAGGGGCAGACTCTCCGCTCGCGGCGCCGACCGTGCATTGAGGATCGCGTGGACGCTGGGTGACCTCGAGGGCCTCACCGCCCCCTTGCCCGATCACGTCGCGCGAGCGATGGTCCTTCGATCGAGGGAGGGTCAGCCGTGACGCTGTCGGAGGAGGCCGCGCTCATCGGGTGGAGCGCCATGGCGGAGCCCGCTGACGACGCGGCGGGCGCGCTTGTCGCCGCCATCGGCGCGGCCGAAGCCCTTTCCTGGGTCCGTTGCGGTACTCAGAGCCTCGCCGCTGCGGCGGCATCGCTGCACGGCAGATGCACGCGCGAGACCGCCGAGGCGGCTGTTCTGGCGCACGAACGATGGGAGCGGCGGCTTGTTGTCGCTGAAGAGCCTCATTTCCGCAGGGCACACGCGGTAGGGGCGCTCGTTCTCACACGGGGTGCGCCCGGTTGGCCGTCGGCCCTGAGTTCGCTCGGCACGTCGGAGCCCTTTGCGCTGTATGTGAGGGGCTCCGCCGATCTCGATGCGGCATGGAGGGACGGCGTGGCAGTGGTGGGTGCGCGGTCCTCCACGGCGTACGGATCTCACATAGCGACGGAACTTGCGTCGGGGATCGCCGCGGCCGGTCGCGCGGTCCTGTCAGGGGGCGCGTATGGCATCGATGCCGCCGCGCATCGGGCGACCCTCGCCGCGGATCGGGCCACCATTGCGGTGATGGCGGGGGGCGTCGACAGGCTCTACCCGACCGGGAACGACGCGCTGCTACGCGCCGTGACGGACACCGGTGCTGTCGTGAGCGAGGTGCCGCCTGGTTTTGCCCCGCATCGGTCACGATTCCTCACGCGGAACAGATTGATTGCCGCGGCCGCGGCCACCGTCGTGGTCGAGGCGGCGCTGCGATCCGGCGCACTGAGCACCGCGCGCCATGCCGCGGGACTGTTGCGCCCGATCGGCTCCGTTCCCGGTCCGGTCACGTCCCCGTCGTCCGCCGGATGCCACGCGCTCATTCGCGACGGCATCGCCGTGCTGGTCACGCGTGTTGACGATGTCCTGGAACTCGTCGACAGCGCGACCGAGTGGGCAGGTAGGGACGTCGAGCAGGCCGAAGCTCACGGCGAGCGGGGCAAAGAACTGCGCGTTCGCCCAAGCTTCGAGTACCCAGCAGACCGCGCGGTATACGACGTGACGTCGCGTAGGGCGATACCCATTGATCGTGTGGCGGAGCGAGCGGGCTTGGCGTGGAGCGATGCCACTGCCGCCGCAGGACGCCTCGAGCTGAGGGGCCTGATCGAGAGGGGCAATGGTGGCTGGAAGCGAACTCAATAACGCCCGGAGGGCGTCAAAACCGGACAAACTATCCCAAAATGGGGGTGATATGTGGGTCTGATGTGACAAATGTGACACAAGGGGTTGATTTGACAGGTGTGACGATGCCACAGTGTCACCATGTCGACCACGTCTGGCACGGTGATGGAGAGCTTCGCGTCATCCTTGCGCCATGGCGCAGGCGCCTCGGACCACACCGTGAGGGCATACGTCGGCGATATCGACGCACTCGCGTCTTTCCTGGGTTTGGACCACGATTCCACGTGGACCGACGTCACCCTCGCAGACTTGAGGGCGTGGCTCGCTCACCAGGCAGCTGACGGCAAGAGCAGGACAACCCTTGCGCGCCGCGGCGCCTCAGCACGGGCGTTCTTTGCCTGGGCGTACCGCGTCGGCGTAGTGGAGCACAACCCCGCGGCACGGTTGGCATCGGCAAAGGCCGCGGTGACGCTCCCACAGGTGCTCGATGTTGACCAAGCCTCCCGGTTGCTTGACACCGCGCGACTGCGCGCTGAGAGCGGCACCGCGATCGACGTGCGGGACTGGGCCATGGCCGAGTTGCTGTACGCCACAGGGATCCGCGTGGGAGAACTGGCCGGAATAAACGTGGGCGATACAGATCTGAACGAACGCACCGTTCGGGTGCTTGGCAAGGGAGCCAAGGAGCGCGTCGTTCCGTTCGGAGTTCCCGCGCAGCGAGCGCTCACCGCATGGGTTGAGCGCGGTCGCTCGAACCTCGCCGTCGATACCGTTGCACTGTTCGTCGGTCTCAGGGGATCGCGCGTTGACCAAAGGCAGGTCCGCGAGGTCATTCACTCGCTCGCCTCAGGCGCTGGCATTCCTGACATTGCACCGCACGCACTTCGGCATTCGGCCGCCACGCACCTGCTCGAAGGAGGATCCGATCTCAGATCGGTCCAAGAGGTGCTCGGTCACGCGTCTTTGGCCACCACTCAGCGCTACACCCACGTCACGGCTGACCGCTTGCGGAATGCCTATGCTCTCGCACACCCGCGGGCCTAAGGGGATTTGAACATGACGACCTTCGAGGACGCGCTCGACCTTGACGCACGCGATGCGGCTGTCGCGGCAGCGTGGGCGGTTTTGGATCTCGCCGACGGCGATGACCGCCGCGCGGCACGTGAATTGTTGATCACGCGCTACGCGCCACTGGTGACTCAAGTGGCGACCCGGATGATTGGAAGGCTGCCGGACACCGTCGAACTCGCGGACCTGGTGTCGTACGGCATGTTTGGCTTGATCGATGCGATCGAGAAGTTCGAAATAGAGCGCGGCTTCAAGTTCGAGACCTACGCGAGCACCCGTGTGCGCGGCGCGATCATCGACGAACTCCGCGCAGCCGACTGGGTGCCGCGTTCGGTGCGCGCCAAGGCGCGAGCGGTCGAGAACGTCACGCGAGCCCTTGAACAAGGACTCATGCGCAAGGTCACCGACGACGATGTGGCGGGCGAGCTTGGGTGGGAGCCCCGCGAGGTGAGAACAGTCCGCGCGCAAGTGGCGTTGAGCCACATTGGTGCCCTTGACTCAATGAGCCCAGACTCGGACTCGTTCTCTCATGAGCACGCTGCGTGGCTGAGTGTGCCTGGCGTCGCGACCTCGATGGAGGTCAAAGAGACTCACGCGCTCCTCTCCAGGGCCGTTCAGGGCGTGCGCGACCGCGAGCGCCAAGTGCTCCACCTCTACTACTACGAGAACCTGACCCTCGCTCAGATTGGCCAGGTATTGGGGGTCACAGAGTCGCGGGTCTCGCAGATCCATTCGGGTGCGGTGCGAAAATTGCGCGAAAGCCTCGACAAGACCGGCGCGTTCGCTTAGTCGCCGCTCGCGGGGAGGAGCCGAATCGGTCCGAACCCTTCGAGGTAGTCGAGTGGGTCGACGTAGGTTCCGTCGAGCCTGAGGCCCCAGTGGACGCACTGGCTTCGCGCGCAGTGGTCCCGAGCGTCGGTGACCGTTCCGATCGTTTTTCCCCTCGCGACGATGTCGCCAACGACCGCCGTCGAGTCGACAGGTTCAAAAGACGACACGAGACCCTGATCATGTCGGATCGAGATCACCGGCCTGTCGACCACAAACCCAACGAAAGTGACGACCCCGGTCGCGGGTGCCGTGATGGGCTCGCCGACGTGGGCGTCGAGGTCAAGTCCGCGGTGGCCGGCGAGCCACGGTTGCTGGGGCAGCGACGTCAGACGCTCCACGGCAAAGGGGGTGATGGGCGCCGATAGGACGAGGCGGTCGGGGACTGCGTTGGCCGGTGGCGCGTCGGTGAACACTCCGATTGACATGACCACCAGCGCCGCGAGGGCGCCGAGGAACACCCGTTGATGGAGGACTAATCGATGCAGAGTCGACACCCGTGACCTCCATGTAGAGCCAACCGTGAGCGAAGTTTTCATGGAACTCATCGCACACCGCGGGGCAGGCGTCGGCGTCGGTCCGTGTTCCTGGTGGGGAGAGAGGCCGCCCGCGCGTCGTGGGGACGACAGCGCTCGGGTGTCGCCGTGTGTGTCGCGGTGTGTGTCGCCGTGGGCGTCGGGAGACGGCGAGGCCCAAGTGAGGGCGCTCTTCGGCTACGATAGAGCCCGCACCTTCCACGTGGAGGTGACAACGCGCGTCATTCGTGCCCTTGGTTCACCAGGGGCGCGCCGGGAAGGCGATGGTCCGAGGCAACTCGGTGCCGGCCCGCGTTGGCGCTAGGGGCCGTCCCACAAGGGATTGCCATCAACCGAAGACTCCGGTTGGGCTCGCGCCCTCCGGCCACTTAGTACGCGCGAGCGTGCGGACAAGGAACTCTGCCATGGCAGTTGTGACCATGCGCCAGATGCTGGACGCGGGCGTCCACTTTGGACACCAGACCAGCCGCTGGAACCCCAAGATGAAGCGCTTCATTCTCACCGAGCGCAATGGCAACTACATCATCGACCTGCAGCAGTCGGTCGCCATGATCGACACCGCTTATGAATTCGTGCGCGACACGGTCGCACACGGAGGCACCGTGTTGTTCGTTGGTACCAAGCGCCAGGCGCAGTCGACGATCGCCGAGCAGGCAGCCCGCGTCGGCATGCCGTTCGTGAATGAGCGTTGGCTTGGCGGAATGCTCACCAACTTCCAGACCGTGAGCAAGCGCATCCAGCGCCTCAAGGAACTCGAAGAGGTCGACTTCGATGATGTTGCCGGTTCTGGCCACACCAAGAAGGAACTGCTCATCATGCGCCGCGAGAAGGACAAGCTGTTCAAGGTGCTGTCCGGCATCCGCGACATGGGCAAGACCCCCTCGATCGTGTGGATCGTCGACACGAACAAGGAGCACCTCGCGATCGACGAGGCCAAGAAGCTCGGTATCCCGATCGTCGCGATCCTCGACTCCAACTGCGACCCAGACTCGGTCCAGTACGGCATCCCAGGCAACGACGACGCGATTCGTTCCGTCGGCCTGTTGACACGCGTGATCTCCGACGCCGTGGCCGAGGGCATCCGCTTGCGCCACGTCGCCCGCACGGGTGATGAGGCAGAGGTTGCCGTCGAGGTCGAGCCGCTCGCCGCATGGGAGCAAGAGCTCCTCGGTGGTGACGCCGCTCCTGTTGCTGACGCCGCTCCCGTTGCTGACGCTCCCGCTGAGGTCGAGGCACCTGCAGTTGAGGCACCTGCCGCCAAGGTCGAGGCACCTGCCGTTGAGGTTGACGCTCCTGCCGCCAAGGTTGAGGCACCTGCCGTTGAGGTTGACGCCGCTCCTGTTGCTGACGCCGCTCCTGTTGCTGACGCTCCCGCTGAGGTCGAGGCACCTGCAGTTGAGGCACCTGCCGCCAAGGTCGAGGCACCTGCCGTTGAGGTTGACGCTCCTGCCGCCAAGGTCGAGGCACCTGCCGTTGAGGTTGACGCTCCTGCCGCCAAGGTTGAGGCACCTGCCGTTGAGGTTGACGCTCCTGCCGCCAAGGTTGAGGCAGCCAAGCCCGTAACCAAGCCTGCAGCCAAGCCTGCAGCCAAGCCTGCGGCGAAGAAGACCACTACGAAGGCCGACGCCGCCGAGACGGCCGACGCTGACGCCGACAAGTAAGGGACGCACATGGCGAACTACACCGTTGCCGACATCCAGACGCTCCGCGAGCGCACTGGTGCTGGAATGCTCGACGTCAAGAAGTCCTTGGACGAGGCGGACGGAGACCTGGACAAGGCCGTTGACATTCTGCGTGTCAAGGGCCTGAAGGGCGTGAGCAAGCGCGAGGGCCGTTCGGCTTCCGAAGGACTCGTCATCACGCACATCGCGTCCGTCGGTGACGGCCAGGTGGGGACGCTCATCGAGCTCAACTCCGAGACCGACTTCGTCGCGAAGAGCGACAAGTTCATCGCGCTCGCCGAGTCCGTGCTTGCCGCGGTCGTCGCCGTTGACGCTGCCGACCTGGACGAGGCCCTCGCGGCCCCGCTTGGCGGCAAGTCGGTCAAGGAGGCTATCGACGAGAATGCTGGCGTGCTCGGCGAAAAGATTGTCCTTCGCCGCATGGCTCGCGTCGCGGCGCCCGTCGTGGTCGAGTACCTCCACAAGACCAACAAGGACCTGCCCGCGCAGGTCGGAGTCCTGGTCGGCTCGGACGCAAAGGCCGCAGATGTGGCCAGGGACATCGCGATGCACATCGCCGCGTACTCGCCGCTCTACCTCACGCGTGACGAGGTTCCAGCGGACGTGGTCGAAAACGAGCGTCGCGTCGCCGATGAGACGTCGCGCAACGAGGGCAAGCCCGAGGCTGCGCTCCCGAAGATCATCGAGGGACGCATGAACGGTTTCTACAAGGAGAACGTTTTGCCCGAGCAGGTCTATGCGAAGGACTCCAAGACCACGGTCGGCAAGGTCGTCGAGGCCACGGGCGGCGCGGTGGTCGGCTTTGCCCGATTCCGTGTGGGAGCCTAAGACCCAACACCCGTTTAGCTACGCGCCGCGAGGAGATTCTCATGCCCGATGTCACCAATGAGTCGGGTGTGGTCCCTCCCGCGGCGCGCCGCGTTTTGCTGAAGTTGTCAGGCGAGATGTTCGGGGGCGGCGCCGTGGGTCTCGACCCCATCGTCGTGCGCAGGGTCGCAGGCGAGATCGCCGATGCGGTCCGCCAGGACGTGCAGGTCGCGATCGTGGTGGGTGGCGGCAACTTCTTCAGAGGCGCGGAACTCAGTGCCTCCGGAATGGAGCGGGCTCGCGCCGACTACATGGGCATGCTCGGCACGGTCATGAATGCGCTCGCCCTTCAGGACTTCCTTGAGCAGGCTGGCGTCGCGACACGCGTGCAGACCGCGATCACGATGGGTCAGGTCGCGGAGCCGTACATTCCATTGCGCGCCATCAGGCACCTCGAGAAGGGCCGCGTCGTCATCTTTGCCGCGGGAGCTGGAATGCCGTACTTCTCGACAGATACCGTGTCGGTGCAGAGGGCCCTCGAGACGGGCTGTACCGAGGTCATCGTGGGTAAGAATGGGGTCGATGGCGTCTATACGGCCGATCCCCGTACGGACAAGAACGCGGTGCGTCTTGAGCACGTGACGTACCAGGACGCGCTCCAGCGCCGACTGAATGTGCTTGACTCGGCTGCCTTCAGCCTGGGGATGGACAACGGTTTGCCCATGGTGGTGTTTGGCCTTGAGGAGCACGGGAACGTGACCAAGGCCCTGTTGGGTGAGAGAATCGGGACGCGGGTTACCCCCTAGGGTGACCGCACGAAGGGACAGACGTGATTGACGAGATTCTCCTCGATGCTGAGGACAACATGGACAAGGCCGTCGAGGTCGCGAAGGACAGCTTTGCCTCCATCAGGACGGGGCAGGCGTCTTCGGCGATGTTTGCGAACATTCTCGTCGATTACTACGGCGCTCCCACGCCTCTGCAGCAGCTCGCAGCCATCGCTGTTCCCGAGCCTCGCACCGTCACCATCAGCCCATACGATGCTAGCGCCAAGCGCGAGATCGAGACCGCGCTGCGCAACTCGGACCTGGGAGTGAACCCCTCGGACGATGGCACGCTCATCCGCGTGAACCTTCCCATCCTCACGGAGGAGCGCCGCAAGGACTACGTGAAGCTGGCGAAGTCGAAGGCCGAGGACGCCAAGATCACTCTTCGAAACATGCGCCGCAAGGCAAAGGACGCGATCGATGCCGCCGTGAAGAACGGCGACGTTGGCGAGGACGACGGATCGCGTGGCGAGAAGGAACTCGATTCCCTCACGAAGAAGCACACCGACGTCATTGATGCTCTGCTCGCTCACAAGGAGAGCGAGCTGCTGACGGTCTGATGGCGGAAGACGACGCCGAGAGCTCGCGGTCGGCACCGGACGAACAGCCTCGGGAGCACACCCCCACTCGCGGTAAGCGTCAGCGCGCCGCCGACCTGTTTTCTGCGCATCGATATCGAGCCCTGCAGGTGACTGCGTTCGAACGCAGGGCGGGGCGCGCGAGCAAACCCGAGCAGGTCGTGCCGGGCGACGACGACGTGATCGATCCCCTTCTGGCATCCGACGCACCGGCGGCGGAAGCAGCTCGCGCTCCCGCCGAGGGCATTGAACGCCACGAACCCTTCGAGATGTTGTCTCCCGTCGATGTCCCTGACGAGTTCGATTTTCCGTTTGATCCGAGCGCCGCGCTGACCGACGACGAGTTTGACGCCGAAGATCCTGACGCTGACGCGCGCTCCGGAGAATTCGAGTCCGGCGAGTTCGAGACCACGCAGTTCGAGACCGCGCAGTTCGAGTCCGGCGACCTTGCAACCGCTCAGCTCGAGACCTATCCGCCACCCGAATTCACTGACCTCGAGGATGCATTCGCGTCCGCCAATCTGGCGGAGTCGGAGGACCAGCAGCGATCTGGCAAGGTCCGCCGTTCAGCTGGCCGGAACATGCCGGTCGCCACGGTTGTTGGCCTGGCCTTGCTCGCCGTGACAGTTGGCGCTGCCTACTACCACAGGCTCGCCTTCGCGGCGCTGCTCTACATCTTTGCCGTGGGCGCGGTGATCGAGTGGAAGAGGGCGCTCGAGAGGCACGGGCGCAGGATTCCAGTGGTTCCCCTGGTTGCCGCCACGATCGGCCTCGGCGTCGCGACCTATTACGGCAAGGCCGAAGGCCTCGTGGTGGCGCTGCTCGTGGGCTGTGCGGGTGTTGTCGCGTGGCGCATCGGCGACGAGCGGATCGAGAACACCCTGGCAGACTCTCTCGCAGGGGTACTTACGCTGCTGTGGATACCGTTCCTGGCGTCGTTCCTTTTCTTGCTCGAACTTGCAGACAACGGGTGGCAACGCGTGGTCATCGTCGTGCTCGCGGTGGTGGGCAATGACACGGGGGCCCTCATCGCGGGCGTGCTCTTTGGGCGCCGAAAACTCCTGCCGCGCGTGAGCCCAGCGAAGACGTGGGAGGGCGCGATCGGCGGCCTCTTTTTGGGCACCGTGGCGGCGTCCGTGGCCGCATATTTCTTCTTTGATGGCAAGTGGTACATCGGCGCAGCGGTGGGTTTGGCGTGCGCAGTTGCGGCCGTCATCGGGGACCTCGCCGAGAGTGCTCTCAAGAGGGACATTCAGATCAAGGACATGTCCAGTGCGCTTCCAGGTCACGGGGGCATCCTCGACAGAATCGACTCGCTGCTCTTCGCGGCACCCGTCGGCTACGTGGTGTTCGCCCTGTTCCTCGGCACACTGGGCGGGGGAGGGCTCTGATGGACGTGCGACCCATGCCTGCTATCCAGATGGCGGCTCCGAAGCGCGGAAAGCCGCCCGTTCACTTCGCTGACCTCGATCCCGAGGGCAGGGCCGACGCCGTCTCAGCGCTTGGTCAGCAGGGTTTCCGCGCCAAGCAACTCGCGACCCACTACTTTGAGCACCTCACTGTGGTCGCGGAGGAGATGACCGACCTCCCCGCGTCGGCGAGAGGCGAGCTCGTTGCGGCGCTGTTCCCCACGCTCATGACTCAGGTACGCACGCTTGCGGCTGACAAGGGCGCGACGGTCAAGACCCTGTGGTCGCTGCATGATGGGGTGAAAGTCGAGTCGGTGCTCATGAAGTACCCGGAGCGTGCGACGCTGTGTGTCACGAGCCAGGCGGGTTGCGGAATGGCGTGCCCGTTCTGCGCGACGGGGCAAATGGGTCTCACGAGAAACCTTTCGGCAGCCGAAATCATCGAGCAGGTGCGTCTCGCCGCGCGGGCCTCGCGCGATGGAGTGCTCGGCGGCGACCCCGTCCGGCTCTCGAACGTCGTCTTCATGGGCATGGGGGAACCGCTCGCCAATTACAAGGCGGTCATGGTCGCCGTGCGCGCGCTTGTGGCGCCGGCGCCGTTTGGCTTCGGGCTATCGGCGCGCCACGTCACAGTGTCGACGGTGGGACTTGTGCCCGCCATCGACAAGCTTGCGGCCGAGGGAATCCCCGTGACACTGGCCGTGTCGCTGCATGCCCCGGACGACGAGCTACGCAATGAGCTCGTGCCCATCAACAACCGGTTCAGTGTGGACCAGACCCTCGACGCCGCGAAACGGTATTTTGACGTCACTGGCAGGCGAGTGTCGATCGAGTACGCGCTGATTCGAGACATCAACGATCAAGCCTGGAGGGCCGACCTCCTGGGACGCAAGCTCATGGCCAGGGGGACCGGTTGGGTGCATGTGAACCCCATTCCGCTCAACCCAACGCCCGGAAGCAAGTGGACCGCATCTGACCCCGCCGTGGAACGAGCCTTTGTTGACACGCTGAGCGGTCACGGAATCCCTGTCACTATCCGCGATACTCGTGGAAGTGACATTGACGGGGCGTGCGGACAGCTCGCCATCAAGGAGGACTCATGAACGACCTGTTCCCGAGCGCGGGCTTCATGCGAAGGGGATACAGCCGCGGGCAGGTAGAGGCGTTTTTTGCGGATGCCAGATCGGCCTATGAGCGGCCGATGCTCGACGACCAGGCGTTGTCTTCCCTCGACGTGAGGCGCGCGGCGTTTGACATCGCACGTGGCGGCTACAAGTGCGGCGCGGTCGACTCGGCGCTCGACAGGCTCGAGGTGGCGTTTGCCTCGAGGGCGCGCGACCAGTTCGTGCGCGCCTACGGCCAGCAAGCGTGGATGACACGCCTCGCGGAGAGTGCCCAGGCGCTGTATCCGCGGTTGCGACGTCCGCGCGGTGATCGCTTCCGCGCGCCCGTGCGCTCCCGGCGAGGGTACGACACGCGCGAGGTCGACGCGATGGTGGAGCGACTCATCGTCTTCTTTGACAAGGGAGAGCCTCTCGCCCCCGAGGAACTGAGGACCGCCACGTTCCGCCGCAGGGGAAAGAGACTTGCCTACGACGAGCGCACGGTGGACGCGTTCCTCGCGCGAGCCGTCGACATCTTGCTGGGAGCACAGTGACGTCTCGGTCGATCTCGCTCTTGGGATCGACCGGCTCGATCGGCGTCCAAGCCCTGGACGTCATCTCGAGAAACCCAGGTCGCTTCGAAGTGATCGCCCTCGCCGCAGAGGGATCCGATCCGGTGGCCCTTGCCGCTCAAGTCGCCGCCGTGCGTCCGCGACTCGTGGCAGTGGCCGATGCGTCGGCCGTTCCCACCGTTGTCGCCGCGTGCGAAGCCGCGGGGCTGTCGCGAGTCGAGGTGGTGGGAGGCGCGGCCGGGGTGATCCATGCCGCCAGCATCGGCGCCGATGTTGTCCTGAACGGCATCACGGGTTCCGTGGGACTGCGGCCCACCCTCGCCGCTATTGCCGCGGGCTCGACTGTCGCTCTTGCGAACAAGGAGTCCTTGGTTGCGGGGGGAGCGCTCGTGCGGGACGCGCTCGTCAGGCCCGACCAAATCGTTCCCGTCGATTCCGAACACTCCGCTCTCGCCCAGGCGCTGCGCGGCGGTTCCGCGAGCGAGGTGAAACGGCTCATCCTCACCGCGTCGGGCGGCGCGTTTCGTGGTTGGAGCAGGGAGTCGCTCAAGGGCGTCACCGCCGAGCAAGCGCTCAAGCACCCCACGTGGGACATGGGCCCCGTGGTCACGATCAACTCCGCGACCCTGGTCAACAAAGCGCTCGAGGTGATCGAGGCGCATTGGCTCTTCGACATGCCGTACGACCGCATCGACGTGGTCGTCCACGCCCAGTCGATCGTGCATTCGATGGTCGAGTTCTTCGACGGGTCCACCTTGGCCCAGGTGTCGCCTCCCGACATGAGGCTTCCGATCGCGTTGGGCCTGTCGTGGCCAGAACGCGTCGCCCACGCGATTCCGGCCCTCGATTGGACCCGCGCGTCGTCGTGGGACTTCGAGCCTCTCGACGAGGACACGTTCCCCGCAATCGCCCTCGCACGCGACGCCGCAGGGGCATCGGACCTGCACCCCGCGGTGTTTAATGCCGCGAACGAGCAATGCGTCGCCGCATTTGCCCAGGGGCGCTTGCCGTTCCTTGCGATCGTGGAGACGGTGCGCGCAGTGGTCGAGGCCTACGAATGGCCTGGATTCGTCTCACTCGAGGCCGTCGAGGACGCTGAGCGCTGGGCGAGGGCCCACGCCGACGCGCTCGTGGCGGCGCGATAGCGATAGCCAGATCGCCGCAGCCAGAGAACTGCCGCGCGCTGGCTTACAGTAGAGGCATGCTCAGCGCGCTCGGGATCGCCTTCCTCGTGGTCGGACTCATGGTCTCGATCGCGCTTCACGAGGTGGGCCACATGGTTCCCGCGAAGCGTTTCGGTGTGAAGGTCAGCGAATACTTTGTGGGATTCGGGCCGACGCTATGGTCCCGCAAGCGCGGTGAGACCGAGTACGGCGTCAAGGCGTTTCCTCTGGGCGGTTACGTGCGGCTTGTTGGCATGGTTCCGCCAGGAAGTGCGGTCAAGCCGTTGCGGATACGCGGGTGGATGCGCGATCTGATCGAGGATGCTCGCGCGGCTTCGGAGGCCGAGATCGGCGAGGACGACGCGCGCGCCTTCTATCATCTCGCCTGGTGGCGCAAAGTCATCGTCATGGCGGGTGGCCCCGTCGTGAATCTTCTGATTGCGGTCTTCCTCTTCACCGTGGTCCTCTCGGGGATGGGTGTTCCCGTCCAGACGCTGACCGTCAGCCAGACCATTGCGTGCGTGCCCGCAACCGCGTCTTCAGAGTGCGCGACCGGTGACCCCGCCTCGCCCGCCTCGCTCGCAGGGATACAGGCGGGGGACACCTTCGTCTCGATCGATGGTCAGCAGTTCGACAAGTGGTCGGATCTGACCGCCTATGTGTCCGCGCGACCTGGAGTGCCGCTCGACGTGGTCGTCGACCGCGCAGGGGCCAACGTGGCGCTCAAGCTCACGCCCGCGTCAACGCAGCGCGCATTGGTCGACAACCCGAAAGCCACACAGACCGTCGGCTTCATGGGCGTGTACTCGGCCCAGGAGCGCCAGCGCCAGCCGATCGGGGCGGGTCTATCTCTGACAGGTCAGTACACGGCACAGACGTTCAGCGTCGTCGCGCACTTGCCTCAGCAGTTGTGGCATGTCGCGCGCGCGTCTGTGGGTCTTGAGGAGCGGTCCACCTCGTCCGTGATGGGCCTGGTGGGCGTGGGTAGGGCCGCGGGCGACGTGGCATCGTCGCAGGCTTCAGGGGTCACGTGGGTCGACAAGCTCCAACTCGAGCTGCTGTTGCTTGCGGGCCTCAACCTCGCGCTCTTCGTCTTCAATGCGCTCCCGCTGGTGCCGCTCGATGGCGGTCACATCGCGTCCGCAATCTGGCAGGCCATCAAGAACGGATGGGCTCGATCGCGCAACGCTCCGCGACCCGCACCCGTGGATGTGGCACGGATGATGCCTGTGGCTTACGGCGTGTTCGGAATACTTATCCTCATGAGCCTTGTTCTTGTCTTCGCCGATATCGTGGCGCCCGTTCGCGTGGCGTGACAGGCACAACCCGAGGAGTGACTCACGTGACTGTTGGACTGGGAATGCCCGCCATGCCGGCCCCCACGCTCTCTGCAAGACGTCCCACCAGAAAGATCAAGGTGGGAAGCGTCTATGTGGGCGGAGACGCGCCCGTTTCGGTGCAATCGATGTGCACCACCAAGACGGACGACATCAACGCGACGCTCCAGCAAATCGCCGAGTTGACTGCGGCCGGTTGCGACATCGTGCGCGTCGCTTGCCCCACGCAGGACGATGCCGACGCACTGCCAACGATCGCGAAGAAGTCCAACATCCCCGTGATCGCGGACATCCACTTCCAGCCCAAGTACGTGTTTGCCGCGATCGAGGCCGGTTGCGCCGCGGTGCGGGTGAACCCGGGAAACATCCGGAGATTCGACGACCAGATCAAGGAGATTGCCCAGGCGGCGAAGGACCATGGCACGTCGATCCGCATCGGCGTCAACGCAGGCTCTCTCGACCCGCGCCTGCTGGCGAAGTACGGCAAGGCCACGCCCGAGGCACTCGTCGAGTCCGCCGTGTGGGAGGCGAGCCTCTTCGAGGAGCACGACTTCCATGACTTCAAGATCTCTGTCAAGCACAACGACCCGGTGATCATGGTGCGCGCGTACGAGATGTTGAGCGAGCGCGGCGACTGGCCGCTGCACCTCGGCGTCACAGAGGCGGGGCCCGCCTTCCAGGGCACCATCAAGTCGGCGACCGCGTTCGGCGCCCTGCTGAGCCAGGGCATCGGCGACACGATCCGCGTGTCACTGTCCGCGCCTCCCGTCGAGGAGGTCAAGGTCGGGATTCAGATCCTGCAAGCGCTCAACCTGCGCCCGCGCAAGCTCGAGATCGTGTCGTGCCCGTCGTGTGGGCGTGCTCAGGTGGACGTGTACGAGCTTGCCGAGAAGGTGACCGCAGGGCTTGAAGGCATGGAGGTTCCTTTGCGGGTCGCCGTCATGGGTTGCGTCGTGAACGGACCCGGCGAGGCACGAGAGGCCGACCTAGGTGTCGCATCGGGCAACGGCAAGGGCCAGATCTTCGTCAGGGGAGAGGTCATCAAGACCGTGCCGGAGAGCATGATCGTTGAGACTCTCATCGAGGAGGCCCTGAAGTTGGCCGAGACGATGGAACCCGTCGAGGGGGCGACCCCGCTGGTGGTGTCCCTGCCGTGACCGACTCGTTGTTGCGAAGGGGCCAGTATTCGTTGGCTCCCGCACAGCGACGGGACGTGGCCGAGGGGCTGGCGTTGTGCGCGCTCGACCCCGTCGCGAACGTGGTGCCCGCGATGCACCTCGAAACCGCGTCGCGCGCGGGGATCATTCCTACGGGACTGTGGGTGGTGCGCAAGCGCGGGCGCGTCAGCAAGGATCTTGCGGGCGTGATCTGGTGCGGCGCCAACCTCACGGCTGTGCTCCCCACCGTTGACGACAACGACGCAGACGACGCGCGCGCAGAAGTTGCGGCGTCGATCGTCTCCAGGCTGAGCAGGCCGGCCGCATTGGTGGGCGAGGCTGCGCTCACGCTCGATC
The DNA here is from genome assembly GCA_038248935.1 of Actinomycetales bacterium. Taxonomy (GTDB): domain Bacteria; phylum Actinomycetota; class Actinomycetes; order Actinomycetales; family Demequinaceae; genus Demequina. The sequence continues at coordinate 103,315 of JBBRWX010000004.1, forward strand.
TGTGGGGCAGAGTCGAGCCATGGTGGGGGCCCGCGCGCCAGCTGCGACCGTCTCAGGTATCGATGTCGATCAGGGCGCACCCTCACCCGGTGGTGAAGGCGTCCGTCGACGCCGAGCCGATGCGCAGGGCAACGATGGCCGACTACGAAGCCTTGCTACCGGCCGCGGTCCACATGTTCGTGGGAGAGGTCGGCTACGACCCCTTGACTCACGGCAGGGAGGCCTACGAGGACAGGCTCACGCGCCTGGTCAGGCAGGGCCACAGCTACGTGCGTTACGGCAACGTCGATTCAAAGCGGTCCGTCCTGTTCAAGGCCGAGGTGGGGGTCGTGGGCGGCGAGGTCGCCCAAATTCAGGGCGTCTGGGTCCATCCGGCGATGAGGCGAAAGGGACTTGGAACCGAGGGGATGGCCGACCTGGTACGCCACGTGCGCGCCGACCATGCACCCACCGTGTCGCTGTACGTCAACGACTTCAACGTCGCCGCGCTCGCGGCGTACGAGGCCGTGGGCTTCGAGCGCGTGGGCACGTTCGCCACGGTGATGTTCTAGAGCGCGATGTTTCGCCGCGGTCGCATTGGCCGTGGTTGCGGGTCGCGTCAGGCGTGGCGGAGCCGCGGACCTACGCTGGGAAGATGCCAACCGTGTCCCGCGTTCGTGGCCGCCGACCGCGCTTCGGCGCGATTGCGGGCTTGGCTTTGGCTCTCGTGACGCTCACCGCGTGCACCTCGAACGTGCGGGATTCCGCGAGCGATGAGGCCCCGGTGTCGAACCCTCGTGTCGACGCAATATCGGCCCCCGTTTCCGCAGCCTCAGCCGCGGCCGCACCCGCGGCACGTCCAGGCGTCTGGGTCGGGCTCGAGATCGATGACCCCGCCGCTGTCACCGTGGTCGTCACCAAACTGCGACCGCTCGACCCCGCCAATTACGCACCCGACTACCTCGTATTCCTCGACTCGGTGCCGGGAGGCGGGGGCCAGCAGTTGCGCCTCGAAGCAGCCGACGCGATGACGATGATGTACGTGGACGCGCTCGCTGCGGGAGCGCCGTTCAGCATCTCGACCGCGTATCGGCCCTACAGCTTTCAGAAGTCGCTGTATGAGGGCTACGTCGCGCGGCTAGGACGTGCCGCCGCGGACACCGCCTCCGCGAGGCCGGGATTCTCGGAGCATCAAACGGGACTCGCCGCCGATGTCTACGACGTGCAGAGAAACCGCCTCAAGGCGTCGTTCGGCACAGCCGCCGCGGGGGAATGGCTCGCGGCCAACGCGTACGCGTATGGGTACATCGTCAGCTACCCGGACGGCAAGGGGGACGTGACGGGCTACCGGTGGGAGCCGTGGCACGTGCGGTTTGTGGGTATCGATGTGGCGACCAAGATGCACGACCAGGGCGTGCTGACGCTTCAAGAGTTCACGGGTGTCGAGGCGTCACCAGGCTACGAGTGAGTGGCGGGGTACGGGTGTCGCGTCCGCCACTGGCTGGCGCCAGTACCCTTGAGTCATGCTCCGTATGTCGACACTCTTTGTCCGCACCCTCCGTGAAGACCCTGCCGACGCCGAGGTGGCGTCACATCGGCTGCTGATCCGCGCGGGGTACATCCGCCGCGCCGCTCCTGGCATCTACACCTGGCTCCCGCTTGGGCTCAAGGTGCTCGCCAAGGTGGAGCGCGTTGTCCGCGAGGAGATGGACGCCGCGGGCGGCCAAGAGGTGCACTTTCCCGCGCTGTTGCCGCGTGAGCCCTACGAGGTGACCGGTCGCTGGACCGAGTACGGCCCCAACCTGTTCAGGCTCGCCGACCGCAAGGGCGGCGATTACCTGCTTGCGCCCACGCACGAGGAGATGTTCACGCTGCTGGTCAAGGACCTGTACTCGTCGTACAAGGACCTGCCTCTCACGATCTACCAAATTCAGACCAAGTACCGCGACGAGGCGCGCCCCCGCGCAGGCCTGCTGCGAGGCCGCGAGTTCATCATGAAGGACTCGTACAGCTTTGACATCGACGACGAGGGCCTCGAGCGCTCGTACAAGTTGCAGCGCGACGCCTATGTCCGCATCTTTGACCGCCTCGGCATTCCCTTCGTAGTGGTGCAGGCGCAGTCCGGCGCGATGGGTGGTTCCAAGTCCGAGGAGTTTCTGGCACCCACCGAGGTGGGGGAGGACACGTACGTGCGCTCTCCCGGCGGGTACGCGGCAAACGTCGAGGCGGTCACGACGCCGGTCCCTCCCGCGCTCGACATCGCCGATGCCCCTGCCGCACACGTCGAGGACACCCCCGATACCCCAACCATTGCGACGCTTGTCGCCGTGGCCAACTCCGCTCACCCGCGTCCCGATCGCGAGTGGGTAGCCGCTGACACCCTCAAAAACGTCGTGCTCGCGCTCACGTCACCCGCAGGCGAGCGATCGCTCCTCGTGGTCGGTATTCCTGGTGACCGTGAGGCCGACATGACGCGCCTCGAGGCCGCCCTGTCGCCCGCGACGGTGGAGCCCGCGAACGAGGACGACATCAAGGCGCGTCCCGAGTTGATCAAGGGCTACATCGGTCCAGGTGCTCTGGGCCCGCAAGCGCGTCCAGCAGGCACAGTGCGTGGCGCCGAGGGCGATGTCGCCATTCCTTACCTCGTCGACCCCCGCGTCGTCGCTGGTACACGCTGGATTACGGGCGCCGACGCGCCTGGTCGCCACGTCTTTGACCTCACGATGGGCCGCGACTTTGTGGCCGACGGCACGATCGAGGCTGCCGAGGTGCGTGCGGGTGACGAAGCCCCCGATGGCTCGGGTCCGCTCGAGCTCGCGCGCGGCGTCGAGATCGGGCACATCTTCCAGTTGGGCCGCAAGTACGCGGCGGCTCTCGACCTCAAGGTGCTCGACATCAACGGCAAGCAGGTGACCCCCACGATGGGTTCGTACGGCATCGGCGTCACGCGTGCGGTTGCTTTGCTTGCGGAGAACAACCATGACGACCTTGGCCTCACCTGGCCCGTCGGCGTGGCTCCGTATCACGTGCACGTCATGGCAACGGGCAAGGACGACGCGGTGTTCACGGCGGCCGAAGAGATCGCCGCCGGACTCGAATCGGCTGGCGTCGAGGTGCTCTACGATGACCGTCCCAAGGTTTCCCCAGGCGTGAAGTTCAAGGACTCCGAGCTGTTAGGCGCGCCCTACATCCTGGTGGTGGGCCGCGGTCTCGACAACGGCACCGTGGAGTTCAAGAACAGGGCAACGGGGGATTCAATTGAGCTGCCCGTCGCGGAGGCCGTGATGGTGGTGGCGACGGCGGTGCGTCAGGCGCTTGCTGGTTAGGCCGATTCGCTACCAACTGCTTCGGCATCGGCATCGGCATCGACGTGGGTCGTTCACACTCGGGCCATGACTCTTGCGATGCGCTCGGCCTCCGCCATGGCCGTCGCTTTCCTCACCCTCGAGCTCGGCGGGTGTGGAGCGGACAAGGATGGCGCTGACTCCCCAGACGTCACAGTAGCGGCAACGGATGCCGCTGCCACGCCTGGTGCGATCGTGGCCGCGCGGGGCGACGTCCTGGGTGGCGTCCGTCCGGCAGTGAACCAACCAGGCCTCGACATCCTCTCAACCGACCCGTTCACGGTGGCGCCCTCAGCCGGCGCTGTGTGCAGCGAAGACCCCCAGTGCCTTAAGCTCCCACGGTGCGCTCGATCGCTCTGTGCGAACCTGTTACGTTGCGCCAGCGCCAGCGCCAGCGCCAGCGCCAGCGCTCACGGTCCGTCCGAGCTAAAGTTTTCGTGCCCGTCGGCCGCCTCACCGGGCACTTCAAGGTCAGACGACTCGTCAACGACACTGCGTCTGGCTAAAGGTTCGTCGAGCGGCACC
>JBBRWX010000005.1:0-87330 GCA_038248935.1 Actinomycetales bacterium
GCGGAACACGTCGACGCGGACGTCGTTCATGTCGAGATTGACCTCGGTAACCTCTTCGACCTCGGGGTACACGAGTACGCCCGCGGCTGACGTGTGGATGCGCCCTTGTGACTCGGTCGCGGGTACGCGCTGGACGCGGTGTACACCGCCCTCGTACTTGAGCTGGGCCCAGACGCCGTCTTGAGGTTCGACCGTGCCCCTCGACTTGATCGCGACGGAGATGTCTTTGTAGCCGCCCATGTCCGTGGCGTTCGCCTCGAGGACCTCGGTCTTCCAGCCCTTGTGCTCCGCATACTTGAGGTACATCTTCAGGAGGTCGCCTGCGAAGAGGGCCGATTCCTCGCCGCCCTCACCCGACTTGACCTCGAGGATCACGTCCCGGGCGTCGTCGGGGTCGCGCGGGATGAGGATGCGACGCAGGGTCTCGGTCGCGTCTTCGACGAGCTCCTCCAGCGCGGGGACCTCAGCCGCAAATTCGGGATCGACCGTAGCCATGCCCTTCGCGGCCTCGAGGTCGTCGAAAGCGGCGGACCAGACGCGATGCGCTGCGACGACGCGGCCGAGTTCAGCAAATCGGCGACCTAGAGTGCGCGCACGGCCCCCGTCGGCGTGAACCGCGGGGTCGGAGAGCTCATGCTCAATGTGCGCGTACTCCTCCAGCAGAGGCTGGACGGCTGCGAATGCTTCGGCCACGTCGTCGCGCGGCGATTACTTCTTGCCGTAGCGCTGCTCGAAGCGCGCTACGCGGCCACCGGTGTCCATGATCTTCTGCTTGCCCGTGTAGAACGGGTGGCAAGCTGAGCAGACCTCGACGGCGATGGAGCCGGACAACTCGGTGGACTTGGTGACAAATGTGTTACCGCAGGTGCACGTGACAGTGGTGGCCACGTACTCGGGGTGAATGTCTTTCTTCATGATCTCCCTTTAGTGTGCCGCCGGGTCCGCGCGCATACCTTGCGACGGTGAACCGGTGGCTGTTGGTGCCGCAACTCGGCGGACCAGCATTCAATTATGCCAGAGCCGAACGCAACCTGCCTACGCGATGTTCCCTCGCGCCTCTCCGGTTGCACGGCAGCCGTGCCGCACCGGACACTTTGGGCCGCTTCCGGCATGTCATGGGTAAAGGATAAGGAGCGCACCATGACACACGACCCGGAATCACATCACCTCGACGATCTTCTCGCCTCCGCCGCGCCGCGGGGCGGGGGTCCGACGCGCGACGGCGACCGCGTGCTTGCCACGGCGATCAACGAGGCCCGACCAGGCCTCGCGCAATGGCGACGTCGGCCCGTGCGCACGGCACTGGTCGCTGGCGCGACCGCGCTTGTCTTCACCGGCACCGGCCTTGCTGCCGCTGCGGCGGGATTCGACCTGCCTTGGCAACCGTGGGTCTCACACAGCGACGAGGCGGCGGCAAACGCAACCGACATCGAGTGGCAGGTCAGATTGCCTGATGGCACGGTGTGCGTCCAGAAACTGACGGGTTTCCCACTGAGCGACGCAGACGCGGCGACCATCCATGACACTCTCGGCGATCCCGAAGCGCTCCTCAGTGGGGACAACGGAGCGGTGCGCGCCGAGTTCCTTGGTGACCTCGATTCGGGTGTGCTCTCGTGGTCAGGGAGCCGCGATGCCTTCGAGGCCACGATCGATGCGGGCTACGCCGCAGTCGCTCAGATGGATGCGACCTCTGGACGCGGCGCGATGTCTGACGCGGAGCTCGGCGTCATTCCTGGGTCCCAGACGAACGAGGTCTTCCTAGCCACTGCGTTCCGGATCATCTTGGACGGGCTTGACCGCAACGGAGTCGACATCTATCACGACGACTTCGAAGCACAGACCGCGTGCGAGGTCTCGCAGTGACGGACGGGGACGACGCGGTCGCAGACGCACTCCACGCGAACGCCTCCGACCTCCTGAGGTACCTCCAGCGTCGGGTCGGCGAGGAAGCGCCCGACGTGCTTGGCGAGACAGTGCTCGTCGCGTGGCGGCGGGCGCGAGACATGCCCGCCGATGCGACTCAGGCACGCATGTGGCTGTTCGGGATCGCGCGCATGTCCGTGGTCGGTCAAGGGCGTGACGCGTCGCGACGGCTGAGGTTGGCCGAGCGCCTTCACGGTCTCGTGGAACCTGTGGTGTGGCCAGACGACGACATCGCACTCGACGTGCGTCGCGCAATCGCCGCGCTCCCCGAGGCCCAGGCCGAACTGGTGCGGTTGGTCCACTGGGAGGGGTTCTCGCTCACCGATGCCGCCCAGGCGATGGGGCTCAACGCGTCTACGGCGCGCGGCCGCTACCAAAAGGCTCGCGAGGACCTCTCACGACTCCTGGCCGGAGCCGTCGAGTCCGCCTGACGCCCTGCGTCGGCCGCCCCTTCAGCCACGGCAGCTCGCTGTGAGTACATGAGTGCTCTTCCTCCGCCGAGATCTGCACTCATGTACTCACAGGGCGCGGGGACTTGGGACGAGAGAGACTAGGCGCGACGCCGAGGAGGGCTGTCCACAGATTCGCCTCCTCGGCGCCTAGCTGATCGCGTTCACTGCTCAGATGGACCGATGCGTCCACTTCCCACTACTGCCACACGCAATGCCGCGCTTGACGCGTACCTCCTGATGCATCGGCACGCATTCACCCGCGCGGAACTCCTGGAGCGGTGGCCGCGGTCGACGCTTGACCGAGGCCTCCGGGATGGAGCCATCACTAGGATCGCGCCGGGCGTCTATTGCGGCGGCGATCACGCCCGCGATCACGCCCGCGATCACGCCCGCGATCCCATCGTGATGGGCGAGGCCGTAAACCTCTGGGCGCCCACTGGACTGGTCACCGGTGCGCTCGCTCTTCACTTGTATACGCCCGCGCTGCCCGCGCCCGCCGACGTAGATGTCCTGGTAGAGCGCGGCCTCCACCCGCGTGCACCCTCGTGGGTGCGCCCGCACCAGACACTGGTTCCGCGATCCTCCGGCGCGGCGCGGGGCGTTCGCTGCGTCGTGCCCGAGCGTGCGCTCCTCGATGCGTGGCGGTTCGCAGCACCTACTGCGAGACGACCCCTCCTCTATGAAGCCCTGTGGGCGCGCACGTGCACCTGGAAACAACTCGCGGGCGAACTGCGCCGCACGCCTCGACTTCCTGCGAGAAGGGAGCTCGAGCGCACTCTCGCGTGGTTCGCGAAGGGGGCCACGTCACCTCTTGAGGTGAGGGCACGCAGGGACGTCTTCGCGGGCCGCAGCTTCGGCGAGTTTGAGTGGCAAGCGGCACTCGTCGTGGAGTCACGCTCGGCGCTCGCGGACATGGTGCATCGACCTTCCAAAGTGGTCGTGGAGCTTGACGGGGGGCGGTACCACGAGACCGCGAGCGCATGGCGTGCCGACCGGGCTCGGGATGTCGATCTCGCCGCCGCTGGATACGTCACGCTCCGCTTCGGTTGGGACGACATCGTGCGTCGGCCGGATTGGTGCCGGAAGCGGCTGCTCGAAGCGGTCGCCAGCCGCCTCGTGCGCCCCGCAAGTACATGAGTGCTCTGGCTCAGGCAGATTCTGCACTCATGTACTCACGGTGCGCTGGGGCGGCGGGGACGGTAGTCGACGGGCGGTGCGCCGCCGACGCCGACCTCCTACCGTCCGACCACACGGATCGACACCAGCCGTGCCGGACTGCCCAAGCCGCAGGCCCGATCGCCTGCATCGAGCTCCGTGACGCGCGCGGTGACCGTGTTGCCGAGCGCGAGCGGAACCTGCGGGTCACCTACCAGCGACCACGTCGCACCGTCGTCGGTCGTGACCTCGGTACACGCATCCGTAAGTGCAGTGACGCGTCCCGCAAGCACGCCGCGAGGCAGGTTGTCGGTCGGCGACGAGGGCGGAGCAGTCGGCTTCGCGATTGTCGGCAGGTTCGCGGACGACATTGGCGACGACGCACTCGGGAAGGCGGATGGATTAGGCACACCCAGATTCTCCTCCTCTGGACCATCGCTCGGGCCGCAGGCGCAGAGTGCGACTGCGGCCACGGCCACGGCCACGGCCACGGCCACGGCCACGGCCACGGTAAGGCCGGTTCTCCCGACCATTTCCGCCGCCGTGACCGCGGACGCACCTCGATCCTTCCGCGTCAGGAGACCTCGATGGACATCCCGTCGGTGCGCTGGCGCAGCACGCGGATCTCCACTCCCGCGGCGGGAAGCTTGACGCCGTGGTTCGGGAGTTCGGCGAACCAATACTGCTGCGTGTCGTCGAACAACGGATTTGCCTTCGCTCCCTTGATCTGGCTCTCGACCCCGTCAACGTGGAGAGTGAAGGAGTCGGCGGTCCTGACGCTAAAGGGAGCGTCATAGACCTGGACGCGAGCCCTCCACAGGTCGCCGTTGACGTTGGCCATCGGCACCGGCCGCGAATCGATGTACAGATTGCGTCCGTTGCCCGGGTGGGCGAAGGTGTCGTTGTCCGAGTACGAAAGGTCCCAGTACGAGATGAGTAGACCCTCGCCGTACGAGAAGTGGTCCACCTTGTTAGGCTCAGTGCTCGCGTAGCCAAAGTAGTACGGACCGGTCTTCAGGTACTGGTCGAACGAGGTATACGAGCGGTAGGCGGCGATGTAGTAGTTCGGGTACGAGTTCGTGCTCGTCGAACCGACTGCCGAGAATCCGTCGACCATCCAACCGTTTTCGCCGTCCTCGGCGCCGTCCCCGAACACCCCATCGATCACGATGTCATCAAGGAATACGCCATCGACCACGTCGGGGTCGTTGCCTGCAACTCCGCCGTCGGTCAGGTACCTGAAGCGCAGCGAGACCGTCTGCCCCGCATACGCACTCAGGTCGAACGATGCCTCGACCCAGTTCGCCTGGGTGCCATCCGTGGCCACAATGTCGGCCGCATTCGAGATGTTGCCCGCTATGGGGACATAGCCCGCGCCGCTGTCGACCTCGACGAAGAAGTAGTCATAGCCCTCCTCGATGTCGTACCGCGTCTGGAAATTCAGCCGAGGAGAGCCGTCTGGCAGGGTGACCGATCGGGTCAGCGTGCTCGTCAGGCTGTCTCCTGTGCCGCTGTACCACTGGTAGTCGCCCGATGCAGGCGTGCCCAGATCGACGGAGACCTCCTTCTCAGGGAGGCCCACAATGAGCGCCTGAGGTCGGGAGGTGTTGTACTCCGACGGGCCGAGGTCCATCTTCGCTTGGTCTCCGGACTCGACGTACTCGTAGTTGAGCCAACCCAGTTGAAGCTTGTTCCACGCGCCAAGGTCTCCGCCCCGCTCGCCGATTCCATTGTCGTGCTTGCCACCAAGCCTGCTCTGGGCCATCAAGGTCCAGTACTCGTTGTTGTTGTCGCCGCCCGAGAGGACGTTGTAGTCGTCTGGCAAACCGAGATCGTGCCCGTACTCGTGGTAGAAAACGCTGCGACCGCCATTCTCGGGCTGCATCGTGTAGTCACCGACCCAGATGCCGGAGGTGCCAATCTGGGTACCGCCGAGCGGGTTGGTCGAGGGGCCTGTGGTGCCCGCACCGGTGTAGTACGCATACCAACGGTGCGACCAGATCGCGTCATCGCCGTAGATCGGGTCGCCATCAGCCTCATCGCCGCCTGCGTGCACAATCTGGAAGTGATCGATGTACCCGTCGGGCTCGTTGAAGTCACCGTCGCCGTCATAGTCGTAGCGGTCCCACTGATCGAAGGACTGAAGGTCTGCGTTGACGTCCGCGACGGAACGACCCTGCGCCAATTGGTCGTCATACCAAATATTCGCGGCGTCGCGCACGAGCGCCCACACGGTGGAGCAGACGTTGCTGCCGCACAGGTCGGTGCCGTATCGGCCCTCCGTATACGGGACCTTCACCCAGTCGGTAACCTCGCCGTCGACGCTGTAGCGGCCCGACGACTGAGTCTCGTAGTACCCACGCAACGACTCGTTGTCGCCGAAATAGAGGTTCTGGAAATACGCAGGCGCGTAGTCGTCCCGCCACACCGTGCTGTTATCCGTCTTGCGGTTCGGCTCGGAAATCTCGTTGTGGAGCGGCCCCTCGACGCGCTGGGCGTTGTCGGCAGGCGGGTACGGCGACGCCGCATCGCCAAACTCGGCGAGCACAACAAAGATCCTGTCCGTGCTCTCGCGCGACAGCTCAACGTACTGGACCTTGGTCTTGGAACTCGAACTGCTGCTCGCGTTCGCGTCAGGGGCGCCAGAAGGAACCTCAGTGGAGCCGACCTTGACCACAGTGCTGTCCCCGCGTTGCTCGGTCTGGAGCTCCCCATCGAGGACACCCGTAATCGCGGTCTCACGCAGCGCTGTGCGCTTTTCGTCGAGCGGGTTCGGCAGGTTGTCGGATGCGATAACCTCAGATTCCTCCGGGGCCACAGGAGGCGCGGCATCCGCGGACGGTGACGCCATCACGCCCATTGCTAAGATTGCTGCAGCGGTGGCTGCCATTCTCGAAGTGCGCACGTATACCTCCCATAGACGAGGAGCACCGCAACCGCTTGCGACGGCCCCTGTGCAATCACGGGCGGCCGCATCGGCGCGGCCGCCTGTCAGGACGACCAATCCATCGGCTTCTTGGTAACCGTGAACTTGGGCAACCTGTCCAGAGTTTATGAAATGGGCGCTTTGCGTACAAGGCCCCATTTATGGGGGTATCGGACAGTTCGACTGTCCGAGGCTGCGCGAGCCGGAACGCTCCGGGACGCGAAGGGGCCCGATGCCGGGAGTGGCATCGGGCCCCTTCGGGTCAGCTTCTGATCAGTCCTTGTCTTCGGGTCCACCAGGAGTGGTCTTGGCGACCGTCATGAGGAACTCGGCGTTGGTCTTGTTCTCCTTCAGCCTGCCGAGGAGCAGCTCGATCGCCTGCTGCTGCTCGAGTCCCGTGAGGACGCGGCGCAGCTTCCAGTTGACCTTGAGCTCTTCGGGGCTGATGAGGATCTCCTCGCGGCGCGTGCCTGACGCGTTGACGTCCACTGCGGGGAAGATGCGGCGGTCGGCGAGTTGGCGCGAGAGCTTGAGCTCCATGTTGCCGGTGCCCTTGAACTCCTCGAAGATGACCTCGTCCATCTTGGAGCCTGTCTCGACAAGAGCGGTGGCCAGGATGGTGAGCGAGCCGCCGTGCTCGATGTTGCGCGCGGCGCCAAAGAAGCGCTTGGGCGGGTACAGGGCCGACGAGTCGACACCACCCGACAGGATGCGTCCCGATGCGGGGGCGGCCAGGTTGTAGGCACGGCCGAGGCGAGTGATCGAGTCGAGCAACACGACGACGTCCTGGCCCATCTCGACCAGACGCTTGGCACGCTCGATCGCCAGTTCGGCGATCGTGGTGTGGTCCTCGGCAGGGCGGTCGAAGGTCGAAGCGATGACCTCTCCCTTGACTGTGCGCTGCATGTCGGTGACCTCTTCGGGCCGCTCGTCCACGAGGACAACCATGAGGTGAACCTCGGGGTTATTGACCGCAATCGCGTTAGCGATCGACTGCAACACGAGGGTCTTGCCCGCCTTGGGGGGCGAGACGATGAGTCCCCGCTGGCCCTTACCGATGGGCGCGACCAGGTCGATCACGCGGTTGGTGAGGTTGCGAGGGTCGGTCTCGAGGTGGAGGCGCGCCTGGGGGTACAACGGGGTCAGATCGCCGAAGTGAGGCCGATCGTTTGCCTCTCCCGGCTCCATGCCGTTGACCTTGTCGATTTCGGCAAGCGCGCTGAACTTCTGGCGCTGGCCGCGCTCACCCGGACGGGGAAGGCGGGCCGAGCCGCTCACCGCGTCACCTTTGCGCAGGCCGTACTTGCGCACCTGGTTCATCGACACGTAAACGTCCGACTTACCAGGCAGGTAACCCGTGGTGCGGATGAAGCCGTAGTTGTCGAGGACATCGACGATGCCGCCTACTGGAGTCAGCTCGTCGTCATCCCTGACGTCGTCCTCATCCATCGACTCCATCTGGACGCCCTGCTGGCGTCCATCCATGCGCCCGCCGGTGGTGGTGGTGCGCCCGCGGCCGCGCCCGCGGCGACGGCGGCCGTTGCGGTCCTCGTCGTCTGTGCGCTGCTGCTGTGATTGGTTCTGCTGCGCATCCTGCTGCGGCTGCTGCTGGCGGCGGTTGTCGCCCTCGCCAGAGTCATCGCCAGAGTCGCCCCGCTGGCGCTGCTGGTTTCCGGACTGCTGGTTTCCAGACTGCTGGTTTCCAGACTGCTGGTTTCCAGACTGCTCGTTTCCAGATTGCTGGTTTCCAGGCCGCTGGTTGCGACCGCTATTGCGACCGTTCTGGTTTCGCTCACTCTGCTGACGGTTGCCCTGGTGGCGCTCGCCGCCTTGGTCGCCTGTCGTTGCAATCGCGACGGCTTCCTTTGCCCTGCGTGCGCGCTCGTCCAACGACTCCTGAGAGTCGCCGGCGGAGGCCGACGCGGACGCAACGGAGGCCTCGACCGAGGGGGACGCCTCGATGGTGGCCTGCGCGGAGCTAGCCGATCGAGGCGATCGCGACGACGTGCGGGCCGGGGCGGCGTTGGTGGGAGCAACGTCGGCCGAAGCAGCACGGACAGGTGCCGACTTGGCGACTCCCCCGTTGTTGATCGCGTCGACGAGGTCGCTCTTCTTCATCTTGGTGACGCCTGCAACGCCGAGCTCGGAGGCGAGTGCCTGGAGCTGGGGCAGTTTCATGGCGCTGAGTGCCGCAGACGTGCTTGCGGCGACTGTGGTGTCTGTCACGGTTTTCCCTTCCTCGCACGAGCCACGGTGGCTCCAGAGGTGCGAGTGCTTCCACGGGCGCGTCATGCGACGTCGTCGTACCGACGCGTGGAACGTGGTTTGCTGTCCGCCGGGGCGATAGGCGCCGTCCGGGGGAACACCACAACATTAGCATCGTGCGGTCCCGATGCGCAAAGAACGATCTCGAGTCACGACGCGCCGTGTGGTGCCTTGCCCCACACAGTCGAGGGCGCGAGGCCCGCCCAATTCTCGTCGACTGTCGCATCGGCGCACTTGACTTTTTTGGGAGCCCCTCATATGACTGTGCGTCCCGACGCACCGAGAATCGTCGATGTGCTGTTTTCGATCCTGAGCACCTTGATGTTCGCCTTGCTCGCGTACGGGCCGGCATCGATGGCTACACGATCTCGATCTCATTCATGCCGCCTTATGCCTTCGACAGCACACACCTCCAAGTCGTCGACGGGCTGGGGAAATTCAGTTATGCCGATTGTCAGTCAAAAGTTGCTCTTCGACGCCTTCGTTGGAGATGCACCCGCAGCCTCGCGCGATAGGATCCATGCATGATTGATGCCCGCGGCCAAGAGGCCCTCACGGGCGCCGCGCAATCGGAAGTCTTTCAGATTCTGCGCGATGGCACTCCGCGCACGCGATCGGAACTCGCAGCACTGACCGGACTCGCGAGGTCAACGGTGGCTGCCCGCGTCGACGCACTCCTTCGTGTCAACCTGATTGCCCCTGTTGCCGACGCGGCATCTACCGGAGGTCGTCCATCACGGCAATTTGCCTTCGACGGCACCCGCCACGCGGTGCTCGGCGTCGATATCGGCGCCACCCACGTGCACGTGGCGCTAACGGACTTGCACGGCGCCAAAATCGCTGAAATAGACGAGTCGCTTGCCATCGCGGCGGGGCCAGACATCATTCTCGGCTGGGTCATCGAGCAGGGCCTTCGCCTGGTTGAACAGCACAGCGAGCGCGTCACATTGCGCGCCATAGGCGTGGGTCTGCCTGGACCGGTGGAGCACGCGACCGGACAGCCTGTGGACCCCCCGATCATGCCCGGATGGGCACGTTTCGACGTGCCCGGTGTCCTCAGAGCGGCGCTCGGAGTGCCCATTTACGTCGACAACGACGTGAACGTGATGGCGCTTGGCGAACATCACGACTATTGGTCAGACGTGGCGGACTTGCTCTTTGTGAAAGTAGCCACCGGCATCGGCGCCGGCGTCATTGTGGGCGGCCGCGTGCACCGCGGAGCACAAGGTATCGCGGGCGACATTGGTCACATTTGGGTCCCAGAAGCCGACGGCGTCGAGTGTAGGTGCGGTTCTCACGGATGCTTAGAGGCTATCGCCGCGGGTCCCGCGATCGCCGCAAAGCTGCGAGCGCAAGGCGCGGATATCTTGAGTACGGCAGACATCGTCGCCGCTGTTGGGCGCGGAGACGTCGACGCCGTGCGAGCCGTGCGGGAGGCGGGACGGATCATAGGGCGCGTGCTGACCACGTGCGTGAGCCTGATAAACCCAGCGGTCATCGTGCTCGGCGGATCCATCGCCAACGCCGGAGACCATCTATTGGCGGGGGCCCGCGAGGTGATCTACACGCACTCAGCCGCGCTGGCAACGGGAAGCCTGCAGATTGTGCGCTCACGCGGGAAACACGACGCCGCGGTATCGGGAGCGTCGGCCATGGCGATACAGCAAGTACTCTCCGTCGAGTCCGTCGAGGCGCTGGTTCGCGCCGACACTTAGCCGTGCCGGTGCCCGCCTAGCGTGCGGCCCACATCATGCCGCGCTCGACGAGCGAGCGCACGACGGGGTCCTTGAGCACGTCCACCGTGTGACCGAGCGACGTCGCGAAGATCCGTCCCGCGCCCCACCGGCGCGTCCACACCACTGGCATTGTGACCGGTTCGATCCATTCATCGCCGTCGCCTGGAACAAGGACGCAATCGGCGAGCACCTCAATGAGGCTATCCGTGAGTATCCAATACTGCTCGGTACGGACGTCGAAGTCCTCCATGGTACGCGTGACGACGTGCTCGGAACCCGCCTCCGTGATGTGCACTGTGTAGTCGCGATACGGCTCGACATCTGTGCGTCCACGGTCCTTCGGGGCATGAGGGTGAGCAGCAAACTGCGCACCGACCAGTTGCAAGTAGTCCGTGGATGCCCTGAAGGAGTCGATGATGCCCCCGTGCCACCCCATGAGGCCGGCACCCGCCGCCACTGCCTGGCGAAGCCCCTCGACCTCGTCTACCGTCGCGCTCGTCATTGTGAGGCACTGCACGACGAGGTCGTATCGGCTCATGGCCGCGGCATCGGCATAAATCTCTGGGGTGTCCTCGAAGTCCAGTTCAAAGCCCGCGGACTCGAGCGCCGGGATGAAGACTTCCGTGGCGGCCACGGGGTCGTGACCTTCCCAGCCACCTCGAACGATCAAGCCTCGCTTGCCCATCCTCGTTGCCCCTTATCAGCCGCGTCACTGTTCTCACAATGATACTGACCTCATGGGCTCGCAGACCTAGGCAGCGAGAAGTCCTCTCCAGCGGGCAGACGGTGCCGCATCTACTCCTTGCTACTGAACGCCGCATCGAACGCGGCATCGGGTGCATCAAAGGCCAGGCGGCGCACAAACTCCAAGCCCTCTGGCGCTCCCAAGAGGCGGTCCATGCCCGCATCCTCCCACTCGACAGAGAGAGGACCCTCGTAGCCGATCTGATTGAGCATCCGGAATGCGTCCTCCCACGGCACGTCACCATGGCCGGTGGAGATGAAGTCCCACCCGCGACGCGGATCGGCCCACGGAAGGTGCGAACCAAGGCGCCCGTTGCGGCCGTTCGTCATGCGCTTGCGGGTGTCCTTGCAGTCCACGTGATAGATGCGGTCCCTGAAGTCCCACAGCAACGCCACCGGGTCGATGTCCTGCCACACCATGTGGCTCGGATCCCAGTTGATGCCAAACGCCTCGCGGTGCCCAATCGCTTCTAGAGTGCGCACGGTGGTCCAATAGTCGTACGCAATCTCACTGGGGTGAATCTCGTGTGCGAAGCGCACACCCACCTCGTCGCAGACATCCAGGATCGGGTTCCAGCGGTCCGCGAAGTCCTTGTATCCCGCATCGATGACGTCCTGGCCAACGGGCGGGAACATCGCAACATACTTCCAGATGGACGAACCTGTGAAGCCGACCACCGTCTTCACTCCCAGCTTTGCGGCCAAGCGTGCGGTGTTCTTCATCTCTTCGGCGGCGCGCTGGCGCACGCCCTCGGGATCGCCGTCGCCCCACACCTTGTCCGAGACGATGTCGCGGTGGCGCTGATCGATCTCGTCGCACACCGCCTGGCCCTTGAGGTGGTTCGAGATCGCCCAGCACTTGAGGTTGTACTTCGCGAGCAGGTCGAGCTTGCCCTGCACGTACTCGTCGTCCTCCCAGCGCCACGGGTCGAGGTGATCGCCCCAGCACGCGAGTTCGAGACCGTCGTAGCCCCAATCAGAGGCGAGCTTCGCCACCTCCTCGAGGGGAAGGTCGGCCCATTGGCCGGTGAACAAGGTAATCGGTCGCGCCATTGCAGTGATTCCTTCCATGGTCGTACTTAGGATGTCGTTTCAGTCCAGGAGCTTCCGGTGCCCGCGCTGCGCTCGACGGCGTCGAGTACACGCTGGATCTGCCACCCGTCGGCGAACGACGGAGTGGGCTGCTCGCCCGCGGCGATCGCCGTGACGAAGTCGCGCACCTGGTGAGAGAACGCGTGCTCGTAGCCGAGCATGTGACCAGGCGGCCACCATGCCGACATATACGGATGGGACGGCTCGGTCACCAAAACCTTGGTGAAGCCGCGTCGATCGGCGGGAGCCGTCGCGTCGTACAGGCTGAGGCTGTTCATGTCCTCGAGGTCGAATGCAATCGCGCCCTTGTCCCCCGAAATCTCGACGCGTAGGGCGTTCTTCCTGCCCGTCGCAAAGCGAGTCGCGGTGAAGGTGCCCAGGCCGCCGCCCGACAGCCTCGCCATGAACAGCGCACAGTCGTCGACGGTGACCTGTCCACGCTCGTCCGACGCGGTGCCCGACAGGCCTTGGCGCTCCCCGACCATGGGTCGCTCCGTCACGAAGGTCTCGAGCGATCCGCTCACGCTTGTCAGGCTCTCGCCGGTGATGAACTGCGCGAGGTCGATGGCGTGAGCGCCGATGTCGCCCAAAGCTCCGGAGCCCGCCTTCGACTTGTCCAAGCGCCACGTGAGGGGGGACTCGGCGTCAACGAGCCAGTCCTGAAGATACTCGGCGCGCGCCTGGCGCACGTTGCCGACAAATCCCTCTCGCACCAACTGCCGCGCGAACGTCGCGGCGGGCACGCGTCGATACGTGAACCCCACCATGGCGAAGACGCCTGTTTTGACGGCGAGATCCGCGGCACGCGCCATCGCCTCGGCCTCGGCCACTGAGTTAGCGAGCGGCTTCTCGCAAAGCACGTGCTTGCCTGCCTCAAGCGCGGCGATGGCGATCTCGGCATGAGTGTGGCCAGGGGTCACGATGTCAACGATGTCAACATCGTCGCGCGCGATCACCTCGCGCCAGTCCGTCGCAGCCTCTTGCCAGCCCCAGTGCTCGGCGAGATGTGCGTTCTTTTGCTCATCACGGCCCACGATCACTGCCATCTGCGGCACGCGGTCAAGGTCGAAGAACCGGGGAGCGACGCGCCAGGCCTGGGAGTGTGCGGCTCCCATGAAGCCGTTTCCGATCATTGCTACGCGCAGGGGCGCTGACATGGATTTCTCACTTTCTTATCTCGTGGAGTTCGGGTCCCTGTGGGGTGCCCGCCAGCCGGCGGGCACCCCAGTCGGTCGTTCTAGGACGCGAATCCGATCGGGAGGTACTCGTCCACGTTGTCCTTGGTCACCACGGGGGCGTTGAGGACGATGCGGTTGGGAATGCCCGCCGATGCGAGGTCGCCCATGTTCTTGTTCTGGGCAAGGAGCCTTGCGAGCGAGATACCGTCTGCCGCCTGGGTCGACGGGTAGATGACGGTCGCCTCGAGCACCGTGTCGCCCGCCTTGATGGCGTTCATGGCGTTGAGCGAACCCGCTCCACCCACCATGAAGAACTCGGAGCGTCCGGCCTCATCGATTGCGGCGAGGACGCCGATGCCCTGGTCGTCATCGTGGTTCCAGATGGCGTCGATCTTGGGGTTGGCAGACAACAACTGCGCCGTGACCGCCTGGCCACCCGCGATGGTGAAGTCCGCGGCGACACGGGCGTTCACCTTGAGACCACAGTCGGACAGTGCGTCGGCAAAGCCGCGGCTGCGGTCTTGCGTCAGCGGAAGCGAGTCGATGCCCGCAATCTCTGCCACGACTGCGTCGGCCTGTCCGCCGAGCTTGTTGCAGATGTACGTGCCCGCACTCACACCCATGCCGTAGTTGTCGCCCAGGATCGTGACGCGAGCTGCGGCGGTGGACGAGAACTCGCGGTCCACGTTGATGACCGGAATGCCGGCGTTCATCGCCTTGATGGCGGCCTCGGTCAGAGCGGCGCCGTCGGTCGGCAGCAGCACGATCACATCGACACCGTCATTGATGAAGGTCTCGACCTGGCTGATCTGCAAGTTGGCGTCGTTCGTGCCTTCGGCGACTCGCAATTCCACGTCGCCGTACTTCTTGGCCTCGGCGATGGCTGCGGAGTTGATCGCACCAAGCCAGCCGTGGTCGGCCGCAGGGCCAGAAAAGCCGATCACGACTTTGTCGCCGGTAGCGGCGTTGTCGCCGCCGGCATTTGCCGTGGCGCCCTTCTCTGCGCCATCAGAGCTGCATCCTGCAAGCAGCGCGATGACAGCGACGGCACTGGCCGCCGCAAGTGTTCGCATTCGCAGTGTGCGGGATGCGGTCATGTTGTCCTCCTCGTTGAGTCACTCTGGTCGTCGCCAGCGAGAGAGGGGAACTGGCGCGAATCGCGAGCGTTTTGTTGCGACTCTCGGCATATCCTGTCCACGCTGACACGTCGACGCTAGCAGATCTTCGGAGTTGGCGCGCATCTTTTGCGTGTCTGTCGTCATAACGTTTTGGTCTCGGGATTTTGTTGTTTTTGTGCTTAGGCGGGCGCGGAGCCGCTTCAAGACGGGCACGAGCAGGGAGATCGTGCAGGCCATCCCACGGGTGTGTTATGTTTTCGATGTGATCAAAGAAGACCACCAGGAATCATTACTACAGGTCCGCGGCCTCACCAAGAGTTTTGGTGGCGCCCAGGCGTTAAGAGGCGTGGACTTTGACGTGCGTGCAGGGGAGGTTCACTGCGTGCTCGGCCAGAACGGCGCGGGCAAATCGACACTCATCAAGACCCTCTCGGGCGCACACCAGCCAGACGAAGGCGAGTTTGTGTGGCAGGGCCGAAAGGTAACCATCTCCGACCCCGTGGCCGCTCTCGACCTGGGAATCGCGACGATGTACCAAGAGCTCGACGTGGTCGATGGGCTGTCGATCGCAGACAACATCTTCTTGGGCCACGAAAACTCCGCCGGCGGCGTGGTGCGTGGGCGTGCGACAAACAACGCCGCGCGCGACCTCATGACCAGGCTCGGTCACGGCGACCTCTCCCCCACGCGCGAGGTAGGCACCTTGTCCCCGGCAAACAAGCAGATCGTGGCGATGGCGCGCGCTCTCTCCCGCGACATCAAGCTGATGATCATGGACGAGCCGAGTGCCGTGCTTGACTCGGAAGAGGTCAACAACCTCTTTCGCGTGGTGCGCGAGCTCACGTCACAAGGCATCGCGGTGATCTACATCTCTCATCGACTCGAGGAGATCGAGAGGGTCGGCGACCGCATCACAGTGCTCAAGGACGGGCGGTCGGAGGCTGCGGGCCTGCCTGCACGCACCACGCCAACGCGCCAACTCATCTCGCTCATGACCGGCACCGACATGGAGCACGTCTTCCCCCCTCGAGTCGCCGTGCCCGACGACGCCCCCGTGGTGCTCAACGTGACAGGCCTCGCCGCGGCGCGCGTGTTCAGCGGCGTGACCTTCAGCGTGCGCGCAGGAGAGGTGGTGGGCCTCGCGGGGCTCGTCGGATCGGGACGGTCCGAGATCCTCGAAACCATCTACGGGGAGCGCCGCGCCACCGCGGGCACCGTCACTCTCGCCGGACGGAAGCTCAAGGCGGGATCGGTCAGCGATGCGGTGGATGCAGGCATGGGGCTCTCCCCCGAAGAGCGCAAGAGCCAGGGGCTCATGCTCGAGGAGCCGATCTACCGCAATGCGACGCTGTCCACCTTCGCACGATTCGCGCGCGGACCGTTGCTCGATGAACCGGCGGAACGCGCGGCTACCCGTGAACAGATGACGGCACTTGAGTTGCGGCCCGCCGAGCCCGACCGCATCACCAAGACCCTGTCGGGCGGCAACCAGCAAAAGATCATGCTTGCGCGCTGGCTGATCCACGGCACCAAGGTGCTGCTGCTGGACGAGCCCACTCGCGGAGTCGACGTGGGCGCACGCATGGAGATTTACGGGTTGATTCGCGAGCTCGCGGCCAAGGGGACGGCCATCGTCGTGGTCTCGAGCGAGATTGACGAAGTGCTGGGCCTTGCCGATCGCGTGCTCGTCATCGCGGACGGCAGAGTCGTGGCCCAGAAGGCGGCCACAGAAATCGACGAGCACGGCGTGCTCGACCTTGTCATGAAGGGAAGTGCCGCGTGAGCGAGCCGACCACCACCCACGCGGCCGACGCGACCCCTGCGGGAGAGTCGTCCGCGGGTCGAAACCCAGCAAAGCGATTCTTCGCGAGCCCTGCCGGGCGCAGCATCGGCCTCATCATCGCCTTGTTGTTGCTCGTAGTCGTAGGCGCGATCACCGCGGGCGACAACTTCATGAACGTCAACAACTTACTGGTGATCCTGAGGTCGGCGTCTGTAATCGGCGTGGTGGCCATCGGGGTGACGTTCGTGATCACCGCAGGAGGAATCGACCTGTCGGTTGGCTCGGTGCTCGGCCTCGCCTCAGTTCTCGCGAGCCTCGGCGCGATCCAGACGGCCTCGTCCGGATTCTGGCCGCTCATGGTCTTCGTCGCCATCGCGGGTGGTGTGCTCGCCGGGCTCGTCAACGGAATGATCATCGCCTACGGCAACGTCGTCGCGTTCATCGCAACCCTCGCGATGCTTGTCGGAGCGCGCGGAGTCGCGGAGCTTGTCTCGCAGCGCAAGACCCAGATTGTGGACAACCAGGGCTTCCTCCACTTCTTCCGTGCCGACCTGCTCGGCATCTCGTGGGTGGTGTGGATCTTCGCGATCGTGGCGTTGCTCGCCTGGTTCCTTCTCAACCGCACCACGTTTGGCCGTCGCACCATCGCGATCGGCGGCAACGCCACCGCGGCGCGCCTGGCCGGTGTCAACGTCAAGCGCCACACGGTGTACCTGTACATGCTGTCGGGCGCGACCGCCGGCATCGCGGCGACCATGCTGCTCTCGCGCACCACTGCTGGAACCTCAACGCACGGCCAGCTCTATGAGTTGGACGCCATTGCCGCCGTCGTGGTCGGTGGCACGCTTCTCGTGGGCGGGCGCGGAACCATCGGCGGGACTGTTCTCGGTGTCCTGTTGTTTTCCACGCTCACCAATGTGTTTATCCAGAACAACCTATCCACCTCGGTGCAACTCGTCGCCAAGGGCGTCATCATCGTCGCGGCGGTGCTCCTTCAGCAGCGCTTTGCCAACCGCGAGGTCTCGGGCGCCAAAGCTTCGCCGTGAGTCCACCCCTCCTAGGGGTGCGCTCCCTAGGCGGTGTTCTCGCCCGCGTGCGGCGGAACCGAAGGATCGGACACTGCGGCCGAGTCCGGTGCGACCGTCTTCGCGGAAACATGGACCTCTTTGAGAGGCGCATCCACCTCATCCAGAGGCGCCGCGAACTGAGCGTCGTAGAGGCGCGTGTAGGCGCCGTGCTTTGCGAGGAGCTCCGTGTGCGTGCCTTGCTCTACCATGGCGCCTTCCTCCATCACCAGGATGAGGTCGGCGTCGCGAATCGTCGACAAGCGGTGAGCGATGACAAAGCTCGTACGGTCCTTACGCAGCTCCGCCATCGCGTGCTGGACGAGCAACTCGGTGCGGGTATCGACCGAGCTTGTCGCCTCATCCAGGATCAGCACGCTCGGCTTGGCGACGAAGGCCC
This sequence comes from Actinomycetales bacterium, assembly GCA_038248935.1. Lineage (GTDB taxonomy): Bacteria > Actinomycetota > Actinomycetes > Actinomycetales > Demequinaceae > Demequina. The sequence continues at coordinate 17,837 of JBBRWX010000005.1, forward strand.
TCGCGATCGTGATGAGCTGGCGCTCGCCGGCGGAGATGTTGGTGGCATCGTCGTCGATCACGGTGTCGTATCCGTCGGGAAGCGAGTGCACAAAGCGATCGACGAAGGCCTCCGTGGCCGCCGCGTGGATCTCCTCTTCCGTCGCATCGGGACGCCCGTAGGCGATGTTTTCGCGAATCGTGCCTCCAAAGAGCCACGCGTCCTGGAGTACCATTCCCGTGCGCGAGCGCAAGTCGTCCCTGGTCATGTGCGCGATGTCGACGCCGTCCAGAAGGATGCGCCCGCCATCGAGCTCGTAGAACCGCATGATCAAGTTGACGAGCGTCGTCTTGCCCGCGCCGGTCGGCCCCACGATCGCGATTGTCTTTCCCGGTTCAGCGATGAGCGACAGACCGGTGATGAGCGGCGTCTCCTGGTTGTACGAGAACGAGACGTCCTCAAAAACCAAGTGGCCATGGAAGTCGGCTGGCGACTGAGCATCGTCGATGTCGCTCGACTGGTCCTGTGCGTCGAGCAGCTCAAACACTCGCTCGGCGCTCGCCACACCCGACTGCAGCAGGTTCGCCATCGAGCCAAGTTGGCTGAGCGGCTGCTGGAACTGCCGCGAGTACTGGATGAAGGCCTGCACGTCGCCGAGCGGGAGGCTTCCGCTCGCGACCTTAAGCCCACCCACCACTGCGATTCCGACGTACACGAGGTTTCCGACAAACATCGCCGAAGGCATGATGATCCCCGAGATGAACTGGGCCCCGAAGCTCGCCTCGTACATCTCCTCGTTCTTCTGAGCAAAAGTCGCCTCGACCTCGCGCTGGCGGCCGAACACCGTGACGAGCGCGTGCCCCGAGTAGCCCTCCTCGATGATCCCGTTGAGCTCCCCCGTGTGCTTCCACTGCGCGACGAACTTGGGCTGAGATCGCTTGGCAACCACCGTCACGATGCCGATGGTGATCGGAATCGAGATGATCGCGACGAGCGCGAGCTGCCAGTCGATCCAGAGCATCATGATGAGCACGCCGATGACCGTCAGCAGGGAGTTGAACAACTGGCTAAGCGTCTGCTGCAGCGTCTGGGACACGTTGTCGATGTCGTTGGTGACGCGGCTCAAGAGCTCGCCGCGCTGGTGCTTGTCGAAGTAGTTCAGCGGCAAGCGGTGAATCTTCTCCTCGACGGTCTCGCGCAATCGGTACACGGTTCGCTGCGTCATGCCGTTGAGGATGTAGCCCTGCAAGTATCCGAGCAGCGACGAGGCGACGTAGATCGCGACCACCCCAATGAGGATGCGGTGCAGGCGACCAAAATCGATTCCCTGGCCCGAAATGAAGCCCTTGAAGATCGTCGTTGTCGCCTCCCCTAGCACCTTGGGACCAGTCACGGAGAGGCCCACGGAGACCGCGCCGATGATGAGGACCGAGAACACGACGACGGCCTCTGGCCTCAGAAGGCCCGTAAGTCGGCGCATCGTCCCCTTGAAGTTCTGCGCCTTTTCGACTGGCATTCCTGCCATGCCGCCCATCGGTCCGTGGCCTCCTGGGCCGCGCCGCGGCGGAGGGCTCGTTGCCTCGCCCGACTTCTCGGTGGTGCTCATGCTGCCTCCTCCGCGCGCAACTGCGTTGACACAATTTCTTGATACGTGGGCGAGCTCTCGAGGAGCTGGGCGTGGGTCCCGCGATCGATGATGCGGCCGTCCTCCATCACCAAGATGAGGTCGGCGTCCATGATTGACGAGACGCGCTGGGCGACCACGATGACGGTGGCCTCGGCAACGGACCTGCCAAGCGCCGCCCTGAGGCGCGCATCGGTCGCGGTGTCGAGCGCCGAGAACGAGTCGTCAAAGAGCAGGATGTGGGGTTTTCGGACCAGCGCCCTCGCGATCGAGAGCCGCTGGCGCTGTCCGCCCGACACCGTGGTGCCACCCTGGGAGACCGCGGTCTCGAGGCCATCGGGCATCGCCTCGACAAAGTCCTTCGCCTGGGCCACCGTGATCGCGTCCCACAGCTCCTCATCGGTCGCATCGGACTTGCCGTAGCGCAGCGTCGACGCGACGGTCCCCGAGAACAGGTAGGGGCGCTGGGGCACGAGCCCGATGTCGGACCACAGCGTGTCCATGTCGAGATCTCGCACGTCGACCCCGCCGACCAACACGGAGCCGCCCGACGCGTCAAAGAGCCTCGGAATGAGGTTCAGTAGCGTCGTCTTGCCCGCTCCCGTCGAGCCGATGATCGCAGTCGTCGTGCCCGGCTCGGCGGTGAAGCTGATGTCGGCGAGCACGGGCTGTTCGGCCCCCGGATACGCGAAACTCACGGACCGGAACTCCACCGTTCCCGGCGTCGTGAACTCGGCGATGGGGTTGAGCGGCGGCGCCACGGAGGTCTGCGTGTCGAGGACCTCGCCGATGCGATCGGCCGCAACGGCGGCCCTTGGAACCAAGACGAAGAGGAACGTCGCCATCATGACCGACATCAAGATCTGGATCAGATACGTCAGGAACGCCGTGAGCGCACCCACCTGAGTCTCTCCTGATTGAACCTTGCTGGCGCCGAACCACAGCACGGCGACCGAGCCAAGGTTCATCATGACCATCACGAAGGGGAACATGATCGCCATGAGGCGGCCGGCGAACAGCGCGGATTCGGTGACATCGGCGTTCGCCTTTGCGAAACGCTTGCGCTCCTCGGGCTCACGGACGAAGGCACGCACCACGCGAATACCGGTCAACTGCTCGCGGAGCACCTTGTTGACCACGTCGATGCGCCTCTGCATGCGCCTGAAGTGGGGCACCATGCGCGTGATAACGAGGCCCATTCCGAGGAGCAGGACGGGGATCGCCACCACCATGATCCACGACAGTCCCGCATCCTGACGTATCGCCATGATGACGCCACCGATCGCCATGAACGGCGTTGATACCAGGAGTGTCGCACTCAAAAGCACGAGCATCTGCACCTGTTGGACATCGTTTGTAGAGCGCGTAATGAGCGAAGGCGGTCCGAAGTGCTGCACCTCGTTCTCAGAGAACGTTCCAACCCGAGCAAACACGCGAGCGCGCATGTCGCGGCCGACGCGCATCGCCAGTTTTGCTCCGAAGTACACGCCTGTGACCGCGCACGCCGCCTGGACAAAGGACAGCCCCAGCATGAGAGAGCCGATGCGCCAGATGTAGCCAGTGTCACCGGTCACCACGCCCTTGTCGATGATGTCGGCGTTGAGCCCGGGCAGGATCAGGTTGGCGATCGATTGCGCGAGCTGGAAGATCACGACACCGGCGAGCAGTCCACGATACGGCGCCACCGAGCGCACGAGGAGTTTCCACAACATGTGTTACTGACCTTCCTTGACAATGCCTTGCATGATGAAGTCCACAAGCTGGTCCGTGTTTACGTCGCGATCGGACGTGAACATGGGCATCGAGGTTCCGAACGTGAGAAGCCTGATGAAGAAGACCGCGAGACCGGGTTCTATGCGAAATCGATCCGCGTCAGGGGTGAAGAGCATGGCGAAAATGGCCTTGGCGCGCGCGTCGGCCTCGGGCCTGCGGTGGTGGTCACGCGGCGACTTTTGGTGGCCCAGCGCGGAGACAACACCGATCACTCCCGCGAAACGTTCCCTGAAAATCTCGACGACGGCCCTGACCTTGGCCTCGAGGTCAAGGCTCGGGTCGATGCACTCGAGCGCCGCAAACGTCGGCTCGGGATCCATGAACCTGGCGACCGCTAGCTGGATCAGTTCGTCCTTGTCGGCGAACGCCCGGAAGATCGTGCCCTCTGCGATACCCGCGGCATCGGCGATGTCCTTGGTCGTGACGTCGGCTCCGTGGCTGAGAAGCAAGGGGACCACTGCATCGAGGATCGACTCGCGCCTGTCCTCGACCGACATGCGGGGGGCCCTGCTTGGAGTGGGTGTCGTCACCCGGGCATCGTAAGTGAGTGAGCGCTCACTCCGCAAGTCGTCCACGAGACTCATCAATAGTGCTCGCGAAGTGGGGTGCGTGCCTCATTTGATAGATGCTCGCGAAATGTTGGCCATCGGCCGACCCCCTTGGTTGTGCCTCCGAATCGGCCGCGGTCCCGCCCGCTCCCCTTGGTTGTGCCTCCGACCCCCTTGGCTGTGCCTCCGAATCGGCCGCGGTCCCGCCGGTCCGGGCCTACCCTGGGGGCGTGCCTACGCCCGATATCCTCGAGATCCCCCTTGCGATCAATTTGCTCGCCGTTTTCGCAGGGGCCCTCGGCGGCACCATCCGAGCCGGAGAGGATGACCGCACCGATCTAGTCGGCGTCTTCACCCTGGCGGCCGCAATGGGATTCGGCGGCGGAATCGTTCGCGACTTACTACTCGGCAACCTTCCACCAGCCGCCTTCAGGGACCCGCTGTACCTGCTTACCGCTTTCGTTGCCACGGGAATCGGGGCTCTGTTCCTGTATTACTTGCGCAAGTTGGGCCCGGTGCTGTGGGCGCTTGACGCGCTCATCGTCGGCTTGTTCGCGTCCGTGGGCACGAATGCGGCACTGCTCGCCGGACTCGACCGGCTTCCCTCGATCCTCATCGGCACCATCGCGTCGGTGGGAGGCCTGATCCTCGCCGATGTTCTCCAAGGAAAGCCGTCGTCGATCATGCATGTGGGCCCACCGGAGGCGGTCGCCGGACTTGCGGGCGCCATTGCGTATTCCCTGCTATATGACGGCACCAGGCCAGTCGTCACGACCGCGATTGCGGTGTTGGCGACTGTCCTTGTGCGCCTCACCGGTCCGTTGCTTCACGTGACCGTGCCTCAACCGCGCAAGCGCGCGTACGAACTGAGGCTCACGCGCGCCGAGAGCCCGACGCCCAGGCGCACCGCCCGCAAGGCAAGGCAACTTCGACGTCGCGGCGGCACCGGAGGCGGCGTTGGCGGTGGCACCAACGGCCCGAGCCCGACGCTGTAGACGCGGCCCGGCCCGTCGTGGTCGGCGCTGGTGACCACTCCCGGCGCCCGCCCGCGTCGTAGTCGGCGCTGGTGACCACTCCCGGCGGCCGCCCGCGTCGTAGTCGGCGCTGGTGACCACTCCTTATCCACAGACCGGACCCGCGCAGCCGCCGCGGCCGGCCGGCTTGCGGTACTCCTCGTGCATGCGAAACAACAACGCGGTTCCTCTCATCGACGCGCTTCGACGCTCTCCCCACGCATTTACGCGGCACGCGATCGAGCGTCGCTGGTCTCGGCCGGCACTCAGGGCCGCAGTCCGTAGTGGCGCGGTCGTGCGGGTGCTGCCAGCGCTTTACGCCGCGTCCGAGCACGCCGAGTCGACGTTGACGCGGGCACACGCCTCAACAACGTGGGTGGGCTCCGGCTCGGTCGTCATCGGCGCGGCGGCGGCATCGGCCTGGGGCCTGTGCGACCCGCCGCGCACCATCGCGGTAACCGCACCGCTGTCCATGTCGCGGAACGCGCCCCCGTGGCTCACCCTGCAACGCCTCGCGGAGCGTCCACCATTCGCGCTCTGGCACGGATGCCCCATCGCCACGCCCGAATGGGCGATCGTCACCGCCTATGGACACTTGCCTCGCGACGTCGCCGACGAGATGGTTTACCGTGCGGTGCGGCAGCGGCTCTGTAGTCCTCAGGACATTGATCAAATCGCATCAAATCTGAGCGCCGTGAGACGCAGGCGGGCGCTCGCCACGACGGTCAAGGCGACGGCGGCCGGCTCCGAGAGCTTCCTCGAAACCATCGGACTCCGGAAGGTCTTCGCGTCCAAGGACTTCGCCGGGTTCATCCGCCAACACCGCCTTCGGGCCGACGGGGCCAACTATCGACTCGACATGTACGACCCAGTAACGCGCACCGCAGTGGAGCTTGATGGTGAGGTCGCGCACCAGGGAGCTGACCAGCGCGCGCGCGACGTTCGCCGCGATACGCGGCTTGCGTCAATCGGCATCTTGACGCTGCGCTTCACCTTTCGCGACCTCACGGAGCAGCCCGAGTGGTGTCGTTCGATGGTCACAAGCACGGTCGCACGGCGTTGATACCACCGCGCACCGCGGGACGTGGTCACCGGTGAGTGGGCATGAGCGCCGACTGAGAAGCGGGAGGCGCGCTTGAGTGGGCATGAGCGCCGACTATGAGCCCGGCGTCCAGCCGACGGGCGACGGGCGGTGAGAGGTCAGCCCGTGACGAACACGCCAGTCACAGGGCCCACCGTGTGCACGCAGCGCCACGAGTCGCCGCCGATGCCCTCGGCCCACGTGGGCGTTCCGGTCGCCAGGCCGCCGGCGGCGAGCGCCGTTCCGATCACAAGCACGGATGGCCCCGCGCCGGACACGACAGCGGGCAAGCCCCGCTCACGCAAGTACGCGATCATCGCCGCGGCGGTGGGCATCACCGACTCGCGGTAGCCCTGATGCAGGCGATCCTCGGTCGCGGCCCACAGACGCTCGGGATGCCCGGCCAGTGCCGCTACCAGCAGCGCTGCTCGGCCCACGTTGAAAGCGGCATCGCGGTGAGGCACCTGCTCGGGGAGCAACGCGCGCGCCTGCTTGGTGGGCAATACGGCATGCGGGATCAGCACCGCGGTTTCAATACCCTTGGCAACTTCGAGCGGCACCGCGTGCGCGCCCTCGTGGTCGAGCCACGCCACGGTCGCCCCACCCCAGATGGCAGGCGCCGCGTTGTCCGGGTGGCCCTCAAACTCGGTGGCGAGGCGAAGCATCGTCTCGTTGTCCAGGGCGTCGGGCTCCGCCAGGAGTCCGCGCACCGCCGCGATTCCGGCAACCACCGCGGCCGCCGAGGAGCCGAGGCCCTTCCCGTGCGGGATCGAGTTGCGGGCGACGATGCGCAATCCGGTATGAGGCGCACCCACCGCGTCGGACGCCGCGCGGATCGCGCGGACGATGAGGTGAGACTCGTCGCGCGGAAGGGAATCGGCACCCTCGCCCTCGATCTCAATCTCGACTCGCGGCGAGCCGAGCGCCCAGACCTCGACCTCGTCGGTCACGCCCATCGCCATTCCCAGGGAGTCGAAGCCTGGGCCGAGGTTGCCCGCCGTCGCGGGAACTGTGACGGTGACGTGGTCGGTCACGTATCGCATCGCGCGCCCTACAAACCCAAGATGGCCGCGGCCGCGTCGACATCGACGGGAATCACGGCTGGAGAGATCTCGCGGCCGGCGAGAGCGGTCGCGGTGTCCTTCAGACCGTTTCCGGTCACGGTGCACGTGATGGTCGCTCCGCGCGGCACTTCCCCAGCGGCGGCGGCGGCCAACAGGCCGGCAATCGGGGCGGCCGATGCGGGCTCGACAAACACACCAACCTCCGCGGCCAACCGCGCCTGGGCGGACAGGATCGCCTCGTCGGTCACGGCGCGAATCCAGCCGCCGGACTCATCACGGGCCGCAATGGCGAGGTCCCATGAGGCGGGCTTGCCGATGCGGATGGCGGTGGCAACTGTCTCGGGATCCTTGATCGGGTGGCCGACAACGAAGGGCGCGGCCCCGGCGGCTTGGACGCCCCAGATGCGCGGCCGATGCGTCGACACTCCGGCATCGGCGTACTCCTTGAAGCCCATCCAATAGGCCGAGATATTGCCGGCGTTTCCCACGGGAAGCATGTGAATATCAGGGGCGTCGCCCAACTGATCGACGATCTCGAAGGCTGCGGTCTTCTGACCTTGGAGGCGGTAGGGGTTCACGGAGTTCACAAGCGCAATCGGGTAGTTCTCGCTGAGTTCGCGGACGATGTCGAGGCACTCATCGAAGTTGCCGTCGACCTGCACGAGGTCCGCCCCGTGGACGATCGCTTGTGCCATCTTTCCCGCGGCGATCTTGCCCTGTGGAATCATCACGACGCAGCGCAGCCCCGCATGGGCGGCGTAGGCGGCGGCCGATGCGGAGGTGTTGCCAGTGGACGCGCACACCACCGTGTGGTCGCCTTCCTTGATCACCTGGGTGATCGCCGACGTCATGCCGCGGTCCTTGAAAGAGCCAGTGGGATTCATGCCCTCGAACTTCACGAAGACCTCCGCGCCCACCTCGGAAGAGATCTTCTCGGCGTAGATGAGCGGCGTCCCACCCTCGCCAAGAGTCACGATGCGGTCGGTCGCATCAAATGGCAAAAAGTCCGGGTACTCGTTGATGATCCCGCGCCACACGTGAGCCACGACTACTCTCCCTCGATTCTCAGCACGGATCGGATTTCGGTCACCGAGTCTGACATGCGGAGCGCGTCGAGCACGGCGGCCACGTCACTTTCAGGCGCCCGATGCGTCGCGATGGCCAGGGTCGCCAGGCCACTACCCGCGCCTCCCGCCTGTTGCCTCACAGCCTGTTGCCTCACGGTTTCGATGGACACGCCGCTCTGGGCCAGCGTGGCAGCAATGGTCGCGAGCACTCCAGGCCTATCGGGGACAGTCATGCGCAGCTGGAAACGTGACGACGACGCGGAGATGGGCAGCACGGGAAGGTCGCCGTAGTGCGACTCGCGCGGCCCCTTGCCTCCCTGAGCCCTGTGGCGGGCGACCGACACGACGTCGCCGAGAACGGCCGACGCTGTGGGAGTACCTCCCGCTCCCTTGCCGTAGAACATGAGTTCACCTGCGGCCTCGGCCTCGACAAAGACCGCGTTGTACGCGCCGTGGACGCTCGCCAGCGGGTGCGACAGCGGGACGAGCGCGGGGTGAACGCGCACGGACACTCCGCCGTCGACGCCCTCCCCCGTGCGCTCCGCGATCGCGAGCAGCTTGATGACGTGACCTGACTCGGTGGCCGCGGCGACGTCGGCGGCCGTGATCGCCGAGATGCCCTCGCGGTACACGTCCTGGAGCGGCACGCGCTGGTGGAACGCGAGGCTGGCGAGGATCGCGGCCTTGGCGGCGGCGTCGTAGCCATCCACATCGGCCGAGGGATCGGCCTCCGCGTAACCCAGGTCCTGAGCCTGCTTGACGGCGACGTCGTAGCCGAGGCCGCGCGTTGTCATCTCGTCGAGGACGTAGTTGGTGGTGCCGTTCACGATGCAAAGGATGCGGCGCACGTGATCGCCAGCGAGGGACTCTCGCACGGGCCGGATGATCGGGATGGCGCCCGCGACGGCTGCCTCGAAGTAGAGGTCGACATTGGCGGCGTCTGCGGCCTCGTAGAGCTCGGGGCCGTGAGCGGCGAGCAGGGCCTTGTTGGCGGTGACAACTCCTGCCCCCGCGGCGATCGCCTTGAGGATGATCGACTTGGCTGGCTCGATGCCGCCCATGAGCTCGACGACGACATCGGCGCGGGCGATCAGAGCGTCGGCATCGTCCGTGAGGAGCGCGGGGTCTAGACCCACGCGATCCTTGGTCATGTCGCGCACGTACACGCCCACGATCTCGAGTGGGGCACCCACGCGGCTTGCGAGGTCGGCGGCCTGCTCCGTGAGCAGCCTGGCCACCTGAGAACCGACGGTTCCGGGGCCGAACAGGGCGATCTTCACGGGGGTATCAGACACGCGCACAACTCTAGCGGGCGCGCCGCGGGTGCGGATCGTTGCGAGTAGCGGCCACAATGGCCGGGTGTCGGATCGCAGGGTTTTTTCGCGCGAACGCTGGACTCTGCCCCGCCTCTTTGGCTTCGCCGTGCGGTTCGCGTGGCTCCAACTTCAGTCGCTGGTTTTCGCCGCTGTGATCTTTGCCGCGATCGCCATCACGAGCGTGGTCTCACTTCCGATTCCGAGGTACGACGCTCTCCTCATCATCGGCGTGGTGCTCACCCTTGGGCTGTGGTGGGCTGGCTGGGAGTCCGGGCGCGAGGTAGCGGTCATCTGCGCGTTCCACCTGCTCGGCGTGACCATGGAATTCTTCAAGGTGCACGCAGGGTCGTGGGAATACCCCGAGGACGGGTTCACGAAGGTCGCCGGCGTACCCCTGTACGCGGGGTTCATGTACGCCGCCGTCGGCTCCTACATCGTGCAGGCGTGGCGGCGTGCCGAGCTGCGGGTGAGCCACTTTCGCCCAGTGCCGATGACGATTCTGGCCGTCGCCGCCTACCTCAACTTCTTTACCCACCACTGGATCTGGGACCTGCGCTGGCTCATCGCGGTGCTGTTTGTGATCGAGATGCGCCGCACGATGGTCCACTTCACGGTGGGCACGCACCGGTACTTCATGCCGCTCGCCGTGTCGTTTGTCGCCATCGGCTTTGGGCTGTGGGTCGCCGAAAACGCGGCCACCTTCATGGGTGCGTGGGAGTACCCGAACCAGCGCGAGATCTGGGAGGCGGTCCACGTGGGCAAGTTCGGCTCGTGGTCGCTGCTGGTGTCGCTCAGCTTTGTGCTCGTGGCGACCATCAAGAGGTTCGAGGGCGAGCTCTACGGCGTGCGCGGGCAGCGTCGCACCGTTGAGTCCGACTAGTTCAGCGCGGTCTCCACACCGCGCGGCAGGTCGATGACGCGCTCGCCAAGCCCGTTCGCATGAAGCCCAGAGATGGCGGCCGCGCGCTGCTGACTGAAGTGCTTCCAGCCATCGACGTGTACGGGGACGATGCTGGCATCAGGCCACAGAGCCGCGACCCTGGCGGCGCGGTCCGCGTTCAGCGTGAGAAGCACAGGGCCCCGCGTGGGCACCGAAGCGGCGCCCATGCACAGCACGGCGATTCCGACGTCGGGGTGGTCCTTCGCGATTCCCCTTGCCACGGATACCAGGGCGTTGTCTCCCGAGAAGTAGAGGGTGGGCCAACCCTCGGCGCGCAAGATGAAGCCGATGACGGGGCCAACGAGCGGTGCAATCGCCCTCGGTCCGTGGAGCGCCTCGACCGCGGTCACCGTCACGGGCGTCTCGCCGTCGATCGTCACCACGTCGCCGGCCTTCATGCCGTGGAAGCCCGCCTTGCGTTCCGCGCCCGCCTTGGTGGTGAGAGCCAGGGTCGCCCCGTGTGCCACGAGCTCACCCGACGCGTCGAGGTTGTCAGGGTGATAGTCGTGCGACACGAGCGCCAGGTCGATCGGCGGCAGCGCGTCGGCGTCGATCGCGGGCCCCTCCGTCTTGACCAGGTGACTATTGGTGCCTGGCGCATCAAACCGTTGGGTCGGTCACGATGGTCAGGCCCGCATAGCGGAGGACGACGGTGGGGCCTCCCACCAGGGCGGCGGTGACGGTGTTCATCACACCAGCATGCCTTGACTCGGCGGCTGCGCGAGCCTTTGCAGCCGACGCGCTCCGCAACACCTAGGCTCGTGGCGTGTCCGACCTCGCCCGCGTCCTCATGGTCTGCACCGGCAATATCTGCAGATCCCCCGCGATGCACTACCTCGCGGCCCGCGACTGGGCGGGTGCCGCAGACGTCACCTCCGCTGGGACTCACGCAGAAACCGGCATGGACGCGACCCCCGAGATCCGCCGCTCTGCCGCCGATCTCGGCCTGACAATCCCCCGGCATCGCCCGACGCAACTGACGGCAGCGCTCGCGTCGCGCGCCGATCTTGTGCTGGTGGCAACCGCGAGCCACGCGCGGTGGATCGCCCGCGAGTTCGGCGGGTTGCCAGCGCACGTATTTGGCCTCAAGCAGGCGGCCGAACTTGCGCAGCGGGCCGACGCTCCCGTCGGGGCGACCGGCGCCGAGCGGTTGCGTACGGCTGCCGCGGTATTGCGCGCGGAGCAAGAGCGGGATCCGGCGCCGCTTCGCAGTCTCGACGACCCGTGGGCCCGCGACCGCGCGACCTACGACAGGGTCATGGGCGAGATCGTCGAAGCCGTTGACACGCTCACGCACTGGGCGGCGCTGGACTAGCGCGCGAAACGCCGGTTTCGGTCCTGTTCACTACTCCGAACGAGTGTGGTGAGGCCCCTTGAGCGGCGCGATCTCGTGCCGACTCTCGGGCATCACGAACTCGACGACTTCGTGCTCTTCGCGCTCGTGCTCGGCTTCTTCCGCAATCTCATCGAGAATCTGCGTGTCCTTGTCGAACTCTTCTTCAGGCTCTTTTGAGTGATCCATGGGTCGCACTTCCTTATCCCGTCGCCACGCCCGCGCGATCTTCGGTTCCATCTGGGACCCCCCTCGACATCAGCCAGTCCCTCGCAGACCGCTCGCGTGCACAAGTGCCGGATCAAACGTGGGTTTTGCGAACGCCACGGATCGTTGCGGCCTTTCTCAAGGTGCTAGTCCGGCACTTAAGTTCGACTGAACTGACTCACCAGACACGGGCGACGCTGACCCGTGGCATTTCGTTCTACCTCAGAGGCTCACCAGGAACCTCTGGGAGGACCGTCCCACCCCCGTTTTCGGAGACCACCATCACTGGGGGCACACCGTGCTCATGGTCTTCGCGGGTGTCCGCGTCTACGTCGGGATTCTCATCGGAAAACGCGGCAGCGTCCGACATCAGGCGCTCTTCAGGCTCCTCCGGAGCCTCGAACTCACTGTGACCGCGAGACGCGCGGTCTCGCTCGGCCTCCGCGGCAATCTCCTGAAGGACTTCCGTGTCCGTGTGCATGCGCTCTTCATTTTCCTTGGACTCGTCCATGGGTGTTACTCCCTGTCTTGTGTCCATCGGCGGCGGCTTTCGCCACTCACTCATAGAACGGCAAGGCACGCGGCCATGTTCCTGTAGTGGCCAGAGCGGCTCTTTAGCAGGAGTGATGATCGCCGTCTCGTTTACGCGCGTGAGCCTGCGACGCTCCACGCGCGAAGAGAGTGACTCGGTTCCGGCAGAGATGACGAAGGAGACGAGGTGCCGATGCAGTTGGGGTCGAAGGCCCCAAAGTTGACTGCGGGTAGTGCGTCCGTCGGCCCCGACGCCGTATCAGTCGTTGAGTGCTCGATTGTCTCGTATTTGAGCACTCACCGACTGCCGGGAAGCGCGCGGGTCAGCGCCATGTTCCGGCCACGCAGTGTTTGCTTCGCCAACGGTGTCAAACGATGGCTCGGCCGCACTCCTCCGCATAGCCAAAGTCACCCAAGCGCCATTCGCGTCCCATGGCCTTGAACACCGGCGGCCGCCAGTATCGCGGTCGGATTCGCGTGTGCGCGACCAGGACCCCTTCGATTGCGAGCACCATAAGGCCGCGCGTCTCATCGGAGTCGTAGAGCGTCCGACCGTGGACGCCGATTGACAGCGCCAGATCTGCGCTGCCTCCAAAGTTGAGTAAAGAAATGTCCCGCTGGCTTTCGCCAATGGTTGAACCAGGCGTGCTAAGCAGCTCGAAGGGCAAGAACTCGCCGTTTCCGTTAAGCAACCAGGCTTCACCATCGAGCTCACGCATGCCCTGTATCCATGCGACCGTCACGGCACGCTCCGCGTCATACGCGCCGTGCTTGCCGGACACCAGCGAATCTCTCGGTAGCGGCGGCACCGTCACATTTCCAGCGCGAAACATCACTGGCCCCCTTTCGCACCCGCGAAGCCGGCGACCGGCGCGGGAGACGGTGGACTCTTACGAGTCGGCGGCAATGGTGGATAGGTGACGATGTGATACATCGATCTTCCCCTCACTCAAGCAAAGTGCCTGGCAGTCAGGCGTCCGCAACGTCCCAATCGAGCAGGTCAGCCAAGGTATCGCGCCTGATCAGCACCCTAGAAGCGCCGTCGAGCACACCCACCACAGCGGGCCGCAGCACCGAGTTGTAGTTGCTCGCCATCACGCGCCCGTAGGCACCCGTCGCCGGCACGGCCAGTAGGTCCCCGCGCGCGATGTCGGACGGCAACTGCACGTCACGCACCACGATGTCGCCGCTCTCGCAGTGCTTGCCTACCACGCGCGACAGCACGTCCGGCGCAGCGGACACCCGCGAAGCGATCGAAGCCGTGTACTCGGCGCCATACGTGATGGTCCGCATGTTGTCGCTCATGCCGCCGTCGACGGCCACGTATTGGCGCTGGCCGCCCTCCTCGAGGGACACGTTCTTGGTGACGCCGACGGTGTAGAGGGTCATTCCGGCGGGTCCGGCGATGGCCCGGCCGGGCTCGATCGAGATGTGCGGCCAGCCGCCGCCAGCCGCGTCGACGCCCTGGGCCACGACGTCGGCGATCTCAAGAGACGCCTTTTCGACGTCCATCTCCTCGGACTCGGGCGTGTACGCGATCGCGTAGCCGCCGCCCAGGTCCACCTCGGGCATCTCATAGCCGGTCTCGGCGGCAAAGTCCGCACGCAGGCGCAGCATCCGCTCGGCGGAGTCCTTGAACGCACCGATCGACAGGATCTGGCTGCCGATGTGCGTGTGGATTCCCCGCAGCTCGAGGTGGGGCGAGGCGTGCACCGCGCGCAAGGCGTCGAGCGCCGCGCCGGTCGCGAGCGACAGCCCAAACTTCTGGTCCTCATGCGACGTCGCAATGTATTCGTGCCCGCCGGCGTGCACTCCAGTAGTCACGCGGATCAGCACGGGAGCGACCACACCGGCGGCGGCCGCGAGCGCAGCGAGCACCCCCACCTCGGTCATCGAGTCGACGACAATGCGGCCTACGCCCACCTCGAGCGCGCGGCTAAGTTCGGCATCGGACTTGTTGTTGCCGTGCAGCGTGATGCGATCACCGGGCGCCCCGCCGCGCAACGCGAGCTCGAGTTCTCCCCCGCTGGCCACGTCGATGCCGAGCCCCTCATCGAGCACCCACGAGGCAATTTGCGAGCTCAGCAGCGCCTTGGACGCGTAGAACACATCGCAGTGCGCGCCATGGCGACCGAAGGCCGCCGCAAAGTGATCGCGAAAGCCCGCGGCTCGCGCCCTAAAGTCGGCCTCGTCCACCACATACAGCGGCGTCCCGTACTCGGCCGCGAGCGCGCGAGCATCGCAGCCGCCCACAGCGAGCGCGCCGTCGTCCGTGCGCGCCACTGTCGCCGACCACACCGGCACGGTTACATCCTCTCGGGAGCGCCGACGCCCAGCAGGCCCAGCCCGTTGCGCAGCACCTGGCCTGTCGCGTCGTTGAGCCACAGGCGCGTGCGGTGCAGGTCCGTGACCTGCTCGTCGCCCTGCGGCGTGACGCGCGTGCGGTCGTACCACTGGTTAAACGCGGCGGCCACCTCTTCAAGGTAACGGGCAACTCGGTGCTGCTCGCGCAGATCCACGGCCTGCGCGACCACGCGCGGAAACTCGCTGAGAAGACCCAATAGCGCCGACTCGGACTCGTGCGTCAAGAGGGCGGGATCAAAAGCATCGTCCCTGTTAATACCGTATTCTGCTGCATTGCGGGCCACTCCAACGGTGCGCGCTTGCGCGTACTGGACGTAGAAGACCGGGTTGGCATTGGACGACGATGCGAGCAGGTCCATGTCGATGTCGAGCGTCGAATCCGCCGACGACCGCGTGAGTGCGTAACGGGCCGCATCGACGCCGACGTTGTCGACCAGGTCCTCCATCGTCACCACCGTGCCCGCCCGCTTGGACATGCGCAGCGGGAGGCCGTCCTTCACCAGGTTGACCATCTGGCCGATGATGACCTCGACGGAATCGGGATCGTAGCCAAGTGCCGCCGCGGCGGCCTTGAGGCGCGCGACGTAGCCGTGGTGATCGGCGCCAAGCAGGAAGATACAGAGGTCTGCGCCGCGCTCGCGCTTGTCGCGGATATAGGCGATGTCGCCAGCGATGTACGCGGCGTTGCCATCGGACTTGATGACCACGCGGTCCTTCTCGTCGCCAAACGCGCTCGACCGTAGCCACCATGCGCCCTCGGCCTCGTAGAGCGCGCCCGACGACTTGAGCTCCTTGAGGGCGCGCTCGACCTTGCCCGACTCATGCAGCGAGTTCTCGTGGAAGTACACGTCAAACTCGACGCCGAAGTCCTTGAGCGACTGCTTGATCTGCGAGAACATCAGCAGCGTCCCGCGCGAACGGAAGAACTCGAGCGCCTCGTCTTGCGGAAGCTCCAGAGGGTTCTTGTCGCCAGCCTCTATCGCATCGACCAGGATCTGGTCCGCGATCTCGAGGATGTACTGACCGCCGTAGCCGTCCTCGGGCGCGTCCTCGCCCTTGATCGCGGCCAGGAGCGATGCGGCAAAGCGGTCGATCTGCACGCCGTGGTCGTTGAAGTAGTACTCGCGCGTGACCGTGGCGCCGTGGAATTCGAGCAAGCGGCTGATCGAGTCGCCTACGGCGGCCCAGCGCGTCCCCCCGATGTGCACCGGTCCGGTGGGGTTCGCGGACACAAACTCGACATTGACGTGCACCCCCGCGTACGACACGCCCCGCCCAAAGTCGTCGCCCTCTTCGACAATCGCGCGGGCCAACTCCCCCGCAGCGCTGGCCGATAGGCGGATGTTGAGGAAGCCGGGGCCCGCAACCTCGGCCGTCTCGATGCCGTCGACTGTCAACAGCCGCGCCGCAAGCGACTCGGCAAACGCACGCGGGTTGGTACCCGCCTTCTTCGCGAGCTGCATCGCGACGTTGGTCGCCCAGTCTCCGTGCTCGCGCACCTTGGGGCGCTCGACGCGCACCTCGACAACGTCCTCGTTCGTGAGGGCGAATTCGCCCGCGGCGATTCCCTCCTCGATGCAGACGGCAATGGTCGCGGAAAGCTCTTCAGGGGTCACGCGCACAGTCTATCGGCGCTGGGGTTTCTCGACGGCGGCGTTTGCCGACGGCGGGTTTGCCGACGGCGGGATCTGCCGACGGCGGCGTTCCCGACTCCCGACGCCTGCTCGTCTTACCGCACGACGCTACAACGCGGCAGTGACCGCCTCGACATCGCACTGAACGGGTGCCGACTCGCGGCACACACTCGTCCACACGTTGATCTTGTCGCCCGCCTTGAGGTCGCCGAGAACGACGGCGGTCTCCCCGTCGATCGCCGTCGGGGCGGAGAACGGGATGTCGAACGTCGTGCCCGCAAAGTACTCGTAGCCCGCGTCGGGAGTGAAGACCACCTGGACGGAGTCCTCTCCCACGGTGACGCTTGACACGGAGCCGACCGCCTCGGGTGCCCGACGCTTGGCGGCCACTCCAGGGTCCGGAGCGTCGGACGGTAGAGCCAGTTGAATTCCGGCGGCGCCGCCGTCCGCGGGCGCCAGGGAGGTGATCGGAGAGTTGCTGACGGGGGTGGTTTCCTTGGACGCGGCGCAACCGCTGAGGAGGACGAGGCAAGCGCTCGCGACGAACGCGGCGGGGACAAGAGCAAGGCGAGTGTTCATGCGTACTCAACGCCCTGCTGCGCCAAACCGTTGGGCTCACGTGCGGAGAGACAGCGATCGGCTACCGGGATGTCACCCCCCGCGAACGCAAAGGCCGATGTGGGCCCGCTGGTACGCTGTCATCTTGCGGGGCCAGCCCTCGCATTGCCCTCGTAGCTCAGGGGATAGAGCGCCGGTTTCCGGTACCGTAGGTCGCAGGTTCGAATCCTGTCGAGGGCGCAGTGTGATGTGTCGAGGGCGCAGCTCATCCTTACCCTGACATCGCCGTCAGGGTTATCCCCCACGCGGGCACCATACAGTTCACTCCCCCGGACGATGACACGCGTCACGGACCCTGGCTACCGTGAGTTCAGAAGCTCTACCAGGGAGAACACATGAACGCGCGCAGCACAATTTCGGTCTTGGCGATCGCGGCATTCGCGGCGGGAACGCTCGTCGGTTGCTCGATCAACGGCGGCGGACCGTGGGTCGATCGCGCCGACCTCACCGGGGAGACCACCACTCAGGCACGAACGCTCGACGGCTTCACCGGGATTACCTTGAGCGGCAACGCCACGCTCACCGTGACCCAGGGCGACTCGTTCTCGGTTGCGGTGACGACCGACTCCGGCTTGCAGGACCACATCGACACCTTTGTGCGCGGCTCGACGCTTGAGATCGATCAGCACTATTCGATCGCGGGCCGCTCTCCCGACGTCTCTGTGGCGGTGACACTGCCGCGACTCACTGAACTCGACCTTTCGGGAAGCTCCTCGACCACGCTCGAGGGAATTCGCGGGGAATCCCTGCGTGCGAGTTCTAGCGGTTCGAGCAACATTCGCATCGATGCGGACGTCGAGACACTCTCGGTGGATGTGGCCGGCAGCGGAGATATCGCGCTCACGGGCAAAGCACGAGATGCCCACGTCACCATCTCCGGCTCGGGAACCGTCGCAGGGGCCGACCTCGAGGCGAAAACGGCGGACGTTTCGGTGTCCGGCTCCGGCGACATGACGCTACGCGTACAGAACACTCTTGACGCGAGCGTGGCCGGTTCCGGAGACATCACGTATTACGGGGACCCCGCCGTGAGTTCAGAAGTTGCGGGATCCGGGCGGGTGCACCGCGCGGGATCGTAGCGAGGGCGCTCTACGACCGGGTTAAGGCGCTACGACTGGGTTATGGCGCTACGACTGGCGCCACGGGCGCCGGAGAGGGCGCTGGCGCGGGTGTCGTGACGACGGGCGCGGTCACGGCAGGTGCAGGTGCAGGCGCCGTGACGGCCGCTTGACCACCATCTGCGGCGCTGCCCGCCCAATAGTCGGAGTTCCCGTACACGCCCATCGCGTCGGTCGCGGGCAGGTACTCCCAGTGCCACGGCTCGTACTTGCGGAACTTGGCCCAGTCGGGGTTGACGAATCCATATGCCGCGGCGTTCGCATCGAGCCACTTCTTGGGTGCGCCGATGAAGTCGCCACCACACAGGTCAAAAGCGACCCCATAGCCGTGCATCGACGTGCCAGGCGACGCGGCCATGTAGCCCCTCTTGGCGCGGGTGGCAATCTGGTCCGCGTATGAGCGGTAGCCCTCGTACACGCAGAACGGGCGGCCAAACTGCTCTTGGAACTTGGCGTCGAGCTGTGCGAAAGCTTGGGCGGCATCGGCGCGCAACTTGTTTGTGCCGTCGGGCAGGAAGCACAACTGGTCATCGTTCAACTTGCCGTTGACCTCACCGTCAAACGTCACGGGAAGAATGCAGTTGGGAAGCAAAGGGCTGGCCATGTAGCCAGTGTCGGCCGTGGTGTACGCCTTGGCCATTTCATCTGGTTTGGGGAGGTCTAGCACCGTAGGAATGAGCGAAGGACCATCACCCAAGAGGGCGCGGCCCGTTGTCGGGCTTTGTCCAAGGACGACGCCTGGAACCGCCTCCGCGGCGTTGCCGTGATACTCAACCACATTGCCCATGATCGGGTACACGACCATCGCCAGTCCGAATCCAGCGAGCACTCCCCCACGCGCGACGAACTTGCGGCGCTTGTGGGTGGTGCGGACCCTGATTTCACGCGTCTCCGTGAGGCGCTTGATCCTGCGCGACGCGCCAAACCTTCCGGTATGGGCTACCGGCTGAGCAATGGGGCGGTACCGGCCTGCGGGAATCACGCCGGTGACGGTAGCGTCGTCGGCCGTAAGAAATGAAGAGTCAGTGGACGGCTCGATATCAGCGTCGAAACTACTCGCACGGTGTCCAACGCTCGGATCGGGGTCGCCGACGTAGGGCCGCAGAGAAGTATCTGCCGTCACTCTTGCCCTCCGAAAATCCGTCCGGCCCCCGCCTTCCACCCAACGCTCGGCCGGGCGGTACCGCTCCAGTGTAACCATTCTGTGACCTTTGTGGCCAGCCCTAGGACCCCTATCACTCGCCTTCGAACCTGGCGACCGCGTCCCCGACCTCGCCAACGAGCTCTTCGATGATGTCCTCGAGAAACACCACTCCCGCAACCAAGCCGCCTTGGCGAACGAGAGCAACGTGTGCGCCGGAGCGCCTCATTCTCGCGAGAACAGACTCGACCTCTTCGTCGACGTCCACCTCGGCGATGTCGCGGATGCGCCAGCTCGCCATGGGTTCTTCACGCTCCCCAGGACGCACCTGGAGAGCGTCCTTGATGTGGAAATAACCCACCACGGTGTCGTCTGCGTCGCGCACAGGAAAGCGCGAGTAGCCGGTCTCGACACTCAGAAATTCGAGTGCCTCCGCGGATGCCCCCGCCCGCACGCACACCACGTCATCAAGTGGAATCATGACGTCAACTGCCGTGTGATCAGAAAACTCGATCGCGCCCTGGAGCAGCCCCTCCGCGTCTGTGAACGTGCCTTCCTGGCTCGACCGCTCGACGATTGACTGCACCTCGGCGGCGGTGAAGGCGGACATCACCTCATCGCGGGGCTCAATGCCAATGAGCCTCAGCAGCGCGTTCGCCATTGCATTAAGGCCACCGATAAGCGGCTTGGCGATGCGCGCGATCCATACAAGGGGAGGACCAAACAAGAGCGCGGCCTTGTCTGGGCTCGAGACCGCGGCGTTCTTGGGCACCATCTCGCCGAAGATCACATGGAGGCCAACGATGATGAACAACGCCACCGCCACCGCGATGGCATGGGCGACGGCCGCCGAGATGCTGCCGTGGAGAGCGGCCTCGATGGCGTGGGCGATTGCCGGCTCGGCGACCATTCCGAGCGACACGGAACACACTGTGATTCCCAGCTGCGCAGTGGCGAGCATCAGTGACACGTTTTCCATGGCCCACAACACGGTGTGTGCCGCGCGAGAACCCGCACGGGCGAGTATCTCAATCGAACTGCGACGGGCGGAGATAATGGCGAACTCGGCACCAACGAAGAACGCGTTCGCGAGCAGCAGGCCCACGACGCCTAGAACAAGACCCACACTCATGGCGCCTCTTCCACGGGGACGGTGACTGCCCGCAAGCGGTCGATCCTTCGCCCCTCCATGCGCTCGACCGTGAGGGTCACGCCGTCAAGCTCGACCACGTCCCCATTTCTGGGAAGCCTGCCGAGCGTCGCCATGACAAGCCCACCCACGGTTTCGTAGACATGGGAAGTCGGAAGCTGGATTCCCGTGCGTTCTGCCACTTCGTCAGGCCGAAGCACCGCGGGAAGGATCCACGCGCCTCCTGGCGCCTTGAAAACCTGGGCCCTGCGCGAGTCGTGCTCGTCGGCGACCTCACCCACGATCTCCTCAATGACGTCCTCGAGGGTGACGATTCCGGACGTGCCCCCGTACTCGTCGACGACCAGCGCGCATTGCAGCCCAAGATCCTTGAGTTCCACCAAGAGCGGGCGTAGCGGCATCGTCTCGGGAACGCGGGGCGCGGCGACCATCAGGTCCCTCGCCACCGTCGTATCACGCTCGTGCGCATTCACCGCAATTGCTTGGCGCACGTGCACAAGGCCAATGACGTCGTCGATGCCGTCCCCGACCACGGGGAAGCGCGAGTGGCCCGTGCCCCTGGCGAGCGCGAGAATATCGGCAGCGGACCCGTCGGCGCTCACCGTGTGCAAGCGCGTCCTGTCGGTCATGACGTCGACCGCCTCGAGGTCATCGAGATCGAGGGTGTTCTTCAGGAGTAGCGCCGTTCCTGCTGAAAGGGTTCCCACCTCGGCGGAGCGTCGCACTAGCGCCGCGAGCTCTTGTCGCGAACGACCGCCGGCAAGTTCCTCTTGAGGCTCGAGGCCCACAAGCCTGAGGACCGCGTTCGCTACGCCGTTGAGGGCCGCGATGAGCGGCCTGAGCACCAGCGTGAACGCGAGCATGAAGGGCGCCACCGCCTTGGCCGTTCCCAATGGATTGGCGATCGCAGCGTTCTTGGGCACCAGTTCGCCGACGATCATCGAAAATGCGTTGACCACGACCAAGGCGACGATCGTGGCGACAGTGACGGAAGCGCCTCGCACGAGGGGCGTCGCGGCGGCCGGGCCCTGGAGGAGAAAGGCGAGGGCGGGTTGCGCCGAGTAGCCCAAGAGCACGGTCGTCAGGGTGATGCCCACCTGGGCGCCAGACAGTTGCGTCGACAGCGATTTCAAGGCGGTGCCGACCCGACGAGTCGCGCGGTCTTGGCCGGCGAGGCTCGAAGGGTCCAATGCCACGAACGCGAATTCGGCCGCGACGAACAACGCCGTGCCAAGCGTGAGACCCACGCCGAGCGCGACAAGAAGCCATTGCGTCACAAGGTGCGCCTTTTGCCTGCCATCGTGGACTCAGCATAACCGAGCGCCCCGTAGGAGAGTCGGCCACTCACTTGCATCGCACACCCTCATGGAGTTGGTCAGAACGACCGTGACTATGTAACGATTTCCCCAAACCACGCGACGATGCGACCGGTACGGTCGTTTAGGCTGGAAGATGGCAGGGAATTCACTGTTTTCCTCGCACGACGTTGAGAAAGAGAGCGGCCGGTTGTGTCCCCCACGTACCCCAGCTCGCAAGCCCGCACTTCAGTCGCACGGGTAGACGGCGCGCCCTCCGTGGCGTCGCTCGTCCTCGGCGGCGCCGGACGCGACGACGCGTCTGGTTCTGTGTCAGCTGCGCAAATGTCAGAGCAACCCCCGGGCGCCCCCGCGGCGGCTCAAGAGCCGTCGGGAGATGCACCCGCGCCTCCTGCCCCAGCGCATCCCACGCCCCCCGCGTCGGCCGTCACCGCACCGATCGCAACGCCACCGATCGCCACGCCACCGATCGCGACGCCACCGATCGCGACGCCACCGATCGCAACGCCACCGATCGCCACCGCATCGGGCTCCGAGCAGGCGCCCACTCCGACAGCCGCCGTGCAGCACGAGGTGCTGCCCACCCAGCCCATCGCGACGGCGGTCGCGCCAAGCGCCGCGTATCTGCAGCGTCCGGAGCACCCCCAGATGCTCCACACAGACGTGCGGCAAGGCGTCGAGCGCCTCCGCGGCCCCGCCGCACGCGTGGTGACGAACATGGAGGCGAGTCTCGACATCCCCACGGCGACGAGCGTGCGCACCGTTCCCGCGAAACTCGTCATGGACAACAGGGTGGTGATGAACAATCACCTGGCGCGAACCCGCGGCGGCAAGGTGAGTTTCACGCACCTCATCGGCTACGCGATCGTGGAGACCCTCGCGGAATACCCCGCAATGAACGTGGCGTACACGACCGAGGATGGCAAGCCCGCCATCATGACTCCCGCACACGTGAACTTTGGCCTCGCGATTGACCTCCCCAAGGCGGAGGGCCGGCGCCAACTCCTGGTGCCCAACATCAAGAGCGCCGACGACATGGACTTCGCGCAATTCTGGTCTGCGTACGAGGCAGTCGTGACCCATGCGCGCGCGGGCACGCTCCAGCCGTCCGATTTTCAAGGCACGACGTTCACCCTGACAAACCCAGGAACGATCGGCACCGTCCACTCCGTGCCGCGCCTGATGCAGGGCCAAGGAGCGATCGTCGGCGTCGGGTCGATGGACTATCCCGCCGAGTTCCAAGGCGCGTCCGCAGAGACGATCTCCCGGCTTGGGGTGTCCAAGGTGCTCACGCTGACGTCGACGTACGACCACAGGGTGATCCAGGGCGCGCAATCGGGCGAGTTCCTTGGCCTTGTGCACAAGAAGTTGCTCGGCCTCGACGGTTTCTTTGACCGCGTATTTGTGGCGTTGCGCGTTCCCTATGAGCCCGTGCGCTGGGTCGCGGACGCCGCGGCAGACGAGGACACGGAACAGGCCAAGCCCGCTCGCATCGCCGAACTCATCCACGCGTATCGTTCGCGCGGCCACCTCCTGGCCGATGTCGACCCACTGAGTTCTCGCCCCCGCAGACACCCCGACCTCGACGTGCAGACGCACGGCCTGACCCTGTGGGACCTCGACCGCTCGTACTCAACAGGCGGATTCGCTGGTCAGCAGCGCTGGAAGATGCGCGAGGTGCTCGGCAGGCTTCGCGACGCGTATTGCCGCACGGTCGGCGTCGAATACATGCACATCGCCGACCGCCAGCAGCGGTCGTGGTTCCAGGAACGACTCGAGCACGGCTACACCAAGCCCTCTCGCGAGGAGCACTTGCGCATCCTTGGCCGCCTCAACGCCGCCGAGGCCTTCGAGGCCTTCCTGCAGACCAAGTACGTGGGCCAGAAGCGTTTCTCTCTCGAGGGCGGCGAGTCGCTCATCCCGCTCATGGACGCGATCTTGTCGTCGGCCGCGCGGGCAGGAATTCACGAGGTGTGCGTGGGCCTGGCCCACCGTGGGCGCCTCAACGTGCTGGCGAACCTGGCAGGAAAGTCGTACTCGCAGATCTTCAGCGAGTTTGATGGAACGGCCCTCCCAGGCTCCGTCCAGGGCTCGGGAGACGTCAAGTACCACTTGGGCACTGAGGGCATTTTTACCGCCGACAGCGGCGAGACGACGCGGGTATACCTTGCCGCGAACCCCTCTCACCTCGAGGCCGTCAACCCGGTACTTCTCGGCATCGTGCGCGCCAAGCTCGATGCCTTGGGCGCCGACCCAACCACGGACGGCTACCCCGTCCTGCCAATCCTCATTCATGGAGACGCGGCGTTTGCCGGGCAGGGAATCGTCCAAGAGACGCTCAACATGGCCCAGCTTCGCGGCTACAAGACCGGCGGCACCGTTCACGTCATCATCAACAACCAGGTGGGTTTCACCACAGGACCGCAAGACAGCCGCTCCACGCGGTATTGCACCGACATCGCCAAGGGCTACCAGATCCCGATCTTCCACGTGAACGGCGACGACCCCGAGGCGTGCGTTCGCGCCGCAAGGCTCGCCTTCGAATACCGCGAGCAGTTTGGTCGCGACGTCATCGTCGACATGGTCTGCTACCGCCGCCGCGGCCACAACGAGGGCGACGACCCGTCGATGACTCAGCCGCGCATGTACGACCTCATTGAGGCCAAGCGCTCCGTGCGGCACTTGTACACCGAGGCGCTGATCCGCCGCGGCGACATCACCACCGACGAGGCCGAGCAGATGTCCCAGGACTACCTCGCTCAACTCGAGCGCGTGTTCCTCGAGACCCGCGAGGGCTTCAAGGCATCGCATCCCGAGAACGTCGCCGGGCTCGAAATCCCCTCCTCTCAATCGTCCGATGCCGGAGTGATGGTGGGCTGGCGCACCGCAGTGACCGCCGGCCAGATCGAACGCATCGGGCGCGCACACATGCGCCCGCCGGAGGGCTTCCAGGTTCACCCCAAACTCGAAAAGTTGCTCGAGAAGCGTGAGCTGATGAGCCGCGAGGGTGGAATCGACTGGGGCTACGGGGAACTTATCGCTTTTGGCACCCTGCTTCAGGAGGGCGTGCCCATCAGGATGGCGGGCCAGGATGCGCGGCGCGGCACGTTCGTGCAAAGGCACGCGGTGTTCCACGATCGCTCGAATGGTGCCGAGTGGACGCCGCTTCTCTACCTGTCGTCCGACCAGGGCCGCATGCACATCTACGACTCTCCCCTCAGCGAGTACGGCTGTCTCGGCTTCGAGTACGGGTATTCCGTCGAGCGTCCCGATGCCCTGGTGGTGTGGGAGGCCCAATTCGGCGACTTCGTCAATGGCGCCCAGACCGTCATGGACGAATTCGTGTCGTCGGCCGAGCAGAAGTGGGGCCAGTCATCGTCCGTCGTGCTCCTTTTGCCACACGGCTTTGAAGGACAGGGACCGGACCACTCCTCCGCCAGGGTCGAGCGGTTCCTGCAACTGGCGGCGGAAGACAACATCGTCGTGGCGATGCCCTCGACCCCAGCGTCGTACTTCCACTTGTTGCGGCGCCAGGCGTACAACCGCCCACGAAAGCCGCTCGTCGTCTTCACCCCGAAGTCGATGCTGCGCCTCAAGGCCGCGTCGAGCGGCGTCGACGACTTCACGTCAGGCACGTTTGAGGAGATCCTCACCGACACGTCTGTTGACGGCTCGCACGTGACCCGCGTGCTCATGTGCGCCGGCAAGGTCTACTACGACTTGCTCGCCCAGAGGGAGAAGACCGGAGACACTTCAACGGCGATCGTGCGCTTCGAGCAGCTGTATCCGCTCAACGAGTCGAGCCTTCGCGGCGCGCTCGGCCAGTTCGACGGTGCCGAGTTCGTGTGGGTCCAGGAGGAGCCGCAAAACCAGGGCGCCTGGTCGATGATCTCACTCTCGCTTCCGCAATTGCTTGGCCGCACCATCGGAGTTGTGGCGCGCCGCGCGTCAGCTTCTCCAGCTTCGGGACTAGCCTCAAGGCACCTGGAAGAACAGGCCAACCTCGTCGCAAGGGCATTCGATTCATGACCAACGTCTTTTTCGTGGGCGATGAACTCGCAGCGGGTCACGGGGACCCCAAAGCGCTTGGATGGACGGGCAGGGTCGCGGCGAGGACTATGCCGCACAAACCGGAACTCCGCTTCCACACGCTGGCCGTACCAGGCGAGACGACGGGCGAACTCACCGCGCGATGGGACGACGAGGCACTTCGACGTATCGGTGAAGGCGCAGTGGGCACCACCTCAAACGCGGTGCTCTTCGCGATAGGGCGCCACGACGTGGTGCGCGGCGTCTCTCCCACGATGACGCGTCTCAACATTGCCAATGCGCTCGATCGCGCCAAGGCGCTCGGATTCCGCACCATGCTCGCAGGGCCGCCTCCTGGCCTGCCTCAGCACAACGCCTCCATCGCGGAGCTCTCGGCTTTGTGCGAGGAGTCCGCCTCTCGCCGCGCGGTGCCATACGTCGACATGTACGGTCCACTTGCCCGACACGAACAGTGGTTGGCCGATATCAACATGGGCGGTGATGACTTGCCTCGCCAGGCTGGCTACGGCCTCATGGCGTGGCTGGTGCTCCATTCCGCGTGGTACGAGTGGCTGGGCATCACAGACGTCGAGCAGTAGTCAACCGCCGACGCGAGACCTGGGATGGCTACAGGCTCAAGTGCAGGCGCAAGGCATCGTCGATCTTTCGCAAATACTCAAGAGGGACCGCGCCGATGCTCGGACCCACCCTGTCGGCGCCGATGGTTCGCACATGTTCAGCGAGCGCCTTGGCGTCGCGCGGCAGGCCTCCCAGACCAGCGGGCAGGATCACCTGGAACGGTTGCGCCACGGCGGACGAGGTGGTGAGCGGCACGACGGTCACTACCCCCATTCCTCTTCGTGCAGCCGCGGCATTGGCGCCATCGTTCGACACGATCACCGCCGGTCGCTGTGCCTTGCCGTGGCGTTCGTCGCCGTGATCGAGTGCGACCCAGCGAATCTCGCCGCGCCTCATCGCCTCTGACCTCGAGGCCCTATTCCATCGGCCGCCGTGGCGTCCCAGGCGCTGGCATCGCCCTCGTCGGCCCACTCGTTCCACGCGAGCGCATAACTGCCCTGTAGTTCCTGGAGGCGAAGCTTTGAGAGCGCATGCTGCACCACTGAGGAGCGCGACGCGAAGCCGCCCTCTTTCGCGAATTGGTCGATCAAGGCGACGTCGGCGTCGGTCAGGCTGATGCTCAGCTTCATGGCGAAGATGCTACCAGACTGCTACTCGACTCGCACTCTATTGCTACCAGAGTAGTACAGCAAAGGATGACGTGCCTCGGGTAGGACTGTGTGGGTTCGGTTCCAGGATAGCGCCTGATAAAAGGCGAATATGGGACGTCTGCGACGCGTCCGGGCGAGAGTCCGGGCGAGCGAGGCTGCCGATTCCGGCTAGGCCAGAACGCCGCCATCACGAAGATCGACGGTGAGGTCTTGGGGCCGCGAGGCGATTGCCATCGCGTCCTCGTACGTCACGATGCCATCACGCACGAGCGTGAAGAGGTGCTGGTCAAAGGTCTGCATCTTGTAGTACCCGCCCTCGGCAATGAGGTCGACGATCGGCGGCTGAGTCGACGGATCAACGATCGCCTCTGCGGTGCGGCCGTGGTTGACCATGACCTCGCACACGAGAGCGCGTCCCGTGCCATCGCTCTTGCGCACCAGTCGCTGGGAAACGATGCCCCTGAGGGTCTGCGCAAGTGTCGAGCGCACTTGCTGCTGCTCGTGCGGGGTGAAGAAGTCCACGATGCGGTTGATCGTGTCCTGCGCGTCAACCGTGTGGAGCGTGGCGAGCACGAGGTGGCCGGTCTCCGCGGCGGACAGAGCCGCGCGCACCGTCTCGATGTCACGCATCTCGCCCACCATGATGACGTCGGGGTCCTGACGCATGGCGCCGCGCAAGGCATTCTGGAAGTCGAGCGTGTCCGAGCGCACCTCTCGCTGGCTAATGATCGACTTCTTGTCCGTGTGGAGTACCTCGATCGGGTCCTCGATCGTGATGATGTTGACCTCGCGATACGTGTTGATGAGGTCAACCATCGACGCGAGCGTGGTGGTCTTTCCGGAACCAGTGGGGCCCGTCACCAACACGAGCCCGCGGGGCTCGAGCGCAAGGTCGGACACGACAGTCGGGATCCCGAGTTCTTCCATGGGCTGCGCACCGACGGCTACATGGCGGAATACGAGGCAGTCCGTTCCGCGCGCCACATAGGCATTGACACGGAAGCGCCCGACCCCAGACAGGGAGAACGCAAAGTCGGCCTCGTGAGTGTCACGGAACTGGGCGACCAGGTCCTCGGGTAGCACTTGAGCGACCATGTTTCGGGTGTCATCTGGGCGCAAGGGCGCGACCTGAAGCTTGCGCAACCTTCCGTCAACTCGGATGCGAGGAGGCGAGCCCACCTTGCAGTGCAGGTCGGATCCCCCCGTCGACGCGAGGGCGTGCAACAACGGAATCACGGACACGGGGGGCTGTTCGCTCACGGTCCCTCCATCGGCATTGGTGAGGCTTTACTTGAGAGCGTAGGGCCTTGAGGGCCGGCGCGGAAACCGAAGTCGGGGCGTGGGAAGAACCCGCTCGCGGACGAGGGCCACGACGGAGGGCCGCAGATGTGGAATGATAGGGGGTCGCTTGACCACATCACTAGGGAGACACCATGAGCAAGAAGGGCCGTAAGCGCAAGACGCGCGCGAATTCTGCTGCCAACCACGGCAAGCGTCCCAACGCTTGATCCGCATGGGGCCAGCCCTCAACGTCCGAAACCCGCGTCCATAGGGACGCGGGTTTCGTCGTTTTAGCAGGCGTGTCGTTCACAGTGTGGCGAGTATCAGCCCTCTGCCTGCAATTCCGCTCTCGCCGCCTGAATGGTGCTCAGCACGCGCTCTCGCAACTGGTGCGGAGCCTTGTCGCCGTGGGCCTGTGAGACAAGCATCCGGATCTTCTCGTTGATCTGATGCTCCGCCTCGCAAGGCGGACAGTCCTTCAAATGCTCGCCGATGCGTAGCAGATCGCTATCAGGAAGTTCGCCATCGATGTATTCGAACAACTTGGCGAGTGCCTCTTCGCACTGTCGCTTAGCCATGGTCTGCATCTCCTGCACTTCGCTCGTAGATTCCTCGCTCTGCCGCGTATTCACGCAGTTTCTCTCGCAGCATTCGTCTTCCCCTGTGCAGGCGTGACATCACCGTGCCCACGGGCGTGTTCATGATCTCGGCGATCTCCTTGTACGCGAATCCCTCAACGTCGCTGAGATAGACCGCCATCCTGAAGTCATCCGACAACTCGGATAGGGCGCGTCGGACCTCGGTGTCGCCAAGGGAATCGAGCGCCTCTTGTTCGGCCGACGCGAGGCCAGACGATTGGTGCTCCGCCGCCGCCGCGAGCTGCCAGTCCTCAACAGTGTCCGCGTCAGTGCGTTTCGGTTCGCGCTGCTTCTTGCGGTACGTGTTGATGAAGGCGTTTGTTTGGATCCGGTAGAGCCACGCCTTGAGGTTGGTGCCCATCGTGAACTTGTCTTGAGCCTTAAACGCCTTCGCGTACGTCTCCTGAACCAGGTCTTCGGCATCGGCGCTATTGCGCGTGAGGCGCAAAGCGGCAGCGTACAACTGGTCCATGTAGGACAGGGCTAGGGTCTCGAAGTCGAGACTAATGTCGTCGCTCATCGCGACAGAGCCTACCGTGCGGTCCGTCAGGGTGGCTCCGGCGACACGAGGTCGCACTTCGAGTTCCATCACGGTCATGTTGTGATCAACAGATGGTGACGGATCCACATTCCCGCCGACGCGCGCAGCGGTCGGGTCTGCTCGCTACGAGGCACGCTTTCATTTCTCCATCCCCAGCCCACCGCCATGTGCTGTGCGCGCGGCGCGAGTAGGCTGAACTCATGACTCGTGCACTCGCCCGCCCGTTGCTCGCCTCGTGGTTCGTCTACGGCGGAGTGCGTGCCGCGCTCGAGCCGCACAAGGGCGCTGAGGCCGCAAAACCCGTTCTCGAACCAGTCTTGCGCGAGACGGGCGTCGACGTCCCCGTTGAGTCGCTTGTGAGGGCCCACGGCATCGCCACCGCCGTCGCGGCCACGGTGCTCGCCTTCTCCAAGAGCCCACGGACCGCAGGAGTCGCCCTCACGGGTCTCGCCGCGGTCACGGTGGCCACTGCCACGCCGTTTTGGCGCATGGAAGAGGGGGCCGAGCGTGACGCCGCCCTCGAGCAGTTCATGAAGAACCTCTCTCTCCTCGGCGGGGCAATGATCGCCGCGACCGCAGGTCACAGCGCAGGCCACGTCAAGCGCAAGAAGGCTCACAAGGCGAAGGCCAAGGCGAAGGCTCACGCGAAAAAGGCGGCCGCGAAGTCCGGCAGTGGCACCAAGTGAACCGCGGCACCAAGTGAACTGCAGTGCCGCGTGACGGGTACGTATAGCGCGGGCCTTGGACCTGGTCAGGTGTGGCCCGCCCCTGTGTGTGCGCCATTGAACGGCGCGGCTGGTCTCGATGCGACGGTTGACGTCCCCGGTTCCAAGTCTTTGACCAACCGCTACCTCGTGCTCGCTGCCCTTGCCGACGCTCCCGTCGTGGTGCGCGGGGGGCTCGTCTCCCGTGATTCCGACCTCATGATTGCCGCGTTGCGTTCTCTCGGTGTCGCGATCGATTCAGGCGCAGGCGCGTCCGCCGACCGCGCTGCCCTTGTTGGCGCGTCCAACGACGGCGCCTGGACGGTCACTCCTGGCCCGTTGCGGAGCGGGGTTCACGTCGACTGCGGTCTCGCTGGCACCGTGATGCGCTTCGTCCCGCCGCTCGCCCTCCTGGCTGGGATTGGCGGCGATATCAGGCCCATCACCTTTGACGGCGACGCCGGCGCCCGCGTGCGACCCATGGGCCCGCTGGTGGAGGCGCTGCGGGCGTTGGGCGCCACAGTGGACGATGATGGCCGCGGCACCCTCCCCTTCACCGTCATCCCTCCCTCCTCGGTACCCAGCAAGGTCGATGTGGACGCGTCGGCATCGTCCCAATTTGTGACGGGTCTCCTTCTCGTGGCGCCTCGCTTGCCAGGCGGGCTTACTGTGCGCCACATCGGCGAATCTCTCCCGAGCCTGCCGCACATCGACATGACGTGCGAGACGCTGCGCGAGGCTGGCATTCGCATCGATCAGCCCGACGAGCGCACGTGGATCGTGCACCCTGGCACTCTTCACTTTGATGGGATACGAGTCGAACCGGACCTCAGCAACGCTGGGCCTTTCATGGCGGCGGCGCTCGTCGCGGGCGGAACCGTGCGCATCCCCGGCTGGCCCTTGTCGACCACCCAACCTGGTGCCCTCTTTCCTGAACTCCTTGAGCGCATGGGTGCGCGCTGCGAACTCGTGGGAAACGTCATGACGGTGACCGGCGACAGGACTGTGCGCGGAATCACCGCAGATCTCTCCCCTGCCGGCGAGATCGCGCCCACGATCGCGGCGCTGTGCGCCGTCGCTTCAGGGGCATCTGAACTCACGGGCATCGGTCACTTGCGCGGGCATGAGACGGACCGCCTGGCCGCGATCGCCACCGAGGTGGACCGCCTCGGGGGGGTGTGCCTCGCGGGCGATGACTCCCTTAAGTTCGGCGGCGCGCCCAGCCCGGACGACGCCGATGCGGGCCTGGTCGGGGCCGTCATGGAGACGTATCACGACCACCGTATGGCGACCTTCGCCGCCGTGATTGGCTTGCGTGTCCCAGGCGTTGAGGTCATCAACATCGGCACCACCTCCAAGACCATGCCCGACTTCCCGAACATGTGGGCGCGGATGGTGGGCACTCGCGAGAGCGGCGCGCGAGGGCCGGCGTCCTAGGTGGATGCTCGCTCAACGGACGTACGCACGCCCTCCGCGTGGGAGGCGATGATCGCCACCGCGAGCTCCAGCGCCCTCCTGCCTTCCCGGGCGTGGATGGGAGGCTGCCGCCCGGCCCGCAATGCCGCGAGGACGTGCTCGACGTGCCTGTCGAAGGTGTACTCGAACGTGCGCGCCTCGTCGTTGAAGTAGCCGGCCTCCCATACGCGGCGCGTCTCATCGCCCGCTGTTGAGATCGTGAGCCGCTTCACCGTATCTTCGATGAGCAGCCTCCCCTTCGTCCCGTTGACTTCGATGAGCTGCGTGTCGGGATACGCATAGGACGAGTCGTAGCTGCCCACGAGCGAGCCCACGGAGCCGTTCGCGAACTCCAGCGCCACCGCGAGCGTGGTGTATGTGCCCGCGCGGGTCATGTCCGTCATCTGCGCCATGACCGAGGAAATCGGGCCGCACAAGTGCTCCAACATGTCCAGACCATGGACCTGAGTTTCGATCAGGTTCGCGTGCGGGCTGTCGCCAAAGTTCGGCTCGCCGCCAAAGCGCCAGGTGGCGAAGACGATGTCACCCACCTCGCCAGCGTCGATCGCAGCCTTGGCGCGTATCACCGGCTCGGCGTAGCGATGATTCAGGTTGATAGCGAAGAACAGATCCCGCTCGGCCGCCTCGGTGAGGAGGGCGTCCGCCTCTGTAAGGTCGAATACCAGCGGCTTTTCGACCAGCAGGGGCACGCCTCTCCGAATGAGCTGCAGGGTGGGTGCGTAGTGGGCTTCATTGGGCAGGCAGACGGTCACGAGGTCGGGCCGCGCCGTGTCAATCATCTGGTCGATGTCGGTGAACGGCTGCGTATCGAACTCGCCAGCTCGCACGGCTGTGCGGCCCGCATCGCGGCCCACAATCCCCACGAGCTCGACGTCGCGGCGGCGCGAGAAGATGCGTGCGTGCTGCGCACCCCAACCACCGGTGCCCACAACGGCAACCTTGAGCGTGTCGGCCATGGGATCCTCCTTGATCAGCGGTGTCGCTTGCCACCACCCTAGAGCTGCAGCCCTTGGAAGAGCGCGCTGCGACATCGGGCGCTTCGCTACGCTCTTGTGTATGCCGTGCACCCTCACCTTGACCACGTTCCGCGCCGTTGCGCGCTCAGGAGCGCCTCGCGCGTGAGCGACTGGAGCCGGTACGACGAGTCTGACGCCAAGGTGCGCCCCGGGCGCAGCTCGCGGCCCCGTTCCAAGATCAGGCCCGCCCACCTGGACGCGGTCGACGGCGTGGTGACCATCGTGGACCGTGGCCGTTACACGGTGCTGACTGACGCCGGTCCCACGGTCATGGCGGTCAAGGCGCGTGAATTGGGCCGACGAGGGCTCGTCGTGGGCGACCGGATTGGCCTCGTTGGCGATGCGTCCGGCACCCCGGACACCTTGGCGCGCATTGTGCGCAGGGACGAACGAAAGTCCGCGTTGCGGCGCACTGCGGATGACAGCGACGCGACCGAGCGGGTGGTCGTCGCCAACGCCGATCAGCTCGCGATCATCGCGGCCCTCGCGGATCCCGAGCCCAACCCACGCATCATCGACCGTTGCCTCGTGGCAGGCTTCGACGCCGGCATGGGCGCGATCTTGGTGCTCACCAAGGCGGATCTGACCGATGCGGCGCCGATGCGTGCGCTGTACGAGCCACTGGGTGTCACCGTGATTGAGACCTCCGTGATGCGCGAAGGCGGCCCCGAGGCGGACCCAGGGTTCCAGCTGTTGCGCACCGTGCTCAATGGCGCGCGCACGGTCTTTGTGGGGCCGTCGGGAGTCGGCAAGTCGACGCTCGTCAACGCGCTGGCTCCCGCCGCGCTACGCGCCGTGGGGAGGGTGAACGACGTGACAGGGCGAGGGCGTCACACGTCAACATCGTCGCTCATGCTCGAGGTTCCAACCGGTGGATGGATCATTGATACCCCTGGTATTCGGTCATTTGGACTCGCCCACGTAAACGCCGAGCACATGATGTCCGCATTCCCAGATGTCGCCGCCTACGAGGTGGAACACTGCCCCCGCGGTTGCCAACACCTGGCGACCGCCGACGGCTGCGAGCTCGACGGATGGGTGGGAGACAACCCGGATCGTGCCGTCAAGATCGACTCCATCAGGCGCCTGCTTGCGTCGAAGGCGGCGGGCGAGGGCTACTAGCGGTGCTGTGACGTGGTGCCTTCGCTCCCGTGCGCGCGCATTGCGCCCGAGTCGTCATGAGCGCCGCGTTTCTCGCCGATCCGGGGTACCGCTCAGTCGCTCCAGCACGCGATCCGCCTCATCAATGATGTCTCCGGCGACCCACACCGTGTCTCGCCTCGAGACGGTAAGCCTGCGCAGAACGCCCGCCTGTGCCAACCGCACGATCGCGTCGTAGGCGCTCGCTTGAGAAGCGCCGGTAAGTCGCTGAACCTCTGCGGCAGTCACGATCGGATTTGCAGCAAGCAGATCGATCAGGGCATGTGCAGCGGAACCACGCCTAGGCCGCGCCGCTTCCCGCCAAGCTTGGGGCATCGCGGCCATGCGGTCGGCCGAAGCCGTGGCCTCCCTCACCGCGCGGAGGGCATGGCGGGCCACAAGCGACACGATCGGATCCGCATCACCCGTGCGGTAGGCGCTCCAGGCGGCGTCGTAACGGTGCCGATCCCCCGCAATCGCGGCCGAGATCGGTATCACGAGGGCCCCCGTCAGACCTCGGCGCCTCCAGACGCCATGAATGAGTGCTCGTGCGGCGCGCCCGTTGGCGTATTCGAACGGTTGGATGGACAGAAGTTGCGCATGGGCCACCGCCGACTGTGCGATCGGATCGACGTCCGTTCTGGCGCAAAACTCGACGAGGTCGTCCATGAGTGCGGGAACGTGTTCGGGACGCGGCGGGACATAATCGGCTCCCGTTGGCCACAAGTCGGAGCCGCCCAACCACGTCTGGACGGCACGATAGCTCGCGGCTCGCCGCCTGCCAGGAGTGGCGCTCGGCGCAGTGTGCGCCGCGGCGATGGCACCGAGTCCCAGTGCCCTGTCCGCCGCCGTTAGGTGCGCGACAAGTGCCTTGACTCCGAGGCACGCGAGTCTCGCGTTCCTTGTGGATGGGAGTCCCGCCTCGCTCTTGGCCAACTCGGCTCGGGTGGTTTTGTGGCCATCTAGCTGGGAGGACGCGAGGATCTCGGTGCAGGTCTGCAGCGACGCCACGGCCACCGCATGCGCGTTGTCCCCTCGCTGCACCCTTGACACGACGGCGAGTTCAAGGCTCGCGCGGGTGCATGCTTCAACCGTCTCGGCCACCAGAGTGAGGGTGCTCGCGCCCAGCGAAGGAGGCATGCTCGCCGTGTATTCGCGGGCGGCCGAGGGTCCGCCGCCAGGGACCCTCCACTCAAGCGTTTCGCCTCCGTGAGGCGCGAGTGATTGAGTAGCCAAAACCCACCTCTCGCCCTCACGTTGCTTATTCTGTGTTCCTACCCTAAACCGGAATACTGCACGAGGCTAGTGACAGATGGACTGGATGCTTGACTGACGCCTACGAGCGCTCCGCGTCGCACTTGGGCGCGGCGATTCGGGTCCCCAAATGTCTCCACCGATATCGCCCCCATCGCGCTTACGATGGCTCTCACAGAACCGGATGGGCGAAACCGGGTGGCTTCCTGAGTGTTCAAGGACACTTTGCTGTGGGCGAATACTCGCGGGATTCATCACCTAGATCGCATCCGTGTTCGCAGAGTTGCCAGCCTGCGACATCGTGCCCGCTCGGTTCGTTGTCGCGGAACCACACTCATGCCGATTGTGTCGCCAGTCGGAGTTGACAGGACCGTTTCATCCGGATTGCCGACGCTTTGGCGCATACCTCGTGGACGCCACATGCGGCCATCGCAGAATTGGTGACCCTCCCTAGGCGCCATTCACGCCGCGCATCACGGCCCTCGCGCGCATTAGGCTCGCACTATGACCGCTCAAGCGCTGGCCGCGGAGGCCGCAGAATTTCTCGCGACCCGTTCAGGAGTTGCTCACCACGACATCGCCCTGGTCCTGGGGTCGGGGTGGGGAGGGGCGGCCGAACTCATCGGCGAAGAGGTCGCGTCTGTGCCGGCGGCGGAGGTGCCCGGCTTTGATGCCCACGTGGTGCCAGGGCACAGCCCGCTCTTGCGCTCGCTTCGCTTGGCAGACGGCCGACACGTGCTCGTCTTGGGCGCACGCCAGCACTATTACCAGGTGCGCGATGCCGCCAAGGTGGCCCACGCAGTGCGCATGGCAGCCGCAGCGGGCTGCACACAATTGGTGTTGACCAACGGTTGCGGATCAACACGGCCCGAGGTGGGGCCCGGCTCCGTTGTTCTGATCTCGGACCACATCAACTACACCGGCGTCACGCCGCTTGAGGGAGCGACCTTCGTCGACCTGGTTGACCTGTACTCGTCTCGCTTGCGCGCAATTGCGCGCGAGGTGGACCCCACGCTTCCAGAGGGTGTCTACATCCAGTTCACAGGCCCACAATACGAGACCCCCGCCGAGGTGCGCATGGCGGCTACATGGGGAGCTCATCTGGTCGGCATGTCGACCGCGCTTGAGGCGATCGCCGCTCGCGCCGCACGGATGGAGATTCTCGGACTGTCGCTCGTGACCAACCTTGGCGCAGGCATCGGCGGGGAGCACCTCAACCACCAAGAGGTGCTCGACGCCGGTCGCGACGCGGGGCCACGCATCTCGCGCCTTCTCGCAGATGTCGTTGGGAAGATGTGATGACGGAACCCGACGGTCTCCTTCGTCTCGCGCTCACGTGGCTTTCCGATGACCCCGACGCCGCGACCAAGGCCGAGCTCGAGGCGCTGGTTAACGCCGTGATTGCCAAGAAACCAGGAGCGATGGTCGATCTCGAGGACCGCTTCTCGGGGCTGCTCCAGTTCGGCACCGCCGGCCTGCGCGGGCGCATCGGCGCAGGACCCAACCGCATGAACCGCGCCGTCGTCATCCGCGCGGCATCCGGGCTGTCGTCGTACATGACAGCGAAGTTGGGCCACACTGGCACAATCGTGGTGGGGTACGACGCCCGCCACCGGTCGCACGACTTCGCCGTGGATACCGTGGCGGTGGCCGTAGCCGCCGGGCATCGGGCGCTGCTACTGCCCTCCGCACTTCCCACGCCCTTGCTGGCATATGCGGTGCGCGCACTTGGCGCCGATGCGGGCGTCATGGTCACCGCCTCGCACAATCCGGCGTGGGACAACGGCTACAAGGTCTACTTGGGCGCATCAATCACACCGGAGGCTGCTGGCGCGCAGATCGTTCCGCCGCACGATGCCGGGATTGCCACGCTGATCGACGCCGTCCCCTCGGTCGCAAGCGTCGCGCGCGCCGAGTCCGGCTGGGAGGTGCTCTCCCCGGGCATCGTCGACGAGTACGCGGCGAAGGTGGCTGCGTTGCTGCCGGTTGCCGATGAGGATCCTGCCCAGCGGCGCGCGGCTCTGCGCATTGTTTTGACGCCCATCCACGGGGTCGGCGATGCGACGGTGCGCAAAGCGCTGAGCCTGGCCGGCTTCACAGACCTCACGTCCGTGCCCGAACAAGCCGAGCCCGACCCCGACTTCCCCACCGTCGCCTTTCCCAATCCCGAGGAGCCCGGTGCGATCGATCTGGCTTTGAAGCTCGCCATCACGATCAACGCCGACGTAGTCATCGCCAACGACCCCGACACGGATCGCTGCGCCGTCGCGACGGTCATCGACGGCGACTGGCGCATGCTTCACGGGGACGTTGTCGGCTCACTCCTGGGCGAGGCTGCGGGGTTGCGCCTCGCGGGCCAGCCTGGTGCGACGCTCGCCAACTCGATCGTTTCGTCCCAGCAACTCGCTGCGATTGCCAGGCACCACGGGCTTGAGCACGCGAGCACGCTGACCGGATTCAAGTGGATCGCGCGCGCACATGGCCTGGTCTACGGCTACGAGGAGGCGCTCGGCTATTGCGTCGCCCCTGAACTGGTGTTGGACAAGGACGGCATCTCGACCGCGGTGATGATCGCGGAGATGGTGTCGCAGCTGAAGGCCACCGGCCGCACCTTGGCCGACGCGATCGACGACCTCGCGCGCCAGTACGGCGTGTTCCTGTCCTCGCAGGTGTCTGCCCGTTTTGACGACCTGGCGCAGATTCCGGAGCTGATGTCTCGGCTGCTCGCCGCGCCTCCTTCTTCGCTGGCGGGGTCGACCGTGGTGGCCACGGATGACATGAACGCGGGCTTCGCGGGACTTCCACCCACGAACGGTCTGCACCTCGCTACCGCGTCCGGTGCACGGGTCATCATTCGCCCGTCAGGGACCGAGCCCAAGGTCAAGGCGTATCTCGAGGTCATCGAGCCCGTCGTTGCCGGCGCGTCGGGTGCCGGTGGTGTGGCCGCGGCGCGGGCCGCCGCTGGAACCGCCATGGCGGCGCTGCGAGCGGACGTAGAGGCTCTGCTCGGCGTGTAGCGCGCGCCCCTGCCGCCCAGTCGGCGCTGGTGACCACTTCGCGGCGTGCAATGCGTCCTAGTCGGCGCTGGTGACCACTCAGCCGATGCCACCTTCCGGGCGCGTGCTGCCACCGTGCCAGTGGTCACCAGCGCCAACTGTGGCGCACGGAGCGGGCACGAGTGGTCACGAGTGGTCACCAGCGCCGACTGTGGCGCACGGAGCGGGCACGAGTGGTCACCAGCGCCGACTGTGAGGCGCCTGCACCCAGCACAGCCACGCCTAGTAGGAGTCGCCCGCCTCCGGGGCCACCACACCGTCGAGCCCATCGAGCACGGCGCGCGTGCCGCTGAGCCCCAACCGCGAGGCGCCTGCAGCGATCATGGCGAGTGCCGCGTCGGCCGTACGAATGCCGCCTGATGCCTTCACACCAATATCTGGACCCACAGTCGCGCGCATGAGCGCTACGGCGTGCACCGACGCTCCACCAGAAGGGTGGAAGCCCGTCGACGTCTTCACGAAGTCGGCGCCGGCGGCGACCGCCGCGCGACACGCACCTACGATCGCCTCGTCCGTCAGCGCGGCCGATTCGATGATGACCTTGAGCAGCGAGCCCTTGATCGCTGCACGCACGGCCGCGATGTCGGCCTCGACGGCCGCGAAGTCACCCGCA
The DNA here is from genome assembly GCA_038248935.1 of Actinomycetales bacterium. GTDB lineage: Bacteria > Actinomycetota > Actinomycetes > Actinomycetales > Demequinaceae > Demequina. Next base: position 56,631 of record JBBRWX010000005.1, read on the forward strand.
AGCGCCGCACCAATGTCGATCACCATGTCGACCTCGTCGGCACCCTGGGCCACCGACTCAGCGGCCTCGGCGGCCTTGACGGCCGAGGTGTGCTTGCCCGAGGGAAATCCACACACGACCGCGACCAGGAGTCCGACCGGAACCGACTCGGGAATCATTGAAGGCGAGACGCACACGGAGTACACGCCCAATGACGCGCCCTCCGTGACCAGGGCCGCAACATCGGCCGGCGTGGCCGTCGGCGCGAGCAGGGTGTGGTCAACCATGTGAGCTAGCTCGGCCCGCGTCAGGGCGCTCATGACTCGTACCCGTCGACGACACGCTCGGCCAATTCGGCACGCTCGTCGTAAGGAAGGAATGCTCCCCATGCGGCAACCATGGTGGCCTCGAAGAGGTCTTCGATGGTCCAGCCTGCGCCCACCAAGGCCGAGAACTCCCCCGACATCGACACGCCAGATACCAGGCGGTTGTCGGTGTTGATTGTCACGGCGAAGCCCAGGTCACGCAGCTCGTGGATGGGGTGGTCCTCGATCGAGGGTGCAGCCCCGGTCTGGACGTTCGACGTGGGGCAACACTCGAGCGGAATCTGCTCGTCGAGCGCGTGCTGGGCGATGATGCCAAACACGGGCTCCTCGTCGGTGCCAAAGCCCACGATGTCTTCGTGGATGCGCACACCGTGGCCGATTCGTCGCGCGCTACCAAGCCCCAGCGCCTCGCCCACGGATGCGGCGCCGTCGGCCTCTCCAGCGTGAATAGTGACGGGCATGAGGTTCTCGCGCAAGAGCTGGAACGCCTCGCGGTGATTGGAGGGCGGGAAGCCGAGCTCGGGACCTGCGATGTCGAAGCCGACGCAGCAACGACCGCGGTTCGCGATCGCGAGTTCGGCGATTTCATACGAGCGGTCCAGATGACGCATCGCGTCAAGAAGTGCGGCGGCGCGGATGCCAAAGCCTGCCTCGGCGGCCTCGGCGATGCCCTCCTCAATGCCGTCTTGGACTGCCTCGATGACCTCTTGGAGGGTGAGCCCTCCTTCGAGGTGCTGCTCGGGCGCGTAACGAAGTTCGGCGTAGATGACGCCATCGGCGGCGAGGTCGACGACGGCCTCGCGTGCCACGCGGGTGAGGTTGGCGGCGGTCTGCATCACGGCAGCAGTGTGCGCAAACGCCTCGAGGTAGCGAACGAGCGATCCCGAATTCGCATTTTCGGCGAAGTCGCGCGCCAACGCGTCGGGATCGGTCGTGGGGAGCTCGTGTCCGATCTGCGCGGCGAGCTCGATCAGGGTTGCTGGTCGAAGGCCGCCGTCGAGGTGGTCGTGCAAAACAATCTTGGGCAGGGTGCGAATCTCTTCAGCGGTAAGGGTCATGATCACCAGCCTACGGCTACGCTTAAGGAACGGCCGCCCAAAGCACGGACGCGAAGTACGCGAGCGCAAGCACGATGACCATTGCGGCGGCCGTGCCCGCGGTCGACTTGCCGGTCGCGCGGTAGACGCCCAAGAGTCCGATGGCTGTCGCCACACCGAGCAGGCCCACTCCCACCGCCACCGCGACGAAGCCCTCGCCTTCCACTCCCCCGAAGGTGGCCCCGAGGATGAGAAGCGAACCGGCGCTCGCGCCCGCCGTGGCCGCCTTGCCTGGGCCCCGTTGGTCGAGGGCCCAGTTGCGCCACACGAGGTAGGCCACCTCGGCCGATCCGAGCGTGTGGGCGATGCCGACCACGCCCAGGTATCCCGAATAGTCCAGGTTCCTACCGGACGCCCAAGCAATGGAAAGCCAAGCGACCGCGCCGGTCCCCACCACCACGCCAACAAGCCAGCCACGAGCGCTCTTGAGCCGTTGGGTCATCACCTCGGTCATGTGCAGACACCCCAAGGCCTCACACCGAAGACGGCACGCCACGAGGTCGGTGCCCCCACAATGGGGGGCGCTGCGATGATCACAGGTCGAACATACCGCTCAATGGGAAGGACTCTGCACATTCCTTGCCGATGCCAAGTGCGTGTCAGCGCTCGAAGCGCGCAGCCTTTCCGGGATCGAGCGCCGATGCGACGCGTGCGACCATGTTTTCCGACATCGGCGGCATCGCGTCAACGGGGAACCAGGCGGCCGCGGTGTTCTCGCCGTCGGCTGGGTGCGGCTCGCCAGACACGTAGCGGAAGCGGAACGTGAGGTCCAGGTACTGCGACAGATCGCCGTTCGCGTACTTCATGGGCGGCAGAGCGCGGACCCAGGTGAGAGCCTCGGGCTCGGCGACAATGGCCGCCTCCTCGAGCACCTCGCGGGCACCTGCGACGGCGGGCTGCTCGCCCGGGTCGATGACGCCGGTCACGGGCGTCCACGCGCCGGTGTCGGCGCGCCTCACGAGGAGAACCTCGCGCCCGCCCGATGCGTGGCCGTCCACACCTGGGTGGTCGCGCAGCACAACGGCGGTCACCCCGGACAACCACAAGAGGTCGTGGCCGACCTTGGCGCGCAGGTCGAGGACAAAGTCGGGTGTGGCCATGTACAAAGCCTAAGTGGCGCGACGGTCCTCACGCACGAACCCTGACCGCACACACGCTCGCGGCCCGCATCCCGCTGCAACAACATCACTCGCGAACCCGGTACCTGATGACCCACTACGGGCTTGCCCGGCGCAGATCGGGTACCTGATGACCCACTACGGGGTGGGGTCGATGCCCTATCCCCGCGACCGCGGCAACACGGCCCAGCCCACTCTGTTCCAGTTCCCCAACGCAGCCAAAGGCTCGCCACCCAAGGCCCGCAGATCGAGCCGATGCAGCGCCCCTGTCGACGGCTCATAGACAAGGAAGTCCTCCCCATCGAGACCCACCACCAGCACCACGTGACGGGGGATCACCGTGTCGAGCCCGCCCGCCGAGTCTCCCGATGCGTACAGAGGCACAGGGATTCCGTCGGCAACGGCGGAGCGCACGTGGGCCCCAAGCGCCGCGACCTCGTCGGCCCTGGCATCGTCCACCAGGGCGCCACGAAAGCGCAGGCTGCCAAATCGCGTCGCGTTGTCGAGCCGCCACGGCGGGCTACCCAAGGCAAGCGGCCACGGCAACAGTCCCAGCCCGTGCCGCGTCACGCGCACGTGCATCGCTCGCTGTAGCGCGTCCCACCTGTCGGCGACAGTGTGCAATCCGTGCCCCACGACATCGGCGTCAATGCTCGCGGCGAGCGCCTCGGGCGGCACGTACCAGCCACCCCGATAGCCAACGGCCACCCACGCGGCCACAAACGGATCGCCGATCATGAGCATCATCGCCATCGACGCGGCGCCGCACGTGGTCTGATCCACCTGGGTCGCGCGCACCGAGCCCCACATCACGGCACCGGTATCGCGCCTGCGCGCGGGGTAGCGGATGAGCGCCCTATCCTCTGGGTCGAGCTCGGTCCACGACGCCGCGAGAGCGGCCACCGCCTCGATGGGAGCCCCGCTCGCTACGGCACGCTCAATGACGGGCGCATCCTGACCCATGTCGTACAGAGCGGTCTCTAACGCCTTTTTGTCCGCGAACGACGCCCGTGAGAGCGCGCGGGCGCACTGCCTGGCGAACACGTCAGGGCGGTCAGATGCGTCGGTGGCGAGCGTCGCCGCCCTGCGGATGGCGGTCTCGGACATGAAAGCACGGCGCCCCCCAAGCGCGCGTCCGGCGCGCGCTGCGAGAGACACCAGCGTCCACGCCACCTACGTGGCCGTCCCGATGCGGTCGAGCACGATCGGCCCACGCGCGGCGCCGCTGGCCGCGATCTCGAATGCGCCCGCTCCCCCACATGCGTCGGCCAGGCCGGCCTTGGCGCGTGTGAAGCGTTCGGGCGTCTCGGTGTTGAGGGTCATGATGACGTCGCCCTTGCGCACGGTCTCGCCAAGCGTCTTGTGCAGGAACACGCCGGCCGATGCCTGGACAGGGTCCTCCTTGCGGGCTCGCCCCGCGCCCAGTCGCCACGCGGCAACTCCCACGCCCATCGCGTCCATGCGGGTGATGACGCCGTCCGCCTCGGCCCGTACCTCTTCGATATGGGGCGCGACAGGCATGGCAGCGTCGGGGTCGCCGCCTTGGGCGGAGATCATGCGCCGCCATGCGTCCATCGCGCGGCCGTCCTTGAGGGCCTCGGCGGGGTCAACGCCGGTCACGCCAGCGCCTGCAAGCATCTCGCGGGCCAACACGACCGTCAGCTCGACCACGTCGGCGGGGCCGCCGCCCTCGAGAACCTCGATCGACTCGGTCACCTCGAGCCCGTTGCCGATCGCGCGGCCAAGCGGCGTCGACATGTCGGTCAAGAACGCGGAGGTCACGACCCCCGCGTCGGTGCCCAACTCGACCAGCGTCGCCGCAAGCTCACGCGCCATGGCGAGGTCCTTCATGAACGCGCCCGACCCCACCTTGACGTCGAGCACGAGCACGCCCGTGCCCTCGGCGATCTTTTTGGACATGATCGAGCTCGCGATGAGCGGGATGGATTCGACGGTGCCCGTCACATCGCGCAGCGCGTAGAGCTTCTTATCAGCAGGGGCCAGCCCGGTGCCTGCCGCACAGATAACTGCGCCAATGGAGCGCAGTTGCGCATACATCTCCTCGTTGCTGAGGGCCGCGCGCCAGCCGGGGATGGACTCAAGCTTGTCCAAAGTGCCGCCAGTGTGGCCAAGCCCGCGCCCTGACAACTGCGGAACCGCCACGCCGCACGCCGCCACCAGGGGCGCGAGGGGGAGAGTGATCTTGTCGCCCACACCGCCGGTCGAGTGCTTGTCCGCCGTGGGCTGGGACAAGGAAGAGAAGTCCAAGCGCTCGCCCGTGGCGATCATGGCCTGGGTCCACCGCGCAATCTCAGCGCGGTCCATGCCGCGCTGCAGGATCGCCATCGCGAGCGAACTCATTTGCTCGTCTGCCACCACTCCGCGCGTGTAGGCGTCCACCACCCAGTCGATCTGCTCGGCGCTCAGGCGCCCGCCATCTCGCTTGGTGACGATCACGTCGACGGCGTCAAAGGCCTCGGTCACTTGTTTTCCTCCATGCGCTGCGGGCCAAACGCCCACGGCAATAGGTCCTTCATCGTCAGGGTGCCCTCGGGGCCGTCGATCAGCAGCTCGTCGCCGCCGAATTCGTATAGCAACTGGCGGCATCGGCCGCATGGCTGTAGCGGGGCCCCCGCGGCGTCGACGCACGCGAACGCGACCAGGCGGGTGCCCAGGGCGTCGGTGTGCAGCTTGGAGACCAACGCACACTCGGCGCACAGCGTCAGGCCGTACGACGCGTTCTCGACGTTGGCGCCCGTGACGACGTTGCCCGTGTCGGTCAGCGCCGCTGCTCCCACAGGGAAGTGGGAGTACGGCACGTATGCGCGCTCGCAAGCGGCGCTCGCCGCCGAGCGCAGGGCGTCCCAATCGATGTCAGTCATTGGCTACTTCTTGTAGGGGATGTTTTCGGCGGCCGGCGGGCGCGACCTACCCACGAGCCCTGCCACGGCAAAGATCGTGGCGAGGTAAGGCAACATGGCCAGGAACTCACTGGGGATCGGTGAGCCGATGACGCCCAACTGAATGCGCAGGGCGTCGGCAAACCCGAACAGGAGAGCGGCCAACAAGGCGCCCTTCGGGTTCCAGCGTCCCAGGATCATGGCGGCCAACGCGATGTAGCCCTTGCCAGCGGTCATCTCCTTGGAGAACGCTAGCCCCGAGGCGACGGTGAAGAACGCGCCACCGAGTCCCGCGATTGCTCCACCGAGGATGGTGTTGCGCACCCGGGTGCGGTTGACCTTGATGCCCACCGTATCGGCGGCCATGGGGTGCTCACCCACGGCGCGCACGCGCAGGCCCCAGCGGGACTTGAACAGCATGATCTGGAACACGACCACGATCGCGTACATGAGGTACACGAGCGCGTTCTGATCGAACAGTACGGGGCCAATGATGGGGATGTCGCTCAGCAGCGGGATGGGCAGGTTGTCCATGATCACACCGCCCTGCGCGCCGATCTGTGCACCCGCCTGGTTGAGATCCTTGTTGTCGCTCAGCACGGTCGAGAACAGGAAGCTGGTAATGCCAACCACCAGCACGTTGAGGACAACGCCCACCACGATCTGGTCCACCCAATACCTCACGGCGAACAGGGCCAGCAGCGCACCGACGAGGGCGCCCGCAAGCGGGGCCGCGAGCATGCCCAGGTACGCGTTGTGCGTGAGCGAAGCAACCACAACAGCGAGGAACGCTCCTCCGAGCAACTGGCCCTCGATGGCGATGTTGACGATTCCAGACCGCTCACACAGCGTGCCAGCCATCCCACCGAACACCAGCGGCACCGCGAGGAAGACCCCGGAGACGAGCAGGCCAGTGACGGCCATGTCGGTGTTCGCGCGCCCGGCTCCCGCCCACGTCATCAGCGAGGCCATGAAGACCACCGCGAAAACGATCGGGAGCCACACGCCCACGCGCATGCGGCGATGCTGAGCCCAAACCTGGAAGCAGGCGAGGGCGAGCAGCACGACGGAAAGCGTGAGGGTCGTGGGCTGAGATGGCACAGAGAAGTGGGGCAGGTTGATGGTGTCGTTTGGCCGGGAAACGGCGAAGCTCGTGGTCACCCCGCTGGCGGTGCCGAACCCGAAGACGACCAGGCTGACAAGCCCGATCGCTCCGTAGCCGATCGCTGCCTTCCATTGCTTGACGAATGACGGCGCGGATCGATCCGCCGTGAGGGGTACCGACGCTTCGATGGTGGTCATGCCGTCACTTCCTTGGGGTGGCGAGGCTCGGGCAATCGGAAGAGGAATCGCACCAGCGGCGGCGCCGCAATAAACAGCACGATCACCGATTGGATGACAAGCACAATGTCGATCGGCAGACCCGCCTGTGCCTGGAGGGTGGGACCCGCGGCCCGCAGCCCACCAAACAAGATGCCCGCCGCCACGATGCCTGCTGGGCGCGAGCGCCCCAACAGGGCCACGGTGATCGCATCGAAGCCGATCGAGCCGGCGACGCCCACCGTGAGCGACTTCTCGGTGCCAACGACTTGGCTCCCGCCCGCAAGCCCCGCGAGGCCGCCTGCGACGACCATGACGAGGATGTAGGTGAGCTTGACGTTCATGCCGGACTTGGTCGCGGCCGCGGGGTTTGCGCCCACGGCACGGAACCTGAACCCGAGAGTCGAGCGCTCCATGAGCCACCACACGCCGACCGCTGCCGCAAGGGCCACGACGAATCCCCAGTTCAGGGTGTAGGAGTCGCCAAACAGGTGCGGCCACTGGGCCGTCGAATCAACCGCAGGAGACTTGGGGTTGCCCGATCCGGGGACCTGGAAGGACTTGAGGCTGAGCAGCCACGAGATCCCGTACAGAGCCACGTAATTGAGCATGATGGTCACGATCACCTCGTGCGCGCCAGTGGTCGCCTTGAGCAGGCCCGGGATGAATCCCCACAACGCACCACCAAAAATGGCCCCGATGATCGCGAGTGCCAGGTGGATACCCACAGGCAAGTGCATCGCGAAGCCGATGTAGCCGGCCATGATCGCGCCCAGGATCACTTGGCCCTGCGCGCCGATGTTGAACAGCCCCGCACGGAAGCCGATGCCGAGGCCGAGGCCCGCGAAGATCAGGGGCGACGAGTACGTCAGCGTGTTGGTGAGCGGCCGAATTCCGGACCCAAAGGTGTCTGCCTTGACGTTGTAGATCGAGCCCTGGAACATCGCGATATAGGCCTCGGAGATGGCAGACCATGCGGCAGAGAGGGTGTCCGCCGGACGCGAGAAGAAGTAGCCAGAGGCGTCCTGCACGGCCGCGTCGGACAGCACCACGAGGATGGCACCGACGACGAGTGCAGTGAAGATGGCAAGCAAGACAACGAGCCCATTTGACTCAACGATCGAACGCAGTACGTCGCGTGGGCGCTGGTCGGTCGGGTTCTTGTCGGCGGGGCGCGGCGACGCGCCCGTCTCAGTGGCGGTTGCGGTCACGCGACGTCCTCCCTGTGTGCGCCAGCCATCATGAGGCCGAGTTCCTTCCGATCCGTGTCGGGCGGCACGATGCCGACGATCTTGCCGTGATACATCACGGCGATGCGGTCGGCAAGTGCGACCACCTCGTCGAGTTCGGACGACACGATCAGCACGGCGGCACCGCCGTCGCGCTCGGCGATGATTCTCTTGTGCACAAACTCAATCGATCCCACATCGAGTCCACGGGTCGGCTGCGACGCGATGAGCAACTTCAGGGGGCGCGACAGTTCGCGCGCCAGCACCACCTTCTGCTGGTTTCCTCCGGATAGAGATCCTGCCGTGGCCTTGGCCGACGTGGTGCGCACGTCAAACTCCGCGATCTTTTGCACCGCATTCGCCTCGATCTGTGCGATGTTGAGGCTCCCACGGTTCGAGAACCTCGGCTCGTGAAGCAAGTCGAGCACCAGGTTGTTCTCGATCGTGAAGCTGGAGACAACGCCGTCGGCCGTCCTGTCCTCAGGCACGTAACCCACACCCTCGCTCAGCACATCCTTGATCGACTTGCCGAGCAACTGCTCGCCATCGAGAGTGACGGAGCCCGCCGAAGCGGCTATGGCCCCGAGGATGACCTCGGCCAGCTCGGTCTGGCCGTTTCCCTGCACGCCGGCGATGGCCAGGATCTCCCCGCGACGCACGTCAAAGGAGACGTCATCGAGCGTCGTGAGACCGATCTCGTCGATCGCGGACAGCCCCGCGACGCTCAGTGCCACGTCCCCAGGGTTCGCGCCGGACTTGTCAACAGTCATCGAGACGTCGCGGCCCACCATGAGCGTGGCGAGTTCAACCTGGCTGGCGGTGGGTTGGGCCGTGCCGACGACCTTGCCAAGCCGGATCACGGTGATGGTGTCGGCCACGGCCTGCACCTCGCGCAGCTTGTGGGTGATGAGCACGATCGACGTGCCTGAATCACGCAATTGCCGCACGATCTCGAGCAGTTCGTCGGTCTCTTGCGGGGTGAGCACCGCAGTGGGCTCGTCAAGAATGAGTACGTTCGCGTCGCGAGAGAGGGCCTTGATGATCTCGACGCGCTGTTGTGCCCCCACCGAGAGGTCCTCGACCAAGGCATCGGGGTCGACATGGAAGCCGAAGCGGTCTGAAATCTCGCGGACCCTGTCCCGCGCCGCGGCAAGGTCGAGCAGCCCATTTGACTTGAGGTTCTCGTGGCCGAGCATGACGTTCTCTGCCACGGTAAAGGGGTGAATCAGCATGAAGTGCTGATGCACCATGCCGATGCCTGCACGCATTGCGTCACCTGGCCCCGCGAAGTGCACCACGTTGTCATCCACGAGGATCTCGCCACCATCGGCGTCGTAGAGCCCAAACAACACGTTCATGAGCGTCGACTTACCCGCCCCGTTCTCGCCCAAAAGCGCGTGCACGGTGCCGGGTTCGACCGTGAGGTCGATGTTGTCGTTCGCCACGAAGTCACCAAACTTTTTGGTGATCCCTCGCAACTCGAGTTTCACGTGGAGACCCTTCTTTGATCGCCTGCAGGCAGCGTCATTGCCGCCCACAAGCACAGTGAAGCACGAGGGGCGTGCCACTGGTAACCGTGGCACGCCCTCCCGCGTCGATCTACTTGATGGGACGAGCCTTAAGCAGCGGGCTTCACGTCCACGGTGCCCGCGACGATGCCCGTGGTGAGCTCAGCGAGCTTCGCCTCGACGTCTGCAGAGACCGTTCCATCGGCGAAGGGCGCAATGCCCACGCCGCCGTTGGCGAGCGTTCCGACGTAAGGCGTGAAGGACATGCCTGCGGGAGAAACAGCCTCGGTGATCGTGTCGTACACCGAGTTGCCGATGTTCTTCAGGATCGAGGTGAGGATGATGTCCTTGTACTCGGGGTAGGTGACGGTCCAGTCGGCGTCAACGCCAACGATCCACGTGCCGGGAGCAGCCTGAGCCGCAGCGGCGCCGCCAGCGCCGACGGGGCCTGCGACGGGAAGGATAACGTCAGCCTTCTGGTCGATGAAGCCCTGAGCAGTGGTCTGGCCCTTCGAAAGGTCGCTGAAGTCACCGGTGAAGGCGCCATCCGTGCCGTTCCAGCCCAGGACCGACACTGCGGTGCCGTTGTCGGCGTTGTAGGCATTGGCGCCTGCAAGGAAGCCGTTCATGAAGATCGTGACCGACGGGTAGGCAACGCCACCGAAGGTCGCGATCGTGCCGGTCTTGGAGACGGAAGCCGACGCATAGCCGGCCAGGTAGGCAGCCTCGTCCGTCTGGAAGGTCAGGGGCTTGATGTTCGGCGCGTCGGTGGTGCCGTTGAAGTCGTTGTCGGCAAAGTCATCGACGATCGCGAACGAGACGTCAGGGTTGGCAAGCGCTGCGTCCACAGTGGCCTGCGACAGCGCGAAACCGACCGTGATGATCAGGTCGCACTTTGCCTCAATCATGGCCGCGATGTTCGGCGCAAATTCGGTGTCGGCGTTTGACTCGGCGGTGGCCGTGTCGATGCCAAGGTCGGCTGCGGCCCGCTTCAAGCCCTCAAAACCGGACTGGTTGAACGAGCCGTCATCAAAACCGCCGGCGTCCGAGACCATGCAGGCCTTGTAATCGAGCATTGCTGCGGCCGAGGTCGTCGGCGCTCCTGTTGCTGAGCTGGTGGGCTCGTCCTTGGGCGCGCTGGAGCACGCGGCAAGCGCGAGCGCCGATACTGCGGCGATTGCGCCAAAGCGCAGGGTGTTCTTCATGAGATGTTTCCTCAATTCTGCAGCCTGTTCCACGCCAGGCCTGTGCGTCCAGACAATCCTACGCGGGGTTTGTTCCTCATGTACCTGGGATGGTTTCCGTTCTGCACCGAAAAGGTCACGGTCACGGTTCATAGAGGACTATCGCTTCTTGGATTGCGGTCGCCGCATGCTTGACGTCTTGAGCGGCATCCCGAGTGGTAATCAGCAGTGCGTCGCCCGAATCGACGACCACGGCATTGGCGATGCCGATGATCACGACCGGCTTGCTTCCGCCGATGACCACCGCACCTGGTGCGCCATGAACGGCCGTCGGCTGGTCTCTGTCGAGAACCGTCACGCCGTCCGCCCTTGATGGCAACAGACCGGCGAGCGAGTCGAAGTCGCCAATGTCATACCAGTCGAGGTCTGCGGGGACCACCGCGACTCCGCCCTGTGCAGCGACGGGTTCGGCGATCGCGTGATCGATCGCTATGCGAGTCAGGGTCGGCCACACCCTGTCCAGCGTGAGGTCACGTTGTGGCCCGTCCCATGCCGCGGCGATCTCCCTGACCCCAGCCGCAATGGTCGGCTGCAAGCGATCTAGGTGGCCAAGAAGCACGTCGGTGCGCACCACGAACATTCCGGCGTTCCAGTAATACCGACCGGTATCGAGGAAGAGCAGGGCCGTGGCCACGTCGGGCTTCTCCGTGAATGCGATGACTTCCCGCGCCCTACCGGCACCGACGCGTAACTCGGCGCCCGCGAGCGCGTCGCCCGACTCGATATAGCCAAATGCCTCGGAAGGGCCGGTCGGTGGGATCCCGATGGTGACGACCTTCCCCGTGCGCGCCACCTCGGCGGCCTCACGCACGGCCGCATCGAACGCGCGTGGCTTGCGGATCACGTGGTCGGCTGCAAAAGAACCCATGACGAGCGGGCCGTGCCTGTGTTCCAGAATCGCGGCGGCCAAGGCAATCGCCGCCATGGAATCACGGGGGCTCGGCTCCGCGACGATGCTCGACGCGCCAAGGTGAGGCAGCTGAGCCGCGACCGCCTCGGCGTGCCTGGCTCCCGTCACCACCAGCGAATACTCGGCCAGAGGCTCGAGCCGGTCGAGAGTCGCCTGCAGCAAAGTGCGACCCTCCCCCAAAAGGTCGAGCAAGAACTTGGGGCGATCGGGGCGCGATAGCGGCCACAGACGCGATCCCACCCCGCCAGCAGGGATAACGGCCGCGAAGCCAGGAATGGGACTCACCAGTGTCGGCGTTGCACTCATCGCACAAGTCTAGGATGGAAGCACTCATCTCGACGTCCCCACCGAAGGAGCAAGCCGTGCCGTCAACGCCGACGCTGTATCGCGGCCACGAAGGCATGTGGATGTGGATCGTCCACCGCGCCACGGGCGTAGCGGTCTTCTTCTTCCTTTTGGTTCATGTGCTCGACACCGCCCTGGTGCGTATCTCTCCAGAGGCCTACAACACCGTGATCGGCCACTACAAGTCGCCGCTTTACGGCCTTGTCGAGGCGGGTTTGGTCGCGGCGATCATTCTCCACGCGTTCAATGGCCTGCGCATCATCGCCGTCGACCAGTGGACGTGGGCGTTGCGCCACCAGAAGTTGCTCGTGTGGATCGTGTGGGGCATCTTCGTTGTGCTCATGGCCGGCTTCTTGCCGCGTCACCTCATGAACGTGTTTGGCGGCGCATGATGACCGCCCCCGAGCTCACCAAGCCGCTGCCGCGCACCCGCAAGCGTCTCACGCCCGCCCTCAGATGGTGGTGGATGTTCCAGCGCATCTCCGGCGTCGTGCTGATAGCCCTGATCTTCACCCACTTGTTCTACAACCTGGTCCTTGGCGACGGCGTGAGCCAGATCGACTTCGGCTTTGTGGCTGGCAAGTGGGCCGCACCGCTATGGCAGTGGTGGGACTTCACGATGCTCGTGTTGGCGATGCTGCATGGCATGAATGGCATGGCCTACCTCATCGACGACTACGCACACTCCAAGCGCGCTCGTTCAATCCTGCGCGTGCTCCTGGGGGCCGCGACGGCCATCATCATCGTGCTCGGCACGCTCGTGATCTTCACGTTTGATCCTTGCCCCCCAGGCGCCAATCCCCAAGATCTCAATGTCCCCCTCTGTCAGGAGCTTGGAAAGCTATGACCACCACGCATGAATACGACGTCGTGATCGTGGGCGCCGGCGGCGCTGGCATGCGCGCGGCCCTTGAGAGTTCGCAGCGCGCCCGCACGGCCGTGTTGACCAAGCTCTATCCCACGCGCTCGCACACCGGCGCGGCGCAAGGCGGCATGGCCGCGGCCCTCAGCAATGTCGAGGACGACAACGCCGAATGGCACATGTTCGACACGATCAAGGGTGGCGACTACCTGGTGGACCAGGACGCGGCCGAGATACTGTGCAACGAGGCCGTCGACGCCGTGCTTGACCTGGAGAAGATGGGCCTGCCGTTCAACCGCACGGAGGACGGCCACATCGACCAGCGCCGCTTTGGCGGGCACACGCGCAACCACGGCGAGGCGCCCGTGAGGCGCGCGTGCTACTCGTCCGACCGCACCGGCCACATGATTCTGCAGACGCTGTACCAACAGTGCGTCAAGCAAAAGGTCGAGTTCTACAACGAGTTCTACGTGCTTGACCTGCTGCTCACCGAGGACCCTCAGGCCGCCGCCGCGGGCGAAGATGTCGCGGTCGCTGGCGTGGTCGCGTACGAACTCGCCACCGGCGAGATTCACACGTTCCGCGCCAAGTCGGTGATCTTTGCCACCGGCGGCACTGGCAAGATCTTCAAGACGACGTCGAACGCCCACACCCTCACTGGCGACGGAATGGCACTGGCACTGCGCCGCGGAATCCCGCTCGAGGACCTGGAGTTCTTCCAGTTCCACCCGACAGGCCTTGCTGGCCTGGGCATCCTCCTGTCGGAGGCGGCGCGCGGTGAGGGCGGAATCCTCCGCAACTCCACGGGCGAGCGTTTCATGGAGCGCTACGCGCCCACGATCAAGGACCTCGCGCCGCGCGACATGGTGTCGCGGGCCATGGCAAGCGAGGTGCGTGAGGGGCGCGGTTGCGGCCCGCACAAGGATTACGTGCTCCTCGACCTGACCCACCTCGAGCCCGCGCACATCGACGCGAAGCTGCCGGACATCACGGAGTTTGCGCGCACGTATCTGGGCGTCGAGCCGTACACGCAGCCCGTTCCCGTGTTCCCCACGGCGCACTACGCGATGGGCGGCATCCCCACCAACGTCACCGGCCAGGTGCTGCGCAACAACACCGACACGATCAGCGGCCTGTACGCCGCCGGCGAGTGCGCTTGCGTGTCCGTTCACGGCGCCAACCGCCTTGGCACCAACTCGCTACTCGACATCAACGTGTTTGGCCGCAGGGCAGGCATTGCGGCGGCCGAGTATGCTCTCGCGACCGAATCGGCACCCGAGCTTCCAGCCGATGCCTCGGCGGGCGTCACACGCCTGGTCGAGACCTTGCGCGCGACGACATCGGCGCCGGGGGTGGAGAGCGTGGCCGTCTTGCGGCGCGAACTCCAAGCGACGATGGACCTCAATGTCCAGGTGTTCCGCACTGCCGAGTCCCTCGGGGAGGCGACCGCGACCATCGCCTCGATCAAGGAGCGGTACGCGGGCATTGCGATCCACGACCGGGGCCAGAAGTACAACACCGACCTGTTGGAGGCGATCGAACTCGGGTTCCTCATCGACCTGGCCCAGGTGGTCGTGGCGGGCGCCTTGGCGCGCGAGGAGAGCCGTGGCGGCCACTACCGCGAGGACTTCCCCACTCGCGACGATGCCGGCTTCATGAAGCACACGATGGCGTATGCGACGGCAGACGGAGTGCGGCTGGACTACAAGCCGGTCGTCGTCACGCGGTATCCGCCGATGGAACGGAAGTACTGACATGACAGCTGTAGACGACGCCCCCATCGCCGTCAACGAAGTCCCCACCTTGACGGTCACGCTGCGCATCCGTCGCATGAACCCCGAGGGCATCGGTGAGCACGCGGCCGGCGAGGACTACTGGGAGGAATTCCAGGTCGAGGCGCACGCGACCGATCGCGTGCTCGACGCCCTGCACAAGATCAAGTGGGAACAGGACGGGACTCTCGCGTTCAGGCGCTCTTGCGCCCACGGCGTGTGCGGATCCGATGCGATGCGCATCAACGCCAAGAACCGCCTCGCGTGCAAGACGCTGCTCAAGGACCTCAACCCGGCCAAGCCCATCCTGGTCGAGCCGATCGCGGGCCTTCCCGTTGAGAAGGACCTCATCGTGGACATGGAGCCTTTCTTCGCCTCCTACCGCGAGATCATGCCCTTCCTCATGCCCTCGGCGACCACTCCCGAGCGCGAGCGCCTGCAGACCCCCGAACAGCGCGCCCGGTTCGACGACACGACCAAGTGCATCATGTGCGCGGCATGCACCACCTCGTGCCCCGTGTTCTGGACCGACGGCCAATACTTCGGCCCGCAAGCGATCATTGGCGCCCACCGCTTCATCTTTGACTCGCGCGACGAGGGCCAGTGGGATCGCCTCGAGATCCTGAACGACAAGGCGGGAGTGTGGAAGTGCCGCACCACGTTTAACTGCACCGAGGCCTGCCCGCGAGGCATCGAGGTCACCAAGGCGATCTCCGAGGTCAAGAGGGCGCTCAACACGGGCGTGATCTAGCGACCACCCTTGACGCGCGGCTTGCCCTGCGGTCCACGGCGAGGCTGATTGATGAGCGTGACGCGCCTGCGTACCGTCGCCCGCGCCGTGGTCACCTTGGCCCGCCTGCGCGCCGGAGACAAGTCAACGACCGTGCGCGGCCCGGTGTCCTCAGGGGCGCTCTGCGCCGCAGGCATGCGACTCGCCCCAAGCCATGCTCCCGCGTAGAGGATCACGCGCGAGGTGAGCTCGACGAACGCGAGCAGCGTCACGATGGCGGCGAACGGACCAAGCACGGGACTATTCACCGCGCTGGCCACCACGGCCGAGCTCAACTGACGCAGGACACCGATGACGATGGCGGCGATGAGCAGGACCGGCCACAGCCGTCGCCACTTGGCGCGCGCCCTGCCAAGGACCACGAGCGCGAGGGCAACGAAGAGCATGTCGACAACGAGCCCGACCGCGGCGGCGGGCACCCGCACCACCCACGTCGTGACCCACGCGATGTCGGATTGCTGCGCCACCCAATCGGCGGCCCGCGAACTCGCGACCTGAAGAGCGAGCCCCACCGTGACAATGAAGGCAATCGCAGCGAGGGCCGTCACATCACGCGCCTTGGCCGCGAGAGCATTGCCAGCGCCGCGCCCAAGCATCGTGCGCGTTCCCGTGCGCAGGGCCCCGATGAAGCGCGTCGCCGTATTCACCAACGCGAGCAGCGCGAAGATTCCCACCAAGCCCGCAACGGGCGTCACGAGCGCTGAATCGGTCTTCACCAGGCCGTCATTGCCCACGATGCCAGGGACCAGAACCTCGATCAGGCCGAGTATCTGGGTGCGCAAACTCGGCACGACTTGGGCGAGCAGCGACGCGAGCGTCGCGCCGATGACGAGGCCCGCGGCGATCGACGCGAGCGAGTAGTAGGCGATGCCGCCCGCGAGCACGTTTCCGTTGTGGAGGCTGTAGCGCGACATCGTGCGTCCGGGGCGCGTGCGATCGAATCGCGTCTTGTTGCGGCGCCACCTGGCGTAGAGGGACCGCCAGCGCTGGCTCACCAAACGCTGCACCCGTCGCCACACAGCAAGGAGATTCACGATGCGAGCCTCACGACGCCCACCTAGCGGCGCAGCGGCCGTAGGAGTCCAAGTCGGTCGTAGATGCGCTCGATCGTCGCCTGAGCGATCACTGTGGCCTTCTCGGCACCATCGGCCAGCACGGCGTCGAGCTTGTCGGGGCTCTCGATCCACTCCATTGCCGCGTCGCGCACGGGAGTGAGGGCGCCGACGACGACCTCGGCCAGGTCCCCCTTGAGGTGGCCGTACATCTTGCCCTCGTAGTCGGCGACGATGTCGGCGACGGGGCGCCCTGTGAGCGCCGAGTAGATCGTGAGCAGGTTCGAGATGCCCGGCTTGCCCTTGGGATCGAAGGTGATCACGGTGTCGGTGTCCGTCACCGCGGACCTGATGCGCTTGGCGATCGCCTTGCAGTCGTCGAGGATCTCGATGACACCGTTCGGGCTCGACGCCGACTTTGACATCTTGGCCGTCGGCTCCTGGAGGTCGTAGATCTTGGCGACCTCCTTGACGATGTGCGGCTCCGGAACCAAAGCCGTGCCCTCCCCGAGCCTCTGGTTGAGCCGCTGCGCCAGGGTGCGCGACAGCTCGAGGTGCTGGCGCTGATCCTCGCCAACAGGAACGACGTTGGTGTCGTAGAGCAGGATGTCGGCAGCCATGAGCACCGGATACGTGAACAGGCCCACGTTGGTGCCTGACTCCCCGACCTTCGACGACTTGTCCTTGAACTGCGTCATGCGGGCGGCCTCGCCCATCCCGGTGAACGTCGACAGGATCCAGGTGAGCTCCGTGTGTTGCGGCACGTGAGACTGCACAAAGAGCGTGGAACGAGAGGGGTCGACTCCAGCCGCGAGGTACTGCGCCGCCGTGGCGCGAGTGCGCCGAGTGAGGACGTCACGATCGGGCGCCACCGTCAGGGCGTGCAGGTCGACCACCGAGTAGACCGCGTCGTGAGTGTCTTGGAGCGCCACCCACTGGAGCAGCGCGCCCAGGTAATTGCCGAGGTGAAGAGAGTCCGATGTGGGTTGCATTCCCGAAAACACGCGCTGGGTCATGGGCCTATTGTTCCAAACCTTTGGGAGGGCGATGCGCGCCGTCGGTCAGGTGGCCTCTGTATCGAAAGGAGCGACCCCTGCGACGACCCCGTCGCCCGCGTGCTCGGCCGCGGGAACTCCCGCCTCATTGGCGCCCCTGCGCTCACGACGAGAGCCCGCCGAGGCAGTCCCCATCGCGCCAGTTGCCCACGCGGCAACCGAGGCGGTCCCCTTCTCGGGAGCGGCATTCTCGTCGTCAAAGAGCGCCTCACGCACGATCCGCCGCGGGTCGTAATTGCGAGGGTCGAGTTGATTCCAGTCGACGTCGGTGCCCAGCTCGTCCTTGAGTGCTTCCTGGCCATCCTTGATCAGCGCGCGAAGCCGGAGTACGACGCTACGCAGACCGCGCACGTACTCCGGCAATCGCTCCGGCCCGACCAAGATCAACGCGAGGAGCGCGATGATCAGGAATTCCGAGCCGTTGATGTCCATACCGCTATTGTGACCCGCCGCTGGTGGTCCCTGTGTTTCCGTAGTCAAGCGCGCCCAGAGTTCCGAGCGTCACGGTGACGTCGGTGTCCTTGCCGCCGCGCTCGAGCGTGAACGTCATCTTGTCGCCTGGAGCGTGAGACCGAATGCGCACGATCGCCGAACTTGCATCGGCGACGGGCGTGCCGTCGATCGCCACAATGATGTCGCCATCGACGATGCCCGCCTCGGCCGCGGGCGAGCCCGCAACGACGCCTGGCGAGTTGTTAGGCAACTGCGAGGAGTCAGCGACGCGCACCCCACGACCCGAGTAGGTGCTGTCCAACTGGGCGCCGATGGCGGGCACGGTGGCCTTGCCGTCGGAGATGAGCTGTTCCGCTACGCGTCGGGCCTGGTTTGACGGGATCGCGAAGCCGAGACCCACCGAGCCCGCCCCGGTCGCCTGGGTAGCACCCGGCAGGGAGGCGATCGCCGAGTTGATGCCGATGACCTCGCCCTTCATGTTGAGCAGAGGGCCGCCCGAGTTTCCGGGGTTGATCGCCGCATCGGTCTGGATCGCCGCAATGTAGGCAGCCGTGCTCGCGTCCTGTCCCGTGGTCACGGGCCGGTCGAGTGCCGACACGATGCCCGTGGTCACGGTCGAGTCGAGGCCGAGCGGGGAGCCGACCGCGACGACGGGGTCTCCCACCACCATGGCGTCCGAGTCGCCGAGCACGAGTGGCGTGAGATCGGTGCGGTTGACCTGGATCACAGCCAGGTCGTAGTAGGCGGTGGTGCCCACCACCTTGGCGTCCTCGACGTGGCCATCGCTGAACAGGACCTGAACCGTGCCGTTGGACCCCTCAACCACGTGATTGTTGGTGAGGATGTAGCCATCGGCCCTGATGATGATTCCCGAACCTGTCGCCGCACCCGTTTCGGTCTTGGTCTCGATCTGCACCACAGATGGCAACGCGGCCTGTGCGACAGAAGCAACGGACCCGACGGCCGGCTGGGCCGTTCCCGTCGTTGAGGACACCGGCAGGGTCGCTACCTGCGCCTGCGCCGAGTCGGAGGGGCCCCATTGCTGCCATGCCGCCGCGCCGCCGACGCCGCCAGCCGTGCCGACGACAAGCGCCATGGCGGCCAGGCCGGCAACGACGCCCTTGCGGGAACGCCCAGGACGCGCGTGGCCCGCCGGAACCACAGGGACGGTGTAATCGACAGACGCTGTCGCAGGGGCGGCAGGTGGACCAAAGAGAGCGTCCGTCCCTTGCCCGCTCGGCGGAGCGGGAATAGCGCCGCCGACGGTCAATGCGGAAGCGTCGGGAGTTGGCATGGTGGCGGCCGCATCATCGACCTTCACTGCGCCAGGGGAAGCGGGTTCTGCTTGGGGTTCGTCAGGGGATGCGAACAGTTGGGACATGGTTCCTCCTAGGGGTGCACCGCGCCCGCAAGGGTGGAGAATCCCTCCGCGACGCGGTCTGCGAAACCGGGGTCCGAGGCGGACGGGAACTCCTCCGCGACCGACTCCAGTGTGGTGAGAGAGCACTCGCAGGACAGCGCAACGACGACGTCGCCGGTCTGCCAGACCACAGTCGAGGAGTAACCCGGTATTGATTCCACGACAAAAACTTCTGCGTTCTTGACGGCTGCCACTGGCATCTGAGCTGTGACGTTCGGCGACAGGTGTCCATGTTCTTGGAGCACGGTCACCTGCTGCGCGTCGGCGCCAGCCAGGATCGATGCGACCAACACCATACCGCCGTCTGGAAAGTGAACGACCCTTGCCTCAACGGGAATGATCCCCGAGGTCGAGAAGTCCGGGTGAATCCAGGACTGCAGCATCTCGCCGGAGCGCATCTCTTCGGTATTCGCGTACGCAACCGGTACGGCTCCTCCCTCGCGAGGGGCGGTAAACGCGAGGGTGACCTCGTCGGGAGCGCCCACTTGCCACGCGACGCCCACAAGCACAACGGCGATGACGACGAGCGTGGCCGCGGCAATCACGGGGGCCCTGCGAACGGGCCGACGTGGCTTGTGACTGAGCGACGCGTCGCCCGCGGCGATCTCGGCGATGCGCTCCCTGTCCAGCAACCTCTGCGCGAAGCGCATGTCGATTCCTGCGTGGGAACTGATGAGGGCGTCACGTGCCTCTTTGAGTTCGTGAAAGCGGCTCGCGCACTCTTCGCACTCACCCAAGTGCGCCATTGCCGCGTAGGCCTTGTCCCCACGAAGCCTGCTGTCGAGCAGATCGTGGATCGACTCACCGAGGTGCTTCGAACTCACAGCCCGCCCCGAGTGGGTGCGTGATGAGCCAGAGACTCGCGCAACCGCGCCCTCGCGCGTGACAGCCGCGAGCGAACCGTCCCCAACTTAATCCCAAGGGTGACGGCAATCTCCTCGTAGGAGAGGCCTTCAATGTCGGACAGGACGACGGCCGCCCTGTATTCGGGCGGAAGATCGGCGAGGGCCTCGATGATGTCGGCGCCCATGTGGCCCATCTCGAAGGCGTCCTCCGGCTGTCCGGAACGCTCCACCCGATCAAAACTCGCGGACGTCGCCACAGCGCCGTCGTCGTCGGCCATGAAGTCGAAACGAATGCGCGCCTTGCGTCGCATCTTGTCGAGGAACAGGTTGGTGGTGATGCGGTGCAGCCAGCCCTCAAACGTTCCTGGAGTGTACTGAGACAACGAGTTGAAAACTCGGACGAACACGTCCTGAGTAAGGTCTTCCGCGTCGTGCTGGTTGCCGGTCAGGTGATACGCCAACCGGTACACCCTGGACGCGTGCTTCTCGACGATCGACTGCCACGTGAGGTCGTCAGGCGTCGTTGTAGTGGACTCCACTGAGGAAGCGGTCACCGCAGATGTCATGCTCATACGTCAGCCTCCTTCACGGCTCAAGAACGTTCCGCCAGCGTTCTATGTTCCCACGTGCGAGCCGCAAGGCAACCTCCCTACGTCCCCGTTACGATCAATCAAGGAGGTTCCATGACTATCGATCCCGCTATCGAGGCGTTTGCCGACGACTTTGCGCGCGAGGACGAGGTGCTCCTGGCCGCCCGTGATGTTGCGGACGACCTCGGTGTCGAGCCCTTAACTCCTGGAGCCGGCGCCGCGCTCACAGTGCTCACCATGGCCGCTCATCCCAAGACGATCGTGGAGATCGGCACCGGGGTGGGGGTGTCCGGAATCTATCTGTTGCGGGGCATGCATCCCGCGGGCGTGCTGACCTCGATCGACGTCGAACCCGAGCATCACAAGGCGGCTAGAGCCTCGTTCGCGGCAGCTGGCTTCGCCCCTGAACGCGTGCGCCTCATCACCGGCAGAGCCCTCGACGTCTTGCCGCGTTTGACGGATGGCGGGTATGACCTGGTGCTGATAGACGGAAAGCGGACCGAGTTTCCCGCTTACGTTGACGAGGCCCGTAGGCTTGTGCGCCGTGGCGGAATGATCGTGGTAGCCCACGCCCTCGCGCGAGGCAGGGTGGCAGATCCCGCACAGAGGGACCCGGAAACCACTGCGGTCAGGGAAGCGCTGCGTTCCGTGCGCCGCACAGAAGACGAGACCTCGTCCTTGATTCCGATTGGCGACGGCTTGCTCGTCGTCATCGTGGGCTGATAGCCACCACTTACTACTTGACGGGGTTAATGGCGCCCAAGAGAGTGTCGCCCAGCGCCCTGACCTCGTCGGCATTGAGTTCGACCACAAGCCTGCCACCGCCCTCGAGCGGAAGTCTCAGAACATAGCCGCGTCCCTCCTTCACGACCTCCATCGGGCCGTCACCGGTGCGGGGCTTCATTGCAGCCATGCGGGGGTACTCCTTGCGCTGTTGTGGGCAGCTAATGCTGAACGCCGATCCCATTCTACGGGGATAGCGGCCGGTTCCCTAACGTCATGCGGTCAGGCGGACCGGGCCCATGACCCCTATTGCGGCTCGATCGCGGGCAGTGCGGAACTCACGACGTACGCGATGGCCTCATCCACATCGTCCGTGACCATGATGAGGTCCAGGTCTGAGGGGCTGATCTTTCCGTCCACCGCGACGACGTCTCGCAGCCACGCGACCAGCCCATCCCAATAGGCGTGACCAAACAGCACGATCGGGAAACGCGTGATGGTCTTGGTTTGGACAAGCGTGAGCGATTCGAAGAGCTCATCGAAGGTGCCAAAGCCTCCTGGAAGCACGATGAAGCCTTGCGCGTACTTGACGAACATCGTCTTGCGCACAAAGAAGTAGCGGAAGTTCATTCCGAGGTTCACATACGCATTCACGCCCTGCTCGTGCGGAAGCTCGATCCCCAGGCCGATGGATAGCCCGCCCGCCTCGGACGCTCCCTTGTTGGCGGCCTCCATGACTCCTGGGCCACCTCCCGTGATGACCGCAAATCCTCGCCCGACCAGCTTCGCGCCGATCTCGACGGCGGCCTCGTAGTCAACTGCGCCAGGCTTCGATCGGGCCGAACCAAAGACCGAGATCGCGGCGCCGACCTCCGCCAATGCGCCAAAGCCCTCGACGAACTCGCTCTGGATGCGCATGACCCTCCACGGATCGCCGTGCACCCAATCCGGGGTGTCTTGCGGCTCGAGCAGTCTGCCCGACGTGGTGGTCGTCGGCACGTTCTTGCCCCGGAGGAGCACCGGGCCCCTGTGGTAGTCCTTCACGCGTTCCTCCTTCACGCCCGCGAGCGGGTGGTCGATCGAGTTGTCTTAAGAAGTGGGGGTCGTCAGCCAATCACGCAGTGCCGCGTGGCACCTGCGGACGTCCTCGACGGGGCAACGCTCATCATCAGCGTGCGCCCGCTCGGGATCGCCCGGTCCAAAGTTCACCGCGGGGATCCCCAACTGACCAAAGCGAGCGACGTCCGTCCACCCCAGCTTGGCTCGTGGCGCGGGGGCCCCAGTCGCCGCGACGGCATCGGCAAAGGCCATTGCCATGGGCGCGTCGAGGCCTGGCCTCGCGGCCGCCGCCTCGTCCGTGTATTTCCACGTCACGGACTGGCCGTCGGGCGCTGACGCGCTGTCGAAGGACGTCGTGATGAGTTGCTCGACGCGGGCTTTGGCCTCATCGATGGTCCACGCGGGACTGAAGCGGTAGTTGATCGTGACCGTGCAGGCGTCCGGAACCACGTTTCCGGCGATTCCGCCTGTGATGCCGACTGCGCTGACTCCCTCGCGGTACGTCAGGCCGTCGACCTCGACGTCGGAGTGCTTGTGGGCCGCGAGGGCTGCGAGCAAGGGCGCGGCCCCTTCGATTGCGTTGGTGCCCTTCCACGCGCGCGCGCTGTGCGCAGCCTTGCCGTGAACGGTGACTTCGACGCGCAGGGTCCCGTTGCAACCGCCCTCGATGACGGCCGAAGTCGGCTCGCCAAGAATCGCGAAGTCTCCCACGAGCAGTTCGGGACGTTCCCGCGCGATCCTGCCAAGTCCGTTGCGGGGCTCCTCGACCTCTTCTTGGTCGTAGAAGACCCATGTGACATCCCGCGTCGGCGACTCAAGTTCGACCGCAAGCGCAAGCTGGACCGCGATCCCGCACTTCATGTCTACCGATCCGCGGCCGATGATCCACTCGCCGTCTTCGGAACGCCTCGAAGGGACGTTGTCCTTGATGGGAACCGTGTCGACGTGGCCCGCGACGATCACTCGCTCCGCCCGGTCCAGCGCGGTCCGCGCCACCAGGGCATTTCCCAGCCGAAGCACCTCCAGATGAGGCACCCCTCGAAGGACAGCTTCAATCTGGTCGGTGATGGCGCGCTCGTCCCCAGAAACGGAGGGAATGTCAATGAGGGCGCTCGCCAGGTCTTCGACAGGTGCTCCAGGCACCACTGACAACCACATACCCCGATCCTATCGGCGCGTGAGCGAGCGAATCAGGCCCCACACGGCAAGCGACTCGATCACCACGGCCCACACAAATCCCAAGGTCATGCCGGTTCGCGCCAGCGCGTCGGCACGGGAACGGTAGTTGATCACGAATTCGAGCGGCACCCAGATGATAAAAAGTACAAGCGCCAGCGCGCCTAGTGTGCGCCGCCGCGACAAGTGCGCGGGAGGCTCTGCCTCTGCAGCGTCGTCGTCCGCGGATGCGTCGTCCCTCTCGAACCAAGGCGGGGGAAAGTACTCACCGCGATGCGGCGCCCGCGGGACTTCTTCGTCGGGATCCCACTCCTGCTCCATGGGGCCACTGTATGGCGCCCGGAGCCGTAGGCTTGCGCCCATGAAAGCGCATGGCTACGGACTCGCAACGCTCGACGGGAGCGGCAATACCCTCGACACGTGGTACCCATCGCCCGCCCTCGGCGAGTCTCCCGAGAACCCCCTCCCTCCCAGGGCCTTGGAGGCGGCGGTCCGCTCGGACGAGCTGCGTCACACATCGATCGAGCTGCTCCTCGTCGACATCGACACCGATGACGCCCCCGAGACGGTGCCCGACGCCTACTTGCGCTTGCACTTGCTTTCGCACCGAATGGTCAAGCCTCACGGGGTGAACCTCGAAGGCATCTTCGGCGTGCTTCCCAACGTGGTCTGGACGTCAGCAGGTCCGTGCGCGATCGAGGGCTTCGAGGCGACTCGCACGCGTTTTCGCGCGTTCGGCAAGCACCTTGTCGTGTTCGGCATCGACAGGTTCCCCCGCATGGTCGATTACGTTGTCCCCTCCGGAGTGCGCATCGCCGATGCCGACCGCGTCCGCCTCGGCGCGCACCTCGCAGAGGGCACCACTGTGATGCACGAGGGCTTTGTGAACTACAACGCCGGCACGCTCGGCACGTCGATGGTCGAGGGGCGCATCTCTCAAGGAGTGACGGTCGGCAACGGCTCCGACATCGGTGGAGGGGCCTCGATCATGGGCACGCTGTCCGGTGGCGGCAAGGAAGTGATCACGATCGGCGAGCGGTCCCTTTTGGGCGCGAACGCGGGCCTTGGAATCGCGTTGGGAGATGACTGCATCGTCGAATCGGGCCTCTATCTCACCGCGGGTTCCAAGGTGCTCCTGGTGGGCCAGAAGGACGGCCGGGGCAAGCCGATGTTCGTGAAGGCGCGCGAACTATCAGGGCGGGACGGCCTGCTGTTCCGCAGGAACTCGCTGACGGGCGCGCTCGAGGCCGTGCAGCGTGAGGGCGTCGGTATCGAGCTCAACGCCGCGTTGCACGTGAACTAGTCGATGGCTCGCACCGGCGCGGTCATCGCGACCGCCGCATTCGTTGGCGTCGCGACTATTGCCGTGTTGTGGGGGCCAGGGATCTACTCGCGCTACACCGCGGCCCCGCCTTCGAACCGCTGCACCGTTTCAACTCCGAGCACCCACTACTCGCGAAGCGCTGAGCGGACGGACAACGTCGCCATCATTTCTACCGTTGGCTGGGCGCAGAGCTTTGACGAGAAGGGCGTCACGATCGCGGTGGCGACCGCGATCCAGGAGTCCGGCTTGCGCAACCTCGACCATGGCGATCGCGATTCCGTGGGCCTCTTCCAACAACGGACGTCTCAAGGCTGGGGCACCGTGGAGCAGATCATGGACGTCCGCTACTCCGCGACGATGTTCTACGTGGCGCTCGCCAAGGTCCAAGGCTGGGAAGACCTGCGGGTGACCGATGCGGCGCAAGCAGTGCAGCGGTCGGGGTTTCCTGAGGCTTATGCGGACCACGAGGCCGAGGGCCGCGCCTGGGCCAACGCGCTGGGCGGGGTGGAGGGCACCGTGTCGTGCGAATTGACAACGCCAGACGTGACCACCGCGAAGGCCTTCTCTGACCGCGTTGCACTCGATTTTCCCGAGGCCGGATACGCGGTCGAGGTGCTGGCGTCCGACGGCGACACGACGGTGCTTGGCGTGAAGCCTCCAGACGCTACCGATCAGTCGCTGAAGAGGCTTCAGTCGTGGGCCATCGCGACCGCGTCAACAACAGGGGTCGAGTGGGCCGACTTCCGCGGCTCACTCTGGAACCGGGATGGCAGTTGGGTTCAGGGCACCCCAACCCCGGAATGGGACGCCTACCCGGGAATCCACGTTGCTGTGAAGACAAGCTAGCGGCTGTCGGACGATCTAGCGGTCTTCCATCGCCGCGTAGTCCCGCTCGACGACGCCCGTGTAGATCTGCCGCGGACGGCCGATCTTGGTGCGCGGGTCGTTCATCATCTCGCGGTAGTGGGCGATCCAGCCTGGCATCCGGCCCAGCGCAAACAGCGGGGTGAACATCGGCACGGGGAACTTCATGGCCGAATACACGAGGCCGGTGTAAAAGTCGACATTGGGGTACAACTTGCGCTCGATGAAGTAGTCGTCGCTCAGCGCGATCTCCTCGAGTCGCTTGGCCATGTCGAACGTCTCGTTGTTCCCGCCAAGCTGCTCAAGCGCCATGTCGGCGACCCTCTTGACCACGGTGCCGCGCGGGTCGTAGGACTTGTAGACGCGGTGGCCAAAGCCCATGAGCCTCGCACCCTCGGAGCTGTCCTTGACCTTCGCCACAAACTGCTCGACGGTGTCGCCCGATTCCTTGATCCGATCGAACATCTTGAGCGCCGCCTCATTGGCACCACCGTGAAGGGGCCCCGATAGGGCGCCGATGCCAGCCGAGACAGAGGCGTAGATGTTCGCTTGAGACGAGCCGACGATGCGCACGGTCGAGGTGGAACAGTTCTGCTCGTGGTCGGCGTGAAGGATGAGAAGCAGGTCGAGAGCGCGACGCACGGTGGGGTCGATGTCGAGCTCCCCATCCTGGCCAGAGAAGGCGATGCGCATGAACTCATCCACATACAGTCCACCAGGTCGAGGCTGAATGACCTCGCCGCCCGTGACTCGGCGCTGCAGGTACGCGATGACCACGGCGGTCTTGGCAAGCAGCTGGACGGTTGCCAACTCGATCTCGTATTCGCCGCGACCCACGGACTCCGGGTAGAACGTGCTGAGCGCGCTCACCGCGCCCGAAAGCACCGCCATCGGGTGGGCCTCCCGCGGGAACGCGTTGAGGAACGACTTGATGCCCTCGTGGACGTGCATGTGACGCGCGACGCGGTTGTTAAATGACATCAACTGGTCGGAATTGGGCAATTCACCGTGAATCAGCAGGTACGCCACTTCGAGGAATGTGGAGTGTTCGGCAAGCTGCTCGATCGGGTAGCCGCGGTAGCGCAAGACCCCAAGGTCGCCGTCGATGTAGGTGATGGCGGACGAGCATGATGCGGTGTTCATGAAGCCGGGATCGACGGTCACAAGGCCCGTGTCCTTCAGCAGGTTCGACACGCCGACGCCATCGTTGCCGATCGTCGCGCGCTCGATCTCAAGTTCACTCGTTGAACCATCGACGGTAAGCCGCGCGTCCTTGACGTGAGACATGTGTCCTCCTCTGAAGCACCTCAAGCGACTGTGCCATAGACCTTCGCTTGGGTCCAAGTTTACTGTTCGTTGACGAGCCTAAGGGCCGCCGCGTGGATGTGCTCATCCGAAGCGGTGAGCGCCACGCGCACGTGCATCGCACCGAGCGGGCCGTAGAACGACCCTGGAGCGACAACGATGCCTCGCTCCGCCAACCATGCCACGCTCCGCCAGGCGTCCTCACCACGAGTGGCCCACAGGTACAGCCCCGCCACGGAGTCATCGATCGTGAAGCCCGCCGCGACGAGCGCCTTGGACAACGTCATGCGGCGCGCGCCATACAGCACACGCTGCGCAGCGACGTGCGCGTCGTCGCCCAATGCGGCCACCATTGCGGCCTGAACGGGCCCTGGCATGATCATTCCGATGTGCTTTCGCGCCTCGAGGAGCCGCCCGCTGACCGCCGCGTCTCCCGCCACGAACGCGGCGCGGTAACCCGCCAGGTTCGACTGCTTTGACAGCGAATACACAGCGAGAAGACCGTCATGGCTCTCGCCGCACACGCGCGGATCCAGAATGGAAGGGACCCCTTCCGAGATCCATGGCTCTTCCCACGCCAATTCGGCATAACACTCATCCGAAGCGACAACGGCTCCGATCTTTCGCGCCGCCTCGACAATGGCGCGAAGCTCCTCGACGCCAGCGACGGCGCCGGTCGGATTCGAGGGGGAATTGACCCATACAAGCTTGACCGCCGCGTTGCCTTCCCACTCCGCAACGTCCGTCGCAGCGAGAGGTGTCGCTCCAGACAGACGTGCGCCCACGTCGTACGTCGGGTATGCGATCGACGGATGGGCCACGATGTCACCTGCCCCGAGACCAAGAAGCGAAGGAAGCAAGGCGACAAGCTCCTTCGAACCCACCGTCGGCAACACCGACGCGGGGTCGACGTTGGCGACGCCCCTCCGCCGGGCGAACCAATCGACGACCGCGTCCCTGAGCGCCGCCGTTCCGTGCGTTGCCGGGTAGCCGGGAGCATCGGCCGCGGCTTTGAGCGCGTCACGAACCACCGCGGGCGTGGGATCGACGGGAGTCCCCACGGACAGGTTGATGGCGCCGCCTGGGTGCTCTGAGGCGAGCTCAACAAAGGGTGTGAGGCTATCCCAAGGGAAGTCGGGCAGGGCCGACGCGTCTAGGCCCATCCGCAGCCGCTATTCGACGTTCTGGGGGGGCAACGACTTGATGAGGTCGTGATCGTGCGCGATCAGCCCCATCTTTGCCGCTCCACCAGGAGAACCAATCTCCGAGAAGAACTCCACGTTCGCCGCGTAGTAGCTGGACCACTTGTCGGGGACGTCGTCCTCGTAGTAGATCGCCTCCACGGGGCACACCGGCTCGCAAGCGCCGCAGTCGACGCACTCGTCGGGGTGGATGTAGAGCATCCGCTCACCCTCGTAGATACAGTCCACCGGACACTCGTCGATGCAGGCCTTGTCCTTCAGGTCTACACACGGCAAGGCGATGACGTAGGTCACGAGGGCTCCCTTTTCTAGGACGTGGAGAGGGACTTCATCTTAACGCGCCCCGCGGCGCGTTTTCCCGCGTCGCCTACGCGCACGCGATCGCGTTGTCGGGCTTGTATTTCCATGTGTCGGCCTCGTCCTTGACCATGGTGTCGCCAAGGTACACGTGTCTGTAGTTCGTGATCGTGAATCCTGACTGGCCCGCTTTAGACGGCACGCATGCCGGATCGGTAATCACTGTGGTACCAGGAGGCACCACGTTCATGTGCGCGGTTGCTTCCGTCTCCACCCGGTAGTGCGGCGTCGACCAGATATCCACGTGCAGCCTGTTGTCCTCGATATACGAGTTCATGATTGCGGCGTAAGGGGTGTCGTTCCTGAACACCATGTTGATCTGGCCCTCGTAGATCGTCGACTCGCGCCCCGCCGGATATCGCGGGAACCAGACGCTGTGTTGGCGGTGCTTGATCAGGTCGAAGCCTGCGAAGTACGCCGCGTTGTAGCTGGTGGTCGCCATCTGGCTGAGCCCCCCGCCCACTCCCGTGGTATGGATGCCGTTCACGAGCACGCCCGCCTCGACGTACCCGTCCGCGATCGTGATGGGGCTCAGCACCTTTGTCAGGTCGAACGTCGCACGGGGAAGCAGGATGAGGCCCGAGATCTTGTCGGCCGCGTGTTGCAGGTTCTGGTTTCTGATCTTCTCGTTGGTCAGCGGCGTATCGAAGGCCGAGATCCTGGTGGTGAAGTCGCCGATGTTGACATTTTCGGCGGGCGGCACCACAGCGGTGATCGTGTAGGGCATCGTCGCAGAGCGGGTCACGGTTTCTGCGGCGACCAGTACTCGCCCGCCGAGCCCACTCACATCAATCTCACGACCAGGTTGACCCTCGTCGATCTGGAGATTGTGGCTCGCGTCAAAGAGAACGCTTGAACCGCGCGCCGCGTTGTTAAGTTCCGGTCGCGTCTCCAGGAGGGATGCAGCCAGACGCTCGCCGTCGACGACAAGCATCGGGGCGCCAGTTGACGTATCGACTTTCGCGAACTTCGCCCAGACCTCCGGCGCCAGAACCACGTCTCCATTGGGCCCGGTGAGGGTGATGTCCTTCCCAAACTCGCGGCTATTGACCTGCTCCTCGAAAGCCAGCGCGACGGTGCGCTCGATCACGGGCGGCGTGACTTTCGCGACGGGCGCCACGGAGGTCACTGCTGGCCACGCTGCCGTCACGACACCCACGGTGGCCTTGCTATCGACGACGATTCCTGGCTGCCCGCCGGCCACCATCACCTTGGCGCCATCGAGCGTGATCGCCGCCGACTCGGCCTTGCGATCGAGCGTGTTCGCGACGAGGTTGACCGCGTCGCTCAGGGCCTGGTCGTCGACTCGCACCACGGGGTCGACCTCGCCGCCGCCGCGGACGTGATCAATGAGCCTCATCGGGTCCAGAGTGAAGCCCGTCAATCGATCAAGAGTCGCGTTGGCGTCGACGGTGATCCCCGATGCCGACGGCACCATGGTCGCGGAGTAGTTGGCAACACTGAGTGTGATCGGCGTGGAGTTGCGGGACTCGGCAAGGCGCACCAACTCAACCTTGGCGTCGCCGCGCGGCATTCCGCCAAACCTCTCGCCCAACACGGTGACATCGCTCGCGACGGTGCGCGTTGCCCATGCCTCGGCTCCGACATAGGCCGCGAGAAGCACGGCGAGCACAATGCCCACAATGGCGAGTGCGCGGTGACGGCCCCGTGCGCGTCGGGGAGCCGTCTGCCGTGCAGGCTCAGGCTCAGGCTCAGGCTCAGGCTCAGGCTCAGGCTCAGGCTCAGGCTCCGGCTCCGGCTCCGGCTCCGGCTCCGGCTCCGGCTCCGGCTCCGGCTCCGGCTCCGGCTCCGGCTCCGGCTCCGGCTCCGGCTCCGGCTCCGGCTCCGGCTCCGGCTCCGGCGAAGCGTCGTCTA